>JAFSKK010000054.1 GCA_017448965.1 Bacteroidaceae bacterium | reverse complement strand
AAAGATCGAGCTTCGCGTTCCGAGAAGCGAGCATGATAGTGCATCCGGAGAACGTACCCCAGTTGCTTCCCGAAAGCGAGTGCAAAGGTACGACCATTTTAAATACTGACCAAATCTTTCGCGAACTTTTTTCGGAAAAATGAGAAAATTCTTTCATTTTGTCGACTTTTAAGATTTATAAACACAGAAAAAGCCCCCTTTACGAAAGAAAAGACCTATCTTTGCAACAAATTTTAGAACAAAAGACAAATGAGAAACTTATTAAAGACAGGGTTCCTTATATATATATTAATAATGTGTAGTGGAATCGCTATTGCACAGGAACAAGATGAAACTGCCAGAATGTTGCAGTTAAGAGCTTACGGTGCCATTGTTTACCCATCTTATCCTACACATATTGAATGGATGCCTGATGGTGAACACTACCTGCAGGTAAACTGGAATGACGAAACGAGCAAACCTGAAGTCGCTGTCTACTCTGCGAAAGATGAAAGCAAGACTGTGTTGATTCCGTCAGGACAACTTGTAGTGGACAAAGAGAACGGAGAGTATTTCTTTGACCAAAAACCTGTCATGGATATCATTTTCAGCGATAATCAAGAAAAAGTACTGTTTTTCACAGACACTAAGAAGGTGTGGCGCTACCACACCAGGGGGGACTATTGGGTGCTGAACCGAAAGAACGGGGAATTGCATCAGCTGGGCAAAGGACTACCCAAGAGCAGCCTGATGTTTGCTAAATTTTCACCAGATGCCAACAAGGTCGCTTATGTGAGCAGGAACAACATCTACGTAGAAGATTTGTCAACAAAGACCTACCAAGCTATCACAACAGACGGCAACGACACTATCGTGAACGGCACATTTGATTGGGTCTACGAAGAAGAGTTTGATTGTCGCGACGGTTTCCGTTGGAGCGGTGACGGCAAGTACATCGCCTATTGGCAGAGCAACACCAGCGGAACGGGTTGGTTCGACATCATCAACAATGTGGACAGCATCTACCCTACCGTTCAACACTTCCCATACCCCAAAGCAGGCACAACAAACAGCGCTGTAAAGATCGGCTATGTGAACGCTGAAGGTGGTGAGACAACCTGGCTACCGATTCCTGGCGACGAGCGCAACAACTATCTGCCGAGAATGGAGTTTGTACCTGGTACGAATCAGTTGTTCATCCAGCAAATGGATCGTCCACAGCACTGCAACAAAGTGTGGACAGCGACAATTGGAAAACAAGATTTGGTCCAGCTTTTCGAGGACAGCGACGTGGCTTGGGTGGAGACGAACGATAAAATACAGTGGTTGAAAGGCAACAAGTTCTTCACATGGATGAGTGAACGTGATGGATGGAGGCACCTGTATCGCGTGAGTGCCGATGGCAAGCAGACAACCCTCATCACCAAAGGGAACTTTGATGTGATTAGGTTAGTAGGCATGAATGAAAAGAGTGGTTATGTGTATTTCATCGCATCGCCCGACAATGCCACACAACGCTATCTGTACAGAGCCAAATTGTTTGGCGATGGCAAATGCGAGTTGGTGAGCGATGCCAAGCAGAAGGGACAGCACAGCTACAACATGTCTCCTACCTGCACATGGGCTGTGCATACGTTCAGCAATGCCAAGACCGTGCCACAGACAGACATGCAGTCTTTCCCTTCGGGCAAAACGGTACGAACAATGGTGGACAATAGCAAGGCACAGCAAGAATTTGACGCGCTTGGCATACATCCCAAAGAATTTGTGAAAGTGAAATCGGGCGAACTGATGCTTGACGCATGGATGATAAAGCCATACAATTTCGATGCCAGCAAGAAATACCCCGTAATTATTGACGTGTATGGAGAGCCTGCCAATTCTACCGTACAGGATGTGTGGTCGAGCAGCACTTGGCATCAGTATTTGGCCAGCCTCGGCTACATCATCGTGAGCATCGACAACCGTGGTGCTGCAGCACCTCGAGGCAGAGAGTGGCGCAAGTGCATCTACGGAGAGGTGGGCACATTTGCCAGCGAAGACCAAGCCAACGGCATCCTCGACTTGGCACGTCAATTCCCTTTCATCGACACGGAGCGCATCGGCATCACTGGCTGGAGCGGTGGAGGAAGTCAGACGCTCAACTGCATGTTCCGCTATCCAGAAGTGTTCAAGACGGGCATTGCTGTGGCATTTGTGGCAGACCAACGCCTCTACGACACCATTTATCAAGAACGCTACATGAACACGCCGCAGAACAATCCCGAAGGTTACGAGAAAGGTTCGCCCATTCATTACGCTGAAGGTTTGGAGGGTAACCTGCTCTTGATTCACGGCACAGGAGATGATAATGTACACTATCAGAACTGCGAGATGTTGGTCAACAAACTCATTGAAGAAGGCAAAATGTTCTACCAAGTCTCCTACCCCATGCGCACCCACAGCATCGATGAAGGCGAGGGAACGACTTTGCATTTGCGGAAGACAATGGAAAACTTCTGGTTGAAGTTCCTTCCCGCTGGCGGAAAATAAAATATCACCATACATTAACTAACAACGCAAGAACAACTATGAAGAAAATTATCGCGATGTTTGCAGTGCTGGCCATGATGACTGCAACAAGTTGTGCACAGGACTCAAAACCTGCCACAAAAGCCATGACAAGAGAAGAAGTGAACGCCAAGCTGGCACCCTTCTTCGAGAAACTCAACGCCGTGCCTGAAGATGGCAATGAAATGACCGTAGTCAAAGGGATGGCTATCGAGTTCGTCAAGGAGAACCACAATGAGGCTGGAGTCTATGTGGTCAGAAGCGTTTTGTCGGCCGTCATGTCACCAGAAGAATTGATTGCCTACGTGGACAACGACGACTTCCTGAAGCAAGATGCCACCATCATCGAATCCAAGAAAAGTTGGCAGGTGCAGATGGAGACCAGCGAAGGCAAGATGTTCAAGGACTTCGAAGCCGAATATGACGGCAAAGTGACGAAGTTATCTGATTATGTAGGCAAAGGCAAGTATGTGCTCGTTGACTTCTGGGCCAGTTGGTGCGGTCCATGCAAGGCCGAGATTCCCAACCTCATCAAGGTGTACAACCAATACAAGGGCGACAAGTTCGAAGTGTTGGGTGTGGCCACATGGGACAAGCCCGAAGACACACAGCGCGCCATCGAGCAACTGCACATCCCCTACCCCCAGATGTTGAATGCCCAGAAAGCTGGTAGCGATGCTTATGGCATCAACGGCATTCCACAAATCATCCTCTTTGGCCCTGACGGCAAGATATTGAAGAGGAATCTGAGAGGCGAGGCATTGGAGAAGGCGGTGGCTGAAGCACTCAAGTGATGCATTCGGTGGACACACCGCCCATCCAAGCAAGAAAGAACACACACAAACGATGAGTCTGACGAAAGACGAACTGCTGGCGCTGGTGAGGAAAGGTGCGAGAAACATGTCGTGGCAAGAAAAGCTGCGGCTGACTGTTCTTTTGAGCCTTCCAGCCATGGTGGCGCAGATTTCGTCGGTAGCCATGCAGATTATCGATGCCGCCATGTTGGGGCATCTCGGCACGAAAGAGTCCGCCACAGTCGGATTGGTGTCCACTACCATCTGGCTTTTTGGCGGCTTATGCTCAGCTTTTGCGGCAGGCTTTTCCGTGCAGGTGGCGCACTATGTGGGTGCCGAAGACCTGCGTGGCGCCAGAAACATCATCCGGCAAGGGCTTTTTGCAGGGCTTACATTCAGTCTTCTGTTGACCCTCATCGGCATACTCATCGCCCCATACTTACCCGTTTGGCTTGGGGCAGACGAATCGATTCATGCAGGTGCCTCCGAATACTTCACTATCGTGGCTATGGCACTTCCCGTGCTGGAAATCAACATGCTGGCAGCGGGCAGTTTGAGATGCAGCGGCAACATTAAAGTGCCAAGTCTGCTGAATGCCCTTATGTGTGTGTTGGACGTGATTTTCAACTATCTCTTCATCTTCGTTCTCCACATGGGTACAGCAGGAGCTGCATACGGCACCTTCTTGGCATACGCCATCACGATGGGGCTGATGCTCTACTTCATGTCGGTGCGCGACCCCCAACTGCGTTTTGCCTTAGACCAACAGACCCTCTCCCCAACCCTCCCCCGTAATGGGGAGGGAGACCATGCGGGGTCTTTGTCGCCAGCAAACAAGCCGGATGGCTCTCCCCATTATAGGGGAGATGTCCGAAGGACAGAGAGGGTCTTTTATCATTACATTCCCAGCCGCATGACCCTCAAGAAAGCCTTTGTCATCGGTTCCCCCATCAGTTTGGAACGAGGTGTGATGTGCGGTGCACAAATTGCCATCACAGGCATCATCGCCCCTTTAGGTTCTGTTGCCATCGCAGCCAACACGTTCGGCATCAACATTGAAAGCCTCTGCTACATGCCTGGATATGGCATCGCTGAGGCATCCACCACGCTGGTGGGGCAGAGCCTCGGAGCTCGTCGCAAGGACTTGATGCGGAGTTTTGCGTGGATTTCGGTTACCTTAGGCATGGCCGTAATGGCGGTGATGGGCATCCTGATGGGTGTGTTTGCACCCGAACTGATGCAGATGGTCAGCACCGATGCTTCCGTCGTGGCACTCGGCTCTGAAGTGCTGCGCATCGAGGCATGGGCAGAACCCATGTTTGCCGCCAGCATCGTGGCGTATGGCGTGTTTGTGGGCTCAGGCAAGACGTTGGTGCCAAGCCTCATGAATCTGGCCAGCATCTGGATCGTGCGCCTCACTTTGGCCTTGATGCTGGCTCCCACCATGGGCTTGCGCGGAGTGTGGATTGCCATGTGCATCGAGCTCTGTTGGCGAGGAGCTGCTTTCCTGTTCCGACTGAGCCGAAGAGGATGGAGCAACATCAGCATGGAAGAGGCTAAGAACCAAACAACACAAACAGAAAAAGAATCGCTCATTAAGACCGAAACCATTTATGAAAATTATTAAGAATCAGGAGTTTGGAGGAGAGCGTCCCCTGTACGCCTCACACAATCTACGTCTGGAAGGTGTGACCATCCACATTGGCGAGTCGTCCATCAAGGAAAGCAGCAACATCGAGGCTGAAGGCTGCACTTTCGAGGGCAAGTACGTATTTTGGGAGACCGACGGTTTCCGTGTGAACAACTGCTACTTTGCCGAGAGTGCACGTAGCAGCCTTTGGTATTCACGCAACTGCCGCATGACCAACTGTAAGGTGGATGCTCCCAAACTCTTCCGTCGGATGGATGGCATCTATGTGGAGAACACCAACTTTCCCAATGGAGAACAATACCTGTGGGATTGCAAGAACATCCACCTCAAGAACGTGCGTATTGACAATTGCGACTATGCCTTCATGCACTCAGAGAACATCCTCATCGAGAACTACCACCAAGAGGGCAACTACGCCTTTCAGTATGCTAAGAATGTGGAGATACACCACGCTGTCATCAACTCCAAAGACTCTTTCTGGGAATCGGAAAACGTCACCATCTATGATTCGGAGGTGAATGGGGAGTATCTGGCTTGGTACGGCAAGAACATACGCCTTGTGCGTTGCCACCTGACAGGCGAGCAACTGTTCTGTTATGTCGATGGCCTCACGCTCGAAGACTGCACCTTTGGCGAGGATGCCAACCTCATTCTGGAATATTCCACCGTCAACGGCACCATCCGAGGCAATGTACACAGCATCAAGAACCCCACCAGCGGCACAGTCATCGTCGAAGGCAAAGTGGGCGAACTCATTTGGGATGAGAACCAGAAGCAGCCTGCCAATGCCCAGGTGATTGTGAACGGAAAGTGAGCGATGACGGGTCTTTCAGCATCACATGCGACACATGCTAAATGTAACGTTTGTAACACACCCAGTGTTACACTTGTAACACATCCACTGTTACACTTGTAACACTGGGTGTGTTACAAGTGTAACATTTCAACATCCTCATTCGTGTTACACGAAGAGCCGCGATTGTACAATTTAAGTGGCTGACTTTGAGGATTCAATGAAAATTTTTTCGTATCTTTGCCAACGAAACGATAGAAGAACTGAAAATGAAAACTCACGACTTTGATAAAATCGTCGACAGAAGCGGCACCAACTGCGTGAAATGGGACGAGATGGAAAGCCCTGAGATTGTCCCGCTATGGGTGGCCGACATGGATTTCGAGACGGCTCCTTGCGTTCTGAAAGCCCTGAGAGAGCGCATGCAGCACGGCTGTTTTGGTTACACTTTCGTGCCTGAGAGTTATTATGAGGCTACCATCCGCTGGTTCGAGCGTCGGCACCATTGGAGCATCGACAGAAGCTCGTTCATCTACACAAGTGGTGTGGTGCCTGCCATCTCCGCCATCATTAAAGCCCTGACTCAACCCGGCGACAAGGTGCTGGTGCAGACACCTGTGTACAACTGCTTTTTCTCCAGCATCAGAAACAACGGCTGCATCTTGGCAGAGAATCCGCTGAAGACCCTCTCCCCAACCCTCCCCCATAATGGGGAGGGGGTACCCTCCGGCTTGTTCTCCAATGACAAGACTCCGCATGGTCTCCCTCCCCATTATGGGGGAGGGTTGGGGAGAGGGTCTTGGGGAGGGTCTTATACTGTGGATTGGGAGGACTTCGAGCAGCAATGTGCCGACCCTGCCGTGAAGGTGTTCCTGCTCTGCAATCCACACAACCCAGCAGGTCGCGTATGGACACGGGAAGAACTGACACGCATGGGCGAGATTTGCCTCCAGCACCAAGTCTTCGTCATCAGCGACGAGATTCACTGCGAGTTCGTCATGCCTGGGCACACTTACACCCCCTTCGCCTCCATCTCCGCACCATTCACCATGAACAGCGCCGTGTGCATTTCACCCTCGAAAGCTTTCAATATCGCAGGCTTGCAGATAGCCAACATCATCGTGAAGGACAAGGAGGTGAGGGAGAAAGTGGACAAGGCCATCAACATCAACGAAGTGTGCGACGTCAACCCTTTTGGAGTCATTGCCCTGCAAGCGGCCTACTCCGACGAGGGAGAAGCCTGGCTCGACGAACTGAACCAATACATCTACGGCAACTATCAGGTGGCCAAGCAAATGCTCGAAGAGTCACATCCTGAATGTCCTGTCACAGAGCTGGAGGGCACCTACCTGATGTGGGTGAACATTGCTGCCACAGGCAAAACTTCAGAGGAAGTGGCCCACCATCTGTTACACCACCACAAAGTGCGCGTCAACCCAGGCACCATGTACGGACAAACGGCAGGAGAAGGCTACATCCGCATCAATCTCGCCACACAACGCAGCCTTCTAAAAGAAGGCATCCAAAGAATCATTCGTGGAATCAGTTCTTTCTGATTCCACTTTTTTTGCCTTTTTGTTTGCCGTTTCCGAATATATCTGTACATTTGCACATCATCAAAACCTGAACCTATGCAAGACAATGGCAACTCACCATCTCAGCAACCCAACCACGCAGTGTGGAAGGGGCATTATCATTCACTTCTTCAGGCGCTGACCGTGGCCATGCAATACTGCTGGGTGTGGCGCAGAAGCGACACCCAGCAACCCGTCACCGTCAAAGACCTCTATGAGACTGCCCTGCGCTATGACGAGGAGAACCCCATACAGTCCCCTCAGTTCTTCATGGTGACACGTGAGGGAGCCATCGGCTTCAGCAAAGGCTATGAGTTCCTGACCAAGTGGTGGTACATCCCCATGGAGGCAGGACCTGAGCGCGAACAACTCATCGAAGACATGCGCTGGGAACTCAAAGCGGAGTTTGCGGTTGAGGAGGCGATTGAGAAGGCGGTGCAGGAATACATCGCCCGTGACAAAGCGAACACACCACCGCCACCACCACTACAAACCACACCACCGCCTCCACCGCCATTGCCTGTTCAGCCCAACCCCACTCATCAGCCCAACCCGCTGATGACTACCATGATGGTACTGCTGTTCATGCTGTTGCCCACCGCCATCTTTGCACAAAAGAAAGAAGGGCAATGGGTGGAGCCAGTGCAGTTCTTCCACCTCGACAAGAAAGGCAACCTCGACCTCAACGGCATCGCCGATGCCATGTGGGAAGCGAAAGAACGCTACATCATGGGCTTCAAAGCCACCGTGTGCAACATCACACCAATAGGCGACGAACCAGAAGACGCGAAGATACCCTATTCCCCCTTGACATTTTATGTCTATCTGAACGAGCCGACGACCGTGACGGTCACCTCTGACTGGACAGGGCTTCCGAACGGTGACTTGCTTGGCGTCTATACGTTAACTGCATCACAGATTCTCTTCACATACGACAAGAACTCCAACCGCTACTCCTTCGACTACTACCCTGGAGGCAGCTACGACTGGGGAGGGGGACGCGGACTTCCTCCTGAGCACCATTCTGTCATCCCCAGCAAGGCAGACATGTCATTGTTCTACACCCAACGAGGCGGTTTGCGTGGCTACTATGAGGTGACGCTTCTGCAGGTAGATGATGACGAGGAACTGGGACATAGCGAAACGGAGGACACACACTATGTGCAGTTCAAGATTGACGAAGTGCTGCTTGACGGCGACGTGAAGGAACTTTCCGAAGAAGACCGTCTGAAACTCATCGACCAGATGGACGACCTGACCAAGGTGCTCAAGGAGTACATGGAAGAGACAGGCGACCACGCAGGACCCATCCCAACCACTATCATCAACATCATCAGCACCATTGGCAGCGTACTGATTGGCGGCGGCATCGCCTCTGCCACAGGCTCCAGCGTCGGAAGCGTGCTGGGTGTTGGTCCATCAGGAGGAGGTGGTGGTGGCGGAGGTGCACCCACGCCCGACACACCATCCGATGGTCTGCCACCCGAACCCGAGAAGAAGAAGGAAGAGGAGACGGAACCCAAAGAGCCTGAGCCGAAAGAACCAGAAGACCCGCTGGGCGAGAACCGTGCCTACTGGAACGAGTACATGAGGGAGAACCCCGACGGCACTTTGACCATGCGTGACCCCATCACAGGCAAACCGCTCAACTACTACCCCACCCCCGACGGTGGCTACGAGAGCGAGATGGGCACTCACTACACGCCAGAGAGCCTTGCCGAGAATGTCCGTTACCGTGCCGAAAACAGCGGCTACTTCAAGGAGGTCGGCGACAAGGCGGCAAAAGACGTGGCGGAGCAGCGTGCACAGAACGAAAGACTAAATGCAGAAAGAGATGCACAGGGGCAAGCCTACCGTGAGCAGAAAGCCGCCGAGGAAGCAGCCGAGAAGGAAGCAGCAGCAAGGGAAAAGGCGCAACTGGAAAGACTTGCCAAGCATTTCGGTCTCGAAGGAGAAGATGCCCAGAACAAGTATAAGATTTATAACCTATTGGAAAAGGAACAGGCATCGGCAGAACTGGAACATGAGCGGCAGATGAAGGAGGCAGCGTTCTACGACAAAGCCTATAAGGCAGCCGAGGTCATCGACACCGCAGCCACCACCACTATCAACGTCATGGGCGAACTAGTGCCAGGCGGTGGGCGTTTGGTAAAGAACATCTACACCATGGCTCACTCTGTGTTACCAGCCGCCAGCGAAGCCTATTCAAAGGGTGAAAGCATAGGGAAGGCTGTCGTGAATGGTGCCATCGATGGCGGGCTGGGTATCTTGCAGAATCAAGCCGGCGACATCACCAAAAATGTGTGGGTTGAAGGTACGATGGTTGTAGGAGCAGAAGGCATCAAGGAGGGATTGAAAGCCATAACTAGCGGCAAGAATCCTGACGAGGTGCTCGACACGATGAAGACTGCCATGGCGCACAAGACCAACTACTTCCTCGCAGGGAAACAAGCAGAGAAGGTCATCGGCTGGGTGAACAAGTCAGCTGGACAATCGCTCTCCAAGAAGGGCGTCCCGTTAGCAGAAGACACCGGACTCCGCTTCAGCGAGGGAACAGCCAAGACCATCCAAAAGGTACTTACAAAGACAGACAAACTGGACGTGGCCAAGGGCATCGCCTCCGGCTACCAAGAGATAGGCGCTTCCTACACAGGCAACTGGGGACGCGACTCGAAAGTGGACGGCGTCATGCACGATGTGGAATACTACACAAATCTTGTGAAGGACTTCTCAAACGCAGCCTCGAAAGTCAAAAAGTCATAAACATCAGCAACAACGATTATGGAAACCAATAGCAAGAAAACCCCACAGCAATACACAGAAGAGGCTTTTTGGACGGGACATTACCACTACCTCTTGCAGGCCTTGGCCATCGCCATCAACAGCTGTCTGGTGTGGCGGCTGGCAACGACAGGACAGCCTTTCACAGCCGATGACCTCTTCCGCTTCGCCAAGGAGTACGACGAGCAGCATCCACTGGAGAAAGAGGCCTTCTACATGGTGAGCCGCGAAGGTGCCATCGGACTTGCACCAGGACTGGAATACATGGTCAAGTGGATGTTTTTGCCAATGGAACGAGGTGCAGAGCGTGACCAACTTTTGCAACAACTGCAACAAATTATGGCACAACAACAAGCCGAGGAGGAGAAGGCCACACAACCAGTGGAGCCACCACTCATCACACCAAAATTCTGCACAAACTGCGGTGCCCCCCTCAAAGCGGGCGACAAGTTCTGCACAAACTGCGGAACGAAGATTGTGCCGCTCACACACCCCAATCAATAGTCCATCAAGAAAATATACAAAGCCTATGAAGAAAACCAAGAAAAACGGGAACTGCATGCTGAAAGCAGCAGCAAGCCTCGCCTGCACCCTCATGTTGCTGACGGCTTGCAATTGGGGACGTCCCGTCATCAACGGCGGAAAGACGGGGCAGCCCATCATGGACGGATGGACGTATGAAATGGCTGGCGAGTTCTGGCTTCCCTCTGTGTTCAAAGAAAAGAAGCCTACCACACCTGAAGAGGTGGCCCATCTGAGCAAAGTGAACGTGAATGTGAACCTGCCTATACACGAAGGCAACCCCATGCCGCTCGATGGAGTAACCTACCGTCAAGCCTCCACAGGCGGTTTCATCACCTTCCACCTCACTCCTATAGAGGGCGACACACTCCATCCCATCGGCACAGTCGAGATGCACCTGAAAGAGAATATGTATTGGGAGCGGGACACGGTGAAGGATGTGCGTCTGGTGAGTTACGGCAAAGGCATCTTCGCCACTTACCACATCCAGCGGGATCGTCTGCGGGGTGAACCCGAACGCTATGCTGAATACATCAAATACAACTCAGCCATCGTCTCTGTTTATCCTGGCGGCGACAGTCTCCTCATCTGCCGTGGGAACTTTTTGGGCGATGCATACGTGGCAGAAAAATAATCATTCATAATGGATAATTGAAGATGAAAAAGATGATGATAACTATAGGTGCGGCAGGAAGCCTGCTGATGATGACAAGTTGCCTCAAGGGAGGCATCTTCAATGGCGTTCTTGGCGATGGAACAGACACCGACTCCGTTATCGATGGCGGTCACGGCATCGGGATAGACACCGCCACCATCAACATGATGGAGATTTCCATGATGCTTGACAGCATCGAAGGTGACACCATTGTCAATGATAATCCTGCGCCCAACGACAAACTGCATTCAGAGAAGCACATCAAAGAAAGAGTCAACGCCTTCTACAAACTGATGGATGACCAACAATGCTGCTCCAATCATTACCTGAAGATTCGCGCCTTGGCAGAGAAGAAGGCGAGGATTGAGAAAAAAGACTTGACAGAGGCGCACCTATTGTCCAACCACTGGACTTTGGCCAACTACGAAGATGACCTCGACGAGAACTGGAGCTACCAGATTCTGGAGGTGACCGGCATCACCATGCATCGCGCTGAAGTGCTGGTGGACATCAGTCAGCAATTTGGAAGCAAGATGAAACTCCATCTGGTGCTGGAAAATGGCGATTGGCGCGTGGACAATTTCGACATGGTGACCCAGACAGGTTACGATGCAGTTGTGGAAGTGTATGAGGAACAGGAAGTGTACTACAACGAACTGGAGATGATGATTGATTACATCCGAGGAAATTGATAACGCATCATTGATATTAACTCATAAAACCTATAAGACTATGGCATTTTGCGGACAATGCGGATTCGAGAATCCTGAGGGAGCAAAGTTCTGCGGCAATTGCGGAGCGACCCTCACACAACCAGCAACCGACGACACACCCGTGGCTGCAACTGAGGAGACACCACCAGTGGAGACACCATCAGCCCCACTCCCTCCACAGCCACCAACCATACCAACATCGGCTGAGCCTCCAACAACACCTGAGCCTCCGACTGAACCTGAGTTTCCAACTGCACCTGCGCCTCCAACAGCACTGGAGCCACCAATAGCACCTGAGCCTCCAACGACGGCGTCCACCCCTCCCAATGAGACTCCTCCGACCCAACCCCAGAAGAAAGGCATGGGCGGCAAAGGTTGCATCGGATGTGGCTGTGCGGCTGTGCTGATTTTTCTCCTCGTTCTCGGCGGCCTTGGCTGGTGGGGCTACTCCTACATGCAGGATAACGGTATGGATTTAGACGAGGTGCTTGAGTCGATAACAGGCAATGGCAGCGACAACGATGATGACAAGGACTATGGTAGCATTGGTAATATTGGTAGTAATGGCAGTAATGGTAGCATGGGTAGCATGGGTAGCAATAGCAGCAATGGTACCAATGACAACGAAAGCCACAACAAGGAAGAAGGCTCCGACTCCAGCAACAGCGGTCGCAAGCTCTCTATGAGCGAAGTGGCCCAACAGAACGGCTTCCCATACGTCACCTACGACGAGAGACCCAAAGAAGGTCCTGTTTATATGAACGAAAGTGGCAGCACCACCATGCGGTTCAACTACATGCGGTTCAAGAATGACAACAGTATCGGTGTGATGACCATAAACGACATCGAGGCTGGACAGGCATTCACCCTCCGACTGAAACCCTGCGGACATAGTATCTACCACATGACCGACCCCAACAAGGCGGGCATGGAGAAATATGTGTTTGTCGATCGGGGCGGCAAACGCATCCTTGTAGGTGGCACCACACCACCTATGGAGTTGACATTAGGATACTGACGAGGTGGATCAATCATCACAGAAGAAGGGGGCGTGTCAAATTTGACACGCCCCCTTCTTCATATATCAGTAGTTGTTTACTTCAACAGATCGTCGAGTGCAGAACGGAAATCGCCTCCTTCCTGTGCAGGAGCATCGTTCTGAGACTCACGTGGCTGACGTTCCTGACGTGGGTGACGATCGCCACGTTCTGGGCGAGGACGACGTTCGCCACGCTCAGGACGAGGACGACGTTCACGCTGTGGACGCTCCACATAGTCAGCAGGCTTCTCGATGAGCACACGACGAGAGAGCTTGTACTTGCCCGTCTTCTCATCAATCTCAATCAGCTTCACGTCAATCTCATCACCTTCCTTGATGCCAGCCTCCTCGACTGTGTCGAGACGCTTCCAATCAATCTCGGAGATGTGAAGCAGACCGTCCTTGCCTGGCAAGAATTCCACGAAGCATCCGTATGGCATGACTGAACGGACGGTGCCATGATAGACTTCGCCCACTTCGGGAAGAGCCACAATCGCCTTGATTTTGGCAATAGCAGCCTCGATGGCATCGCGGTCGGGAGCAGAAATCTGCACCTTGCCCACACCATCCTCTTCGTCGATGGTGATGACAGTCTTCGTGTCTTCCTGCATCTGCTGGATAACCTTGCCACCAGGACCAATGACTGCACCAATGAACTCCTTAGGAATAATAATCTGCTCGATGCGTGGTACGTGTGGCTTGAGCTCAGGACGTGGTTCAGAGATGGTCTTCATCATCTCACCCATGATGTGCTCACGACCAGCCTTTGCCTGCATGAGCGCCTTCTCGAGAATTTCATAAGAAAGACCGTCGCACTTGATGTCCATCTGAGTGGCAGTCAGACCGTTCTTCGTACCGGTGGTCTTGAAGTCCATGTCGCCGAGGTGGTCCTCATCGCCAAGAATGTCAGAAAGGATTGCATACTTGTCTTCACCTGGGTTCTTGATCAGACCCATAGCGATACCTGCTACAGGGTTCTTGATGGGCACACCTGCATCCATCAGAGCGAGCGTACCAGCACAAGTGGTGGCCATTGATGAAGAGCCGTTAGACTCCAACACGTCGGAAACCACACGGATAGTGTATGGATAATCATCTGGAAGCTGGCCCTTGATGCCGCGCCATGCGAGGTGACCGTGACCAATCTCACGACGACCCACACCACGCTGTGCCTTTGCCTCACCTGTAGAGAATGGAGGGAAGTTGTAGTGGAGGAGGAACTTCATGTAGTAACGCTCCAATGCACCGTCCACAAGCTTCTCGTCAAGCTTGGTGCCAAGGGTGACAGAAGCAAGTGCCTGTGTTTCACCACGTGTGAAAATAGAAGAACCGTGAGGTCCAGGCAGTGGAGAAACCTCGCACCAGATAGGACGAATGTCTGTGGTCTTACGACCATCCAGACGAACACCCTCATCGAGGATGCAACGACGCATAGCATCACGCTCCACATCGTGGTAGTAGCGGTCAATCAGCGTATATTTCTCTTCCAATTCCTCTTCGCTCAAATCGGTGTGGGCAGCAGCGTATGCCTCCTTGTAGTCCTCGCGAATCTTCTCGAAAGCCTCTGCACGTGCTTGCTTCTCAAGACCCTGCTTCGTCACATCGTAAGCAGGCTGGTAGCACTTGGCAGCGAGGTCAGCCTTCAAGTCGTCATCGTTCACCTCGTGGCAATACTCACGCTTCACATCCTTGCCCAACTCCTTCATCAGTTCCTTCTGCAACTGGCACTGTGGCTTGATAGCTGCATGAGCTGCCTTGAGAGCCTCGAGCAAGTCCTTCTCCTGCACTTCCTTCATCTCACCTTCCACCATCATGATGTTCTCTTCGGTGGCACCCACCATCAAGTCCATATCAGCCTCCTTCAACTGCTCGAAGGTGGGGTTGATCACGAACTCACCATTGATGCGTGCAACACGCACCTCGGAGATAGGTCCTTCGAAAGGAATGTCCGACACAGCAAGTGCTGCAGAAGCAGCGAAACCTGCCAGTGCATCCGGCATATCTTTGCCATCGGCAGAGAAGACGATGACATTCACATAAACCTCTGCGTGATAGTTGGATGGGAACAGAGGACGGAGGGCACGGTCAACCAGACGGCAGGTGAGGATTTCCTCATCACTTGCCTTGCCTTCGCGCTTGGTGAAACCTCCAGGGAAACGGCCGTTAGCCGCATACTTCTCTCGATACTCTACCTGGAGTGGCATAAAATCTGTTCCCGGTACTGCATCTTTCGCTGCGCAGACAGTGGCGAGGAGCATCGTGTCTCCCATACGGAGCATCACGGAACCATCCGCTTGTTTTGCGAGCTTTCCTGTTTCGATGCTGATTTCTCTTCCATCAGGCAACGAAACCTTCTTTGTAATTACATTCATCTTGTTTGTTGAAAATATATAAAACATCTGTGTCGTGCACCTATATGCACGAAAAATCGGACAAAGGTAGCCTTTTTCCCGCACTTGGCAGCTATCTTTGCCCGAAAATCTTCGTTTTCTTATGTTTTTTAGCAGATTCTGAGCCCTAATTGTCAATTATCATTGTCAATTGCCAATGATCTATTACCCCCTACTCCATGATAATCAGATATGGAGATGCCTCCCAGAAATCCTTGGCATTCGTGATTGTCAACGTAGAAGTGCCATCACCATTCTTGGTCAGCGTGTAGCTTGAGGCAGGCTTTTCAGTCACCAGCTTAGGCGATTTCGAAGGAATCACCAATGTTTTGAAGTTGCGTATATCCACCTTCGTGAACTTGCTGTTATCGATGTTGGAATAGTTGGCACGCTTCTTGCTGAACCAACCGCCAGACAACAAACCGAGCTCCTTCAGTTCCTTTTTCTTTCCCACGATGTAGTAGCCCTCGTTCAGACGCCTTTCCTGCTCCTGGTTTTGAGCCCTCAGCTTGCCGGTCTCGAACGTCAGGTCATCCACCTCATTGTTAAGTTCCGCAATCTTGACATCTCTCTTCTTCACCGCCTCTTCCAACTTGGCAATTCTGGCACTCTTCTCTTCCAACTGCTGGTTCAGATAGGCAATTGTTTTCTTCAAACTGGTAATGGTCTTCTTGTCCGACTGCGTCTCTTCCGTCAACCGGGCAATCTCAGCCTTCTTTCTCTCCAGCGTCTCCCTGAACGCACGCAACTTCGAGAGAATCTCGGCCTTAGGAGTAGACTCTCCCATCATGGTCACCATCTGTTCCTGCTCCTGGATAGAGTCAAGGCAGAGCGCAACCTCGTTGATGAGTTCAGCCATCTGCTCCACCTCCTGCTGTTGCAACTGATCTTCAGCAGGCTCTGCCTCAATTTCAGTTTGTTCCTCCTGTGAAGCCAGTCCTGCGATTTTCGCCAATTTGTCACATGCCACCAAAGTGGTGAGCACGAATCCTGCAATAAGAATCTTTACTGTTTTCATATTCGAATAGTATTTATTTTGTCATAAAACTTTGCAAAGATAATACTTTTCCATGAAGCATCCAAACAAATTTGTGATTTAAGATGATGTTTTTTCTCTTTTTTGTTTGTCGTAAAAAAGAATCTCATTATCATTGCGACGTGCTTTGAAGAAAGGCATGACATTTTATTTGCTCAAATCTCTGACACGAACTGCGACCTCGAACAAGAGAATAAGGGTAAAACTAATACATGTTGGTGCTGCACTCACAAGTGCAGGCTTCACCATAGTGTATTAGAGGTTGTCGCAGACCTGTGTCAGAGTATGGCGAGTCTGCGCTTTTCTTATGTCCATAGGTTTGTGCAGACTTTCCATCGAGGCGACGACTGTTTATTTATTAACCTAAAATAGCAAGTAAAATGAAACTATCAACATTTAAGGCAATCGCAATCATTCTTCTAAGCGTTCCTATGCCAATGTATGCCCAATTGGGGAAAGTCACCACGTCTGAAGACAAATTCGGACCACTTGAAGAACAGGAAGCAGAATGGGAAAAAGAGATAAATTCAAATAGAAATATTATGCCTGAATCATCTGTTTCAGTTAGTAAAGTATCTTCCTCAGATCTCCGCCACAAAGGCACATACACAAAAAGTGGGCAGAGTCTTTGCGTCAATACAGGCGAATACACATCTGATGTTGGGGACTTCACGTTTGAAGCAGAATTTTACGATGATTATATAATGGTAGGTGGCGTGAAGTGCGAGTATGCGCATACAAAGCCAGATGGGAGGAAGGTGTACGGGGATGACCTTTTAGCTGGATTTGGCAATGCAACAAAGTGGTGGATTGTTGACTCCAATTACAACATGAGCTACGAAACCGACATGCCATCCCCTGGATTTGGCTCACTCACATTTGTAAATACGGTCAGCAAGGGGGAGACAACCATGCCCAAGCACAATACAGGTGGAGGATACACGAGTGGAGGGTACAACAACGGAAGTTCCTCTGGCGGCAGCCGAAACACCACCAATTCGGGGACAACAAAATCCACTCCGACAAGACACACCTGCCCGCTTTGTCACGGCAATAAAACGATTGTCAGAGAAAGCGGCGTCCCAACATACGGCATGGGCGACCGACGATATTGCAGCACCTGTGGAAAAACCTATTGGGCTTCATCTGGACATTCTCATATACCCTGTACCCAGTGCCATGGCAAGGGGTACTTCACAACGGAGTAAAACAGTTTGTCGGTTTCCAATATAAACACCAGTGGGGAGATGGTCAACAAGAACGTCTCCCCGCCGTGTGTTTCATCAGACATGAAGCATCAAATGCTATGCCGAAGCCTCATGCCCATATTTCTGATAGTCACCAAGAATCTGCTCAATGTGAATCACTTCTGGACATGAGTCCCAAGAGACACCTCCACCCATCAGATACCAGTTTCCACGCTCTTTGAGGGGGACTTTCTTGATGCTGGGGAAGGCGGAAATTGGCATGACAATCACACGACCATCTTGCAAATCCACTTGAAATTTGCCTCGCTTCGGGAAGCCTACCGATTTAATCTGTGGCTTCACATCCCAATATCCTTCTTTGTTGAACATATTCTATTTCTTTATTTTAATGATACGAATAACTTTACCTTCTTTGAAATTCGCCCATTGATGAAGCAACTTTTCTCGGTATGTCTCGGCCAGATTCAGCACCTCTTTCGCCTGTGTATCTGTCAAATCACCCTGCTTGGCTATTTCCACCATTGGCTCAAGCCATATCTTACAGAGATTCTGTGTGTCTTTCTTGCCGATATGCACATGTGCACGATTCTCATTGTAGTCCTTGTTGTAGAACAGGAACATCCACATTACTTTGGCTGTAATATACACTAAGACCTTGGGCATTTCTTCTATATTGGTCGAATGACTAAAACTTTGTGGCAAAATTACAAAACAATTTTGAATCGTACAACAATTTTGGAAAAATCTTTTTGCAAGGGGTGGAAATGCTGATGTTGCGAGCATGGAAAAACCTCGGATTCCCTTACGACACAAACACTAAGAGGGCGCTTCCACTGCCCCTGATTCGATGTCGGGGACATCGGTTGACCGACATCGGGGACATCGGTCGACCGACGTCGGGGACGTCGGTTTGGAGGCTGTGGAAGAGGAAGAAACGAGGCTGTGGAAGAGGGGAATGAGAGGAAATGGGCGATGAGAAGATTGAGAAGAAATGGAATCAGCATGCTTTTGGAGGAAGAAGCAGGTAAATCATCGTGGTGCTTTCACTTTTTGTGTTGTTCTTTTTGTCATGTCGGGCTTTTACCGTACTTTTGCAAAAAGATTTGGAAAGATGAAAAAGACACTGACGATGATAGCGGCTGGATTGATGATGCTGACCGCCTGCGACAAGGAGCCCAAGTTCTGTGTGGAGGGAACGATTGAAGGGGCGAAAGACTCTATGCTGTACTTCATCCAGAGTTCGCTGGATGGAGTACAAAAATTGGACTCTGTGAAACTGAAGGAGGACGGGACTTTCTCGTTCAAGGCGACAGCTCCCAATGGGGCGCCTGAGTTTTATGCGTTGCAAGTGGGGGAACACTTGGTGAACTTTGCGGTGGACAGCACAGAGACCATCACCATCAAGGCCAAACTGCCAACGATGGAGAAGGCATACACCATCGCAGGGAACGAAAGCAGTCAGAAAATCAAAGAGATAAGCCTGATGCAGCAACAGGTGCAGGCTCAGATGGTGGAGATTGAGCGGAACGAGGACATGTATCCGGGCGACCAAGTGGACAGCATCAAAAGCATCCTCAACGCCTACAAGGAACGGATGAAACAGGAGTACATCTACGCAGAGCCGAAATCAGCAGCGGCCTACTATGCCGTGTGCCAAAGTCTGACCGACCTGCAGGGCACGTTCCAACTATTCAATCCGCTGACCGACCGCAACGACGTGAAGTGCTACGCAACTGTAGCGACAGCATGGGACGGCAATTACCCTGATGCGCCACGCACAAAGCAACTGTGCAACATGGCCATCAAGGGAATGGACAACACGGCTCCACCACAACAGCGGGTGATGGAAGTGGACGAGGAGAAAGTGTCGGAAACGGGCATCATCGACATCACGCTGCCCGATATCAACAGCCAGCTGCATAGTGTTACAGAACTGAAGGGGAAAGTGGCGCTCATCGACTTCACCGCCTATAGCGCAGAAGAATCAAAAGAACGTATGCGACAACTGCGCACCCTCTATGAGAAATATCATGCACAGGGCTTCGAGATTTTCCAGATCTCGCTGGACGAAGACATTCACTTCTGGAAGTTCTCATGCGAAAATCTCCCCTGGGTGTGTGTGCATGAGACAGACGGATCGGCCACAAAAATCTACAACGTGACCAACCTGCCCACATTCTTCCTCGTGAACAGAGCCAACGAGATTGTTGTCCGCAGCGACTTCATGGAAGGCACATTGGAAGAAAACATCCAGAAACTGTTATAAAATTAAAGAATTGAAAAATTGAAGGATTGAAGTTGGCCATTCGGCGTGTTTTCACATCGCGTCAGCCAAAAACTTCAATCCTTCAATTTTTCAATTCTTCAATATTTCTCACACGAACTCTTCTCCCAAGTTCAGTTGCGCATCGTTCACAAACTTGCGGATATTCTTCTGGTCTCCCTTCTTGCAGATGACCAGCACATTGCCTTCCTCCACCACCACATAGTCTTCCAATCCCTGCACCACAGCAACGTGTCCGTCAGGCAGTTTGATGATGCAGTCCTTGCAGTCGTAGAGGAGCGACTTAGAGTCGATAACCACATTGCCCATGTCCGACTGCGGCAACGCTTCATGCACAGCCGCCCAGGTGCCGAGGTCTGCCCAACCAAAGTTGCATTGCATCACATCCACGTTGTCAGCCTTCTCCAACACACTCTGTTCGAGGCTCATGTTCGGGCACTTCGTGAAAAGTTCCATCAAGAGGTCGGCAATGTAGTCACCTGCATTATAGGTCTCCACCACCTTCTCCACAATACTGGAGAACTCTTCGCTGGCACTCTTCACGGCCTCCAAGAAGGTATCGGCACGCCACATGAAGAGTCCTGTGTTCCAAAGAAATTCTCCACTTTCGTAGAAGAGGCGGGCAAACTCGTTGGCAGGTTTCTCCGTGAAACTCTGCACCTTGTAGATGCGACCATAGTCAGTACGTTCCTCCGCCATCTGGATGTAGCCGAACGACTCCTCTGCCCGTGTGGGCTTCACGCCCAAAGTGAGCAGCACTTTTCGTTCTCCCACATAATCCAGTCCCTTGAGCATATCTTCGCAGAAAGCATTGATGTCCACCACATTTTGGTCGGAAGGGCTCACGATGAAACGCCCCTCTGGGCAACGCCTCTCCACTTCCAATGCAGCCCATGTAACGGCTGGCACGGTGTTGCGGCGCATCGGTTCCATCAACACATTCTCATACTTCAAGCCTGGTATCTGCTCCATCACCAACTGGCGATAGTTTTCGTTAGTCACGATGATGATGTTGTCGGTATCCACACAACTGGCAAACCGCTCATAGGTCATCTGTAACAACGTCTTTCCCGTACCCAACACATCGATGAACTGCTTGGGTTTCTTCTCACGGCTCATTGGCCAAAGTCGTGTACCCAGTCCTCCAGCCAATATCACACAATAATTCCTTTTGTCCATATTCACTCGATAGGTTTGATTGAATCAATCAGGTTAGTTATCAATAGTTTGTGATTTACGCCTCCACAGTCAACACCACGAACAAACCAGCCTTGAGCCTACTGATTCAGCGTTTCACATTGCGAATATAGAGAGAAAAATACTTTCCAACAAATTTTCTCACAAAATAATCAAAAAAGTAACAAAAATTAGCATTTACGCACCTTTTCACGCCAGAAGGGTCTAATGCTCATTTCTTCTGCTTTGAAGCCCCAGAAGTGCCATCCACAGGTGTCTGCACCGATGCTTTTTTTGGTGCATTTCCGTCGCTCACCACAGTCGTCTCATAACCATTTTTCTTCAAGGCAGCCACGATTTTCTTCTGGTCGGTCTTCTTAGGGTCGTAGGTCACCATCACCTGCTTGGACACAAAATCTGCCTCCACTTTCTTCACACCTGTAGTCAGTCGAAGTTGGTTCTTCACCTTCGTCTGCGCTTCCACATTCTGCACTTCTGGCGTGGTCTTCACTACCAGCACTTTCCAATCTTGAGCCATTGCGGTAACACTCATCAGCAGCGCCACCACCATCATTGTCAATGTTCTTTTCATTTTTCTTTTCTTTTTTTATTTGTTTCTATTTTGTCGGGGCAAAGATACGGAAAGATTTGAAATTTAGAACTAATTATCAATGAACAATGAGCAATTATTCATGAAAAATCCGTACCTTTGCAACCATTATGAGCATTTCTATTGAACTGAAAGACCTTACAACAGGTTACAAAGTGAAAGGCGGTGAGAAAATCATCGCCAAAGCGTTGAATGCCACACTCAATAGTGGCGAGATGACTTGCCTGCTCGGACCGAATGGTGCAGGCAAATCGACATTGCTGCGCACATTGGCAGCGTTCCAGCCGGCCTTGGACGGCAGAGTGGAAGTGATGGGGCAAGACACACAAAACTACAAGAGCAAGGAACTGGCACGCCTCGTCAGCGTAGTGCTGACAGACAATTCAGACATCAAAAACATGACTGCAGAAGAAGTGGTGTCGATGGGACGCAGTCCTTACACGGATTTCTGGGGAAAACTCACAGAAAAGGACAAGACTATCGTAGCAAAATGTCTTGGATGGGTCGGCATCGAAGAACTGGCATCCAGAAAGATGCAAACGCTCTCCGACGGTGAACGGCAAAAGGTGATGATTGCCAAAGCCATTGCCCAAGAGACACCTATCATCCTGTTAGACGAACCCACGGCTTACCTCGACTACCCCAGCAAGGTTTCCATGATGCTTCTGCTGCATCGATTAGCCAAAGCTCTGAAGAAGACCATCTTCATGAGCACACACGATTTGGAACATGCCCTGCAAGTGGCCGACCAAGTGTGGTTGCTCGACCGCGAAATGGGACTCACCACAGGCTTGCCCGAAGACCTAAGTCTGGACGGCAGCATCGAACGCTACTTCAACAAAAAAGGAATGATTTTCGACTGCGAGTCGTGCACATTCTCCATCGAATACGAGACCGCCAGAGACATCATTGTGGAAGGCAACCCAGATACACTGGAATATCGTCTCTGCAGCAAGGCTCTGACAAGAAACGGCATGCGTCCTGTAGCATCAGCCGAAGGCAGCAACGCCACGAATGACGTGACCATCAAAATCCCAGGAGACGGCACCTATCGCATGCTGGAAAAAGGGAAAGAGAGCATCAAAGTGGACAAGATTGCCCATCTGGTGCACATGATTGTGCCTGCCATTACGAAACATCAAATTTCGGCCATCCGCGAAGCGGCCGACATGACTCCGTATGAATAGAATCCACCTCATACTCATCGCTTTGTTCTCCTTCTGTCTCCACATGGCAGCACAGGAAACTGAACTGGAACAAGACATGTTCGAGACCATGCGCGAAGGCGACAAAGCCGTCGTGGTAGCGGTGCATGTCGGGGCTGAAGACGCCACCTCGCAACAACGCATCGACCGCTTCAACACCCGCATCCATCAGGCCTACCCCAGCTACGACTTTCGCGAGGCATGGACTTCGCGCAGCCTCATCCGACAGAAAAACAGCAATGGTGTTAACTATATGCCCACACCCGATGAGTTGTTCACCCAACTGCGAAAGGACGGCTACACACACGTGCTGATACAATCTTCTGACATTGTGGAGGGTGCCGACATGCGATTTCTGCGTTACACCGTCGATGCAGCCAGAACACACTTCAAGCAGGTTCGTCTGGGCGACCCATTGCTGAACGATGCCGCTGACTATGAGAAAGCGCTCCATGCAACCGTCTCTGCATACGGCAGCACCAAGGAAGCCAACGTGCTGATGTGCACAAACCTTTTGGGAACACACGCCTCACAATACACCATGCTTGACTACACCCTTCACGACAAAGACATGAAGGGATGGTACGTAGGAGCGGTGGGCGGCTACCCATCAGCCGAAAGTGTCATTAAGCGACTGAGAAACGAAAAGGTGAAGAAAGTGCACCTCATTCCCTTCCTCTTCACGGCCAGCAACCAATCCACGATGGATATGGCTCGTGAATGGACGAACCTGTTGCAGAGTGCTGGCTGCAAAGTGACCACAGAAATGCATTGTTTGGGCGACATCGATGCCATCATCGACATTTTTGTGAGCCACATTCAACATGCCGAGAAGTTCCACAAATATTCGCCCAAGGAATTGAAACTCATCAACCGCTGACACCCGTTTCATTCCCTAAATACAAATCCGTTCATGCCAAGCCCCTATCTCGAAATCAAAGGACTGACCAAACGCATCGGCCACCGAGTGCTGTTCGAAGATGTGTCGTTCACCATCAATGAGCGTGAACACATTGGTCTCATCGCCAAGAACGGAACGGGAAAGTCCACCCTGCTCAGCATCATTGCCGGTAAGGAAGGCGACGACGGAGGAACGATGATTTTCCGTAACGACCTCAAGGTGGGCTATCTGGAACAGACACCCACCATCTCTACCAAAGAACTGGAAGGGAAAAACGACGAATACATGCAGCGGTACAAGCGTTTCCTCACACAAACGAAAATCACTCCAGAGGAAGCACAACGAACCGAGTCACAGTTGAGTGGCGGGCAAGTGAAGAGAATCGCTTTAGCAAGAGTGTTGGCAGGTGAACCCGACCTGCTCATTCTCGACGAGCCGACCAATCACCTCGACCTCGAAATGATCGAGTGGTTGGAAAATATGCTGAGCCGTTCGACGATGGCCATCCTGATGGTGACACACGACCGCTACTTCCTCGACCGCATCTGCTCCAGCATCATCGAGATGGACAACTCGCGCATCTACTCCTACAAGGGGAACTATTCCTACTATCTGGAGAAACGGCAAGAACGCATCGACAACATGAATGCGGAGATTGCTCGCGCGAACAATCTCTACCGAACAGAACTGGAATGGATGCGTTCCACCCCTTGTGCCCGCAGTTCGAAAGCGCGATACAGGATTGAATCCTTCTACGAACTGGAGAAGCGTGCCAAGCAACGCATTGAGGAACGCAACGTGCGACTGGAAATGGGCGGCACCTACATCGGCAACAAAATCTTTGAGGCTCACAATGTAAACAAGGCGTTTGACGATCATATCATCCTGAAAGACTTCAACTATAACTTCGCACGCTACGAGAAACTCGGCATTGTCGGCAATAACGGCACAGGAAAGTCCACCTTTGTGAAGATGCTGTTGGGACTTGAGCCACACGACAGCGGCAGCATCGACATTGGCGAGACAGTACGCTTTGGCTACTATTCGCAGCAGGGCATGTCCTTCAAGGAAGACCAGAAGGTGATTGATGCCGTGAGAGACATCGCTGAATACGTGGACATGGGCAACGGAGAAAAACTATCGGCAGGTCAGTTTCTGCAGCATTTCCTCTTTCCGCCCGAAGAACAATATAGTTACATCTACAAACTGAGTGGAGGTGAGAAACGGAGACTTTATCTCTGTACCGTGCTGATGAAGGCACCCAACTTCCTCATTCTCGACGAGCCGACCAACGACCTCGACATCGTGACTCTACAGATTCTGGAAGACTATCTCAAGAACTTCCGTGGATGCCTCATCATTGTCAGCCACGACCGCTATTTCATGGATCGCGTGGTTGACCACACGCTGGTCTTTCATGGCAATGGCGACATCCAAGACTTCCCAGGCAGTTACAGCCAATACCGCGACTGGAAAGAGCAGAATGATAAGGAGCAAGAGGCAAGGAGCAAGGAGCAAGGGACGAGGAGCAAGGAACAAGAGAAGCCTGACGGGAGGAATCAGAACCGTGCCCGACGTCTCACCTTCAAGGAACGCCAAGAGTACAACCAACTGGAAAAGGACATCGCCACACTCGAAGCCGAGAAGAAACAAATCGAGGCAGCCCTCTGTGGCGGCACCACCTCGGTGGATGAAATCACCCGACTGAGCAAACGCCTCCCCATCCTCTCCGACGAACTGGAAGAGAAAGAGATGCGCTGGCTCGAACTCTCCGAATATGCCTAATCCCCATCCATTCCCATAATTCTTATAATTCCCATTCCACATGAAAATAACCTCAGCCACCTACATCGGTTCTCATCCTCGCCACGAGCAATGTCCGAAGGATAACCGCCACGAATACGCCTTCATCGGCCGAAGCAACGTGGGCAAGTCTTCCCTTATCAACGCCCTGACCGAACGACGGAAACTCGCCCTCACCTCCGCCACCCCTGGCAAGACCATGTGCATCAACCACTTTCTCATCAACGAGCAATGGTATCTGGTCGACCTGCCTGGCTATGGCTATGCACAACGCGGTAAGAAAGAGATGGAGAAACTGAAAGCCATGATTAGC
This sequence comes from Bacteroidaceae bacterium, assembly GCA_017448965.1. Lineage (GTDB taxonomy): Bacteria > Bacteroidota > Bacteroidia > Bacteroidales > Bacteroidaceae > Minthosoma. Next base: position 12,201 of record JAFSKK010000054.1, on the reverse strand, counting down.
GGCTATGTGCTGGAACGGGAACAACTCACCTGTCTCTTTGTGCTCATCGACATCCGCCACGCCCCCCAGAAGGTGGACTTGGCATTCCTCCATTTCCTCGGCAGTCATGGCGTTCCGTTCGCCATCGTCTTCACCAAAGCCGACAAACTGGCAGCCAGCAAGGTGAAACCCGCTGTCGAAAAGTATATGGACACGCTCCGTGAAGAATGGGAGGAACTTCCGCCCTACTTCATCACCTCCGCCACCAGCAAGATGGGACGCGAGGAACTCCTTTCCTACATCGAAGATATTAACAAAAACGCATAAAAAAAATGCTCCAATGAAACATTTGGAGCATTTTTTTTGTGAAAGTGTTTGCAGTTTATAAAATAATCGCTACTTTTGCATCGTCTTTTGGGACAACCCACATATTATATATTATAAGAGTTGTCCCGAAAATCAATCTCACAATTATTATTCTAAACAGAAATTTTTACGGAACAGAAACTTTCCATGTGCCATCGGCAGGAAAGATTCCATTATTTCAAATTACCCATATATGTATAACTTAGAAGAACTCAACCGCAAGGAGAAGGAGGAACTTCTCAACATTGCAGCCGAGATGGGCATCAAGAATGCCGATAAGATGGATGACATCACACTCCGACTGACCATCATCGACGAGCAGGCCACCAACTTTGCCTCCAGCGCTGCGGCCGAAAAGACTCCACGCAAGCGTTCACGCGTCAGCATCAAGAATGTCGATCGCGTGTACACGGCCAACAACACCAAGGCCAAGAAGGTGGACAAGAACATGAAGATCACAAAGGATGAGTCGCTTTTTGCCGACTTGTCCGATGAGGAGAAAGCCATGCTCACAGCTGAGGAGCCAGAGGCTGCCCCTGTTGCAGTCAAGGAAGAAGAGGCAGCAGAACCCAAGAAGCGCGGAAGAAAACCAAAGGTGAAGGAAGAGAAGGAGGCTGAGAGCAACGAACCTGCAGCCGAAAATCCTGCAGCCAACGAGACCGAAACTGCCGAGCCCAAGAAGCGTGGAAGAAAGCCAAAGGTGAAGGAAGAAGAGGCACCCGTCGCTGAAACAGAAGCACCTGTAGCAGAAGAGAAGAACGAAATCAATGTGCCAGAAGAGACCTACGTACCTTCTGACTCCCATGCCAAGACCATCTTCTCCACAGCAGAATCCGTTGCTCCTACACCCAACAGCACCTCCGACTTCATCATTCTGCAAGATATTCCGAAGGAGAGCGACTACTACCAGCCTCTTGCCGCATTCACCCAGTTTGTTGAAGAACCCAGCAGAATGAACAGAGTGCCTGCAGCACCACAATACGACGACTATGCAGCCGCCCCACAACCCGTCAAGAAAGAAAAGCCTGTCAAGGAAAGACCTTACGAGTTTGACAACATCATCCGCGTGAGCGGTGTGCTCGAAACGGTGGACAACTACGGTTTTCTGCGCAGCAGCGACTACAACTACCTGCCATCGCCCGACGACGTGTTTGTGAGCCTGCAGCAAATCAAGCACTACGGCCTCAAGACTGGCGATGTGGTGGATGGCTTCGTGCGTCCTCCAAGAGAAGGCGAACGTTTCTTCCCATTGGCAAGCGTGGAGAAGATCAACGGCTGCGAACCAGCACGTGTGCGCGACCGCGTGGGCTTCGAGTTCCTCACCCCACTCTTCCCCGACGAGAAGTTCAAACTCTGCAAGGGCTTCGATGACAGCAAGTCCTCACGCGTGGTTGACCTCTTCTCGCCCATCGGAAAGGGACAGCGTGCCCTCATCGTGGCTCAGCCAAAGACAGGTAAGACCATGCTGATGAAGGACATCGCCAACTCCATTGCGGCCAACCATCCAGAGGCATATCTGATGATGCTGCTCATCGACGAGCGACCTGAAGAAGTGACCGACATGGCCCGCACGGTGAATGCCGAGGTGATTGCCTCCACGTTCGACGCACCTGCCGAGAACCACGTGAAGATTGCCGGCATCGTGCTGGAGAAAGCCAAGCGCATGGTGGAATGTGGCCACGACGTGGTCATCTTCCTCGACTCCATCACCCGTCTGGCACGTGCCTACAACACCGTTTCTCCAGCATCAGGCAAGGTGCTCTCCGGTGGTGTGGATGCCAACGCACTCCACAAGCCCAAGCGCTTCTTTGGTGCTGCCCGCAACATCGAGAATGGTGGTTCGCTCACCATCATCGCCACAGCCCTCATCGACACGGGGTCCAAGATGGATGAAGTCATCTTCGAGGAATTCAAGGGAACAGGCAACATGGAATTGCAACTCGACCGCAACCTGTCGAACAAGCGCATCTTCCCAGCAGTCAACCTCACGGCATCATCCACTCGTCGCGACGACCTGCTGCAAGACCAGACGACGCTCAACCGCATGTGGGTGCTCCGCAACCATATTGCCGACATGACCTCGATGGAAGCGATGGACTTTGTGATGAAACAGATAGAACGCACAAAGAACAACGAAGAATTCCTCATCAGCATGAACGGATAAGCACAAAAAAGACCCAAGCAAATCTGCTTGGGTCTTTTTTGTGCTTATCCATTAATTGTTCACTTTCCCTCGCACAACGTCATGTACTGCTTCACATCCTTGTTGTTTCTGAACGATTCGGGCGCACGGCCGTAAATCTCGTCTATCTGCGGAGTAGTGGTCGGATAGCCAAACTGATTGTAGGCATTATCGCAGAGTACCAAGAAATAAGTGATGCCCAGCACGTTTTCATAGTTGGCAGTCACGAAGTCCGTTTCCAACTTGTCGATAGCCTGACGCAAGGCGCCTTCCTCTTCACCCAGTTCACGCAGAATCTCATCATGGTCATACCCGTCGAGAATCATCGCGCTCTCCTTCCTCGGCAACTCCTGCAAGAGGAACATCAGCGAGTCACGCTCCGTCATGAACGCATAGAACTTGTCGTTCAGCGGAGTTCCCTCCACCTTCATCGCATTGTTCAGGTCAATCACCTTAATGTTTCCCTCCTCCAGAATGATGGGGATATTGTCACCGCTCCTTCCAAAGAACATCCTCACACACATCACTGAATCCACCGCGCCGCTCATCGTGAACTTGCCATGCAGAATCTTGCACGAATCTACCGCCTTCGTGTCGTCGCCACCCAGCGGACGCAAGTACACCATGTCGCCATCATAGAACGACTGCATCGATGTGCCCGTAATGTTGTAACTTGTCGAGCAAGCCACCAGCATCACCGCCATCAACGCAGCACCAGCCACTACATGGAAAAACCTTTTCATCTCTCTGATTTCGTCTTCGTTTATCAAAATCGGCACAAAAGTAGAAAAACAATCCCATCCGACAAAATATTTCACACTCCTTAAAACACAATTAAACTTAGTTTAACGTTTCAAGGACTTCATGCCGAGATATTCCTCTCGCAACAAAGCCTAAACGACTCACACCCACCACACTTGCGACACCTGGAGCGGTGGCAAATGTGATGGGTGCAACGTCGGAATTTTGTCAGCAGCTGAATGCTACTTCACATATACTTTCTTGCCTTTGTGGATATACAAACCTCTGGTTGGAGCGTTCACCTTCTGACCATTGAGGTTGTACCAACTGTCATCTTCCTTGGCGGCTGCCGAAACCTCTTCGATGGCAGTTGTCTGCTCATCAAGGTCTATCATCCGTTCGCGGGCATTGGCATTGGCCGACCCCTTCGAAATCTTGATGTGGCCAAACACCACTTCAACCCATGTGCCGCTGCCACCCCATTGGTCAGCACAAGGTGTCCAACGGAAACGATAGTTGCCCGTGCGGGGCGCATAGAAGTTCACCACACCATAGGCACTTCCATAAGTCGATGCATTGAGATTCTTGTCAACACTCTTGCTGCAACGGATAATTTGACTTCCGAGACAATTGTTCGACTGGTCAAACACCTCACACTTCACGTAGGGTGTGCCTGCCCATGCCACAGCGTTGTAGCTCAGGCTGTACTGACCAGCCTTCAAGGTCATGCCATAGCCGTCAGTACTGCCAAACTCGGCATAGCCAGCTTTTGAGGCATCGCTCTGACGGATGTAGAGACCTGTTGGAATCTCACCACCGCCATTGAAGACAAACACGCGGGGACCGCTGCCTGCATCGCCTGTAGGCTTCACCTGGTCGGCATCAACCAGCTTCCAGCCAGCAGGAACCTCGTTCGCTTTCTTGAAGGCCAAAGGATTGCCACGATACTGGAGGGAGACGTTGCCGATGAGGGCTTCCACCCAATTGCCGCCATTACCGTTCTCGTCAGCCACAGGTGTGAAGCGCACACGGTAGTTACCCTTAATCATGGAGTAGAAACTCATGGCCAACACGGCAGAGCCTTGAATTTTAGAAGAATTGTTGCCATTCACATTACAGCTGGCCTTCACGATGCGAGAAGCAAGCACGCCACCTTCTGGGTCAAACACCTCGCACTTCACGTAGGGGCTACCCTTCCAAGCCGCGATGTTGCATTGAAGCAGATACTCGCCATAGACCAACGAGAGGTTGTGACCACTCTTGCCGCCATATTCGATGTAGCCAGCGCGATCAGGGCTGATTTCACGGGCATAGAAAGCCGAAGTCATCTCACCACCATCAGCAAAGCGCATCACACGAGGTCCACGGCTGGCGCTTCCAGCCTGCATCTCCGAGCCATTATCCACCGTCGTCCATCCTTCGGGGATAAAGTTGCTGCCATCGCCCCAAGAGGGAATCAGTTTGTCGCCCGAAGTGGTAGTGGTAGTTGTGTTATTGTTCTGGTTATTGTTATTGTTATTGTTCTGATTGGTCGTGTTACGGGCATAATCTTTCTGAGAGTATTCATAATACCAGTAGAAGCAAGCCTTTGCGCAGCACTCCACGTTCTCGTCGAAGGCAGCCTTGATGGTGCCGTTGTTCAAGAAAGCGTCCACATCGAGGTAGTCATCGATGCTGGTCAGCGTCATCGAGATGTTGCCATAGTAATCCATCACAGCCTTCCAGGCATTACCCCACTTGCTGGTCGATGCAGTACCCCACGTTCCATAGTTGCTGGCCACCCATTGACCGAACTCATTATACTTGCCAGTTCCAGGCTTCTCAGGGCTCCAGTCAATCTCGCTCACGAGGATAGGCTTGCTGGTCACCACAGGCACCTGATTCTTGAAATTGGTGATGAAATTCTGGTGATTATAACTCTTGTCGCTCGCGCCATACCACTCAGGATAAACATGCACGGCATAACCATAATTCGAGTCGTTGACAGGATACTTGGCATAGTTCTGATACTGGCTCTGGTAACCCGTTCCAGGCACCCAGATGATGCCCGTGAAACCGTTGCGTCGGATGATGTCGATGATGGGCTGGAAATAGTCGCGCATAGCCGTCTCAGAGTCGTAACCCCATTGGTTCTTGATGTGCACAGGCTCGTTGGCCAACTCCAGCGACACGATGCCAGCATTCTGCTTGATGGTGCTGTTGCTCGACACAATGTTCCACACCGTCTTCAGATACTCTTGGTAGTAGTCACCCACCTGCAACTCCTTCGGACACACGCCTGGAGGGCGCATCACCACATACATGCCATGATTAACGGCTTTCTGAGCGATAGGCCAGTAGAGCATATCAAGATATTTCTGCAGACGCGCTGCGCTGAAACGAGAAATGTTTGCCTCTCCCGTCTCGCTGCCCGTCGACTGCTTCGAAGGGTCATTCGTCCAACCCGGCTCCAAGTGCAGGCGGAAAATGTTGCAGTACGTGCCCTTGGCAGGATTCTGCAAAGCGCCAAACACCTTGTCATAATAGTTGATGCACGCGCTTACATTATTATCCGTACACGTGTATCCCCAACGATTGTGATTGAAATAAGGACTGGGGGTGTCCATCACACCATGGAGCACCACCTTGTTGCCGTTCTGGTCGTTCAACTGGTTTCCGTTGACATGCAGCGGAGCAACCACTCCAAACTGCGCAGAAGCCATCAATGGAACCACCGCCATGGCCAACATTGCGTAAAATTTTTTCATTTGTTTTGGTAAAGTTTTTAAGTGTTGTTTAATGTATAGGTATTTGTAAAAATAGGTCTCAGACGATTCCAAAACCAGTTGCAAATTTACCCCAAAATCCCCCAAAACAGCACACACAAATGTTACACATATACACACAAAACGTTACCAGCATCACTCCAAAGAGTCAAAACCAACCTTTCCCGTACACATTTCATGAACATCGCCACAGATGAGACTGATTACACGGACAAAAAAGCACTGTTGTTGCCACCTAATTATACATTCCGCCATTAACACATTACCCCCCGTTGCCTATTAATCGCAACGGAGGTTCTATTGAAAGACTTGTGCCAGTCCCTATGTCTTTTTACCTTTCCTGATACAATTTAATTGCATCATCCATGATGTCGTTGTGGTCGAATGCCAATGGAGGCAGCGCATCGATGGGAAACCATTGAGCTTTTGCTGCATCATCCTGACCTATGACTACGATAGGCGTATCAACGATAGCGAGATAAGCGACAGTGATTGTTCTGCCTCTTGGGTCGCGATCAACCTTGGAGTAAGCTCCAATCTGCTGCATCTTCGACACCTTCAACCCTGTTTCTTCCTCCAGCTCACGGATGGCGCACTGTTCGGTGGTTTCATCCATATTCATGAATCCGCCAGGGAAGGCCCAGCAACCCTTAAACGGCTCAAAGCCACGCTCAATCAGGAGAACCTTCGGCTTCTCCTCTTTTGTCATCACCACGCAGTCAGCGGTGACAGCAGGTCTTGGATATTGATAGGTATATTCCATATTATTGTCAAATTCAGACTGCAAATGTACTAAAAATTCCGCTCCTTATTGCAAAGAGCGGGAAGTATTTTAAGAATTTATTATCGTGTGTATTTATTTCTTCTTCATCAGCGAATCGAAAAAACTGTCCCTAGTGATTGTAAATGAGTAGCAGAGGGCACTAAGAGGTGAAGAAGGGCGAAAGAAGAGGACAAGCAGACGCTATGGTTACGCTATACCTACGCTATGCTTACGGAGATTTACGCTTCGCGAAGCGTTGTCGTAAGCTGCGAGTAAGCGAGATGAGTAGAAAACCAGCTTTCAGAATCCAGAGCGAGAGCAGGTTCGACGCAAGTCAATATCGTAGGAATATCATTCGGCAATGGTAGGAATATCCAAGGGATATCCCTATTTCCTTCGCTCTACCCAGCTTGTAGCCAGCTCCTACCCAGCTCCCAGGCTGCTCCAACCAGCCTTTTGAGTATGGCTAGGAGCTGGGTAGAGCCTGCTTTAAGCGAGAGAAATTCTTTAGGAAGGTTCTCTTGTACTGACAACTTTGAAGAAAGTCAATCAAGTAACCGTTTGATTCTATCTATAAACTGATCAAGGGGAAGTTTGAAGAAAGTGTCATCCACGAATGCATAGATCTGCTCATCCACACGCAGAGCTTTTTTATCCGTATATCCATCCTCGTCATTATATAGAACTTTGTTTAGAGATTGCGGACCTATCAAAATGAATTTACCATCCTGATGTGTAAAAACATCTGGAATTTCTGCTATTAAATAGTCCTTTCCACAATAATTATATGTATAAAGATGTGACTCTTGCATGAAACAATATGGCTTTTATTGATGCAAAAGTACTGTTTTTAGTATAAAAGAAAAAGTATCAAGCTTACTTTTTATGTATTGACACAATTTGAGGAGACTTTCCCAGACGTGAAACCTGCTTAAGAATTAAAGTCCGTATATCCTCTTCTTCAATTTCCTTTTCCAACTTGAAAAGCCAATACTCATTCCCTTTTGGTTTAAAGCCCATCTGAACGAGTTCCTTCTTCTCACATGCTATAGCTTTGCTGGACGCCAATTCATATAATACACACTTTGTTTTACGGTGCAACAACAACCACTTTATTGGTTTAACCAATTGTCCGTATTGTATTGCACCAGTCCTGTTGCCTCCTCGAACATAATACACCATTTCTTTTCTAATAGTCCCAAAATCCGCATCACTTTTTACATATCCAATCAATGCCAAGGCTTCTTGTTGAATAAACGGGAACGCTTCAAAACATCTCTTTACAGACATACCCAAGTAATATGCCAAACGAGGAGGTACAGCATTTCCTACCATCTTATAGCCATCTTCAACATGCTTGTATTCGAATCTAAAGTCATCTGGAAATGTCTGTATTCTTGCACATTCTCTTACACTTAAACGTCTATACAGACTTTCGTAACCAGGAACAAACTTTCTGACATTCTGAGAAACATAGAGCATCTTAGGAGCTTGAGGATGCAAGGGTGCATTTTTTGCCTGAGCTTGGATGGTAAATGACAACTCGCTCCACCCTCTCACCCTGTTTCTTGCCATATATTTAGAATCAAATGCCCCAGTAAAATAATCATGATTGAGAAGCATGCCATCAGATTTTCCTACGTTCTCTTTATTGTATGCTCTTGGAACCATATTCAAATCACCTATAGCCTGAAATAGAGTGATTCTTTTACCGCTCGTCTTCGATGGGAACAAGTATTCAACATCTACATCCTTTCTGATGCCCACGATGATCAATCTCAGCCGTTCTTGAGGGATTTTGAAATCTGCTGCATTTATCAGTTCGTATTTAACATTATAACCAGCACTCTGAAAAAGCTTGACAAAATGCGTAAAAGCCTGTTGATGACGTGACGTCAGCATTCCTGGAACATTTTCCATGAGAAAAAACTTGGGTGCTTTCTCGCTGACTATCCTAATGTATTCATACATAAGTTTCCCACGATCATCTTCTAATCCAAGTCCCTTTCCGCCAAGACTCCATGACTGACATGGAGGACCACCTATGATGCCATCACAGTCAGGAATATCAGCAGAACAAACATCTCGTATGTCTTTTGTACAGAGTTCTGTCTGAGGATGATTCAATCTATATGTGGGATGTATTGTGGTATCATATTCATTAGCCCATATTACATCAAATCCAGCGTTTTTGAATCCCAAATCAAGACCACCACATCCCGAAAACAAGGAAATTATTTTCATCTTCTCCATTTGCAATCTATCGTGATAATGGTAGCAGGCATTCCTATAATCTGTATATCAAACTTCAAGCTTGGTTCAATCATTGTAGATGCATTATGTATTCGAAAACTAAACTGCCATCCGCCATCCATATACAATTCCACAGTATTATCACTATCAGGTTTCAATTGCAAGCTCACAATACGAGTTGGCAATGATGCAATGGGGAGGCTGATGCTTGATTTTGTCATTTTGCCATCCTTGTTCAATGTCCCATGCAAGTTGAAAGCATTAATAAGGGTAGACCTCCTATGATCTATACTAACAATCTTATAGAAATCATACTCACCCAATAGATATTCCACCATTCTCCTTGGCAAATCCTTGTGCTTGTCATAGGACTCACCCAGCTCATCCATAAAAGCATTCAACAAAGGCAAATACACTTTGGATGCCTTTGCTGTTAATTCGTTCCATGACATTCCGCGACTTTTTGCTGCACGAAGATTTTCAAAAATTGGAAGAACCGTATCCCAATATTTCTGGGAACAAGGATGTCCATACCATTTCTCCCCAAAGTCAATCTTATCAGACAATCTACTATGCTTGACTGCGAAGTGGTTATGTTTCATACTAAGTCCTATTTCCCACTGAATGCCACTTCGTACTATCAAAATATCCCTCACATCGCCTTTTTCTCCTTACTCATCTTTCTGAATAAGCAATTCCACCACATCCCCTTCCTCTTCAAGGATAAGAGGTTCCAGTTCAAAGATTGTAGGGATAAAAGACTGTGCACTAAGCGAAAGCAACGCTTTTATGCTATCGTCCATCTTATCCCATGCACTCTGAGCAGCTAACAAACTACTATTCTTGATTATCTGTACATCTCTTACTTTCGAGATTTCAGCATATAGCGTCATCAGAGTGATATACTCATACGCTCTTCCTTGATCATTACTTTTGTTACTCATTCAAAGCTTCTTTTATTGCCATTGCGATTTCATATGCTAGATTAACAGGAACTGCATTGCCTATCATCTTGTAAGCGTCATTCGTGTTTTTATACACAAACTTAAAGTTATCAGGAAATCCCTGTATTCGTGCAACTTCTCTAATGGTCATGCGACGATACAAATTTTCTTCCCCCGCAACAAAGCGGCAATCATTCTTTCCGAACTTCACCATTTTAGGTGCTTGGGGATGCAATTGGCATTGACGCCCAGAAGCCTGCACCGTAAACGCTTGTTCATCCCAAGACTTCACACGATTACGACTCATGAAAATCGGAGAATATGCACCTGTGAAATACTCATTGTTGTTAATGGCGATAGGATTATGGTTATTATGCTGGTCAGAAGGAACCGCAGAAAATTGCAAATCCCATATAACATCCCTCAAAGTCAACTTCTTGTTATCATCTCTTGTGGAACCTTCCGGAAACGTAAACTTCACATTCAGATCCTTTCTAAATCCAATATAGAAAACCCTTTTCCGTTCTTGTGCCACACCATAATCCTTAGCGTTGACAAGAGTTAGCGTTACATAATAATTACTTTCTTCGAATAGTTTCAATATGTTCTTGACCGCGTCGGAGTGTCTATTAGCAAGCATTCCACTAACATTTTCAGCCAGGAAAAACTTTGGTTGAGTTTTCCTCAACACTCTAATATAATCAAAGAATAACTGTCCCCGTTGATCTTCTATACCTCGTAAAGATCCTGCTTCAGACCAAGATTGGCAAGGCGGGCCACCAATGATACCGTCTACATCCTGAGGGAAATCGTCTTCTGATATGTTACGAATATCTCCCTCAATTAATCTTGTCTTGGGATGATTCACTCTGAATGTCTCATAGATAGAGGGATCAAACTCATTTGCAATTGGAATCTCAAATCCCGCTTTTTCAAACCCAAGGTCAAGCCCACCACAGCCACTAAAAAGACTAATTACTTTCATGCCACTTTAGGTTATTTTGTTTGATTATTTGCCAAGAAATAGGACGCGGGATGAATACTTCGGACAGAATCTTATTAATGTCTTCAATATTTAAGAATGTTTCCCGTACCTAGCCTTTTTTATTCAAACATTCCGCCAAGCACTCTAAAACGGTATGAAAAAACAAGTCTTTTCCTAACATACAAAAGACGTGGGTGCTTTACTTCTGCCCGTTCAGTAATCTGGCCTACCACAGCCAATTGGAATAAACAGACAGAGAAACACCCACGTTGGAGTATATAGACACCCGTAAAGTGTGCTTGAGGGCACACAACCCTCACAGCACACTACGGAGAGTATATAATACACCCCGTGGCAGTTACCCCACGTTGTTTTTGATTCCAAATCGAGATGTGGTAGTTCGATTACCCAAAAACAAAGCGTCAGTAACGCCTTTTAATATGTAGTGCTCCACCCATCGGCTGTTCCCTCGCATCGGGTAGCGCTATCTGGGCAGATGCAGTTGCAAAAGTACGAAAGATTTTTGAACCGAACAACTATTCTTGGGAAAAATGTTGTTTTCTGTATGGTGCAGATGTGGCAGGATGAAAGAACTGTGCAGACGAGTGTGGCGTTTCCTCCCGATTGACACTTCCACTGCCTCCTTTTCGATGCTTCCACTACCTCAGAAACGGTGTGAGTCACACCGCCACCCTCGGTCTGAGTCAGACCGACCCCCTCGGTGTGAGTCACACCGATTTTGTGGTGATGGAGGTGTCGTGTTGGTGGTTCTTCAACAGAGTAATATGTGGCAATGGAAGTCGGAAGACAATGGGACAACAAACTGTTACAGTGTTACAGTTCCAAAATCAATTGTGAGAAGTCAAAATTAAACACTATATTTAAGTTTAGCTAGCTCCACTTTCTTGGAGTTAAAGGAGTTAAAGGAGTTAGAGGAGTTAAAGCCGAATGTAATGCTGGCGTGAAAACTCCTCTCCACTGTTGACAGAGGTATAGGCTTTAACTCCTATAACTCCTGAGCGCCATCGCGTAGCGCTTTGCTCGCAAAGAACCAGTAACTTCCGAAAGTTGTAAACTCTATATTTATCCCAAATCGGTCATTAGAAAAATTGTCTAACTTTTTGTTGGAGAAATCATCCACAAACGGAACAAATGTAAGTTCTGAAAACCGATTTCATCAATAATAGGAACTTTGAAATTGACATTTTGTAAGTGATTTTTTC
>JAFSKK010000002.1 GCA_017448965.1 Bacteroidaceae bacterium | reverse complement strand
GACAAAAATATGCGACTCATGCTACACGAGGGAAGAAACCCTGCGCTCCATTGATCATTCCATGAAACAACTTGGACTCGACTATGTGGACTTGATGCTGATTCACTGGCCTGTGGGCAATCCTACAGTCATGTGGCATACACTTGAAGAACTTTACGGGCAAGGTATGTTCAAGGCTATTGGTGTGTCGAATTTCTATCCCAATACGTTCCCCAAGATCGTTGATGGTGCGAAGGTGATGCCTGTTGTGAACCAATGTGAGACCCATGTACTCTATCAGCAACGCAAGATGCTCGAATACCTGAAACCTTACAATGTGGCTCTGGAGGCATGGAGTCCGCTGGCAGAGGGAAGAAACAGCATCTTCAAGAACAAGACTCTTGTAGCCATTGGTGAGAAATACGGAAAGACTTCCGCCCAGGTGGCCTTGAAGTTCCTCATTCAGAATGGCGTGATAATCATTCCGAAAACCACCCACGGGGAACGTATGAAGGAGAATATCGACCTCTTCGATTTCACATTGTCTGATGATGACCTCCACGACATTCGCTTGCTTGATACAGGCAGAAATGTCACAGGTTGGCCGTCAGATGCATTGAAATACTCAGTATGAAAGAATTACTAATGATGAAATGATTATCTGGAATCCTTGGCATGGTTGTCGCAAGGTGAGCGAGGGCTGCGAGCATTGCTATATGTATTTCCTTGACAGCAAGCGCGGTCTTGACACTTCGCACGTTTTCCGTACGGAGAACTTCACCTTGCCCATACAGCGTAGGCGTGACGGACAGTTCAAACTGCCGTCAGGCATGACGCTATATGTGGGGCTTTCCACCGATTTCTTTGTGGAGGAAGCAGATGCGTGGCGGGACGAGGCATGGCGTATTATACGACAAAGACCTGACATCTTCTTCCGTCTTCTCACCAAACGACCACAGCGTTTTGCGGATTGTCTGCCAGATGATTGGGGGAATGGTTATGAAAACGTGATGCTCAACGTGACCACGGAAAATCAGAAACGTGCCGACGAGCGATTGCCCATTCTTCTACAGACCCCAGCCAAGCATCGTGGATTTATGGCAGCACCCTATATTGGTCCTGTGGATGCAGAACAATATTTGCAAACAGGACTTATCGAGGAAGTTATTTGTGGCGGTGAGAATTATGATGGTGCGCGTCCATGCCACTACGAATGGGTAAAACAACTCAGCGAACAATGCCGCAAGTATGATGTGACCTTTGATTTTATTGAGACAGGAACGGTGTTTGTGAAGGACGGTAAGACATATCGCATACCCAACAAACGCATACAGAGCCAACAGGCATTTCTTTCAAGTCTAAGCTATCAAGGCCGCAAGGTTCCACGTATGCTGCGAATGCCCGAAGGAAAGCTCTTCGGTACAGACATTATTACCCCAGAACCCTTTTTCCGTGAACACTGTGCCACCTGCGGTAGCCGCATGACCTGCAACGGATGCAGTAACTGCGGAGCGTGTGACGAACAATAAAGAACAAAAGTAATGAATATAGAAGACTATCGTGAGTTTTGTCTGTCATTATGCGATGACGTGGAAGAGAAACTGCCTTTCCAGAAGTTTAAGAACGGAGAAGGAGTCTTGGTATTCTACGTTCATGGACACATGTTCTCATTCTTCGACTGCAATGATTTTTCTGTCATATCGCTCAAATGCCAACCAGAGCGCATCGAAGAGTTGAAGGCACAGCATGACTGTATCGGGAATCCATACAACGAATCGCCTAAGCATTGGATTGGCATAGATCCAGGCAATGCCCCTGATGAACTCCTGAAGGAACTGACCCGAAACTCATACGAGATAGTAAAGAACAAGTATAAGAAGAAATAAATTACGTCTTTATGGATACTATTCAACATATTATTATAGACCACACGCTGGCGCGAATAGGAGATGCTGCGTTTGCCGACTATCTCTGCCATGCCTACTGCTATGGCGGGTACTGCACGTTTGAACGGAATGGCAGTGCTTTTCGTTTCGAGGCTGGCGACTGTATGATTATTCCCCGTAGGGGCGATTTGGTGAAAGACTTGCATGAGAGTGATGACTTCAAGGTGGATGTGATTTATGTGACGCAGCAGTTCATCGAACTATCCACACCACAAAGCAATTACGGTATGCGTGGCCAATTGTCGCTGTTCCAGAATCCCATCATGAAACTGACACCTGAACAGCAGGAGGTTTGCCGTCAGAACTTCGATGCCGTAATTCGCCGGCTGGCTCAGACTGACCATCGTTTCCGTCATGATGCGCTGAAGAATGCCATCGAGTGCATGATCATCGACTTCTTCGACTTTCACGCCAAACTATATGGTGCAGACAAGATTTCGTCGCAACAACATCAGTTGATGGAGCAGTTCATCGACATGCTGGAGCGGGGCGACTTCCGACGCAATCGCGACATCAGCTACTATGCCGACCATCTCTGTGTCACGTCGAAGTATCTCTCTGAGGTGTCGAAGAAGGTCAGCGGACTGCCTGCCGCCTTCTGGATTACCCGCTATGCCTCGCTCGACATCAGCCGCCTGTTACGTGACCGCAGCCTGTCATTTACAGACATCAGCGACATGTTCGGTTTCACGTCATTATCACATTTCAGTCGCTATGTGCAGACCAATCTGGGTGCAAAACCGAGTGATTTTAGAGAGTAAGAAGCACTAAAAAGTACGATTCTGAAAATTTGGTAAAATCCCCCGAAAATTGTGTAACCGCAGTTTCGGGGGATTGTCGTACCTTTGCACCATCAAACTAAAACAAAGTTATGAGAAGGAAATTATATTCAATGATGCTGATGCTGCTGTCGCTCGTAACGACGGCTTGCGGACAGGCAAGACAGAACGATAATCAAACAAGTAATAGCAATATGGAAAAGAAGATTTTGACCGTGTTCTTCTCGATGAAGGGCGAGACCTATATGGCTGGCGGACGCATCGAGAATCTGGAGAAAGACAATACGCATGTATGTGCAGAGTACATACAGAAAGCCGTTGGCGGCACGCTCTTCGAGATTGAGACGACGAAGGTGTACTCCAAGGACCACTTCAAGATGATTGAAGAGGCAAAGGAGGAGATGCAGAACGGTGAGAAGGCTCAGCCCAAGCACTGGCTCAGCAATCTGGAGGACTATGACGTGATTTTCGTGGGCTATCCCATCTGGTGGGGAACCTATCCTCCCATCATCGACACCTTCCTTGAGCACTACGACTTGTCGGGCAAGACGATTATCCCGTTCTCGACGAGCGAGGGCAGCGGGCTGCTGAATACCGTTGCAGAACTGTGCGAGACATGCAAAGGTGCTACCGTTACCGAGGCTCTGGCCATCCGTGGCTCACAGGCCCGATCGTCCGAGAAGAAAGTGTCGGAATGGGCAAAGAAGATGATTTCAAACTTATAACTTATAAACAACAACGATTATGGATTTCAGAATGCAAGACCGCATGGAGTTGAAGGCATTAGTAGACTTCTACGCAACAGAGAGTGACAAGAACAATCAGGACTGCTACGTGGAGATTTTCCGTCCCGACATCAAATTGAACGTCTATTTTGGCGGCAAACTGGGCATGACGGCTACCGACGTGCAGGACATGATTCGCCAGTACAAGGCCTTCGGTGCTGCCAAGGTGTCGTTCCACATGAACGGCCAGCAGAACGTCGATTTCGTGGACGAGACCCACGCCACAGGAACCTGCTATGCCCTGGCTACGCTGGTGACCGAGGAGGACGGAATGGACAAACTGACCGTTCACGCCGTGCGCTACTTCGACAAGTACGTGAAGATTGACGGTCGCTGGTGGATTGCCGAGCGCGAGCAGTATTTCGAGTGGAGTGCATTCCCTCAGATGGCATAGTTAATGGTAAAGAGATTGTTTGGTCTTGTGCTGATGTTGCTGTGTATCACTGCTGCATCGGCACAAACTTGTAAAAGCAAGACGATGAGACTGAAGGTAACAATAAACGGACAGACATTCCACGTTCAGACCAACAACGATCCGCTGGTCAGTCAGGTCATAACCATGTGTCCTATGGAGATGGAGTTTAGCCGTAGCGGGAATCATGAGTACTACAGCCGTCTGCCCAAGAAAGCCGATGATGGCAAGAGCCGGAAGACTTCTGAAGCCCATAAGAACGAATTGATGTACTTCGGTGGTTGGAATTGCCTTTCTCTTCTGTTCGACGATGTGAATGTGGCACCCTATCAGTTGGTGAAGTTGGGCGACTTTGAAGAGGATGTAGCCTCGTTTCTGAAGCGATCAGCAGGCAGTATTTCCGTGAAAATCGAGGCAGATTAGCACGAAAAGGAAAATCTGGTAAATTCCCCCGTAAATTGTGTAACAACAGTTTCGGGGGATTGTCGTACCTTTGCACCATAATTAAAATATAAGGTATAAGAACTATGGCAAAGAAAGTATTGATTGCGTATTACTCTCGTCGCGGAGAGAACTATGTGAACGGAAGTATCGTGAACCTGAAACTGGGTAACACGGAGGTTGTGGTCGGTAAGATCAAGGCCCTGCTGCCCGATGCCGACGTGTTCCAGATTGACACGACCTACGAGTATTCGAAGGACTACATGACCTGCATCGAGGAAGCCAAGAAGGAACTGCACGACCAGGTGCGCCCGGAGGTGAAGAATCCGCTGGAGTCGATAGACGAGTACGACACCATCATCCTGGGCTATCCTAACTGGTGGGGCACGATGCCGATGGTGGTCTATACGTTCCTCGAATCGTATGACTTCACTGGCAAGACCATCATCCCCTTCTGCACCAACGAGGGCAGCGGCATGGGCTCGAGCGTCCGCTTCATCAAGAAGCTCTGTCCGGGTGCCAACGTTGATGACGGTACACCCATCCACGGAGCCGAGGCCGCAAATGCTGACCGCCAGGCAAGAGAGATTGCAGATTTAGCAAAGAAAAACATAAATAGAATTTAGCAATGAGAGACTTCGTATTTGAGAATAAGACCAAAATCTATTTTGGCAAGGAGCAGATGTGTCACCTGCACGAGGAAGTGGCACGGTTTGGAAAGAAAGTGCTGATGGTCTATGGCGGCGGCAGCATCAAGAAGATTGGCTTGTACGACAAGATCATGGCCGAACTCCAGAAGGGCGGTGCTACCGTATTCGAACTGCCTGGCGTGGAACCCAATCCGCGTCACACGACGGTTAATAAGGGTGCAGCCATTTGCAAGAAGGAAGGTATCGACGTGCTGCTGGCTGTAGGCGGTGGCTCTACGATTGATGCCACCAAGGGCATTGCCGCTGCCGCCAAGTATGAGGGTGACGACGTGTGGGACCTGGTGACCCGCAAGGCCGCCGTCACCGAGACGCTCCCCATTATCACAGTCCTGACACTGGCTGCTACTGGTTCCGAGATGGACGGTGGCTGCGTCATTAGCAACGTCGAGACCAACGAGAAATACGGCTACTTCGCTCCCGACAACAACCCCGACGTGTCGTTCCTCGACCCCACGAACACTTTCACTGTGAGTCCTTATCAGACGGCCAGCGGCAGTGCCGACATCATGTCGCACATCTTCGACGTGGCCTATTTCAGCAAGGCACAGTCGATGGACATGCTGCTGCGTATTCAGGAGGAAGTGCTGCGCACGGTGGTCAAGTATGCCCCTGTCGCCGTTGAGAAGGGTGACGACTACGAGGCACGTGCCAACCTGATGTGGGCTTCGTCATGGGCACTCAACGGATTCCTCTACGACGGTTATTTTCAGGCCACCGTATGCCACTCCATGGAGCATGAACTGTCGGCATTCTACGACATCACCCACGGCCACGGCCTGGCCATCCTCATCCCGCGCTGGCTGCGCTACATACTCAACGAGGGGACAGCCCCCTATATCCACCGCTTCGGCATCAACGTGATGAGCGTTGACCTCGGTCTCACCATGATGGAGGGAGCCAATGCCGCCATCGATGCCCTCGAAACCTTCTTCTTCGAGACCCTTGGTTTGAAGAGCCGTCTCTCCGACCTCGGCATCGACGACAAGAACTTTGCGCTGATGGCCAAGAAAGCTTGTGGCCCAGAGGGTGTGCTGCATGGATTCACCGACCTGACTCCTGCAGATGTAGAGAAGATTTATAGAATGTGTCTGTAAAATAAGGAGATTATG
>JAFSKK010000053.1 GCA_017448965.1 Bacteroidaceae bacterium | reverse complement strand
TACTACGCCTTCAATGCAGAGAACATAAAGGACGAGAATACCTATATCGACCTCGGATGGCTGCAGGTGGGCAAGCAGTACACGAAGTATGCCAGCTATTTCGTGGCTCACAGCGACTCGACATACAAACCTGTATTGATAAAGAACAGTAACGGTGAGAGCGTATACCCCGGACGGAAGTTCGGCGGCAAATATCCCAGCCGATGGTCGGAATACCAGTTCGACGAGATTTACATCAAGGACGGCCAACTGACGGAGTATGCCATCATGCCGATGAACCTCGACCGTGAATGTTGCCAGTACACTGAGCCAGTGCCGAAGCAGCAATGGACGCTGAAGGACGAGCAGCAGAACATCCACGGCTACCGCTGCCAGAAGGCCACCTGCCATTGGCGAGGTCGCGACTATGTGGCGTGGTTCACATCTGAAATTCCCATCCAGCGCGGCCCATGGAAGTTCGGTGGTCTGCCTGGACTCATCGTGAAGATTTCAGATGCCAAGAAGGAGTACAACTTCGAGTTGGTGAAACTGGAGCGCACGCCGCGCCCCATCATGCAATGGAACTTCTCGCGGTTCAAGAAAGTAAAGCGCCAGGACATGCTGAAACTGCAGAAGAAGATCAACGTCAATTGGCTTACCGTCCTCTATGGCGGCAGGGTCACTTCACTGGAAGGAAACACTTTCCCCGACAAGCCTTACAGTCCGATGGAATTAGAATAAACAGACATCATTATGAACAAGAGAATCATCACCATCATCTTCGCCCTCGCCGCTGTGTGTGGCGGGGCGAGTGCGCAGCAGAAGCAAAGCACGGCGACCCGTCCGCGAATGGTGGACTACGGCGTAGTGAAAGCCACCGTGATTGGCACAAGCAACATCCGCATACTCTATGCCTTCAATGCCAAGGACTTGAAGGACGAGGACACATGGATAGACTGCGGTCAACTGCTTACGGACAAAGGCATGACGCAGTACGCCAGCCACTTCCTTGCCGAGAACGACGAGGCTCTGCGGGCATGGCTCAAGGCCAATCCCCACAAGTCGTACTACCCAAACGCGCTCAAGTTGAAGGGATTCCGAAAGGACATTTGGTCGGAGTATCAATACTCACAAATCTACGTTCGTGGCAAAGAGCTAACGGAGTGGGCAGTGATGCCAGCGGCAGAATATACACAATACCGCTACAAGGAGCCATGGCCCTCAATGCAGTGGACGCTTGCTAATCAGAAGCAGAAGATTTGCGGCTACCAATGCCAGAAAGCCACGTGCCACTGGCGAGGTCGTGACTATGTGGCATGGTTCACGTCAGCCATTCCCCTGAAGTCCGGGCCGTGGAAGTTCGGCGGACTTCCTGGACTTATCATGAAGATATACGATACAAAGAAACTCTACACATGGGAAGCCGTAGCCGTGGAGAAAGGTTCGTTCCCCATCTACCAGTTGGAGGAACGTTTCTTCAAGGACACCGACCGCAAGAAGGTGTGGAAGATGCAGCGCGACTACAACATCAAGTACAACGAACTCTCTGGGCGTATGTACACCGGCACCATGCAGGTGCGCACAGAACGCTACCCCTACGACCAGTTAGAACTGACGGAGCAGTGAGAGCAGAACCAAGCTCGCTTGGGTTCTGCCTAGTCGCGTCGGAAGAAGAACGAAGTTCAATTAGAATAAAACATGCATTTCCTCCATTTCTTTTATCGTTAACTATTGGAAAAGACCTCAAAATGTTGTATCTTTGCACCAGAAAAACTTGAGGGTCTGCAAGTCTTTCTGTCCCCCAGATGGTTTTCACTGGCAAAAGCGTGGGAGAGGGGTGCAAGCACCTGGTGCACTTCGTTAATCGCTTGTACCGATTTATCAATCGCTTGTTTTGGCTCATCAATCGCTTCTTACGGTTTATCAATCGTAAGAAGCGATTTTTTTTGTCTCTTACAGTGGGTTAGTGGAGGTTACGCCACTGCCTCCGTTGTGGGTGTTAACGTGAGTTCGGTATAAGTTATTCGCCTTCGGCGGACGAAGAAAAAACCTAAAAAAACCAATAAAAACCATAAAAACATGTTCTTCGTTATACATTGAACTGATACAAGAAAGACCGGTTTTTATTTGTTTTTTCTGGTTTTTCTGGTTTTTCTTTCGTCACGCGAAGCGTAATAAACACACGTTTTCTTACACCGAACTCACGTGGGTGTTACATACTTGGCTATCTGAGAAAAAACAATGAATCCCCGGCTCTGCCTGTGCAAAGTCGGGGACCCATTGTCAAGGGAACTGTTCGAACAGTTCGGTATGTGTTGTTTATTTGAATTCCTCCCATGCGGGTGGCTCCACACCCAGCAGGTTCTTGACGAAGAAGTCGTAGCGTTTGTGCTCGCCGTAGGTTTCGCCCATGGTGTGGTGAGCGCCAGGAAGGAAGATGAACTCGAAGTCCTTGTTCTCCTTGATGAGGGCATTGACCACCTGATAGGAGGAAGAAGGGTCAACATTGTCGTCCATCTCGCCCACTACGAGCATGAGTTTACCTTGTAGGTTCTTGGCGTTCTCCACATTGGAACACTCAATGTAACTGCTATCGACGGGATAGCCCATCCACTGCTCGTTCCACCAGATTTTGTCCATGCGGTTGTCGTGGCAACCACAGGCAGCATAACCTGCTTTATAGAAGTCGCCGTGGAAGAGGAGGGCACCGAGGGCTTCCTGCCCACCAGCGGAGCACCCGTAGATGCCCATGCGGTCGATGTCCATATAGGGGTATTTCTTGGCGGCAGCCTTGATCCATTCGATGCGGTCGGGGAAACCAGCATCTTTGAGGTTCTTATAGCAGACCTGCTCGAAGTCGAGAGAACGGAATGAGGTGGTCATGGCATCGAGTTGCACGACGATGAAGCCAAGTTCGGTGAGGTCGTCCAACGTCCATATCCACGGTGTGAACGTCTTGGGCACATACTGGTCGCCAGGACCTGAGTAGATGTACTCGATGACGGGATACTTCTTATTGGGGTCGAAGTTGCGTGGACGGCGGATGAGTCCCCACATGTCGGTCTTCCCATCACGTCCAGGTGCGACGAACACCTCGGGCGCCTTCCATCCTTCTGCCTCCAATTTGCTGATGTCGGCTGTTTCCAGTGTAGTGATGAGTTTGCCGTCAGTGGCAGAACGGAGCACCGTCACAGGCGCTTGATCGACGGATGAGTAGGTGTCGATGAGTGCTGTGTGGTCGCCATTGAAGGTGACGCTGTGATTGCCTCGTTCGGGTGTGAGTTGGATGAGGTTCTTGCCGTTGAGGTCAATGCGGTAGTAGTGTATGTTATAGGGGTCTTCCTCCGCAATCTTTCCATTGAGGCTGGATGCCACCACACCCATGTTCTTGCAGTTCATCCCGTTGGCAGAGAAGAGGATATAGCCCTGTCCCTTCTCGTTGATTTCGGCATGCTGCACACCACGCACCCAGTAGTTACCCTTGGTCACTTGGGTCAGTTTGCCGTTCTTGCGGTTATATATATAAAGATGTGCATGTCCATCGCGGTCGCTCTTCCAGAGAATGTGCTCGCTGTCGAGGTCTTGGCGGAAGTTGCGTGAGTAGGCCACATATTTGTCGTTCTTCTCCTCGATGAGGGTCTTGATGTCGCCCTGGAGGTTCATCTCCAACACACGATAGGTTTTGTGTCCGCGTTCGTTGAACTCGAATGTGAGGGTCTTTCCGCTTTCGTCCCATTGTGGTGCAGTCACCTGATACTGCGAGGCGAAGAGTTCTGTGCTCTTCGGATAGATGGTCTTCTTCATCTCCACATCCACAATGACAGGGATGCGGTAGTTGAGCGAGTCGCCAGGTTTGGCATACTCTTGCTGAGAGTATTTGGGCTGCACTTGGTCGGTAGGGGAGGAGAGGGTGTAGGTGACATAGTGCTTGGGTGCCGGCTTGATGAGCACCGTGGCATAATACTTGCCATCCTTCGACCAACGTCCCCAAGAGGAGTAGTAGCAGGTGTCAACACCATCGAACGTTATTTGCATCGGTAGAATCAAACTATCATTCGTTTGAATGTATAGGTTGTTGTTCTTGTGAATCATGAAGGTGCCTTTGTTCACAGGACTTTCAGCGCGTCCGTCTTTTTCGTCGCGCACTTCCATCCAGTGATGGCCATCACCCCCTCTCCATTCGCGTGGACGTGGTGGCTCTGGGTTGCCGATGCGTTTTTTCTCGCCAGTCTTCACATCCACCTGATACCACACAGTGCTGTCGCCGTTGAAGGTGGAGTAGTTCATTACAGCAGGGTTGACATGGTGAGGTGACTGCACACGGATGTTGCCGTTGGTCATCTTGTTGGAGTATTTACCACGGGTGGCAAAAGCGTTTTTGTAGTCTTGCACGGTTCCTTGTGCATGGATGCTCAATGTGGCAATGGCCATCAGAATAGAAGCAATAAATTTCTTCATGTTGTTTGGTAATATAGCTAATTAGTAAATCGTGAAATCTGTATAGAAATAGTAGTACCACCAGTAGGTGTCGCCATAGGTGGGTTTCATGCGTTTGGCCATCTCCTGTGTGTCGAGTTCTTGCTGGGAGAGTTCGTTGTAGTCTTCGGCAAATCGGTTGTATTTCTCCGAAACGATGGTGTCAAACTTGAAGTTCCTAGTGGTGATGGGTGCGTCTTGTGTATTGCCATATAGGATGGCTCCTTGCTGATAGAGTTCCGGTATGGGTTGGTTGGGGTGGTTCTGCACATAGTCGTAGAAGTGGATACAGAATGCGTAACCATCTTCCGTCCAGAGTGACAGGCACATGATGACGTCTTCCAGCAGCGGAGAGGTGGGATGCCGAAGGTCGGAAAAGTGGTCGAGGATGTATTTCTCGCAGCGTCCTTCGTCCTCATCGAGCATATTGATATCTTCACAGAGGAGTGGGGCGATGGTTTGGAACTCCTTATGCTGGATGAAGTTGGTGCTATTGGCCATCCATGCTTCACGCTCTTTTGCCCAGTCGCGGTAATAGATGCTGCTTTTGAGCATGGCGATGTATTTCATGGCCAGATCAAACTCCTGATTGAAAATGGCGCATCGTGCCATCATCTTGAGGTTGCGGAAACTCTGTCCATACACCACCGCATTCTCCATAGCCCATCGGTAGGCGTAGTTGATTTGCCCGAACTGGTAATAGATGAGAGGGGCTCCCAACTGTGAGGTGTAGATGGGCAAAGAATCATTTTTGAAGGGATTGATGCCGCAGTTGTTTGTCTTGAACATATCGGTGATGCGACCTGTATGCATCAAGGCGATGTTCTTGTACATGACCATCAGATTGGTGGGGGCTTTCTCGTTGTCGGCAGGCATTTCCTTGAGCACATCGTCAAATCGGAACTCATCCAAAGCACGGTACATCCGCAACTCATGTCGAAAGTTCTTGTCGGTCAGGGTGGTCATGATGGAGTGCCTGTAATTGTAGTTGAAATGCCAAGGGCTTGAAGGAGATAGCCAATTGATGATGACCATGATGATGCCCAGCAGGCCAAGGGCGAGGAGGCCTTTCCATCTCCAACTGATTTTGAGATTTCTGGTGAGGAACAGGATTCCCCATGTGAACAACAGGCAGAAGAGAATCGTGAGGGTGGGCACAAAGGGAAAGGCTGGGGCCTTGGCGTAATAAATCCAATAGCCGTAGTCAAGCAGATGATACAGCAAGAGCAAGGGCACAATCAAAGCCAAGAAACTGAACTTGTTGCTGATGCCAAACATCCAGATGGTAATCCAGTAGATGGCGACCCAAAGGAGGATGAGAATGGTGCTGCCCAACCAAGGATAGTAGAAAAATTGTGTGAGATAGCATGCTGCCCACGTTATCCATCCACCTGCGTGTTGAACAATGTCCATCATGAACGTATGCCCGCTGATGAAGACATTGTTGTCTTGGATGGTGTACAGATAATCACCATTCATCACTGGCAGCAAGAGAAATGCTGCAGCGATGAAGATGAACAGATAGATGTATTTGAGATTCTTCAAAATGTTTTATTGAGCGAATTTTGCTTTGACCGCCTCTTCTTTGGCTTTCTTGGTGAATGCTTGTGGTGCAATGGTGACAGGTTCTATCATGAACTCTGGACGGTTGAATGAGCGCAAGAAGAACGTGTAGAAATTGGGGTCTTTTTGTGGTACAGCAAAGGCTTTGTGTGCCTTGCCTTGTTTGTCGAAATAGGCGATGTAAGGACGGGTGTAGTTGCCATCGTCGCGACGAGAATCCACCATGATCCAACGGCCATTGCTTGACCACGTGGGGTAACTCTCCGAACGAGGACTGTTGACCGCATCCAGTTTCTGTACCTGTTGGGTCTTCAAATCCATCATGTAGATGTCGGCATCAGCGTGCCATACGTGGAAACATCCGAACTCTGCCTGAGCAAAGAGCAGATAACGGCCATCGGGGCTCACACGTGGCAGAGTGACACTCTGTCCCACTGAGTCGGCTGCATTGTAAATCATCTCCACGTTGCTGAACTCTTTGGTGTCGGGGTTGAAGTCGGCACAATAGAGGTTGTACTTCACTTCCTTGTAGCGTTGAATCATTTCGGTTTCCTTGGAAATACTGTCGTTCTTGTAGATGAAGTGTGCCGAGCAGAAGTAGAGTTTCTTGCCGTCAGGACTCCATGTGGGAAACACTTCCAGTTCGTCGTCCAGTTCTGAGATGATGCTCACCTCATTCTTGTCCACATCGTAGAGAATGAGGTCGCTTTCTGTGTCTTGCACTTCAATTTTGTTCAGGTCTTTTGTGTGGAACGATTGGCCTGTCTTGTTGGTGGAGAAGGCAATGAGGTTCTTTGTGGGGTGCCATGCTGGATAGACACCGGCACTGAGCGTCTCGTCAGTCTTGAGGTCAATCTTGCGCAGTTCACCATTCACCACGAGCATCGTGCCTCCATGACCTTGGCGCATGTGGAAGAGCATGTTGTCGGTCTTGAAGTTCTGGTAGGAGTGGCAGTTGATGCATTGTCCTGTTTCTTCGGTGCTGATCGACATGTTGTTGTAAATCTCCTTCTCCTCGAAATTCGTGAGATTGCGTTGATTGATGCTCAGTCTCTCGTATGCTACGTAGGAGGGTTGGATGACACGGTAGGAAATGTATGAGTCGATGGAATCCTCAGCCACGTAAATGTTGAAGGGCTTGAAGGCTTTCCAGTCGTTTCCAGTCTTGGCATACACTTCCACCTGAATGCTCTTGCCGACGGAGGCTTTCATCATGTTGTGCCAGTCTTCCTCGTCGATGAGCACGTTCTGTTCTTCTCCGTAGAGGCTTTCACCTCCTGGATAAGTGAACTTTGCCACCACTTCATTCTCTCCCTCCTGAACAGCAAAGTTCAGTGGACAGATGTTGCAAGGGATGGTCACCTCTGTGTAATCAGGATAGATTCTGGGCAGACGTGACTCCTGCTTTGCATTGGTGGGTATGGTTCGATGGTTGCAGGCGGTCATGATGACTGCCAAAACAACGACTGGTATGAGTGTTCTGAAGTTCATAAGTGGATTGTTATATTTTGCAATTTTCAACTTTCAATTAATAAGTGTACAAATCTCGGCAGAAGAAATAGAACCAGAAGAACGTGTCGCCGTATGTCTCCTTCATGGCTTCGCCTACTTCTTTGGGCTTCATGCCAGTTGACAGTAGTGATTGCGATAATTGTTGGAATCCTTCGTAACGCTCGGTCACCTTTTCGTCGAAAGGCATTCCTTCAATGTTCATCGTCTGAGGTTCCAACTTGCCATATAGCAGGGCTGCCTCCTGATAGTGAACAGGCATTTTCTCCCCGTCGTGCAGCTTGGCATATAGGAAGAAGCGTGGCCAGAACACTTTGATGTCTTTCTGCACAAGTGCATACAGAAGAGTGACTTCTTGCAGCAACTTGCTGTCTTTGTTCATTGTGTTGCTAAAGTAGTTGAGCAGGTACATTTCCACCAGTCCATTGTCACCATCAAGTGTGGTGCCCATGTGGTTGTACAGCTCACGAACTTTGTCAAACTCGTGATACTTCTGAATGAGTTCAGGCTTCTCCGTGATAGGCAGCAACCGTTCAGCCCAATCCCGATAGAAGAGACTGGTCTTGAGAATGTTCAGATACTTCTTCGCCACATCCATCTCACCATTCACCAAAGCACAACGTGACAGTATCTTCAGGTTGTCGAAGTCATAGCCAAACTCCACGCTGTTTTCGATGCACCAACGTGAGGCGAAGTTCGTCTTGCCGTGATAATAGTAGAGTTGGGAACCTGCGGTTTGTACTATGTGTACGTGCAACGTGTCGAATCCGTTGTCAGGTCGTTCACCCATATTGTTGTATTTGAACATTTTGTCGCCAATCTGTCCTGTGTTGATGAGTGCCACATTCTTGGTCAGTACCATCTGTCGGGATGCATCACCAGGAAGGTTGGACATTTCCTCCAGCACCTTTTCCCAATCTTGTTCCTCTGCAGCACGATACATGCGCATTTCGGCATGATAATTGTAGTTCTGGTAGTTTCTCTTCTCCACCCATACCCACGAGGCCACTAACAGACCGATGCTAATCAGGCAGACTGTCCACGCCATCCCTCCCTTCATTTCTTGTTTCTTGGGAAGGAAGGGAAATATGATTGGAATAATGGACAGCACCACAAAGGGGAGGGTGGGGTAAAAACTGATTAAGTCATTGTTGGAGAACTCAGGAAGGCCAATTCTCCAGACATCGTCAAGTCTGATGTCAGGATAGAGCTGGTAACAGATCAAAGGGATAACAGCAATCAATACGAAGGGAATGAGTGGACGTGAAATCTTGTAGGCAAGTGATTTCTCCTTCTTGCCGTCAGATTCTTCTGTCTCCACCACTTTCTTGGAGGACTTTATGCTGTTGGCAATGGAAATGAATGCGATATAGAGCTGCGCCAATAATGTGTACCACCCAAAGAAGGGATATGTAACGGCAATCAGTATAGTGGTGATGATGCGATCCATGGGCTTCTTGAAAAGACTGTGGAAGAGCAGCAGCAGCATGCAGACGAGGTATCCCACTGTGCCATAGAACCAGTAGCCTGTCTGTTTCAGGTAGTAGAGCCAGTAGCCTGTGTCAATCATGCTCGCCAACAGACACATGACAGGTAGTGCCAGCACAGACATCCAGACGGTTTTCACCTTGAAAGCCAGTTTGCTCAGCCACATGCTCACAATCCAGATTGCTATCATGATGGTGGAGCCAAGGGCTGGATAATAGAAAAACTGGGTCAGGAAACTGGCCGCCCAACTGATGAGGCCACCAGGCTGATGCATGCACTCCTCAAGGAATATGCGATTGGTCGTGAAATAGGATTGTGTTTGCGCCATGAATAACATGTCGCTGTTCTCTACAATCAAGTAGTACGCTCCCATTGCCGCTACAATCACCGTGACGGCTATGCTGATACCGACGGAGATTCCTTTTGACAGAATGAACGGCTTCTTCTCCTTTTTCCTTATATTATTCTTCGACATGATAGGTTTTTGAGTAAAATCGTCGCAAAGGTACAAAAAAGCACCAACACCCGTATCATTTTTTTTGCTAAAAGAAACCTCTCCTCCTGTTTTTTTCTTGAGGAAAGGCAAAAAAAGGCTTGTCAAGACTGGAAAATGGGGATGGGGGAAAGAAAAAACTGCACGATCTTCACAGACAGTGCAGGAGGATGTGTACATTTAGTTTAACTAATCTAATTACTTTCTTTTCGGTTGCTTGTTCAGTCGCCACACGGCGTGAAAGAGCAAGTAGCGATGCAGGGTGTTGGTCCATGTCTCCGTTCTGCCCTGTGCATTCATCGTCTGGGTGATGTTGTTCAGTTGGTTGAGCAGGTCGAAGCCGTCGAGCATCAGGATGAGGCTCCCTTTCATGAAGGGGCGTGAGAGGCGGGCGTTCCAGCACCATTCTGTGTCGTTCATCGAAGCGTCGTTGTAGCCTCGGCGGCTGTAGAGTGTCAGGTCGGTGGCGAGTTGCACCTTCCACGGCAGGGTCACGAGGGCAGTGAGGGTGCTCTTGAAGTCGGTGGTGTGGGAACTCTTGAAGTCTTCGCGGGGGCTGGACAGCCATTGCCATGTGGGGGCTACGCTCAGTTTCACGTTGTTCTGTCCGTTGAGCTTGTAGGACATTTCCACTTCGGGTGTCCAACCCGTGGTGTTGACGGTGCTGCGCTGCAAGGTGGCCGTGCCTGTCAAATCCACGTTATGGACGAAGGTGAAAGAGGTGGCTGCACTCATGAACAATCGTTTGGGTTTGTCGAGCGGCATCTCAAAGCCTGCGTCTGTGCGGAAGTTCCAGTTGCCATCCACGCTGAAGGGTTGGTAGGTGTGTATGCCCGTGGCGGGGTCGTAGAGGTGGCTCATGGCCAGCTGATTCTGTACACATTGACATTCAAAGCCCACCACTTTGAAGATTTGCTGCTCTTGGAGCCTTTTGACCATGTGAACACGCAGGCTATAGCGATAGGTGTTGCCGAGGTCGTTGTTGCCCAGGTGGATGTTCAGTGGGTCGGTGGCATCGCGGATGTCGACAAAGTGTTGGAGGGCAGGAGCCGATGCCGCCACTTGTGGCTGGATGAAGACGGTGTACTTTCCATCGTTGCTGCGCCATTGGGCATAGTTCCATTCTGAGGCCACAAGGAAGGGGGTGCGCACGATGGTGGTATCGACCGTGCCTCGCTGATAGTGGAGCCGCTGGTGCTGCACCCGCATGGGCAAACGGAGGCTGATGCTCCAACGGCCGCCTTTGGTCTTGGGGAACCACCAGAGGATGGGGTGGACGGCGTAGTAGTCCTCGCTGAGGTGGCTGTCGTAGCTGTTGCTTCTGTCCATTGTCCGTTCGTACTCGGCAACGGAGGGGAGAGTGCCGATACTGTCGTGGCTGTCGAGGCGGTCGAGCAGATAGAGCGACTGCTCCTTGCGGGTGTTGCGATGCTCGTAGCTGATGCTGGCATCGAGCGACATGCTTTGCTTGATGGCCCAGTGATACATGGCTTGTGTCCAGATGTTCTGATAACGGTCGGGATGGTTCTTGAAGTACTGGTCGGCGAAGAGGGAGGTTTTGCCTGTCACCTGCTGGCGGTTGAAACGGTCATCGTCTGTGTTGCGGTAGTTCATGTTGGTCTCCAGTTCGTAGTAGTCGTCGGAGTGCTCTATCTTAAATGTTGCTTTGGCAGTGAAGGCGGCGCGCAGTTCGTGTCCGCGCAGGATGCCTTGCTGCTGATTCGTGTTGATGGGCGAGTCGGTGGCTGTGAAGGCCGAGGAGAGGAACCGTGAGTGGTTGTTCGTCCAGTTGTAGGTGAGGCTGGGCGTGAGGGTGAGTTGCACCTTCGGGAAGTTGTAGCGGAACTGGTTCCACGTGCTCAGCCTGAAGGAGCGGTCGTCGGCCATGCTGCGGCTGCGCTCGTAGGTGTCGCCGGTGGATAGGAAGTTCGTGCGGTGAGTGGTGGTTTGCAGGTCACGCTTGGAGTGGAAGAATCGGGCGTTGCCCTGCGCATTCCACTTCTTGTTGCGGGCATCCACGTTGTAGTCCATTCCTCCCTGCTGCTGGGTGGCGCGCCCTGTCTCATCGTTCCGATGCCAATTGTCGTCTTCGCCCGGACGGGTGTCGTCGTTCAGGTTGTTGGCGTTGGCATAGGCCGCCAGATGGGAGTGGTCGGTGAAGCGCATGGCAAAGAGGCGTGCCAAGTAGCGTTCGTCGGTGCCGCCACCTGCCTCGAGGTTGGCCAGATAGCCGATGCTGTATTCTTTCTTCAGTTTCACGTCCATCACGTATGCCTTGTCGCTCTCCATCTGCTGTCCGA
Source organism: Bacteroidaceae bacterium (assembly GCA_017448965.1). Classification (GTDB taxonomy): domain Bacteria; phylum Bacteroidota; class Bacteroidia; order Bacteroidales; family Bacteroidaceae; genus Minthosoma. Next base: position 30,583 of record JAFSKK010000053.1, on the reverse strand, counting down.
GGAACTCGCTCTTCTCGCCATACTTGTCGTAGAACTCTATCTGTTTCACCGTGTAGGCAGGCAGGTTGTCGAGCATCACGCGGTTGTCGCCCTTGAAGAAGTCTCTGCCGTTCAGCAGCAGGCTCTCCACAAACTTGCCGTTGTGCAGGATGCGGCCGTCGCTCTTCAGTTCCACGCCGGGCAGTTGCTTCACAAGGGCATCGAGCATGCTGCCCTCGGCCAACTGGAAGGCACTGGCATCATACACCACCGTGTCGCCCTTGTGGTAGAACTTCACTTTCGTGGCTGTCACCACCACTTCCTTCAGCATTCGTCCAGCCTCCAGCAGATAGATGGGTGGCAGATGGCGGGAGAACTCGCGGCGGTGCAGGGTGTTGATGGCATATTCCAAGTAGCCCGTCTCGTAGCCGCCCATCTGTGCCTTGAAGATGTAGGTGTCTTGGGTTTGTGGCACAGTGAAGCTGAAATCGGCCGTGTAACCGCTCTTGTCGTCCTGCTGCCAGAAACTCTTGGCGTGGCAGGAGTCGAGCACGGTGCTGTCCTTTGCGAGCAGATAAACCATCGCGCCCGGCAGGTCGTTGTGGGTGCGGCTGTCCAGCACCTTGCCTTGCAAGATCATGGTGTGCACTTTTGCCTTCTTTTTATACTGCACGAAGATGTCCTTGTCCTTCACTTTCACCTTTAGCGGCAGTCCCTTGCAGATGCGCTCCACGGCTTCGGGTACGGAGAGGTTCTTGAGGGTGGCGGTCACCATGAGGTCTTCCAGTTCGTTGTGGATGAAGGTGATGTGGTAGGTGTGCTGCTCGTTCTGGAGGACTTCGAGGGCTTGAGCCAGCGGTTCGCTTCGGAAAGTGTGGCTGATGGTTTGGGCTGAAATGCCGAGCGACACATACAGGAGAAGACATGGGAGAAAATGTCTCATGGCTCGTCCTCCTCTCTTTCCTCTTCCACCGATTCCACATAGAGGGTATCTCTCTCGGCGGTGAGTTGTAAGCCCTCAAACTCGTTTATTGTGGCGAGGAAGTCGGCCAGCGGACGCTCATGGTTCCAGTCGATGGAGAAACGCAAGGATTGCGGCTCCTCGTCGATGAACACCACCGCATGGCGATAGTGGCTGCCCACCACGAGCAACAGGCTGTCCAACCGCGTGTTGCGGAAACAGGTGATGCTGTCGCTCTCAGCCCTCGTCTCCTCCTTCCTCTGGGCAGCGATGCTATCGCTGCATAGCGGCTCCTCCTGTCTGAGGAAGGTGAGGCGCACCGCTGCAAAGGCCAAGCCGCCTACAACCAATAATACACCGACCAATGCGGCGGCCATGTTCCTCCATCGGTGGGTGTGGAGGCTCACAGGTTTCTTCTCATGTTCGGCACGGATGCGCGCTTGCAGCCTCTGTGCGAAGTCGTCGGGCAGTTGAGGCTCGTCGGCATGCCGGCGGCGGAGGGCTTCGTGCAGGTTCGCATCAGCCCTGAGCATCTGCTCTGTTTCAGGGGGAAGGTTCTGTTTCATGATGATTCGTGTTTAATCCATTTGTGGAGTTTCTGTCTGATGCGGTAGAGGCGCACGGCGAGTGCATTGGCCGACTGCCCCGTGATGTAGGCGATGTCGCGGAGGGGCAACTCGTCGTAGTAGAACAAGGAGATGAGCGTCTGCTCGTCGGGATCCAGCAGACCGATGGCCTCTTGCAGCCGATCCACCATGCTGTTGTCGGGTTCCTGATAGTGGCGCACCATCTGCAGATTGGCTTCGTCGGTCACTCCCTCGTCGGCATCGACCGAGAGCGGCTGCACCTCCTTTCGACGCAAGTGGTTGAGGGCCATACGGTAGGCGATGCGGCAGAACCACGTGGGGAGCGATGCCTGAATGGGGTCGTAGTCGTCGATGTGTTGCAAACCGCGCAGCAGCACGTCCTGCGTCAGTTCCTCGGCATCGAGCGTGTCAATCCCCATTCGCAGCAGGAGCGAGAACACAGGCTGTCCGCACCGTTTCACGAGCACACCGCAAGCCTGTCCATCGCCTCGCTGCGCAGCCTCCACCAGTCTTCCTATGTCTGTTGTCTGTTTCATGCGTTTTCAGCTGTTTCTACTATGATATACACGCTTTCTCGGCACAATATTACAGAAAAACCCCACTTTTTGCAAATCGAATATGGTTTTTCCCTGTTTCCACCTCTGACCGAACAGCCAAACCGCATGAGGGGCAGAAGAATCACCTCAAAACCGACGTCCCCGACATCGGTCAACCGACATCGGGGACATCGGTCGACCGACATCGGGGACGTCGGTAATCAGCATCATCCATGCCATCATTGCTACTGCTGCCGTTCTTCTCCTTATATGTCAAATGGCTTCAGTTCTCTCATATCCATCGAGCCACCAATATATCGCAGAAAAACGGACCGGGAGGGCGGGCTGCTCATGATGAACAGCCCTCCCTCCCGGTTGGTATGGTTTCTGTAAGGTTTCGAAAAGATTTACTTTCGGATGAGTTTGGCTGCAAAGCCTCCGCCGCTGGTCATGTGTAGCTTAACTGCCCTGTTGGTGCTGACAGGTAAGGTGAACTGCTGTTTCCACACATTGTAGTCCGTAGCGGTCTTGTCTGCATTGATGCCATCAAAGAAAGCGGTGAGTTCGTAAGTGCCAGCAGGAAGGAATTCAGCGCTGATCTCCACATCTCGACTCTCCCAATTGGTCTCACCAGCCACATACCAATCGTTGCCCTTTCTGCGCGCAACGATGAGGTATTCGCACATTTTGCCGCTGAGCACTCGCATCTCGTCATACACCGTGGGAAGGGAGGCGATAAACTCGGTGCATTCGGGTTCCTTCTCGTATGCGGTCGGGTTGTCGGCCAGCATGGTGAGGGGTGATTCATGCACGATGTAGTGAGCCAATTGGTGACAGCGTGTGCCCATCGTCATCGGATTGTTGTAGATGGGCTGGTAGTCGGCTTTTGAGGCGTTGCGCATGCCGCCTGGAGTGAAATCGACAGGCCCCACCATACCACGGATGAAGGGGAATGTGACATCGTAAAGGGGCATATCCTTCGATGGTTCATTCACAGTTTTGCCATCTTTCTGTATGGTGTGGCGTTCTGTCCACTTCACTTCTTCCATACCGAAGACCGCTTCAAAGTTGATGACATTGGGGTAGGTGCGTGTAATGCCTTGTGGGGCAAAAATACCATGATAGTCGAGCATCAAATGGCTTTGTGCACAACGTTCGGCGATGCGATAAATCATCTCAGTGGCCTCTTGGTCATATCTGTCCAGAAAATCCACCTTGAAGCCTTTGATGCCCATTGCGGCATATTTCTTGCAGGCTTGATCCAACTGAGCGTCAAGCACATTGAATACCGTCCATAGGATGATGCCGACATTCTTCTGCTGACCATATCGCACCAGTTCTGGCAGATTCAGTTCGGGAATGACTGTGAGCATATCTCCACTCTTGGGGTTGTACCAACCTTCGTCGAGAATGATGTACTCCAATCCATGTTTAGCGGCAAAGTCGATGTAGTGTTTGTAAGTTTCCTGGTTGATGCCAGCCTTGAAGCCCACACCGCTGATGCCCCAGTCGTTCCACCAGTCCCATGCCACTTTGCCAGGACGTATCCAGGAGGTGTTTCCCTTGATGCGTGAAGGGGACGCCAACTGATAAGCGAGGGTGTTGGCGGGCATTTCCTTATCATCATGAGTGATGACCAACACGCGCCACGGAAAGGTGCGATTGCCTTTACCTTTAGCGATGAAGTTTTCAGAAGACGTGACGTGTTTCTGTTGCCTCCAAGGATAGAAATCGAAGGTCTTAGGATAGGAGGGAAAGTCTGCAACCATTCCTTGAATAGATTTTTCTAAACGTATGATTCCCTTTTCTTTATCATCTATAGGAAGAAGGAATAAACCTGGGTAGTTTTCCACATCTGTTTCGAGAATGGTCACCTTCGCTTTGCCGCAATCGACGGTGGCAGGAAGGAATGCCTCGAGGTTCTTCATCTGGGAGAGTGGAGCGACATCATAGGTGGCTTGAAAGGCCATTGCCTTCGGGTTCTTCTCATTGGTGGAGTAGGGAAGATAAGCGGTCGGGTCATCAATAAAATTGAACTCTGCCACCTCGTCCAGCACCTTCCATTCTTTCGGGGTCGATGTGGTGAAGAAGCGGTAGGCGATACCGCTGTTGTAGGCACGGAACTCCACGTTCACACCGTTCCTGTTCTTCACGATGACTTGGTTGTACTCATCGTCGAAAGAGGTGAGTTTGTAGTTCGGTGCATCGAAGTGCTCCTTCACTCTTTTGGGATAAGAGATAGTATACTGGCTCTTGCCCATTCCCTCGATGTTGAGGGCAATGTGGTTCTCCGCCGCATAGATGTTACGGTCGGTGATGTTGCCCTCGAAGAGGCTGTAACTGAGGTTGTTATCGTGGGTGTTGATGATGACTTTCAACTTTCCGTCGGGAGAGGTGAGGTTCACATTGTCCTCAAGGGTGGCGTTTTGTGCCTGTATGCCCAACACGAATGCCAGCATGCAATAGGTAAAAAATATGCGTTTCATGTGCCTACTTTATATTATATGTGTAAATGTGTGGTGCTTCAGGCTTCTCACCGCTGTATGGATTGAACGTATAAGGTTTGTATTCGCCAAGCGGATACGCGGTCACCACCAAGTACACGTCCCTCGTGTCGGCAGGAAGGTTGAGCGTTGCGGTGCCCTTCTTCTTCGTGCAGATATCGCCATAAGTGGCATGAGCCCTTTCGTTCACCGCCACCAGACGATAGGCGAAACCGTCTTCCTTGCCGTTGCCTGTGAACTTCACTTTTGCCACCCTCTTTCCCTTCGTGTCGATTTTGATGACATTGGCACCAAATACCTGTAGAGGCTTGTTGTTGACAAACTCGCCCGCATACTTCTTGTTCATCTCGTGTTTGCCTGGGAAGTCGAAGGTGAGCAGGCGGGAATAGCAGTCAACGGCCTCTTTGGCGAAATCTTCGTTGGTCATGTTGAACATCTTCATGTAGGTGGATGCAGGGTCTTCGCCACGCTTGCCGTTGCGGAACAGGTTGCCGATGACGGTCTTTCCGTGCTTCATGCTCCAGTATTCCAGCAGATAAGGGGAGTGGTAGATGTTCTCGCCGTCGAGGAAACGCAGGTTGGCGTGGTCGATGAAAGCTTTCCAGTGGTAGTTTTCATCGGTAGGCCATTCTGGGTTGACATTCCAAAGCATCCATTGGCTCGTCATTTCGAAGATGCCGCCACCTCCCCAACTCTCGCCTTGCTTGTCGCAGGCAATCATCGATTGGAAAGAGTGACCCAACTCATGCGCGATGCAGTTTAACTTCTTGTCTTGCACACGGTTGGGCGCAATCCAAAGTGCTCCAATCACACCATCGTAGTCACCTCCGTATGCTGTGCCTTCGAGCGAATAGTTGAGCATCACCATCATGCGGTAACGGTCGGCATTCGAACCTGGCTTGATGAACTCAAGTTCATCCTTGTAGAAGTCGTAAAAGGATTGGATGCGTAGCAGCAGATTCCGAAGATCCACCTTCATGTTGTGCCCGTCGAGGTCGGGTGCTTTGCTGAGGTCTTGGCCGAAAGGCTTCTCCCAGAAGATGATGACATCTTCCGTGTAGGCACACCGTGCATAACTCCATTTTGACTCCGCATCCGTGAAGTCGTTTTCCTTCATATCTTTGGGAATGTAAATCTCTTTCCCCGCAGGTGCCTTGAATGTGTGTTTGACGGGTTCGGTCACTGCTGTGGCCATCTGTTTCTCGTTGGGGGCTTGTGCAATAGCATGATTCACACCTCCCATGAGCATGCCCATCAATATGGTCATGCTACACCAGTTTTTCATTCCATTTCTCATTGTCAAGAAAAGTTTAATTCGTTAGCTAATCGTAAAATTCGATGGGGCAAAGATACGCCTTTTCTCCATCTCGACAAAAAAAATACGGCCATTTGCAAAGATTTTTCCTCAAAAACTTCTCTCTTCTTATTTTTATTTACTAATTTTGCAAACATTTCGATGTAAAAACACATGTTTTATTAACAATAAAATTGGTTTACAATTATGGTTTATTCTAAAGAAGTACAGGAAATGTGCTGTGTAGCCAAAGGCCCTAATCACGGACCAGCTCCAATTCCAGAAGAAGGAAAGTGGATTCAGGCAAAAGAGATTAAGGACATCTCAGGCATGACACACGGTATTGGTTGGTGTGCACCACAGCAGGGTTGCTGCAAGTTGTCCCTCAACGTGAAGGAAGGTATCATCGAAGAGTGTCTCGTCGAGACCATCGGTTGCTCTGGTATGACTCACTCTGCCGCTATGGCATCTGAGATTCTCCCAGGCAAGACCATCCTTGAGGCGCTCAACACCGACCTCGTTTGCGACGCTATCAACACCGCTATGCGCGAACTCTTCCTCCAGATTGTTTACGGTCGTACTCAGTCTGCTTTTTCTGAGGGTGGTCTCGTAATCGGTGCAGGTCTTGAAGACCTTGGCAAGGGACTCGTTTCTCAGTGCGGTACACTCTATGGCACCAAGGTGAAGGGCACTCGCTACCTCCAGCTCACTGAGGGTTACATCACCAAGATGTTCCTCGATGCCGACAACGAGGTTTGTGGTTACGAGTACGTTCACATGGGCAAGTTCATGGAGGCTGTGAAGAAGGGCATGGACGCTAATGAGGCACTCAAGAGCGTTACAGGCACATACGGTCGCACAAAGCCAGAACAGGGAGTTGTTAAATCTATTGACCCACGTAAAGAATAATTTTATTTACTATTGAACAATTTACGATTTACTATTCATTCTCATATTTAATTATTTAATATTGGATTATTTAGTAAATGACGGAATCTGAGCTAAAGTTTCGATTGAAGCAGTTCGCTTTACGCATCATAGAACTGGTGGACGATATGCCTTATTCAACGTCCTCTAAAGCATTGGCGAATCAAATCATGCGTTCAGGAACGTCACCTTATGCAAATTATTGCGCAGCTTGTATTGCAAAGTCTGATAAAGATTTTATCAACAAGTTGAAGATGGTGGAAGAAGAACTAGACGAAACTTCTCATTGGATAGAACTCATAGGTGAAAGCGGCATTAAAAGTGTTGATGGTTTATCTCCCTTGCGGAATGAAAACATTGAACTCCTAAAAATTATAGTAGCTTCCATCGTGACAACCAAGAAGAAAATACTCAGTAATGAAATCAGCAAAATATGACAATATAATAATATAAATAGATAAATAGAAAGATTGTAAATGTGCTAATAAAGTCAATTGTAAATAGTAAATATAAAAATAGTAAATAAGACTATGATTAGAGAAGTTAAATTCGAATCACAAGACCGTCGCATGAAGCAGATTTTGGCTGCTTTGAACGAGAACGGCATTTCCTCTATCGAAGAGGCAAACGAAATCTGCGAAAAGGCAGGTCTCGATCCATACATCACATGTGAAGAAACTCAGCGCATCTGCTTCGAGAACGCAAAGTGGGCTTACGTGGTAGGTTCTGCTATCGCTTTGAAGAAGGGTTGCAAGAACGCTGCTGACGCTGCCGAGGCTATCGGTATCGGTCTGCAGGCATTCTGTATTCCTGGCTCTGTGGCTGACGACCGTAAGGTAGGTATCGGTCACGGTAACCTCGCTGCCCGTCTGCTCCGCGAAGAGACTGAGTGTTTCGCATTCCTCGCAGGTCACGAGTCATTCGCTGCTGCTGAGGGTGCCATCAAGATTGCTGAGATGGCTAACAAGGTACGTAAAAAGCCACTCCGTTGCATCCTCAACGGTCTGGGCAAGGACGCTGCCATGATCATCTCTCGTATCAACGGTTTCACTTACGTGCAGACTCAGTTCGACTACTTCACTGGCGAACTCAAGGTGGTGAAGACTAAGGCTTACTCTGATGGTCCTCGTGCCAAGGTGAACTGCTACGGCGCTGACGACGTTCGTGAAGGTGTTGCCATCCTTTGGAAGGAGAACGTGGATGTTTCCATCACAGGTAACTCTACCAACCCAACTCGTTTCCAGCACCCAGTGGCAGGTACTTACAAGAAGGAGCGTGTCCTCGCTGGCAAGCCTTACTTCTCTGTAGCTTCTGGTGGTGGTACAGGTCGTACACTCCACCCAGACAACATGGCTGCAGGCCCTGCTTCTTACGGTATGACTGACACTCTCGGCCGTATGCACTCTGACGCTCAGTTCGCAGGTTCTTCTTCCGTTCCTGCTCACGTTGAGATGATGGGCTTCCTCGGCATTGGTAACAACCCAATGGTAGGTTGCACCGTTGCATGCGCTGTGAACGTGGCACTTGCTCTGAACAAGTAATTTCACATCTTATCATCAGAAGGCTCGTATCCCAGAGGTGGATGCGGGCCTTCTTTCAAAAACTAACCTATTTTCAAAATTTGACCTATGAAGAAAATCCTTTTCTTTGGCGCAATGTGCGCTGCTATGCTGTTGGCAAGTTGCGACAGCAAGGAAGAAGGCACGATCAATGGCGTGTTTTCTGTGAGTGAAACCAAGCAAGTGAAGTTCTCGAGCGGAAACCTGCAGTATTCCAAAACTGTTGGCACCCTCCAGTTTGCCGAGCACCAGTGGGTGATACTCGGAGAGGAGCATGTCGATTGGGACGAGAAGGACGTGTTCGACATGTTCGGATGGGGCACAGGCAACAAACCTACCTACGAGCGTTGCGAAGATGAAGCCCAATTCGTCGATTGGGGTACCCAACCCATTATGAACGGCGGTGGCTATCAGTGGCGCACCCTCACTGCTGAAGAGTGGCAATATGTGGTGATGGATCGTCCCAACGCCATCAACCTGATTGCTTACGGAACGGTGGAAGGTGCCAAGGGCATCATCTTGCTGCCTGATGCGTGGGAACAGCCTTCCGATGTGCAGTTCACTTCGTTGGCTGACACTGCCAAGGTTACATCCAGCAGCATCGATGTCAAGAACATTTCTGACGAAACCGACTTGACCAGCATCAACGTGTATGATGCCGCCACTTGGGAGAAGATGGAAACTGCTGGTGCGGTGTTCCTGCCTCTCACGACATGGAGTTTCTCCGATGACGGCAAGCCCACAGAAGGTGAGTATTGGTCAACAAGCGACGACTATATGAGCATCTCTCTTGCCAGCATCTGGCCTGCTCGTGGTTGTACGGTGTCTGCCTTCGAGATGGCAGTAAGATTGGTGAAGGATGTGGTGAAGGAGTGATGTCCATTCAACACACAGAAAAAAGGGAACCATCCTGTCGTGGATGGCTCCCTTTTTTGTTTATCCGAGCAGATTCATTCGTAGTGCCTGATTCTTACGTCTATTCCATCGACTTTCAGTTGCTCGGGAATGGAAGAGACGTCTGTCTGACCGTAATGGTATGGAAAGAGGATTTTGGGCTTGATGGTCTTGGCAGCCTTTACCAACTGCTCTGTTGTCATCGTGTAGGGTTGGTTGCAGGGCAGGAAGGCGATGTCGATGTCGTGGATGTCAGCCATTTCGGAGATGTCTTCCGTGTCGCCGGCAATGTAAATGCGCAGGCCGTCGAGTGTGAGGATGTAGCCGTTGTCACGTCCCTTGGGATGAAACTGCGTGTGCCCCTCTGTGATGTTGTAAGCAGGGACAGCCTCTACATGTATGCCAAAGTTTAAGTCTTCGTGGTCACCATTGTTCATGACCAGCCCATAACCCGCCATGTCGGCACAACGCCGATTGGTGATGAACCGTGTGCCTGTACGGGTCAGTTGCTTGATGGCATCACGGTCAAAGTGGTCGCCATGCTCATGCGTTACGAAGATGAAGTCCGCTTGGGGTAGGAGCGTGTAGTCAGTTGTGCGGTCGCCCAACTTTCTCACAGGGTCAATCTCCACCTCTTTGCCGTCGAACACAAGGCGGATGCTGGCATGCATCAGGGCATAGATGCGCACGGTTTTTCCACTTTTTGTTTTGAAGATGTCCACCTCCGTAGTACTGGCGGTCACAGGCATCTGCTTCTCTTTCCATGCAAGGATGCCCCCCTCCAGGTTCATCACTTGAAAGCCTTCTCCTGCCAGTTTCGTAGCAGCATCAGCCGACCGTCTGCCGCTGCGGCAATAGACAGCCACGGCTTTTGTCGTGTCCAGTTTTGCTTTTGCCTGCGACATGAAAGACTCGCTTTTCTGGTCGATGTTGATGGCACCTTCCAGATGTCCCTCGGCATACTCTTCGGGTGTTCTGACATCCACTAATTGTGTGTTGGGAGTCTCTATCAACGCGGAGAATTCTTCCACGTTCAGGTCTTGGTAAGACTGGCTGCATGCAGAGGTGCCTATCCCCAGCATGGCCATGATGCATGTGATTGCCTTGTTCATATTTTGTCTGTTTTACCTCAGTCGGTGTTCGTATGCCTGTTCAATCTCCACCACATAGACCGAGTGCAAGCCGCCGCCAGGCTGGTCGTTATACCAACGCGCCAGGATGTCCTTGTCGATGAAGTTCTCCGCCTTCATGTCCGTCTTGAACAGTTTGCGGCAATCGAGTGTCAGGCGTGCCTCTTTGAAGGTGATGGCTCCACTCTCCAGCGCCACGGAATTCAGTCCTGTCTCAGCCACCTTGTTGGTGTCTCTGCCGCTCTTGCTGCCACATACTTGCAAAGCCTTGCGGCAGTCCCCGGGATAGAACGACAGCGTCAGCCGTTCGTTAGCCTCGATAAACTCATGCGTGTATCGTTCAGGACGGATGAAGATGAACGCCACAGGCTTGTTCCACAGCCATCCGATGCCGCCCCACGATGCCGTCATCATGTTGAATTGTTCACTTGTGCCCGCCGTCACGAGCATCCACTGCCTGCCAATCAGGTCGAACGCATCCTCGCGCCCCAATGTCTTGATGTCAATCTTTTTCATGTCGTTCATACTTCCTCAATGTTTGATTTCTAATTCCTCATTCTTTTCTGATTGCAAAGTTATGAATAATTTTAACATCCGCCAATTTTTAACTAAACAAATTCACATAAAAAAGCACGCTCGAACATTTCGCCGCCCCCCCGACGCTCAGCACCCTCCACGCCACTTCCACTGCCGAATAATCGGCATTCCCACTCGCGATGAATCGCAAATTTTCCCGCCGATAAATCGACACTGGAAGGTATGTTTCCACATGCCAAAAATTTTCAAAAAAATTTAGCACGTGTTGCAGTGTTGCAGTGTTGCAGTTCTCGGAAGGGTCTTCCCCCCACCAAAAAATACTTCTATATTTATTATAAATATAGAGTTATATTTTGACTTCATACCCTTTGTTTTTAAACTGCAACACTGCAACACTGCAACGGAAAAAGTTCCTCTTTTATTTTGTTTTGTCCTCACTTAATCGTAACTTTGTAGCTGAAAACTAAAACCTATGAGAACTCATTAGAATAACGATGTATGGCAACAACTAAAGAACGTGCAGAACTGCACAAGACGATATGGAAAATCGCCAATGATTTGAGAGGGGCGATTGATGGGTGGAACTTCAAGGCTTATGTCTTGGGCAGTATTTTCTATCGATTCATCTCGGAGAATATCTGCGACTATATCCACCAACTGATGAAGGATGCAGGGGAACCTGATTTTGACTATGCCAGCATCAGCGACGAGATGGCGGAGAATATCCGTCAGAAGATGGTGCAGGAGAAGGGCTATTTCATTCTGCCTTCCCAGCTGTTCCAGAATGTGGTGAAGAATGCAGACAAGGATGACAACCTGAATGAAACGCTGTCGAAGATTTTCAGTTCCATCGAGGCATCTGCCCAGGGCACAGAGTCGGAGGATGACCTGCGAGGACTGTTCAGCGATTTCTTGGTGGATAATGCAGAGATAGGCAATACGGTCATCAAGCGTAACCAGCTCTTGGCAAAGGTGCTCAAGACGGTGGGCGAAATGGAACTGGGTTCTAAGTACAACGATACGGACAACGACACCTTTGGTGACACTTACGAGTTCTTGATGCAGATGTATGCCTCAGCTGCTGGCAAGAGTGGTGGTGAGTTCTTCACGCCTCAGCAAGTGAGTGAGTTGCTGGCGAAGTTGGCATCCTACAACAACCCCAACATTCAGAAAGTGTATGACCCAGCCTGTGGTTCTGGTTCGTTGCTCTTGAAGTTCGCCAAGACCGTTGGTAAGAAGAATCCTGATTTGAAGTACTTTGGTCAGGAAATCAATCCTACCACCTACAACCTTTGCCGCATCAATATGTTCCTCCACAATATCAACTATGACAATTTTGATATTCGTTTGGAGGACACCCTGTTGCACCCACAGCACATGATGGATGCGCCTTTTGATGCCATCGTGTCCAATCCTCCTTATTCTTTGAAGTGGGAGGGAAAGGACAACACTATCTTGATCAATGATGAGCGTTATGCTCCAGCAGGTGTGTTGGCTCCCAAGAGCGCAGCCGACTTGGCTTTCACGATGCACATGCTTTGGCATCTCAGTGAACGAGGAACAGCCGCTATTGTAGAGTTCCCTGGTGTGCTCTATCGTGGTGGTGATGAGAAGAAAATCCGCCAGTATCTGATTCAGCATAACAATGTGGATTGTGTCATTCAGTTGCCTGCCAACCTGTTCTTTGGTGTGGGTATCGCCACTTGTATCATTGTGCTGAAGAAAAGTGCCAAAGTGGACAGCAGCGTACTCTTTATCGATGCCAGCAAACTCTTTGTGAAAGATGGTAACAAGAACCTGCTTTTGGACGAGCATCTTGACAAGATGATGGAGCTGTACGCCAACCGTCAAGATGTTGACTATCTGGCGAAGTTGGTGAAGAACGATGATATTCTGGAAAATGATTGCAACCTCTCTGTCAGCAGCTATGTGGAGCAGGAGGACACTCGTGAGGTGATTGACATCAAGGAGGTCAATGCCAAGTTGGAGAAGTTGATTGCAGAAGGGAATGAGTTGAATCAGAAGATAGATACAATTATAAAAGAATTGGAGAATGAAGGAGAATAACATAACACCACTGCTTGCTGCCCTTCGTGAGCAGAAAGAGATGAAGCTGAAAGGCAGTATCTATCACAAAACGCAGATAGACCTGACCTATAACTCGAACCATATCGAGGGTAGTCGTCTGACGCACGAGCAGACACGCTATATCTTTGAGACGAACACCATTGGTGTGACTGCTGACGAGACGGTGAACGTGAATGATATCGTCGAGACAGTGAATCACTTCCGCTGTATTGACTTGATGATAGACAAGGCAAGCGAGCCGCTTTCGGAAGAATTGGTGAAGGCGCTGCATGGCATCTTGAAATCAGGCACATCCGACAGCCGCAAGGATTGGTTTGCTGTTGGTGACTACAAACGTCTGCCTAACGAGGTGGGTGGTGAGGAAACGTGTGAGCCGGAACGGGTACATGATAGCATGCAGCAACTGATAGAGGGCTACAACGATAAGGAACAGCACACTTTGGAAGACATTCTCGACTTTCATGTTCGCTTTGAAAAGATACACCCGTTCCAGGATGGTAATGGCCGTGTGGGGCGTCTTGTCATGTTCAAGGAGTGCCTGCGCAGTGGCATTGTTCCTTTCATCATCACCGACGAACTGAAGATGTTCTATTACCGAGGTCTGCGTGAGTGGGGTCATGCCGATGGTTATCTGACTGACACTTGCCTTTCTGCACAAGACCAGTATAAAGCCGTACTCGATTATTTTAGAATCAAGTATTAATTGGGAGGAGAATAATATGGAAGCAATATGGGATTACATCAAAGAGAACATTTTAGCAATCATTGCCATCGTGATCTCACTTATCGCTCTGTACCAAAATAATAGAAGCGACAAGACGAATATCAAGCGTGAAATAAAGAAGAAGCAGGCTGAATTAAAAACACTTTCTTCTATCAACCACTTCGTTGGCGACTCGACAATGGGTGATACTATGATAAGAAAGCAAGTATTACAAAGTGAAATTGAACAACTAAAAAGTTTGTTATAGTATGGTGGAGTGGAAGAGGTTAGGAGATGTTTGTAAGGTTCTTAGAGGTAAGCGTCTAACAAAATCTCAATTAAATGAAAGTGAAGGTTACCCTGTTTTACATGGTGGCTCCACACCTATGGGGTATTACAACGAGTCCAACCGTAAGGCGAACACAACTGTAGTTGTTAATACAGGGAACGCGGGGAGTGTCTTTTTCTATGATAAAGAATTCTGGTCGTCTGATGCTTGCTTTTCCTTGTACCCCAATAAGGAAATAAATGACAAGTTTCTCTATCTCTATGTTTATGGGTGTGAGAGGATATTAAAGGGCTTCGAGCAGGTGCAATGCCTACTATTGATTCTAAAGCCGTTGAAGATTTACAAATCCCTATCCCCTCCCTTTCAGAACAATCTCGTATTGTTTCCATTCTTGATACTTTCACAGCTTCTATCGAAAATCTGAAAGAGCAAATAGCAGAAAGAAGAAAGCAGTATGAGTATGAGCGTGAGAAGTTGTTGGATTTGGAAGGAAAAGAAGGAGTGGAGATGAAGAAGTTGGGAGAAGTATGCGAAATAAAAGGTGAATATGGACTTTCCGTTCCATCGAAGCCATTTGATGGAGTACGTTATATTAGAATTACCGATATTACAGATGATGGCAAATTGAATAATGATTGTGTTTCGGCAGATTATAATGAAGTAACAAAAGTACCATTGAATGACGGCGACCTTCTTTTTGCAAGAACAGGTGCGACAGTTGGTAAAACTCTCATATATCTAAAAGAATATGGAAAATGTTTATATGCAGGCTACCTTATTAGGTATCGTGTAAATCGCGAAATTGTATTATCTAAGTATGTTTTTCATTTTACTCATTCCAATAAATACAATCTATGGGTGAAATCAAATCTGGTAGAGGGTGCGCAACCCAATATTAATGCACAAAAGTATAATTCATTAGAAATTCCTCTTCCCTCTCTTTCAGAACAATCCCGCATCGTTTCCATCCTTGACACCTTCGAAACATCCATAGCCAATTTGGAGGCACAACTGGAACTTCGCCAAAAGCAATATGAGTATTATAGAAATCAACTGTTGACGTTTGAATAAGTAACATAAGATGTCAAAGCGTAATATATTCATAGAGTTCCCTCATGCAAAGGGTGTCGTGGTGAGTGGTGATATTCATGGTGATATAACACCGCTTGTGTTCAAGTGCTGTGTCCAATATGGCATGACAGACACGCTAATCGTTGTGGCAGGAGATTGTGGCTTTGGTTTCGAAAAGCTTGGCTATTATGAAAATGTCTATAAATGTTGTCGTGAAAAACTCACGAAAGCCAACAATTGGCTGGTGTTCATAAGAGGCAATCACGACAATCCAGCATATTTTAACAAACAGCCTTTTAAGCATCAGCGATGGATGACCCTGAAAGATTATTCTGTCATCAAAGCTTGTGGTCATACAATCCTTTGTATTGGTGGGGCAACGTCTATTGATAGAGCACTTCGAAGGGCATCACGGCAGTATCATTTACCAAATCCCGACGATCCCTTTATGCCAAATGTGTATTGGTCTAATGAAATTCCAGAATTCGACGAGGAAAGGCTTGACATTATAGATGAGACTTGTGCTATTGATACAGTTATCACCCACACATCGCCTTCGTTCTGTGAGTTGTCGTCGCATTTTGCATTGGAAGACTGGGCTATGCATGATAAGGAACTGATGGATGATGTGAAACACGAACGTGAAGTAATGGATGATATATATAACTATCTATACACCAAGAATCATCCGTTGCGCTATTGGTACTATGGCCATTTTCATGAGAGTTGGCATGCACAGATAGATGACACAATGTTTCATATGCTTGACATTATGGAACTAAGAGAAATACCGTCAATAGATGCATCATAAACAGATATTATTAAAAACACTCGCTTATGGAAGACTATAAAATCATCGTAGAGCAAGAGCACCAGACGGTGATGGCACACTATGATGTGCTGCCAAAACCAAGTGATGGTTACCAGAGCGAAGCTGCTTTGGAGAAGTCGTTGATTGCCCAATTGCAGGAGCAAGGCTATGAGCGTGTGGCTATCAAGAACGAGGATGATTTGTTGAGAAACTTGCGCAAGCAATTGGAGTTGCTGAATGATGTGGTGCTGAGCGACAGCGAATGGAAGCGCCTGCTGCCCAAAATTTCCAATGAGCAGATGACTATTCAGGACAAGACGGAGATGATTCAAGGCAAGGGCTACATCATCGACTTGATGCTGGATAATGGGCAGACGAAGAACATCAAACTGATTGACAAGACCAATGTGTATAACAACCGCCTGCAGGTCATCAACCAGTTTGAGGAAGAAGGAGGCGCGCACAAGAATCGCTACGATGTGACCATCTTGGTGAATGGACTTCCATTGGTACATATAGAGCTGAAACGGAGAGGTGTGGACATCAAAGAAGCATTCAACCAAATTAACCGTTATCTGCGAGATTCGTTCTGGGCAGGAAGGGCGATGTTTGACTATGTGCAAATCTTCGTTATCTCGAACGGCACAGAAACCAAATACTACTCAAACACCACTCGCTATGCGAAGGAAAGAGAAGGGAGCAAGGGGCGAGGAGCAAGGGGCAAGACCGATGGCAACACGTTTGAATTCACCTCATATTGGACAGATCAGGAGAACACACTCTTGACTGACCTGCGAGATTTCACAACGACCTTCTTTGCCAAGCACACCATCCTGAACATCCTGACAAAATACTGCGTGTTCAATGTGGACAAGCAGCTCTTGGTGATGCGTCCCTATCAGATAGCAGCGACAGAAAAAATCTTGCAAAGGATACAGACAGCCATCTATAACAAATGGCAGGGAAGCATCAAGGCTGGTGGCTACATCTGGCACACGACAGGAAGCGGAAAGACGCTCACCTCGTTCAAGACGGCACAACTGGCGTCGAAGATGGATGCGGTGAAGAAGGTGCTCTTTGTGGTGGACAGAAAAGACCTCGACTATCAGACGATGAAGGAGTATGACCACTTTGAGAAGGATTGTGCCAACTCCAACAGTTCTGCGAAAATCCTGCTGAAACAACTGAAGGACTCTGATAACCGTATCATCATCACGACCATTCAGAAACTCTCCAATTTGATGAAGCCTCAGTTCTACGACAACGACGAGAAACTGAAGGAGATTCTGACGAAGGAGAACATCGTGCTGATATTTGACGAATGCCACAGAAGTCAGTTCGGTGATATGCACCAACTCATTACCAAACGACTGAAGAAATACCTGATGTTTGGCTTCACAGGCACGCCCATCTTTGCCATCAATGCCAATAAAGCCAGCAAGTACAGCACGACTGCCCAACTGTTTGGAGGAGAACCTGACGAGCAAGGCAGACCTACACAGGCACTCCACAAATACACCATCATCAATGCCATCAGGGACAAGAACGTGCTGAAATTCCATGTGGATTACAGTTCGACGATGAGGATGAAGAACGATGTGGACAAGAAAAAGGTGTGGGGCATCGATACGGAAGAGGCGCTGCATGACCCTCGTCGTATCAGCCTTGTGACCAAATACATCATTGACCACTTTGCTGAGAAGACCAAGCAGAATGCTGAGGCATACGCGATGAGCAAACTCTTGAATGTGAAGGATGTCATCAAAAACAGCAAGCAGGTGGATGAAAAGAAAGAGAAGGTGCTGACACAAGGATTCAACAGCATCTTCGCTGTGGATAGCGTAAAGGCAGCCATCCTTTATTATAATGAGTTCAAGAGGCAACTGTCAGAACCAGGCAGCCCTGACCTCAAGATAGCTACTATCTACACTTTTGCTGCCAACGAGGAAGAGGTGGACGAGTGGGGCTTTGAGGGTGACGAGCATCCAGACAACATAGGAAAGGCTCCAGACACGCAGAGCCGAGATGCTTTGGAAGCAGCCATTGATGACTACAACAATCTGTTTGGCACCAGCTACTCAACAGATGGGGAGAGCTTCCAATCTTACTACAAGGATGTATCCCTCAGAATGAAGAACAAGCAGATTGACATCTTGATTGTGGTGGGTATGTTCCTGACTGGTTTTGATGCGAAGACGCTCAACACGCTTTGGGTGGACAAGAACCTGAAACTGCATGGATTGCTTCAAGCCTACAGCCGAACGAACAGAATCCTGAATGCCGTGAAGAACTGCGGCAATATCGTTTGCTTCAGGAATTTGGAGGAAGCCACCAAGCAAAGTCTGGCTATCTTTGGCGACGACAAGGCGGCAGGAATGGTGTTCCTGAAATCCTACAAGGAGTATTACGAAGAAGGCTATGAGGATGATCGTGGAAAATGGCACGACCCATACGTGGTGCTGATTCAGCGATTGTTAGGAGAGTTTCCTGTGGAGGGAATCGCCAATATTTTTGATGAAGAAGTGAAAAAGCAATTCATCAAACTGATGGGAGAGATATTGAGGGTGAGGAATCTGTTGAGTGCCTTTGACGAGTTTGACGAGCCAGCCAAGATGGTGGATGAAATGCACTATCAAGATTACTTGGGTTGGTATAACAAACTCTATGAGGAATTCAGACCTACCAAACCTGGCGGCGAGAAAGAAACCATCAAGGATGACATCGTGTTTGAGATGGAGCTGGTGAAGCAAGTGCAAATCAATATCAGCTACATTCTGAAACTGGTGCAGGAAT
The DNA here is from genome assembly GCA_017448965.1 of Bacteroidaceae bacterium. Lineage (GTDB taxonomy): Bacteria > Bacteroidota > Bacteroidia > Bacteroidales > Bacteroidaceae > Minthosoma. Next base: position 11,920 of record JAFSKK010000053.1, on the reverse strand, counting down.
ATCACGACAAGAACTGCCAAGACAAGGAAATCATCGTGAAGATTCAGAAGCAGATTGATGCCAGTCCTGACATGAGGGAAAAGCGTGACTTGATTATGAACTTCATCGAGAGCATGACCCCTCAGAAGGGTGCTGATGTGGGTGAGGAATGGTCGGAGTTCATTGAGCGAGAGAAGAAAGAGCAGCTGGCTGTCATCATCAACGAAGAGCACTTGAAACCGGCAGAGACGGAAGCCTTTATGCAACGAGCTTTCAATGATGGTTATGTGACAGAGACGGGCACAGGTATTGCCAAGATTCTGCCACCATCGAACCCCTTCCTGCCTGAAAGTGGGGAGAAGAAGCAAACGGTGATAGAGAAACTGAAAGCATATCTGAATAAATTCTTAAATACGAACGAAGACTTCTATCCTACTTCGCAGCATAGTGCCACAAAGGTATATATGTATATTACTGAAGCAGAGGAAGAGAAAATGAGTTTGGCTGCTGAAGAAGATGAGCGTTATCCGTATGGCAAATAAAATGGCAGAGTCATCAAGCATGCCACAGGGAACGGAGAGTGACACTTTTTGAATGAGAAGACAATTCTCCTCTCATTTGCCACCTCTCACAGTCCACTTTCCCATACCCATCCGTTTCCGAGCCCCATTTCATCCGCTCGGAGGCGGATTTTTTTGTAAAAATCGGGGCGTCTCTGCCTCGATTTTTGTGTCTTGTTGACAATCGTTTTCCTGGGATTTTTCAACATGGGTGTTGAAAAATTCTTGAAAAAAGCCTATACTCTGTCAACTGTGGAGAGGAGTTTTTACGCCAGCATTACATTCGGCTTTAACTCCTCTAACTCCTTTAACTTCTTTAACTCCAAGAAAGTGGAGGTTCTTTGCGAGCAAAGCGCTACGCGATAAGCGAAACTTAAGTTAAAATGTCTTCTGTGTTCTTGCGGAATGCGGGAGATTTTTTTTTGACTAAATTTTGTTACTTAAAAAATTATGGGTATCTTTGCAAATAAAAAGAAAGATAATAGAAATCAATCATAGTTAATCACCTATACCCAAATCGAAAAATGAAAAAACTGTTACTTTTAGCGATGAGTTTGCTGCTGGCCTCGCCACTCTTTGCAGGGCCAGTGGACAGCGATGAGGCTCAATCGAAGGCGCTGGACTTCCTTCAGGGAAGAACCTCCGCAAGTGCGCGGCTCGGTAGGTCGGCTCGTCTGCAAGACCTGTCGTTGGCGATAAGCAACGAAGCTTATTATGTGTTTAACGTGAACGAGAACAATGGCTTTGTCATTGTCAGCGGTTCCGATCTGACACCAGAAATCATCGGCTATGCTGACGAGGGTGCCTTTGACGGCAAGAACATGCCAGCCAACCTGCAAGCCTGGCTGCAAGGCTATGCCGACCAGATTGCTTGGATGGAGGCACACGGCGAAGAGGCTGCTCAGGTGAAGAGTCAGCGCAGCTCATACGCTGTGAAGGCCAGCATCAGCCCCATCATGACAACGCTTTGGAATCAGGACGAACCTTATAATTATGGGTGTCCGGCAAATGGAACGGAGTATTGTGCGACGGGTTGTCTGGCTACGGCTATGGCGCAGGTGCTGTATTCCATTCACAAGACGACGGGCTTTCCTGTGGGCACTACAAAGGATATTCCTGGCTATACGAAGGGGGGCAAGGATGTGTTGACGTGTCCAGCTATTGCTTCGTTCGACTGGAACAACATGCAGGATGTTTACACGGGTTCGGAAGCGACGACAGACGTGACGGCTCAGGCGGTGTCTACGCTGATGCGGTATTGCGGTGCAGCTGTAGGCATGACGTACGGCTCATCGTCGGGTGCGTTGATGTTGGATGTGGTGCCTGCACTGAATGAGTATTTCGGTTGCAATGGAAAACCTCAATATCTGTATCGCACCAATTACACTTGGTCGGAATGGGAAGACCTTGTGTATGGAGAACTGGAGGCAGGGCGTCCTGTACTGATGGGCGCTACGTCGACTGGTGGCGGTCATGCGTTTGTGTGTGATGGTTGTGGCGAAGATGGCTACTACCACATCAATTGGGGATGGGGCGGAAAAGCTAACGGCTACTTCTTGTTGCAGGTGCTGACCCCCAGTGAAAGTGGTATCGGCGGCAGTTCGACGTATGACGGCTTCACGATGCAACAGGAAATGGTGATTGGTATTGGTCCTGAAGTGGTGGAAGAAACGCCTCGTTTGACGGTAATGGAGTTCACGTATAGTGGCAGCGCAACGTTGTCGAAGGCTTCTTCTGTTGGAATCACCTTCTCCAGAATCCAAATTGCCAATATCCAGCACACTTCTCAAACATTTGATATAGCATTGGCACTGTTTGACGAAGAAGGAAACATGCTCAGTGTGGGGCAAAGCACATCGTTGGAAGTGAATAATCAGGGAATAAGATCTTCTTCGGGAACATTCTCCGCAAATTTCTCCGCGATTGAGACCGGCAAGAATTACAAGTTGAAGGTTGTGAGCCGAAAGAATGGCACTTCTGAATGGCTGGAATGTTATGGTGCAGACGATTGCTGCCTGTTGCTGGAGGGAGGTGCCTCTAACGTAACCGTGCTGGGCAGTACCACTTATAATCTGTCTGTCTCAGATGTACAATTGATTACAGATGGTCAAGTCGGCACATTGCAGACGGTGCAAGCCACCATCACGAATAGTGGCAATGGAGCATTCAAAGGCGATGTGCTGATGCTCATGAACGGCAATCAGCAACTGGCTGGGCGTGGTGTGCAAGTGCCTGCCAATGGTTCGGTGACCACCACGTTCACCTTCAAACCTACTTGGACTGGTTCGAAGACGTTGACGTTTGGCAGGACATTGCTGACGGGTGGCTTTATGACAATTTCTGGCAGCGGAAGCATCACCATCAGTGGGGAAGCAACTAGTCCAACGCTGGATTTTTCCATCGCATTGAATCTGAGTGAAGGCTCTCCGCAGTACATCTTGGGTAATGAGGCTGTGGCCACTGTGACCATCACCAACAATAACGCCGAGGCCTATGTGGGGGATTTCGGGGTTGCATTTTTCGAGGAAGGGCAGAGCCAAGCTTCATTCTCAAATCAAGCGATTTATGTAGCTCCTCATTCGACCATCACGAAGGCTGTAACGAAGGCTGTGGAGATCGGAAAGAAATATTCGGCAACGGTGGTTTATTATCCGAACAAATCACAAGCCCAAGGCCCATCTACGGGCTATTATGAGGCACGTGCAGCGATTTCCATTTATCAGGCAGACGGCACGAAGACGATGCGATTGCCATCAGCCAACGTTGCGGTACCTGCCAATGCAACGGTTGTTGACTTGCGCGGACAGAGCACTGTGACAAGCATCGCCCCGAACGGAAACCCCAACTGCCTCTATCTGCTGGATGCATCAGCAGCAACGCCAAGCGGCATCGCGGACAATGTGGTGAAGGGCGATGTGGCTGCCAACATCACGCTGACGGATGATGGTGTGCACGGTTTCTATTCGCCCATCAGCTTCACAGCACAGAAGATTAGCTACACTCGCACGTTCGACAGGGGCTTGCAGGCTGACTACTCGGGCTGGAACACGATTCTGCTCCCATTCGATGTGGCTACCGTGAAGGTGGGTGACGAGGTGATTGACTGGTTCCACAGTGACAGCGAAAAGGGCAAGGACTTCTGGGTGTATGGCTTCGTTACCGATGAAGGGAATGTGGTGAAGTTTGCTCATACTGACGAGATGAAGGCCAATGTGCCATACGTCATCGCTGTGCCGAGCGATGCTTGGGGATCACAGTTTGACTTGACGAACAAGGCCATCACTTTCGAAAGCACCAATGTTGCTATTTCGTGCAATGCTATGTCGGTGCTCAATGGCAGCAACTATGTGTTCAAGGGTATTGCTTTGCCGCAGACGCTCAACGACGTGTATGTGCTGAATGATGCAGGTTCTGTGTTCTCGAATCAGACCTCTGCCGATGTGGCTCCTTTCCGTGCATACTTCGTTGCATCGGGTCGCACCGTTTTGGCTCAGACCTTGAGTTTTGCGTTTATTGGTGACGATGAGGCTGAGGCTACAGGCATCCCGATGTTGGATGTGAAGGCTGGTCGTGCTCAGAAGAAAGGCAATGCCATCTACAACATGCAGGGCATGCAGGTGGGCACCATCGAGCAATGGAAGAGTTTGCCGAAGGGTGTATATATGGTGAATGGAAATAAAATGTTCAAACGATAACAGGATAAAACAATGAAAAAGTCATATCAGACACCTGAAATAGGGTATGGTGAAACGGATTTACAGGCGATGTTGCTTCCTCTGAGCTTGCCATCATCTCCGTCAGGACCTTCTATGGGTGCTCGTCAACGTGAGACGGAAATCATACAGGAAGGCGAGGATAGTGAGGAAGTTCTTTGGTAAGTTTCGACGTCTATGCAGAAAATCATTGAGATAACAAAAGGTGAGGTGCGCCATCCGCTCTTTCGGATGGGCGCACCCATTGACTTTGAACTGTTGGCGGGTGAACAGTTGGCTATTGTGGGTGACAACGGTAGCGGCAAAACGCGGTTGGTGGACATCCTGACGGGCAAATGTGCACTGATGCCGATGAATGGGGTGAAGTATGACTTCTCGCCCAGCAAGGCAAAGTTGGTGAGCGACAATATGAAGTACCTGACCTTCCGAGATTCCTACGGAACAACGGAAGGGGTGTACTACTATCAGCAACGTTGGAACCAGAACGACATTGAGGAAACTCCATTGGTGAGAGACTTGCTGGCGGAGTCGTTCCGCATTGCTGAAGAGGGATTGACGCGCAAGACGGTGTTTGACAAGTTCCTGGTGCGTGAAGAGACTCCCGAGCAGGAGGCGGCACGTCTGGCGCAGGAAGAGCAGGACAAACAAGAGATGCACAGGGAACTGGAGAAGGTGAGGAAGCATCTGTATGAGATTTTCCATCTGGAACAATTGCTGGACAAGCACGTCATCCTGCTGAGCAGTGGAGAGTTGCGGAAGTTCCAACTGACCAAGACCTTGCTCACTAATCCGAGGGTCCTCATCATGGATAATCCGTTTATCGGATTGGATGTGAATGCCCGTCAGCAGTTGGCGGAGTTTCTCACTTTGCTGACTCAAGAGACCAATGTGTCGGTGGTGCTGGTGTTGTCGAAGACTGACGACATTCCCGACTTCATCACACATGTGGTGCCAGTGGTGGATATGAAGGTGGGGAAGAAGATGGCCTTGCAGGAATATAAGGAAAGCAGGGTTCCTGTGCCTCCCAGAATGTTGTCGGAAGAGAAGGAACGGGCGATTCTGGCTTTGCCTTATTCGGAAGAATATAAACAAAACGTGGCACCGGGCACAGAGCAGGTGATTGACTTCAGAAAGGTGAACATTCGTTATGGCGAACGCACCATTCTGAAGGATCTGAGTTTTACCGTGATGAATGGCGAGCATTGGGCACTGAGTGGTGAGAATGGGGCAGGGAAGTCAACCTTGCTGAGCATCGTGTGTGCCGACAATCCCCAGAGTTATGCCAACGACATCGTGCTTTTTGGACATCAGCGTGGCAAAGGAGAAAGCATTTGGGATATCAAGAAACACATTGGCTACATTTCGCCTGAGATGCACCGTGCCTACATGAAAGATATTCCTGCGGTGGACATTGTGGCGAGCGGATTGAGTGATGTGTCTGGCCTCTACAGAAAACCGAAGCCTGAGCAGAAAGCCGTTTGTGAGTTCTGGATGGACATCTTTGGTGTGAAGCGATACGCTGACACCACTTTCCTCAAATTGAGTAGCGGTGAACAAAGGCTGGTCTTGTTGGCTCGTGCTTTCGTGAAAGACCCTTCACTCCTGATTCTTGATGAGCCGCTGCATGGACTTGACCTGAAGAACCGACGATTGGTGAAGGACATCATTGAGGTGTTCTGCCAACGAAAGAATAAGACCATGATCATGGTGACTCATTATAAGGAAGAATATCCACGGAATATTGACCACGAAATCTTTTTGAAGAAACAAGTATGAAAATCATTTATTTTCACGGATTCGGTTCCTCGCATGCCAGCGGAACCGTGCAGACTTTGCGAAGGGAACTTCCCAACGATGAAGTGATTGCTCCCGACATTCCCATTGACCCTGTGGAGGCTTTGCCGTATCTGAAGGAACTATGCCAGAAGGAGCAGCCCGATCTCATCATCGGCACAAGCATGGGAGGCATGTATGCTCAGCAGATGCGCGATTTCCGTCGCATTCTGGTCAATCCTGCCTTTACGATGTCCACGATGTCGAAGGTGCTGAAGACGGGGGAACATCAGTTCTTCAATGGTCGCTATGATGGTGCCAAGACGTTCAAGATTACGAAGGACATCATTCAGCACCACAACCAGATGGAACGCCAGCAATTCAAGGGCATCACACCCGAACAGAAGGAGACTTGCTGGTGTCTGGTCGGTTTGCACGACACATCGGTCACGAATGCCGAGGCGCTCTTCAAGAAGAACTATCTGGCGGATCATGTGACACGTTTTGACGGAGAGCATCAACTGAACGAGAAGGTCATCAAGAAGGTGCTGATTCCGTTGGTGGAAAAGTTGAGAGTTATTTGAAGCTGGAATAAATCACATCCATCTTTATCTTCGTGCTGCCTCCTACAAGTCGTGCGCTGCTCATGCTGAAATCGTGGTTGAGCTTCACGATGTTGCCGTTGGAGTCTTTGGTGGTTTCCACGGGAATGATGAGCACTTTGTTCCAGTTTTCTGAGGCTTTTCCTTCTTGCTTCTCCTTGGCCATACGGGTGACGAGACGCGCGATGTTGCTAAACACATAGGTATTGTTGCTGCTGTTGAAGGTGGCTAAGTAGGATTCTTTGCTGTCGTTCACCTGATAGTTCTCGAAGAATCCATTCAGATAGTCGTCCAACCGGACGAGCAACACGGTCTTGGGGATAGCGAGTTTGAAGGAACTGTCCACTTTGTCATTGTAGCGTGTCAACGTGAGTTGAGCCGAGTTGATGGTGTCGTTCACGTTGATCTTGTCGGCTGGCAATATGGCCAATGTGAAGATGCCTGCAGGACTCTTCAGGTAGGTGGCATCGGTGTCGTCGAGCAGTGTCTCCAAGTTCAAGTTCTCGAAACGTGTGGCAGAAACGACTGCTTCGGTTGCCGCAAATGTGCTGACTCCTGTAGTGTCTTTTTTGTAGCCCTCGTCGTAGTATTTGAAGAACATGTTCAACTGCACGATGTCGATGTAGGCCATAGCGCCATCGCCGCTCTCCAGTTTGAAATAGAGGCCTTTGCTGCATGGGTTTTCGCTACGAAGCCAAGTGGAGGTGTTGGCAAAGTGCTCAGGGTGCTGCCTGTAGTCGGCAATGATTTTTGTGCCGAGGCTGGGTGGCAGACTCACGCGTATATTGTTGACATAACCTTTTGCCCATCGTGCCGAGTCGCTGATAGTGCGGTCGCTGAGGGTGAAATATTTTGTAGCAATGGGCTCAGCGGTTGTGTCGTAGTATTTCGTGGGGTCGATGTTAGTGTAGTAATCAGCATTGGGGTCGAGTTGCTCGGTCAGTTCGTAAACGCTGAGTTTGAAGGTGGCCAAGGAGTCGCCCACAAAGTCTTCGACAAGAAGTCTCAAGTCGAGCTGTGTGCACTCGTCGTTCTCTATGTTTGTTGGCAGTTCATAGTTTTCGTCGCAATGGAACTGTGTCAAGAAGTCGCTCTTGACAGTGGTGCCCGTTTCTGGGTCGGTGAATCGTCCGAGATAGGATTTGCTGGTGCGTGCCAACACGGCATCGCCTACAGCGTATGACTCTGTGGTGACTTCGTAAGTCTGGAAGTTCTTCGTGATGAGGTCTGCCGTTGGCATCATGTCAACACCTAAGGTTGCGGTGTCATCATCGCAGGATGTGAGCATGAGCAGCACTGTGGCCAACGCAAAAAAATATTTCAGTTTCATTTTGTTATTCTTCAGGACAAAGTGAATCGTAGAATGCGCTGTAAGCCTCCTTGAAGTCACCTTCTACAGGGTTGAGCACTGGGATGGAGAGTGATTTGGCGTATTCGATGATGGCGGGGTCAACATTGTTGTCCTCAATGATGACACCGTCAGAGAACTTGACGGCAATCTTCTCCAGTTCTGTGTGTCCATAACTATCAGCACAGATGTCTTTGATGTCGTCGTAGTGTGCGTCTTTGTATTCCACAAACTGTGCGTTTTCGGCGCCAAGGTCGCTGTTGAATTCTTTTGCCGAAACTTCCATCACCACTTTGGCGTCGCGGAACGAAGGTTCATCTGCGTATGCCTGCTTGATGTAGAAGGGGGCAAGTGCTGTGGCCCATCCGTGGCAGTGGATGATGTCGGGTGTCCAACGCAGTTTCTTCACAGTTTCAAGCACACCACGTGCGTAGAAGATGGCACGTTCGCCGTTGTCGGCATATTCCTTTCCTTCCTTGTCGGTCAGAATGCCACGCTTCATGAAGTAGTCGTCGTTGTCGATGAAGTAGATCTGCATCTTGGCCATAGGGAGCGAGGCCACTTTGATGATGAGTGGGTGGTCGGTGTCATCAATGATGAGGTTCATGCCTGAGAGTCGGATGACTTCATGCAGCTGGTTGCGACGCTCATTGATGTTGCCCCATTTGGGAGAGAAGGTTCTGATTTCGTACCCTGCTTCCTGGATGAATTGTGGCAGAATGCGTCCCTTCAGAGATGTAGGAGTCTCTGGAACAAAGGGGTCGATTTCTGTGGTAATAAATAGAATTTTTTTTGATTTCATGTTTATTCCTTTGGCTTCGTCTTTCCGCATGTGTATACAAAAGACATGCAAAGGTACAAAAAAAACATAAAAAAAAGGCAAACTAAAAGGTGAAAAAACCATAATAAGTGCCCTTATGGTGGGGGCTGGTCGCTTTTTTCACTTTTCACTTTGCCTTTTTGTGTGCTTGGCCGTTACAAAAAGAAGGGGCCTGTGGAGATTTTCCGTCGCAGCACTTCAAGTGTGAAGTCAACGCCTGCGATGATTCCGTAACTTCGCAAGACGGTCTCCACGGTCTTGCGTGCCAGTTCTGGATGATTGTTCTCTTCACTCAGATGGCAGAGCCAAACGGACTTCAGGTCGGCATGAAAATTCTGAGCCAATGCTTTGGCTGCTTTGTTGTTCGACAGGTGTCCGTGTCCGCTGGCGATGCGCTCCTTCAGGATTTCGGGATAGCGTCCCTGCTGCAGCATCTCGTCGTCGTAGTTGGCCTCGAAGATGAGGTGGGTGCTTTTGCCGATGTATTCTTCCACTTCGTTGGTGGCTGCACCCACATCGGTCATCACGGTGAAGCGTTTGTCGCCCACTTCGATGTGATATCCCACGTTTTCTGAGGCGTCGTGAGGAATCGGAAAGGCTGTGATGCGGAAGTCGCCAATCTGGAAAGGCTCATCCTTTTCCACATAGTGACGGTTTTCCGTAGGCACTTTTTCGGAGGTTTGCCAGTTTCGGTCCATTCCCTCGTGCACCAACGTTGTGGCATACACGGGGATGTCGAATTCTTTGCTGATTTTTCCGGCATTCTTGATGTGGTCGGCATGGTCGTGGGTGATGAGGATGCCCCTCACCTTGCCCAGTTTGATTCCATACTCATGCACATCTTTCTTGAGCCGCCGCAAACCAATACCACAGTCGACCAGGATGGCATCCTGCTCCGTAGCCAGATAGTAACAATTGCCGCAACTGCCGCTTCCGAGGCTTAAAAATGTGAGTGGCATTGTTATTGTTCCTTTGGCAAATTAAGCGCGATGAAGTCTTCGTCGAGTTGTTTCTGATCTACAAATGAAGGTGCGTCGAGCATCACGTCGCGTCCGCTGTTGTTCTTTGGGAATGCGATGCAGTCGCGGATGGAGTCGAGGCCTGCGAAGATGCTCACCCAGCGGTCGAGTCCGTATGCCAAACCGCCGTGAGGAGGTGCGCCATACTTGAAGGCGTTCATTAGGAAGCCGAACTGCTCTTCTGCCTTCTCGGGTGTGAAGCCGAGAATCTCGAACATCTTTGCCTGCAGTTTGGGATCGTGGATACGGATGGAACCGCCACCCACTTCGATGCCGTTGCACACCATATCGTAGGCATCGGCACGCACGGCTGCAGGGTCGGTGTCCAGCAGGTGGATGTCTTCGTCCATCGGGTGTGTGAACGGGTGGTGCATTGCCATCAGGCGCTGCTCCTCGTCGCTCCACTCGAACATGGGGAACTCGGTCACCCACAGCAGGGCAAACTTGTTCTTGTCTCTCAAGCCGAGGCGTTCGCCCATCTCCAGACGCAATTCGCACAACTGCTTGCGTGTCTTCATGGCATCGTTGCCGCTGAGGATGAGGATGAGGTCGCCAGGTTTGGCACCCATCTTCTCTTTCAAGGCTTGCAGGTCTTCCTGCGTATAGAACTTGTCAACCGATGACTTCACGCTGCCGTCTTCTTGCACACGGGCATACACCATGCCCTTCGCGCCAATCTGCGGACGCTTCACCCATTCGGTCAACTTGTCAATGTCTTTTCTCGTGTAGTAGGCACAGCCTTCCGCACAGATACCGCCAATGTAGGCTGCATCGTCGAACACGGCAAATGTGCCTTTCTTCAGCACATCGTCCAACTCCACAAACTCCATGCCGAAACGCATGTCGGGCTTGTCGCTTCCGAATCGCTTCATGCACTCTATCCAAGGCAGGCGGAGGAAATCGCCTTCAATCTCCACGCCTCTCAACTCCTTGAACAAGTGCTTCGCCATGCCCTCGAACGTCTGGATGATGTCCTCCTGAGTCACGAACGACATCTCGCAGTCAATCTGCGTGAACTCCGGCTGGCGGTCGGCACGCAAGTCCTCGTCGCGGAAGCACTTCACAATCTGGAAATAGCGGTCGAAACCAGCCACCATCAGCAACTGCTTCAAAGTTTGAGGCGATTGTGGCAGGGCATAGAACTGACCTGGGTTCATGCGTGAGGGCACGATGAAGTCGCGGGCACCCTCAGGAGTGGAACCAATCAGCATCGGAGTCTCCACCTCCAGGAATCCGAGGTTGCTCAAGTAGTTGCGCACAGCAATGCAGAACTTGTGGCGCAGTTCCAGATTCCGGCGCACAGGGTTGCGGCGCAAATCCAGATAGCGGTACTTCATGCGGAGGTCATCGCCACCGTCGGAGATGTCTTCAATCGTGAACGGAGGGGTCACCGACTCGTTCAGCACCGTCAACTCGCTCACCTCAATCTCGATGTCTCCCGTCGGCAGGTTTTTGTTCTTGCTGTATCGCTCAGCCACCGTACCCGTCACCTGAATCACGAACTCACGACCCAGCTTGTTGGCACGTTCACACAGCGGAGCGTTCGTCTCCTCGTTAAACACCAACTGCGTGATGCCGTAGCGGTCACGCAAATCAACAAAGGTCAGCGCACCCATCTTTCTCGTGCGCTGCACCCATCCGGCAAGCGTCACTTGCTTGCCCGCGTCGGAGAGCCTCAGCTCCCCATTCGTATGTGTTCTGTACATATCTATGTGTGTTATGTTTGTTCGATGTCAGTTTTGATGGCCTTGAAAATAGCCCGCCATGTAGGCAGGTTGCAAAGTTAGCACAAATTTTTGACATGAGTGACAAAAAGGCGCCATTATTTACGTCGTTGCCGTATTTACACCTCCGTCGTTGCCGTAATTACGTTTTCGTCGTTGCCGTAATTACGTTTTCGACACTCCTGTCTGCCCCCCTCTTTTGTACCCAGAGTTTCGCTCTTATATATATAAATAATGTGTAATTCAACTTTCGGAAGTTACCGCTTCGCTCAGGAGTTAAAGGAGTTATAGGAGTTAAAGCCTATACTCTGTCAACTGTGGAGAGGAGTTTTCACGCCAGCATTACATTCGGCTTTAACTCCTCTAACTCCTTTAACTTCTT
>JAFSKK010000052.1 GCA_017448965.1 Bacteroidaceae bacterium | reverse complement strand
CGTCATGAGCATGTCGGACAGGCTGCTGACAAGGAAACGTGCCATCATTGAAACCATCAACGATGAGTTGAAGAACATTGCACAGGTGGAGCACTCAAGACACAGGTCATTTGACAACTTCATCGTGAACATGCTGGGGGCTCTGGCAGCTTACTGCTTCTTCCCAAAGAAACCATGCATCGTATGTGAAAGAACTTTAGACACACAACTTGCACTGTGGTGAATTCGTCGAACTCACGTTAAAATAAGATATGAGTACAGCAGAGAAAACAGCTCGGAACTTTTATGAGACTTTTCATCTTGATGTAATGCCTGCAGAAGTGAAGCGCCATCTGATGATTCTTTTGCTTAGTTCATCGAACACGCCAGAGGCAAAGTCGTATGTGAATTCGGCAACCGAGGATAAGTATCCAGGCATTCTTGCAGAACCGGAGCACTTCACTCTGGATGAAATCTATGAGAGGCTTGACCAAGCAGAGGCGGACATGAAGGCTGGGCGCGTTATGTCGTGTGAAACTCTCCATGAGCAGTTGGAACAAAAATTCCCTTGGCTATGCGAGTAGTGTGGACTGCACAGGGAAGCAGGTCTTTGGAGTTCATCTTCACATGTGCTCAAAAGTTTTATTCACGAGACCTTTTGTGTAGATTGAATGGAGACTTGAAGCGAACAGAACGATTGATGGCCGATAATCCTCGACTGGGTGGCATCGAACGTATGGCAGAAGGTCGAACATTTGAATATAGAAGTATTGTGCTGTGTAAACCGTTTGAGCTAATCTATTTTATTGATGCAGAAACGCTGTATATTGCCGATATATTGGATACCCGACAGATGCCTGAAAAGTTGACGAATAATCTCCTTTAGTGTACGTTTTTCTTGCCGATGGAGTTGTGCTGTATTACTTCAAAGTCACTTATTGAGGAAGCAGTCTCACTCGAACCACTCGTTTTGTTTGGCTGTCCACCCGATAGAGGTCGGAACTTCTGCGGCCAATCACCCAGGCAATCTCTTCGCCATCCATGAGAAGAGGTTGCCTTTCTTTTTCGAAGAGGTTCAGTTTCAGGTCGGTCAGGAAATCGCTGAGGAGTTTCCTTTTGCCGCCCATGCCGAAGGGAGCAAAGGTGTCGCCTTCTTTGGGAGTTGAAAGTTGAAAGTTGAAAGTTGAAAGTTGAAAGTTCTGTAGTTTGTCGGCATCGAGATAGGCCACACATGGATCTTTCTCGATGGTGAGATTCTCGATGGGAATCACTTCCTGGCTGATGTGGGGCATCGAGTAGTAATCTGCCTCCACGATGATGTACTCTCTGTCTATCAAGACTCTCCTTTCTGCGGAGACAAACACCTTTCCGCATTCGTCCTGCGCAGAAAGCATTTGATTGATTTGCACCTTGTTGAAGCCTAATGGTGAAAGCACTTCATGCAGTACAGAAATGGGGGAGGGAAGTCCCTTGAGGGTTTGGATATGGATGAAAATCTCTCCGTTCTCTTTGTGCTCAACGCATTGACTAACGGCCTCTTTCATCGCCTCCTGATACACTTTCATCACCTCCTTCAGATTCTCCATCGTGGAAACCATGTTCTTGGTGGCACCTTGGTTGATGCGCTCCAATTGTGGCAGCACATCCAGCCGCACCTTGTTGCGGGCATACTCATCTTCCAGATTGGTGTGGTCGGTGACATAGTCTTGCCCCATCTCCTGCAGAAAGGCCAGCACCTCCTTTCTTGTCAGACATAGCAATGGACGAACGACATCTCCATTTCGTGGTTGCATGCCGCACAAGCCCTTGATGCCCGTTCCTCTTGTCAAGTTCAGCAGCATCGTCTCCACATTGTCGTCCTGATGATGACCCACAGCAATCGCCTCAGCTCCCACTTCTTTCAGTAGTCTTCTGAACCAATCGTACCGATATTCACGTGCGGCCATCTCAATGCTGATGCCTTGCTGACGAGCGTATGCCTCGGTGTCGAGATGTTCCTTTCGGAGTGTCCATCCCTTTTGGAGGCACAAATCTGTCACGAATTGCTCGTCCCTCATGCTTTCCTCTCCTCGCAGATGGAAGTTGCAATGGGCAGCCGCCACTTCATAGCCCAAACCATCCAGCAAGAGAGCAAGGCACACCGAATCGGGGCCGCCACTCAAGCCGACCACCACCCGTGCTCCCTCACTCAAAAGTTGATGAGTCTGGATGAATCGCTTCACTTTCTCTTGTGCCTTTTCCATAAAACGTCACAAAATTAGAGAAAAAACAACTTCCTTGCAAAAAAAACACCTTTTTTATTTTGTGGTATCTCAAATTTGTACTACCTTTGCACTCGCTAAAGCAAAATCTCCTCATTTGGTGCGTTGGATGAGAGGCTTAGTCAACGGTCTGCAAAACCGTCTACACCCGTTCGAATCGGGTACGCACCTCCAAGAAAAAGAGCGACGAAACAAATTGTTCCGCCGCTCTTTTTTGTGGGGTTTAGTGGAGATGGAGGGGCCAAGAAATAAAAAACGGTCAGGTTCAATACCCGACCGTCGTAACTTAGTGGAGATGGAGGGGATTGAACCCTCGTCCAAACAAGGAAGCCATACGCTTTCTACATGCTTATTCTTGTCTTTGGTTTTCGTGATGCAGCAAGACCAAGACCACCAACTGCATCCTTATCCTCTAAAAGTTTCATCGGCAGCACGAGGCTGCTGCTGACTATTTCCGATTTTATAGCACCGCTGATCAGAACGCTTCGGAACGGTTAGCTTTCTGGGCGATGTCTCGTTCCCCTGCCTGGCAAGGGAATTAGGCCATATCTACTATGCTTCGATTAGGCAGCGAGAGCGTAACGAGTTTCGCCAATTAATTCTTTGATGTCTGAGATTTGAGAGAGGGGCATCGACTCTCTGCATGCTTACGTACCACCTCATCTTGCTGTCAAATCCAGTCATCCCCGATGATGGTAAGTGGCCGCAAAGGTACTGCCTTTTCGGTTTATGACCAAATTTTCGGATTGGAAATTGCTGTTTAGGAGAAGAAATCGTGCATTTTCTGTTCCTCGCCAGCCACAATGATGATGTCGTCTTCCTGTATGACGAGGTTGGGGTCGGGATTGGTGTAGAAATCCTCGGAGGGTCGGACGAGTCCCATCACGATGCAGCCACCCTTTTCGCGGATGCCTGATTTGAGGATGCTCTTGCCACAAAGGGGCGATTCTGCGGTGATGGTGAAGTTGTCCAATACGATGTTGGTGCTCATGCTGTCCACCTCGTCATTGGAGGTAAGGCTGGTTTCCAGCATTTTCTGGAAGGCTGCCACATCGGTGTCGGAGCCTGCCAGGATGATGCGGTCGCCTGGATAGAGGCGGTGATTGCCGCCAGGGATGTTGATGTTGATGCCACCACGAATGATGCGCACGATGTTTGCCCCTGTGACGTTACGGATGTTGAGATCCTTGAGTGCCTTACCTGCAAAGGCAGAATTGCTGGGCACTTCCACTTCGGCGATGTTCATTTCGAGGCTGATCAAAGAGTTCTCCACTTCGCGTTCCAGTCCTCGTTGCGACTCTGCCAGTCGTTCGCGGGCATAGAGGTTGTCGTTGAAGACACGCAACAGTTGGTTAATGCCTGGTGCCATAGCGAGTTTGAGCAAAAGGAATTTGATGAGGCGCCAAGGGGCATCCAACCATGATTTATCCTTTGTCTTTGAGGAGCCTGTCTGCCGTTTCTCGGTGTAACTGTCGAGCATCTTTTTGGTGTTCTCGCTCATGTGGCTTTCGAGAAATGCGAGCGTGGGATAGGCGAGTCGCATGATGTAGGGGGTGAGGAAGGTAGTGATAACGCTGACTGCCACAACCGTGGGGTAGAGGCTTGAGTCGGTCACGTGCAGGCTTTGTCCGAGGTTGGCGATGATGAAGGCAAATTCGCCTATTTGCACCAACGAGAAGCCTGTCTGCAACGACACTCTGAGTGGTTGTCCCGAGAGGAGTGGACCGAAGCTGCCGAAGAGAATTTGTCCGAAAATGACGACTAACGTGATGATGGTGATGGGTAGCCAGTATTGTAGCAGTAAGGCTGGGTCGATCATCATGCCGACGGACACGAAGAAGATGGAACCGAATATGTTCTTGACAGGTTGAACCAGATGCTCAATGCGCTCGGCATCAACCGTTTCAGCCAACACGGAACCGATCACGAAGGCACCCAGCGCGCTGCTGAATCCTGATTGGACAGCCAGCAGCACCATGCCGAGGCAGAGGCCGATAGAGACGATGGTCAGGGTTTCGTCGTTGAGGTGCTTCTTGAATTTCTTCAGGAATGTCGGAATCATCAGGATGCCCAGCACGAACCACAAGGCGATGTACATGACCAGTTTTCCCACTTGCCACAAGAGTTCCTTGCCTTCAAACTCGTTCTTGACTGCAATGGAGGTGAGCAACACCATGAGCACCACAGCAAAGAGGTCTTCCACAATCAGGATGCCGAAACAAACGCCGGCGAATCGGTGGCTGCGCAAGCCTGCTTCTTCTATCGCCTTGAAGACGATGGTGGTGGATGACATGCAGAGCATGCCGCCGAGGAACAGGGCGTTCATGCTGTCCCAACCCAAAAGGTAGGCGGTCAGCATGCCAACACACATCATGCCCACCACAATGACACCTGCACCAATGACAGCCGTGCTGCCCACTTTCAGTAGTTTTTTGAACGAGAACTCCAGACCGAGGCTGAACAGGAGGAAGAGCACACCAATCTCTCCCCATGTTTCCACGTTCTCCTTGTTGCTCACCCATGCTTCGCCCAGCAAGTGGGGACCTACCAGCATGCCTGCCACAATGTAGCCCAGCACGACCGGCTGCTTGAAAAGTTTGAACAACAGGCTGGTGATGCCAGCAGTCAGCATGATGATGCAAAGATCCTGTATCATATCTTCTTACTTTTTCTGTTATATCTTCTTACTTTTTCTGTTCTTTTTTACTCTTTCTGCTCTTCGTCCAAATTCTTATCCCACAGATAGTGCTGCGTCTCCTTGGCCAGCACGCCCGACAGCAGCAACAATGAAATGAGGTTCGGAACGGTCATGAAAGCATTCATGATGTCGGCCAGGTTCCACACCAGTGCAAGGCTCATCGTTGAGCCTGCAAACACTAGCAGGATGTAGAGGATGCGGTAGAAGACAATGCTGCGTTTGCCTGCCAGATATTCCATCGCGCGTTCACCATAGTAGCTCCATCCCAAGATGGTGGAGAAGGCAAATGTGATGATGCCGAATGTCAGGATGGGGGAGCCAATGTAAGGTATCATGCCGAAGGCCTTTTTGGTCAGCATGCCACCATCCTCCTGACTAATCTCTGGATAGGCAATGATACTCGACACGATGACCAACCCCGTAATGGCACAAATGACCACCGTATCCCAGAATGTGCCCGTGGAGGACACCAATGCCTGACGGACAGGGTTCTTTGTCTGTGCTGCTGCTGCTACAATGGGAGCGGAACCCATACCTGACTCGTTCGAGAAGAGTCCGCGGGCAATACCATATCGTGCCGCCACCATCAGAACTGTGCCTGCGGTTCCGCCGCCTACGGCCTTTAGGGAGAAAGCCTCGTTGAATATGAGTGAGATGGCCTCCGTCAGATAGGCATGGTTCACACACAGGATGTAGATACATCCCAACACATACAGAAGCGCCATCATTGGCACCAAAGCCGTGCACCAACGTGCGATGCTTTTCACACCGCCAATCACAACAAAACCAACAACGGCAGCCAACATAAAGCCTGTAATCATCTTGGTCGTGTCGGGTTCTATCCAGTCTTCCATCACCAGCGAGATGTTCTCGCTGATGGCATTTGCCTGCACGGTGTTGCCGATGCCGAACGATGCCACAGCGGCAAACACGCAGAACAGCACACCAAGCCACCTCATCTTCAACCCCTTTTCCAGCGCATACATCGGGCCGCCCAGCATTCTGCCGTCCGCCGTTTTCTCCCGATACTTGATGGCAAGCAGTCCTTCACTGTACTTGGTGGCGATGCCCAACACACCGGTCAGCCAACACCAAAGCACCGCTCCAGGACCGCCCAGGCTTACCGCTGTCGCTACACCAATGATGTTGCCCGTTCCAATCGTGGCAGCCAACGAGGTGGCCAATGCGCCAAACTGGCTCACGTCGCCCGTTGCGTCCTTGTCCTTCCGTACCGACAATTTGATGGCTGTCCATATTTTCCGCTGAGGAAATTTCAATCTGATGGTCAAAAAAAGATGTGTGCCAAGCAGTAGGATAATCATGGGCCATCCCCAAATGATGCCGCTGATGTCTTCTGTTATCTGAAGTAGTTGTTCCATGAAAAAAGACGGCAGCCACCAATACGAATGAATGATGGTTGCCGTTTGCTTGTTTGAATGATATAATCGATTAGTATGTTCTGTAGAGAATCCAAGCGTCGGGGTAGGTGCCACGAAGTTGGTCGCGAGACTGAACTGCTGATGCACGGTCATCGAAAGAAGAAGCGATGACGCGGTACATGTTCTTCTCTGAGTTGTAAGCCACCTGTGCAGCGTAACCTTTGGCAACGAGAGTGTTGCGGAGGTTGTTGGCATTGGCTTCAACACCAAATGAACCGCACACGACGTTGAATGCTTTCAGAGTGCCGCCGTTCAGGACGGTGAGGCGTTCCTGAGTGTCATGCTCAGTGTTAGTGGCAGTGGTGACGGGGGTGGTCACAACGGGAGTGACGGTCACTGGAGCCGTTTCAACTTGGTCGCCAGCATTTGCTCTGGCCATTTCCTGTGCTTTAGCTTTTTCATACGCCTTCTTGTAACTGCTTTCTTTTGTCTTACATGAAACGAAGGCAAGGGCGGCGATCAATGCCAAACCCAACATGAGATTCTTTTTCATCATTTTTTCTCCTTATTATAATTAGAAAGATTTTCCACAAAGGTAAGATTTATTTGCCACATGACAAAGCAGCCGAGTGCAAAAAAAAGTTAAATGACGAAAAAAGTGTTTGTTTTTATGGATTAAGTTGTATCTTTGTCATCGAAAACTGAATAATTAACAAAATTTATAAATCTTAAAAACATTGACAAGACTATGACAAAAGGTGATGGTATTGCATTGGCCGCTGCTTTTTTGGGTGGTGCAATTGCAGGCGCAGCAGTGGGTCTTCTGTTTGCCCCAGAAAAGGGTGTTGACCAGCGCGCCAAGATTAAGGAAGCGCTTGAGAAGCGCGGTATCAAACTTGACAAAGAAGGCTTTGACAAGTTGATAGATGAGATCAAGAATATCGGCAAGAAGAAGGAACTGGTGCCTGCTGAGGACTTCGATGCCGAGTGATTCTCTGTTGAATGATATTAGTTTGAACTTCAAAAACATGAAAGGATGAGTGCGGATACGACCAATAGGGTAAGCAATGATCTTCGCCGATTGGCCTATCGTGTGGAGCGCTATCTCCGTCTGGAGGCCACGGAACGTCTGACGATGGTGACCACCTTTGTGGTATTGGCTGCCGTGACGATGGCTTTGGCCACAAGTGCCATCTTCTTCCTGAGCACAGGCTTGGTGAAGACGTTGACCTTGTTGACAGGCAACGAGATGCTCAGTTACTACATTGTAGGCGGTTCTTTGCTGCTCATCATACTGTTTGTCTTCTTGCTCCGGAAACCGTTGGTGGAGAATCCGTTTGTACGGATGTTCAGCCAGCAATTCCTGGAAGTGCCGACCATTACGGAGCAAATGATGTCCAAATCTTCCAAGAACGAACAAATTCGCAAGTTGGCAGAAAGTCTCGTGCAAGAGTTGGAAGAAGAGGATGAGGAAGGAGGTGGGCGATGAAAAAGCAGAAATACATGTCATTGGAAGACATCCGCTCAGAGAAGGAGCAGACGCAGCGACAAATTACTTATGGAGTTGACAGGTTGAAAAATGATGTCACCGATTGTTTTGTGTCGCCCAGCAGCATCTTCTTGAGGTCTTCCAATAAGTATATGAACTACATTGGATATGGCATCTCTGCCTATAAGGCCTTCCAAACTTTTAGGGGAGTCTTCAAAATCTTCTCGAAGAAGAGGTGACTAATGGTAAAACAAACGCAAAAGTGCCTGCAATTCCATGATTGCAGGCACTTTTTTTTGTCAACCCACTGAAAAGTGTTACCTTTGCACCTGATTTCTGAACAAAGAAAGAGAGAAAGATGAGTCAGCAGTATTCGTCGGCGTTGTTGGAACGTGCCGTAGATGAGTTTTCTAAGTTGCCAGGTGTCGGGCGCAAGACGGCCATGCGGCTGGTGTTGCACATGTTGCGTTTGGATGTCGGCAAGATTGATGCTTTCACGGATGCTGTGTCGACGTTGTGTCACGAAGTGCATTATTGTAGTGTGTGCCACAACATTAGCGACGAAGATGTGTGTCAGATTTGCGCCAGTTCCGCCCGCGACCGTTCCATTATCTGTGTGGTTGAGAATGTGCAGGACGTGATGGCCATCGAGCAGACGATGCAGTATCATGGTCTCTATCATGTGCTGGGTGGTGTTATCTCTCCGATGGATGGGGTGGGGCCAGGTCAACTGGAGATAGAGAGTCTTGTGGAGCGTGTGGACAGAGGAGATGTGGACGAGGTGATATTTGCCTTGAGTTCAACCATGGAGGGAGATGCCACCAATTTCTACATTTCCCGTAAACTGAGTCAGTATCCAGACGTGAAGCTGACAGTGTTGGCGAGAGGTATGAGCATTAACGATGAATTGCAATATACGGATGAGGTGACATTGGGACGCTCGCTGGTCAACAGAGTTCCATTCACTGGAAAATAAAAAGATGTGACATCGTGCATTTACACACAAATAGGAGTGTCGCAGGGCAGAAAAGAAGAGAATTGAAAAAATAAGCTTATGGTAAAATATATACAGAAATTGTCGAACACGTTGAAGGCAGAAATAATAGTGGTGTGGCTGATGGTTGTTGCAACGATAGTGTTGGGCGAACTTGACATTATTCCGAACGGGATGGTGTTGCCACATTCGTCGGAGGAGTTTTGGCTGGACACGATTGCCATCACGTTGACCATCGTGGGAGTTCCTTTAGCCATTAAGTTGTTCACGTTGAATACGACCAAGGGTTTGCGTCGTATGAACAACGAGGAGGCACTGAAGTCATATCATATATGGAGTGCTGTCAGGTTGGGCATCTTGTGTGTTGCTGCTGTGTTCAGCATTGTGGCCTACTATCTGACCATGAGCCTTACAGGTGCTTTTTGTGCACTCATAGCGGTGTGTGTCACCGTTTATTGTTGGCCTTCTGGCGATAAAATCTCCTCCTATCTTGAAGGAGTTAATAAGGAATAGGAATGAAACTCTCCATAGTCATAGTAAACTACAACGTGCGGTATTACCTTGAGCAATGTTTGCTCTCGGTGGAGAAAGCCTTGACGGGTGTGTGTGGTGAGGTGTTTGTGGTTGACAACAACAGTTCCGACGACTCCATGCCATCTTTGAAGGGACGGTTTCCATGGGTTCGTTATATAGAGAATGATGAGAACGTGGGCTTTTCACGTGCCAACAATCAGGCTCTACGCGAGGCACGTGGCGAGTATGTGTTGTTGCTGAATCCCGACACGTTTATTGGTGAGCGCACGTTGAGAGAGTGCATAGACTTCATGGATAAGAATCCGCAGGCAGGCATGTGTGGTGTCGGTATGTTGAAAGTGGACGGTTCTTTTGCGCCAGAGTCTCGTCGAGGAGTTCCAACACCTTTCGTCGCGTTCTGCAAGATGTCAGGGTTGGGTGCCTTGTTTCCGAAGAGTCGCCTTTTTGGTCGCTATTACATGCAGTATCTCAACAAGCAGGCCATCAATCCGATAGAAATTGTGAGTGGTGCTTTCATGTTCATTCGCAAGTCTGCCTTGGATAAGGTGGGGTTGCTTGACGAGGCCTTCTTCATGTACGGCGAGGACATCGACCTCAGTTATCGTGTGTTGAAGGCAGGTTATAAAAACTATTATCTTCCCACCCAGATTCTGCACTACAAAGGGGAGAGCACCAAAAAGGACTCCCTCAAATACGTGAACGCCTTCCATAAGGCGATGGTCATCTTCTTCAAGAAGCATTTTGCGCATTACAGTACCATCTATTCTGCATTCATCATGCTGACGGTGGTGATGCGAGGCGCAATGTCATACATCATGCAAAAGACGAAAGCGTGGTCGCGAAAGTCGGTCGAAATGGAGCAACTGAAGTTCCTAATCGTGAGTGACGGACGGAATCTCTCCGACATGAAGCACATTGCGGAGAAACACCAGTTCAAGTATGATGTGTTCCATTCTCGCCTGGGCGATATGCCCAGTACGGATGTGCTGTACAGAGATTACGACTACATTGTGTTTGACACCAGTCGTTATCCTTACAGTTCCATTCTGGAGTTCTTCCGACACGACGAACCCAATCGTCGTCGTCCTTATATCGCCACTTATATCCCTTCGAACAAGACAATCATGACGTTCCAAGGAGCCCTCAATTGAGGCATTACATGATCATTATATTATTCAACGAATAAAAACAAAATCATATATGTTACGTATAGCAGTACAATCAAAAGGCCGTCTCTTCGAAGACACAATGAATCTTCTGAAGGAGACGGGCATCAAGGTGAGTTCGAGCAAGCGCACGTTGCTCGTTCAGTCTTCTAACTTCCCATTGGAGGTGCTTTTCCTCCGCGACGATGATATTCCACAGACAGTGGCTGATGGTGTGGCCGATGTAGGCATCGTGGGCGAGAATGAGTTTGTGGAGCGTGGTGAAGATGCCGACGTGGTGAAGCGTCTGGGCTTCAGCAAGTGTCGCATCTCTTTAGCCATTCCGAAGGCTATCGACTATCCTGGCGTGGAGTGGTTCAACGGGAAGAAGATAGCGACTTCCTATCCAGTCATCCTGCGTAAGTTCTTGGAAGAGAAGGGTGTGAAGACAGAAATCCACGTGATTCAAGGTTCTGTGGAGATTGCTCCGGGCATCGGACTTGCTGATGGAATCTTCGACATCGTTAGTTCAGGTTCCACATTGGTTAGCAACAACCTCAAGGAAGTGGAGGTGGTGATGAAGAGCGAGGCATTGCTCATTGGCACACCCAACCTTTCTGAGGAGAAGCAGGCCATTCTTGATGACCTTCTTTTCCGTATTGAGTCTGTGCTGATTGCCGAAGACAAGAAATATGTGCGCATGAATGCTCCGAAGGCACGTCTGAATGAAATCGTGAAGGTGCTTCCAGGATTGAAGAGTCCCACTATCATTCCGTTGGCTGACCAAGACTGGTGTTCTGTACATGCGGTTCTGGACGAGAAACACTTCTGGGAGATTGTGGGTCAGTTGAAAGCGCTTGGTGCTGAAGGCATCTTGGTGACACCTATTGAAAAGATGATATTGTAACTGAACGAGGCAAAGAAAATGAACATTATCAAATATCCAAACCCGACGGAGTGGACTGCTATGCTTGAACGTCCGCATCGCGATGCTTCAGAACTGCGCGAGACGGTGAAGACCGTGCTGGATCAAGTTCGACAAGATGGTGATGCTGCGGTGAAAGCCTTTGAAGAGAAGTTCGACAAAGTGAGGCTTGACTCGTTGGCAGTTTCTGCAGCGGAAATGGCCGAAGCGGAAGAACTGGTGTCTGATGACTTGAAGGCAGCCTTGCAATTGGCTCATGCCAATATCGAGAAGTTCCATGCTGCTCAGAAGTTTGAGGGCGAGAAAGTGGAAACCGCTTCGGGTGTGGTGTGCTGGCAGAAATCTGTACCTATAGAGAAGGTAGGACTTTACATCCCAGGGGGCACAGCACCCCTGTTCTCCACTGTGCTCATGCTGGCCACTCCTGCCAAGATTGCTGGATGTCAGGAGATAGTGCTCTGTACTCCTCCCAACCGTGAGGGAAAGGTGCATCCTGCGATTCTGATGGCAGCCAAGGTGGCTGGTGTCAGCAAAATCTTCAAGGCAGGTGGCGTTCAGGCAATTGGCGCAATGGCCTACGGAACAGAGTCTGTGCCGAAAGTCAGCAAGATATTCGGTCCTGGCAATCAGTTTGTAATGGCTGCCAAGCAGCAAGTGAGTCTGCACGATGTGGCGATTGACATGCCTGCTGGCCCTTCAGAAGTGGCTGTGGTGGCAGACGAGACAGCCAACCCGACCTTTGTGGCGGCAGACTTGCTCTCTCAGGCAGAGCATGGTGTGGATTCTCAGGTCATTCTGATCACCACATCCGAGTCGATGGCAGAGAATGTGGATGCGGAAGTGGCTCGTCAGTTGGCTCTTCTGCCTCGTAAGGAGATTGCCGAGAAGTCTTTGCAGTATTCGAAACTGATTATTGTGAAGGATATGGATGAGGCGGTTGAGATGACCAATGAATATGCGCCTGAACATCTGATTCTGTCTGTGGACAATTATATGTCGTTTGCCGATAGGGTGGTGAATGCGGGAAGTGTTTTCCTCGGTCACTACTCGTGCGAATCGGCGGGCGATTATGCTTCGGGAACTAACCACACCCTGCCTACATCGGGCTATGCAAAAGCGTATAGCGGTGTGAACCTCGATTCGTTCTGCCGAAAGATTACTTTCCAAGAACTATCAGTTGAAGGCATTCGTTCCATCGGTCGTGCTGTTGAACTGATGGCCGAAGCGGAACAACTGGATGCCCACAAGAATGCAATGACTGTAAGACTTCAATCAATATGAAACCACTTAAAGAATTAGTGCGCCCGAACATTTGGGCACTCAAACCATATAGTTGCGCCCGCGATGAGTTCAAGGGCGTGAAGGCTGATGCTTTTCTCGATGCCAACGAGAATCCTTATCCCAACGGCGTAAACCGCTATCCCGATCCGTTGCAGGAGCAGTTGAAGCAGATGATTTCTCCGATGAAGAATGTGCCTGTGAATAACATCTTTTTGGGAAACGGTAGCGATGAGGCGATAGACTTGCCGTATCGTATATTCTGTCGTCCAGGGAAGGATAATGTGGTGGCGATTGATCCCACCTATGGCATGTATGAGGTGTGCGCCGATGTGAACGATGTGGAGTACAGGAAGGTGTCGCTCAACGAGGAGTATGACATCGATCCGGATGCCATCTTGGCGGCTTGTGATGAAAACACGAAAATCATCTTTGTCTGTTCGCCCAACAACCCTACTGGTAATGCGTTCCAACGTGAAAAGATAGAAAAAATCGTGAAGACATTCCAGGGTGTTGTGATTGTGGACGAAGCATATAGTGACTTTTCTGTGCAGCGTCCTTTCCGTCTTGACATCCAGAAGTACCCCAATCTCATCGTGCTGGCCACCTTCTCCAAAGCGTGGGGAGCTGCTGGAATCCGTTTGGGTATGGCATTTGCAAGCACCGACATCATTGGACTCTTCAACAAAGTCAAGTATCCCTACAACGTGAATGTGCTCACACAGAAGAAGGCGATGGAGATTCTGAGCAATGCGACGCTGTTGCAACGCCACATCACCATGATGCTCGAAGAACGTGAGACGCTCATCAAGTCACTCAAAATCTTGCCGATTTGCAAGAAGGTCTATCCAACCGATGCCAACTTCATTCTCGTGAAGGTGACTGATGCTGATGGCATCTACAGGTATTTGGTACAGAAAAATGTCATTGTGCGTAATCGCAATCGGGTACATCTTTGTGGCGATTGCCTTCGTATCACCGTGGGCACGAAAGAGGAGAACACCAAACTTTTGGCCGCACTTCGCCAATATGTATAGGTGTGGATTCCACGCTTCAATTCTTCAACTCTTCAATTCTTATGAAACAGGCACTTTTTATCGACCGCGACGGCACCATCCTTGTGGAACCGGCTGACGAGCAGATTGATTCTTTCGAGAAGTTTCAGTTCGTTCCGGGTGTGATACGCAATCTTAATTTCATCCGTACCAAACTTGATTTTGAGTTTGTGATGGTGAGCAATCAGGACGGGCTTGGAACGACTTCGTATCCTGAAGCTGACTTTTGGCCAACGCACAATCTCATGCTCAATACCTTGAAAGGGGAGGGCGTCACATTTGATGACATCCTTATTGACCGTTCCTTCCCTGAAGATCATTTGCCAACTCGCAAGCCTGGAACAGGCATGATGGGAAAGTATATGACAGGGGAGTACGACCTTGCCAACTCATACGTCATTGGTGACCGCCAGACAGATAAGCAGCTGGCGGAGAATCTGGGTTGCAAGTATTTGATTCTTGGCGATAACGTACAGTCGTGGGATGAAATCACGGAGATTCTTTTTGCAGGAGAACGAACGGCTTCTGTGCGTCGCACCACGAAAGAGACAGACATCGACATCAGTCTCAATCTCGACGGAACAGGACAGTGCGACATCCACACAGGGCTTGGCTTCTTCGACCATATGCTGGAGCAGATTGGAAAGCATGGATCCATCGACCTCCGCATCCATGTGAAGGGTGATCTCGATGTGGATGAACACCACACCATTGAGGATACGGGCATTGCTCTCGGAGAGTGTATTGCAAAAGCACTTGGCGACAAGCGAGGTATTGAGCGTTATGGCTATACACTCCCGATGGACGATTGCCTTTGCCAAGTGGCACTCGACTTTGGCGGTCGTCCTTGGCTTGTGTGGGATGCTGAATTCAAACGTGAACGGGTGGGGGACATGCCTACCGAGATGTTCCTCCATTTCTTCAAGTCATTCAGCGATGCCGCTCGCATGAATCTCAACATCAAGGCTGAAGGCGATAACGAACACCACAAGATTGAGGGCATCTTCAAGGCACTTGCCCGTAGCATCAAGATGGCGGTCAAGCGTGACATCTACAAGTTCCAATTGCCCAGCAGCAAGGGAGTTCTTTGACCTCTTCCACATACATCAAAATTAAAACCGCTGTTTCCTGTTGACGGATATCTGTCATTCGGAAACAGCGGTTTTTTTATTCCAGTTATTGCTTCTGGTGCACCTTTTGTTTGTTGTTGTCAGATATAAAAAATGCACCAGAAATCTCACGACCTCTGGTACACGAATGCTATGAAAAAACGAATGTCTAATGATGAGCGGAAAACGAGACTCGAACTCGCGACCCCAACCTTGGCAAGGTTGTGCTCTACCAACTGAGCTATTTCCGCACACGTGATTTCCATTTTCGCAAACAAAAATCACAAAAATCCCTTAATTTATTATGAACCATTATTTTTTTGAGCGGAAAACGAGACTCGAACTCGCGACCCCAACCTTGGCAAGGTTGTGCTCTACCAACTGAGCTATTTCCGCAAATGCTTGGATGCATTGTATGTCAATGTCTGTTGAAGGAACTCTCTCCAGAGTCTTCTTTTTGGATTTGAGTGAAGAGGAGGAGACTCGAACTCCCACGGGCTGAGCCCACTACCCCCTCAAAGTAGCGCGTCTACCATTCCGCCACCTCTCCATTCTTTTAGTGCCCACGACAAGAATCGAACTTGCACGTCTCTCAACACTCGCACCTGAAACGAGCGCGTCTACCATTCCGCCACGTGGGCATGTTTGCTGTCATTGTGTCAAAGAAATGTCTCTTTTTACAGAGAGAGCGGAAAACGAGACTCGAACTCGCGACCCCAACCTTGGCAAGGTTGTGCTCTACCAACTGAGCTATTTCCGCGTTTGCGAGTGCAAAGGTAGCACTTTTTCACGAACCAACAAAACTTTTCAGTAAAAAAATACCTTGAAAAAGTATTTTCTTTTTGTTTTCTTTTTATCGCCTTTCTTTACACATTATTATATTATAAAGAGTGGGGAATTTTGTCCTTTTCCTATCGGATTCTGTCGAGCGAACGAACCAGTGCCTCGTCTTTGCGAATGCCCTGAATGGCCAGACAATTGAGGATGATGCTGAGCACGGGAAAGATGGCCACGAATTTCAGATGGAAGGTGGGAACGATACCTCCAGCTGCCTCTGCGAACTCTTGAAGGTTCAGGTGGTAATAATAGGCAAACACAGCGTAGGCTGCCACATACCCTACCAGCAGGATTGTGCTGAAGATGGTGATCCGCAACTGGCGCATGCGCTTGCGGAAGAGCATGATGCTCATGGCCGAAAGGAACATAACCATGATGAGCAGCACACCCAAGCACCAAGGGCCACTTGTGGAGTCTAAAGCCTTGAATGCTCCCTCGGCTCCGAAGGTGAAATTGCTGAAATGTGCCACCACGCTGTCCGCCACTGTCCATCCGCCGATGGTGGAGATGACCCCCACAAACGAGAAGATGAGGACGAGTGCCAGATAGACGGTCTGTATTCGCTGAATCATCGTTTAGAACTTTCTGTCAGATTCCTTCGATGGATTGCGGTAGTACACTTTGTCCTCCAGAAACTCCTGTGTTGCGATGAGTGTAGGTTTGGGCAGACGCTCGTAGTAGCGAGAAATCTGAATCTGCTCTTCATTCTCGAACACCTCGTCGAGGGTGTCGGTGTGTGTGCCGAATTCAACCAGTTTCTTGCTGAGTTCTTCCTTCATCTCGGCGGCAATTTGGTTGGCACGTTTGGAGATGATGACTACGCTTTCATACACGTTGTTGGTGTCGCGGCTCAAATCCATCAGGTTGCGCGTCACAGTAGTGGTAGGGGCGTTTGTTTTCTTGAAATCCATTGTTTTTATGTTTTATCTTTTGGTTATTCTGTAAGTGGGGGCATCAATTTTGCGAGTCCCTGTTATCCTCATACTTCACCTTTGCGGCAGAGTGCTGGTAGATGTTGTCGGCCTCTTTTAGGTACTTGCTGTTCGGGAACTCGTTCTTGAAGCCGAAATACTCGTCGATAGTTTGACGGTAGCGTTCATCCCGTTTCTCGTCCACGCTGCGTTGTGCCAACTGGTAGCGGCAGCGGAGAATCATCATGTAGAGGTCTTCGCGCATACGGGTGTAAGGGAACGTCTTCAGCGCATTCTCTGCCGTGATGATGCAGGCCTCGTAGTTGCTGCCTCCGTTGGCACAGTTGCCCACGTAGGAGCCCAGGTTGTAGTAGAGTTTTGCGCTGTCATACTCTTTCTGCACCAATCGGTTCTGCAATTCGTAAATCATGTCGTTCACCTCCTCGCGCAGTTCGGAGTAGGGGTGAAAGTCCAGAAAATCCTGCAGTTGGTTGATGGCGGTGTAAGTGGGCGATTGATCCAGTCGGGGGTCAGGACTCATCATGAAAGAGGCTTTGCCGCTGTAGAAACGAGCCAGTTCCGCGTAGTCTCCCTTTGGATAGGTTTTCACATATCGGTCGAGATACATGGTGGAAGTCTCGTAGTCACGCAGGTTGTAGAAGCACATACCCAGCATAAACAGTGATTCCTCCCCACGGTCAGAGCCTTTCATGACCATGATGAGTTCTTCCAGCAGTTGGTATGCTCTTGTGTATAGCCCTGCGGTGTAGCACTCCTTGGCAACCTCGTATTTATAATCATAATCAGTTGATTTCAGCACTTTGTTGTAGGAGTTGCAAGAACTCAAAAGCATGGCTGAAATGACCCCGATCGACAAGAATTTCCTCATTGTGATAAAAATTTCGACTGCAAAGGTACGCTTTTTTTGCCTAAGAAACTCCATATCCGAGGATTATTTTAGTTTTCTTTAGAAAAATCCGAACGAATTAGGAAATATTTACGGATAGAAGTCGTAATTTTGCACTCCGATAGACGAACAGCGCATGAATTTTCAGTTGACATCGAAGTTTCAGCCGACAGGCGACCAGCCGCAAGCCATTGAACAGCTCACACAAGGAGTGAAGGACGGATTGCCGGCTCAGGTGCTTTTGGGGGTGACGGGTTCTGGAAAGACGTTCACGATGGCCAATGTCATTCAGAACATCGGAAAGCCGACCCTCATTTTCAGCCACAACAAGACCTTGGCACACCAACTCTACACGGAGATGAAAGCCTTCTTCCCCAACAATGCTGTGGAGTATTACGTGAGTTACTACGACTACTATCAGCCAGAGGCGTACATCCCCTCCACAGGCACCTACATCGAGAAGGATTTGGCCATCAACGAAGAACTCGACCGCAAGCGTCTGGCAGCTGTTTCTGCCTTGCTCTCGGGCAGAAAAGATGTCATCATTGTCTCGTCGGTGTCGTGCATCTATGGTATGGGTGCCCCGACCAGTTATGCCGAAAACATCCTTCCCATCGCGGTGGATCAGGAACTTCCTATAGAGACGTTGCGCCGCAAGTTGGTCGATATGCTCTACACCAACAATGACTTGGCTGCGACAGGTGAGTTGGAGCGTGGACAGTTTCGGGTAAAAGGTGAAACTGTTGATGTGTATCTTGCTTATGATGAGAAGATTCTGCGCATTTGTTATTTCGATGATACAATAGATGAGATACAGGAACTGGACGTGCAGACACTCTATCCCATCACCTCCTACGAGGAGTATAAAATCTATCCCGCCAACCTCTTCATGACCACCAAGGAACAGACCTTGAAGGCCATTCACGACATCGAGGACGACCTGCACAAACGCATCCTTTTTTATGAGGAACGGGGCGATATGGAGAAGGCCAAGCAGATAGAACTCCGTGTGACGAACGACCTCGAATGGATACGCGAGACGGGGCATTGTTCGGGCATTGAAAACTACTCCCGCTACTTTGACGGGCGCGAGGCGGGCGAACGTCCTTATTGCCTGCTCGACTTCTTTCCCGACGACTATTTGCTCATCGTCGATGAGAGCCACCAATCCATCCCGCAGGTGAAAGCCATGTGGGGAGGCGACCGCCATCGTAAGGAGAATCTGGTCGATTACGCCTTCCGCCTGCCAGCCGCACTCGATAACCGTCCGCTTCGGCTCGAAGAGTTTGAAGCCCTCACGCCACAAACCATCTATGTGTCGGCCA
Source organism: Bacteroidaceae bacterium (assembly GCA_017448965.1). Taxonomy (GTDB): domain Bacteria; phylum Bacteroidota; class Bacteroidia; order Bacteroidales; family Bacteroidaceae; genus Minthosoma. Next base: position 25,462 of record JAFSKK010000052.1, on the reverse strand, counting down.
CACCAGCCGAGTATGAACTGGAACGCGCTGAAGGAGTCATCGTCGAACAACTCATCCGTCCTACAGGCCTGCTCGACCCGCCCATCGAAGTGCGTCCCAAGCTCAACTTCATGGACGACCTTATCGAAGAAATCCATCAGCGCAATGAGGTGGGGGAGCGCACCCTTGTCATCACCTCCACGAAACGGCAGGCAGAGGAGGTGTCAGCATTCTTCAACAGCGTGGGCATCAACGCCAACTACATCCATTCCGATGTGGACACTTTCGAGCGTGTGGACATCATCAACAATTTCCGTGCAGGCACCTACGAAGTGCTCATCGGCATCAACCTGCTGCGCGAAGGACTCGACATCCCCGAGGTCTCACTCGTTGCCATTCTCGATGCTGATTATCAGGGCTTTCTGCGCGACCACCGTTCCCTCGTACAAATCATCGGACGTGCTGCCCGCAACGTGCACGGGCTTGCCATCATGTATGCCGAAACCATCACCGACACCATGCAGCAAACCATCGATGAGACCAATCGCCGCCGCAAGAAACAGATGGCCTACAACGAAGAGCACGGCATCACACCCACACAGATACGGAAGACGCAAATTGCCATCAGCCAGCACAAGCCCATCGACTATCTCGGCAACGCCTACATTGAGGAGAATGCCTCTCTGGCAGCCGAATCGGAAGCCGACACCATCTACAATGCCATGACTCCCGACGAAATCCGCCGTGCCATCGACCGCAACCGCAAACTCATGAAAGAAGAAGCCAAGAAACTTGCATTCCTCAAGGCCGAGGAGTACAAGCAGGAAGTGGTGCGTCTGGAGAAACTGCTGGAAGCGAGGAGTTGACTTTTGACATGAACCGCTCTTTGTCCACAACAAACCTCAAATGCGTGCCCTCTCCAATCAGTTTGTCGCCCGAGTGAGCCATCACCTTGAACTCAATCTTCTTGCCATCCACCTTCGTCACTTCAGCGGTGGCCGTAACCCTGTCACCAATTTTCGAAGGACTCAAGTGTGACGATTCGATATGACCGCCAACGGTGGTGCAACCCTCTGGAATTGCATCTCCGACAGCCCTCATAGCGGCATTTTCCATCAAAGCCATCATGGCAGGTGTGGCAAGGACTGGCATATCGCCAGATCCTATCCGAATGGCAGTGACCGGCTCGCTCACCACCAATTCGCTCGTGTGTTTCATTCCAACTTCAATCATACTCTTATTGTTTTTATCCCAGTTCTTCATCTGTTTCGCAGATAAAATCCTACAAAGGTACGTTTTTTTCCCGAAACTCCTCCATCCTTTCATCGTTCTTTTTTAAATGGGAACTATTCGATTGTCGATCGCCCCGTCTCTGCATCCTCGCGTGTGCCGTGCAGGTCTCCTCGTGCGTGCCGTGCACCCTTCTCCCTGCACGGGGTCACCGTTTCGCCCTCATTTTCGACGATGCAAAGGTATAACTCAAAGATACAATCGCGGTCATGATGGTCATGGTCATTTTGGTCAAAATCGTTTTTCAAGTGTCAAAATCCGCCACTATAATAAATATTTTATATTTATATATAGTGAGCAAATGACCGAATCCGAAAATGAAAATGACCATCTTGACCTTGACCACTTTGACCGCGTTTGGTCCATTTGCCAAATTGTCAAGGACAGGCTTCTTGATTCGCGGAAGAAATAAGCAAACAAGGATTTTATTTCTCTTGTTTGTTCATGCTAAATTCGCAGCCGCAGTATTGCTGATTGTAGAATTGGTAGTCGCGCAGGAGTTGGTTGCGGCGGTCTTGGAGCCCACCTTTACGCCAGTTCTGTGCCCAGAAGCGAGTGCCTTCGACGGCAGATTCTGCTGCTTGTCCTGCCTGGGTGATCTGTTCGAGGCTTTTCCAGCGTGAGGAGGCGAGGGTGGTGGCGAAGTAGGTGATGCCGAGTTGTCGGGCTTGGAGGGCGGTGGCGATGAGGCGCAACTGGAAGCACTGGAGGCAGCGGGAACCGCGTTCGGGTTCGTGTTCGAGGCCTTGCACCTGTCGGAGCCACGCTTCGTGGTCGTAGTCGCCGTCTATCCAACGGATGCCGAGATGGTCGGCATGACGCTTGCTCTCGTTCTTGCGGATGTCGTATTCCTCGCGTGGATAGATGTTGGGGTTGAAGTAGAAGATGATGGGACGGATGTCGTGCTGGAGCATCCACTCGACAATGGCTGAGGAGCAGGGGGCGCAACAGGCGTGCAGGAGCACTTCGTGGAGGCCTTCGGGGATGATGATGTCGTTCTTTTTCTTCAAGGCGGTCAAACGTTATTTCTTTTGGGAGTTGAGGCTGTACTTGACTTGCATCTTCACGAAGGGTTTGACGTGGTCATGCATTTTCATGTAGGTGTAGTTGTGCCCGCTTTCGCGCAGACGGCCATAGAAGGGGTAGGTCATGCCCAATCCGAAGTTGAAGGAGAACTCTTGGCTGGCTTGGATGTTGGTGAAGAATCCGAAGCGTTCGGACACGAGGCTGATTTCTGCTTTCTTGGGCAGGCCGACCACCTTGGGGCGGAAATAGATTTTTTCCGTCTCGATTTCCATACCCAACGCATGGCGCACTTTGGGAGATGCCTGATAGTAGAGGTAATTGTTGGTCTCCATGCAGTTGATGCTCCAGCGCTGATTGAACTTGTGCGTGTAGATAATCATGGGATAGAGTGGCCATGATACGGAGGTGCCGACTAGGCAGATGGCGCCGAGCGCGAGATGGGTCTTCTGGTTTCGTGTGATGGAGAAGACACCGCCGAGCATGGCTGAGGCATCTTCAAACCCGTATTGGGAGAAGTTGCCTGACGTGATGGCCATGAGTGTAAGTGGTTTCCCGAAGCAGAGGGTGCTGTAGTTTCCGCTCAAACTGCCGCCGTAGTGATGATGCTCGGTGGGCACCTTGAAGAGCGGAGTGGGGGTGTCGGGGCGCAGTTCCCGATTGCTGAAATTGTAGAAGGGAGAGAAGGAGAGGGAGAACTTCTGGTTGCCCAGCAGTTTCAGGTTCGCCCTTACACGGGCGTTCACACCGGGTTCCATGCGGCCGTCCTCCAATCGGTTGCCGTTTCTCGCCTTCCAGTAATAATCTGTGTTTGTGCTGCCACCAACCACTGCTGTGATGCTGAATTTCTCACGCGGGTCGTTCAGTTGCGCATGGGCACAGAGAACAAATGCCATGCAGAGCAGTGTGATGAATTGTCTTGAATGTGTCATGAATGTGAGAAAATGTACTGATATAAACGCATCGGAGGCTGATTTATTGTGCATGAACGTGGGAAAATACGTACCTTTGTGGCTGATTTTAATGCAGTAACGTGTATGACGATTGTTGGATTTGTGAAAAACTGGATGTTGCCGATAGCGATGCTGACGGGTGTGGTGGCGTACTACGTCTATGTGAACATCCCTGTGCTGGATGGCACGCATGCGGTGGTGAATCGGGCGATTGGCTATGTGCAGCCAGCGTTGCTCTTCTGTATGCTGTTTGTGAGTTTCTGCCGAGTGAGTGTTAGAGAGTTGAAACCGCGTTCGTGGATGCTGAAGATGCTGGCCATTCAGGCGCTGAGTTTCGTGGCGATGGGGCTGTTTGTCATCGCGATTCCTGATGTGCCGGGCAGGGTGGTGATTGAGAGTGCGATGATTTGCATGATTTGTCCAACCGCTACGGCTGCTGCTGTGGTGACGATGAAGTTGCACGGCAATTCGAGCGTGGTGGTGAGTTACACGTGTCTCATCAATCTGGTGGTGTCGCTGCTGGTGCCGGCTATGGTGCCATTCCTGCATGAGAGTGCCCACGCTGGGATGGGTTTCGAGGTGTCTTTCCTGCTGATTCTGGCGAAGGTGTTCCCCTTGCTCATCATGCCGCTGGTGGCTGCTTGGTTTGTGAGGCATTTATTCCCAAAGTTTCATGCGGCCATTCTGCGTCAAACAAACTTGGCGTTCTATCTGTGGTCGGTGTCGCTGTCGTTGGCGATTGGCATGTCGGTAAAGGCACTGGTGCATAGCGATGAGGGCTTCTGGACGATGGTGGGCATTGCGATGGCTTCGTTGGTGTGTTGCTTGGCTCAATTCGTTTTGGGTCGTATCATCGGACGGCAGCATGGGGAACCTGTGGCAGGCACTCAGGCACTCGGCCAGAAAAACACGGTGTTCGCCATCTGGATGGGCTATACTTTTCTGAACCCTGTGACGGCTCTGGCTGGCGGCTTCTATTCTGTGTGGCACAATCTGGTGAACTCTTGGCAGCTGTGGAGGGAGAGAAAGAGAGTGAACGGCTGACGTGACAGGGGCGGTGGTAACACATGCCCACTGTTACAAATGTAACATATACAGTGTTACAAGTGTAACACACGCACTGTTACAAGTGTAACACTGGCACTGTTACAGTTGTAACACTCGAAGCACCGTTTTCCCGCGTTTTCCACAGAGTGTTTCCCTGCATTTGCGTGAGTCAACGGGAAGGTTTGTTGTAGAGGGCTGCGATTAGGTCGGAACGGTTCATCTGACGGAGGAGACGGAGAATGTTCTGACGCTCGGAAGGCTTGTACCAGAAGAAGAATTGACGCTGGGCAAGCTTTTCTTTTTGTGTCTTGGCCGACCAGACAGGTTGGAGAGTGTAGGGATGAAGGCCTGTGTACCATGCTTCGGTCGATACGGTCATCGGGGTGGGTGTGAAGTCCTGCACCTGTTCGAGTTGGAAGTTGAGGTCTTTGGTCAGCACGGCGAGTTCGGCCATATCCTCGGCTGTGCATCCAGGGTGGCTGCTGATGAAGTAGGGGATGATTTGCTGGCGCAGATTCTTGCGGCGGTTGATGTTGTCGAAGATGCGCTTGAAGTCGTAGAAGAGTTGGAAGGAGGGCTTGCGCATCAGGGAGAGCACACGGTCGGAGGTGTGTTCGGGTGCCACTTTCAGGCGACCGCTCACGTGCTTGGTGATGAGTTCCTCTGTGTATTGACGATTGATGCGGTTTGTGCGCTCATCGCCTGTATCGTGAAGCAGGAGGTCGTAGCGAACGCCTGAGCCAATGAAACTCTTCTTGATGCCAGGCAGCGCATCGACGGCATGATAGATGTCGAGCAGGGCGGTGTGGTCGGTGTTGAGGTTCTTGCAGATGTTAGGGTGGATGCACGACGGACGCTTGCATTGATGGCAAAGATCGAGGTTCTTTCCATGCATGGCGTACATGTTGGCTGAAGGACCTCCAAGGTCGCTCAGGTAGCCCTTGAAGTCGGGCAGTTGCGTGATGGCCTTGACCTCTTTGAGGATACTCTCCTTGCTGCGCGAAGTGATGAACTTGCCTTGATGGGCAGAAATCGTGCAGAAGGCGCAACCGCCAAAACAGCCTCGATGCAGACAGACGGAGAACTTGATCATTTCGTAGGCTGGGATGCGCTTTCCTTTGTATTTCGGATGCGGCAAGCGCGTGTAAGGAAGGTCGAAGGAACGGTCAAGCTCGTCTTGTGAGAGCGGTTGGTAGGGAGGATTCACCACCGCAAACCGCCCATCCACCTCTTGGATGATGCGCTGTGCAGCATATTTGTTCGATTCTTCTTCGATATGACGAAAGTTCTCGGCTTGTGCGCGTTTGTTGCGAAGACACTCTTCGTGGCTGTGCAGCACAATGTCGTCAGGACGGATGCCACCAGGGATTTCCTTTTTGCTCAGCAATGAAACCGTCTGTTTCTGTGGAAAACGCGCCATGAGGTTGCGGAACATCTTCACGTCTATCTCGCAATCCTGCTCCATCAGCAGTTGTGCCAGAGAGACCATAGGCTTTTCACCCATCCCGTATATGAGCAGGTCGGCACCCGAAGGATGGAGAATGGTGGGCATGAGTTTGTCTTGCCAATAATCATAATGAGTGAGGCGACGAAGGCTTGCCTCAATGCCACCAAGTACGACGGGCACATCGGGATAGAGTTCCTTGAGAATGCGTGTGTAGACAATGGTGGGGTATTCGGGTCGAAGGTCGTGTCGGCCATCGGGCGAGTAGGCATCTTCAGAGCGGAGGCGTTTGTTGGCGGTGTATTTGTTCACCATCGAATCCATCGCACCTGGCGAGATGCCGAAGAAGAGGCGTGGCCGACCCAGTTTCTTGAAATCGCGATAGTCACCGTGCCAGTCGGGTTGGGGAACGATGGCGACACGTAGTCCTTCCGCTTCGAGAAGACGGCCAATGACCGCCATTCCGAAAGAGGGATGGTCAACGTAAGCATCGGCAGAGAAGAGGATGACATCAAGCTCATCCCAGCCGAGGCGTTCGAGTTCTTTCTTGGTGGTCGGTAGCCAGTTCATGGAGGAAGTTGAGAGTTGAAAGTTGAAAGTTGAAAATTGAAAGTTATTCGAGGAAGGAGAGGAAGGCTTTGGTGAGCGCGTTCATCTTCTGACGGTCGGTGATGCTCTCGAGTGGGAAACCGAGACGGATGAATCGCCCTTGTTGAGCGATGGCTGCATAGGAACCATCAGCGTAGGTGAGGATGGCGAATGCGTTGCCCGTCGGCGAGAGAATGGATGGTGACGGAACACAGTAACTTTCGGGGTTCATTTCACGGTGAATGTCGAACGTGAGTCCGCAGCCGTTGAGTGTTGTTGCAGCCTTTGACGCGACGGTACCGCTGATGTTTCCTCCGATGGACGGGCAACCTGCATTGGCGGCACTGATGAGCAGTTTACCTCCGTTGTTGTAGTATTGTTCCACGAGTGCGTTCGTCCTGCTGTCAAACTGCTTTTGGGTTCCGTAGATGATGTCTGCGATGGGATAGTCGGAGAGCGCCACTTTGCCTTCGAGCAGTGACTTTTCGCTGCATGAGGTGAAGGAGTGACGACCTGAAAGCATGATGGCACGGCCATGAATGACGGGGTAGTCGAAGGTGTTGCCCATGAAGAGATTTCCCTCCAGTTCGCTGCCACTCATGCCCAGTGCATCGGTGCCTTCGCTGCCTGCCTTCGAACGGTCAAAATATCGTTGACGTCCACAGAAGCCAGTGAAGGCTCCATAGGGAACTCCTGGGTCAGCATCGAGGTCAAAACCTGCTTGGGTGGCGGTGTTGATGACTTGTGGCCCTTCCAGTCGGGTGAAGGCGTTGACCACTAGAACAGTACCTTTGTTATGGGAGGCTATGCCACACGAAAGCACCTCGGAAGGAAAACTTTCACCACCATCGTTTAATGCGGTGATTTTGAAAGAGTAAACTTCATCCTTGTTGAGTTCTACTGTATGGCTGGTACCCTTGACGAGGATGCCGTTGTCGAATCCTTGATAACCGTGTCGGGTGTAGAGAATGTATTCCTTGGGTTTGGCTGTCGGTTCGAGCGGGTCTTCGACTGGTGACCACGAGAGGGTGGCGGTGCGCTTCTGTTCATTCAGTGCGATGGAGAAGTTCTCGACGGGCAGCGGCTGGATGACGTAGTCGCGCTTGTAGAGGGTGGCGATGTATTTTACGATTGTCTTATATACCGACCGAGAGAAGTCGAACTTGAAGTGTGGGTCGTATGCCATCCGCATGTCGGCGAAGTTCTGGTGGGAGAGCATTTCGAGGATGCAAGCAGGAACGAGCGGAGCACGTGATTCTCCGTAATTGCGGTTCCAGAGTTGTCGCACCTGCCAATGATACTTCTTGAGGTCGATGGAGAGGTTGGTGAGGAACATGCTGGAGAGGTCGCGCGACACGTAGCGGTCGAGATTGGCTCCTGTCTTCCCGTCGTTGAAGTTGGTCGTGTAAACGCTGAGTGGTCCCACAAACTCGTCGTTGAGTTTCACGCCTGCATCTGTGTGGAAAGCCACGGAGAGGTCGAGTGGAACACCCATTCCTGTTGTACGTGTGAGGTTGGTGACAGAACCTCCCGACAGATGGTTGATGGCAGCGGAACGGGCATTGATGTCGTTGTTGTAGTCGTTGTTGCCGAACGGCTCGGTATGGATTCGGTAGGGGAAACCATACCATTGTACGCTGTACTTGGCGGCTTCTGCCCAACGTGGCAATCCCGAAGGTTTCACGCGGCCTCCATGTCCTTCGGGTACAATGTTTCCCATGCCCCCTCCGAACCGGACAGCATCAGCGGTGACAATGCCTTTGTGGTGGCTGTAGTTGGAGAGCGACACCATTCCGTAGTCGTGTTCACCTTCGTCGAATTCAAATGTACCGAGATAGACCCATGTGCCACCTCCGATTTGCTGGTTCACCTTGAACTCTGTCATACCGCCCTTGTGATAGACGGTGTAGGTGGCATCGGTGATGGAGTTCTCGAACGACTGATAGCTCACATAGACGGCATATCGTCCCTCTTGGGGAATGTCGGGTGTCCACTGCACGATGCCCTCTTCCTTGATGGAAGACACCGTGGGAATGTAGCGTGCGCTGCCGTCCGTGAAGGGGGAATCACATGATTCATACACGTCCTTGTATTGTGCGAAACCATTACGCTCCGTATTTTGCCATTTCCTGTTCTTCTGCTTCCCTCGGAAAGCTTCGATGTAGGTGCCTCCACGATGGGGTTGATCATTATCGATGATGACTTCGTTGGTTTGATAATCCCGTTCGCGAGGCGTGAAGACTACGGCACCTGCATTTTGTAGCATAGGGATGATGTATGGCACCACAAACGTCTGGGAAAGAAGATCTTCCGTGGCACAGAAAAGTCGAGGGCGCTGCCAGTACCAGTCATCCTTCTCCAATCGGTAGTATCGTCCATGACTTTGCCACAGGGCGATGTGATGACCCTCCAGCCCATGTTCGGCGGTGTAGGGACGTGAGATGTTCTTCACCCAAGGAGCACCCTCGTAGGTGTCGTGCAACAAGCGTGTAGGGTCTTTCTTTCCCTGTCGGAAAAAGTTGGGGACGAGTTCCTCGATGGGGCGTCCGTCGGCCACAATGCTCAATTCGTAGTTCTTTTGGGCATCAGGAACCAACGAGCGCACCTCCTTGTATATGTTCTCCACCACTTCGGGTGTGAAGTGCTGCTCGGGGAATCCTCCATCCACCACGATACGGATGGTTTGATTGTTGGCATCCACGTCACACGATGTGATGGTCGAAGGCTTGATGTTGGCATCTGTGCGTGTGTAGTTGGCAGCCCAGTCGGCCAGCAGGCTTTGTAGTGTTTGCGACCTGCCGACGTAAGGCAAGGCAAATAATAGGATAGTGAGCAGAAATGATTTCATTCTTTAGATTTCATGTTTTGGAAACCGACGAGTTTGTCATATCGAAGTCCGAACGGGCGGTGATAGACATACACGCTGTATTCGTTTTCGGTTTGGTGGAAGTCTCCCTCACAAGGGCGTGTCAGCCCCGTCGTTTCTCCGTCGCGGCTGTACATATACATATAATTATACGAACCCTGTTTCAGCGGTGTGATCAGTTCGTACTGATGATCAATGAGGTTGTACTCCATCTTGTATGCCTCGTCGATACGGTTGCCCGTCAAGTCGCCAAACAAATACACCTCTCCACCTGCCACTTGCGGCATCTGCAGGGCAAAGTGGGTGAGAAAGTAATCACTCTCCGTGTCGTTCGCTATATTGTCGCTGTTGCGGATGTAGAAACGTCCATTTTGATCCTCGTCGTAGAGATAGTTGATGCGCTGCTCGTCGATGTAGAGAATAGCGTGGTAGTAGGTGTCGTCAAACACCATTTGGTCAACGTGCATAGTTGGAACATACTCATCTAGAATCTCGAAACGGCGGTATTCGTTACCCGCATCGAAGATGAGGGAACGGTTGTGGTTGAAGATGAGTCGGTTCACCTGCATGAGTGTGGGACGAAGATTCTCCACGTGATTGTCCCATCGGCGGTTCTGCTGTACGATGTAGCGGAACTCGCCCACGGGGTCGCTCACCTGATAGCCGCTGTAGTTGACAGCGAAGTTCACTTGCTGGTGAGAATCGTATGTGTCAATATCGGTGTTGGCACTCACGTTGATCTCCACACCCACACGGGGCTCGATGATGGAGAAACAAGCCTGTGCAACAGGTTCATCCTCTCCGTCCTCGAAGATGCTCACACGGTAGTTGCCCGACACCAGCAGACGTGTATTTTCGTTTGGCAACGAGAAGGTGTAGTGGCAGTAATTCATCTCCGTACCCATAGCAGGCTCATAATCATCAATGCGCTGGTCATTGAAGCCTGTCATGTATTCGCTTACTAACAAGTCACTCTCCGTCCAGTCGGCATTGCAATGGGTGATGGTGTAAGTGTATCGCTGATACTGTGCTTGTAAGTCGTCAAAACTGATTTCCACATGATGCCCGCGGCTCAACAGCATCACCGATGGTTTTCCCCATTCGCCGTCCACCTTCACCTGCAACGTCTTCAGACGAGGCGAGAAACAGATGTTCTCCTGTGCCCTTGCCGAGCAGAAGAATGTTGCAGAGATGATAAGCAATCCCAGTAGTCCTTTCATCTTGGTTGTCGTATCTTTTAGTAAGTTTGGTTTGTCAAACAATGATTTTAAAGCCTCAAAATTAGCGTTTTTTCTTTGAACTCAACGTATTTTGTGCCAAGATTCTTTTCTTTCCCCGTCGATTTGGGTGTCTTGAGGTTGTTTTTGGGCTTTTCTTAGAGGAAAATGAGGTTGGGAGGGGGGGGAGAAGAGGGTGTCATTGCATTCTGTGCAGACCTTCCCATCGAACATTCCAAGTGCCATCGTGTGGAAAACCAGGGTTGTTCACTTCAGGACATCCATCCCAACCTGCACACATCATGGCGATAGCGGTCAACAGGGCGCCGTTGCCTGGCAGGTAGATGCGTAGGCGGTCAGGAGTTTGGAAGTTGTGTCCAGAGACGAGATAGGTGTTTTTGGTGTAGTTAGACAGGAGGATGTTGATGGCTTCGGAAGGTTGATTGAGACGTGCAGCTGCCATCGCCATCATGCCATAATCCCATCCCCATGTGCTCTCCCAATTCCAATGTTGACGAATGTGCTGGAAGGTGGAGAGCATGGTGAGAGTCTTGTAGGTGTAGTAGGTGGAAGGAATGATGCGGCATTTATGGGAGTAGGGGAAGAGGGCTGCAACACCAAGAATAGCAGGATGGTCGGAGTGGCTTTTCTTCTCAAATTCTTCTTCTGAGATGCTTCTCTGCCCATTCTGTTCAGGTGTCTTAAAGGGGTCGAAATCTTGGGAAACAGTTGCTCGGTTGAAGGGATAGAGGGGAATGCCAGCCCTGTAAAGACCATCTTTCCAGGGAAGTGGAGCCAGATGCTTGATGATTTTGTCCCACTCAGGATGTCGAGGAAGTCCTTGACGTTCGCGCCATTCCTGTGCTTTCAGCAGTCCATATCGCCAATAAGCAAGTTCGAAAGGATGGTTGTAGGAGAAGTCTTTCGACATGGATTCCTGCATGGAGGTGGCTCCTTTCAATTGATAAGTCTTGGTGCTGGTGTCGAAGGTGACGAAGTCTGCCATCCATTCGGCTGTCTCTTCCACCTGCTTGCCGTATTGGCTCAATGTCTCGGCTGTGGGAGTTGCGCGATACATCTCCTCTGCCATATAAATGTAATGGGGTTGTTGCCAGATGAGGAAAGAGCCTGTGTTTGAAGGGGCTTCGCCTGCCCACGGGTCGGTCATTTTCATCCAGCGGATGCCTTTGAACCCCTGTCTTTCGGCAATCTTCTTGGCTTTTGGATACGCCACATTGTTGTACCATTCCAGAATCTGTTGTAGCACTTGGGGACGATTCCAAAGGGCGAAGTCCACGGTATGCCACCACGTCATTTCCAGATGAGGACGACCGAACCAGGAATTGTAGGTCAGTCCTGTCTCTTGAGGGGGTAATCCGTTGGCGCAGTTGATTTGGGTAAGATATTGCGAGAGGACAACGCGACGTTCCAATTCTTGGGCACGTGGGTCTGTGCATTGACTGAAATCGACAATGGCTCCTTCGTTCCACCAACGATTCCATGAACGGATGACGGAACGGAGTTCTTGGTCGAAAATAAAAGGAGGGGCTATGTATTCTTGGTTATTGATGGTGGCAATGGGAGGATGAGGTGTATAAGAAGCCTTGAACGTGAGGACATCATCGGTGGTGGACAGCTCAAAGTGGTGTGCATCGCTTGCTTGCAGGGTGGCTTCACCTTGCCAACAGAGGGTGAGATAGTAGCGGGTGGAGTCGATGATGTGTTCGATAAGGGCGGATTGGTTGTCTGTTGCCACGATGCGTGAGGTGTGTTGTTCGGGCGCATTCCAGTCGCTTGCATCGTCAGCGTGTTTCCCTGTGGGATATGGAAAACGGATGCTCACGCTGGCACGGTGTTCTTTCAGAAGTGGAGTCTTGATGCGATAGAGAACGTCATTGCCTTCTTCAAGGGCTGCAGTCGTCACATCCACTGGTGCGTTGTCAGCACGGAAAGAACTTTCAATCACACCATCATAGAGTTTCAGTTCCTGATGAATGTCGGTTAGTTCTTCCAATGCGATGGGCTTTCCGTTGGTGGCATGAAGATTTAGGCCGATGGCACCAAGATTCAGACGATGGGGATTCACGCGGAAATAAGTAGTGGCTTCTTGCTGTCGCCCTCCCTGCTTATACTCTACGGCATATACCTCGTCATGTTGTCGATGAGGGAAACGAAAGGTTCGCTGTGTTTCTTCTTCTCGCAGATGATTGGTGTTGGGAAATCTGTGCCAACCCCAATCGGACATCGCTGTGAGAGGCACGGCATCCTTGTAAGCAAGAGGGTAGGACTGCATGCCCGTCACATCGACGGTGGTGACAAAGTGGCCGTTGCCAACAGAAAGTGCTGCCAATGGGTCGGCTGCACTCACTTTGGGATTGTTTCGGCTCACCACCGCTTTGCGATCAATCGGTTTCATCACATTTTCCGTGTCGTAACCGAGCATTTCCATCTCCAGCGAAGCCCAGATGAAAGGCCCGATACCTTTGGCGTCGTTGTCTCTGATGGGTTCCGATAAGTAGTAGTTGAAAGAGCCGTCTCTGCGTTTGTTTTCCTTCACGTTGGGAGCGGCTTTCAGCACCTTTTCGCTGATGCCAGGACCAAGACCTGCCACCGAACAGCAATTGGTGAGTGAGATGGTTTGGTCTTCATTCACGCGGATGAAATGGTTGATGATGCCGCGATAGGCCTTGATGCCGGCATCACGATAGGATGCACCTACATACCCCTTCCGATATGCCTTCAGCAGGGCATAAGCGAACATGGAAGAACAGGTGGATTCGAGATAGTTCCCTTCACGTTCTGGAGCATCCATTACTTGATACCACACACCCGACTCTTTGTCTTGCCACTTGATAATGGCATCCAAATCCCATTTCAACAACTCCTGAACTTCTCCACGTCGTTGGTAGTCCTCTGGCAACACATCCAACAGTTCTATGAGTGCCATTGTGTACCATCCCTGTGCGCGTCCCCAACAATGTTGAGAAAGGCCTGTCAGCTTGTCTGCCCAGAACATCTCATGCGTTTCGTCCCATGCATGGCGGTTCAGTCCTGTTTGTGGGTCGAGTGTTCGACGGTAGGTGGTTGCGATTTGATGGACGGCATCGTCATATACTTTCTGGGCATCTTTGGGTTTCAACAGCATGGAAGCCGTCAGCGTATAGTAGGGGAGTCCCATGAAAATGCCGTCGAGCCACACTTGATAACTGTAGATGGCTTTATGCCAAAAGACATCATCCTCCATCGTTCGTGGCTGCTTCTGCAGTTGTCGCATCATTGTCTTCATGGCCAGCAGATTCTTCGTCTCCTTTGTTTGCTGATACATTCTTGCGACGAAATGCCCCGTTCGGATATTATCAAGGTTGTAGTCTTCCAGTTTATAGCCACGAATCTCTCCTTGGGTATTAATCATGGTATCGGTGTATTCTTGGCAGTAATGCCAGATGCGCTCGTCACCATACTGCAGATAAGTGTCCAGCATGGCCTCCAGTTCGATGCCCATCACGTAACTCCATTTGGGCTTTGTGGAGAAGTCGAGCAGAAAACTCCTCGGCACTCGTTGCATCTCTGAGTAAGTCATCCATTCGCTGTAATGCTGATAGGGATTCTTCTGCAAGCAGAGAGAACCATTGATGAAAAGCCTGTCGAACACGATGTCACGTGTCTTTCCTGTGATGGTGTTCCCTTGTTTCACCCCGTTGAAGTGGCAGTTCTTCACCATGATGTCATGCACCAATGTGTCTTCTTCCAAACCGATGATTTGTACACCATAGGTGGACGTCTTACAGGTCACGTCTTCCATCAACACATTCTTCACTATCGGATAGAATCCGCGGCAACAGACTTCGTTGTGCTCATAGTCGAGATTGATTTTCAGCACACTCTCACGACATTGTCCCACGGTGATGTTTTTCATGTAGATGCCTTCAATCACTCCTCCTCGACACGAATTCGTCTTGATGCGCAACACACGGTCGAGATTGGGTGAGTCCATCGTGCAGTCGTGGGCAAACACGTTTTTGCAGCCACCGCTGATTTCAGAACCAATCACCACGCCACCATGTCCGTTTTTCATCTCACATCGGCGAATGATGATGTTCTGGCTGGGCATATTGCGTGTTCTGCCATCTCTGTTTCGTCCGCTCTTGATGGCGATGCAATCGTCGCCTGTGTTGAAAAAACAATCCTCAATCAGTACACGGTCGCACGATTCAGGGTCGCAACCGTCACCGTTCGGGCCGTCATTGTTGATGTGCACTCGTCTCACCGTCACATCCGTGCATTTCAGAGGATGAATCACCCAGAATGGCGAACGCAACAAAGTCACATCCTCGATGAGCACCCGTTCGCATTGATTGAAGCCAATCAGTTGCGGACGCATACCATCTTTGGCCTCGAAGGTGCGTTGTGTGGAACGTTTCCCTTTCTCATCCTTCATGGGCTCTCCGTCCTCACCGTTCTGCAAAAGTCGTGCACGTCCACCCAACTTTTGACTGACCATCCCTTCCTTCCATCCGTATTTAGTTGCGCCACACCAAGGCCACCAAGTTTCCTTGTTTCCACCTCCATCGATGGTGCCTTTGCCTGATATGGCAATGTCGTGAGCCCGGAAGGCATAAATGCATGGCGACAAATTGTAGCAGTCGAGTCCTTCCCATGAGGTTTCAACGATAGGGTAGAGTGCAGACTCGAACACGAACTCCAACACAGCATCTTCTTCCACCACCAGATTCACGCCGCTTTTCATCTCGATGGCACCCGTCTTGAAAGTTTGTCCAGCAGGAATGATGACTTTTCCGCCGCCTTTCTTCGAACATTGGTCAATGGCCCTTTGGATGGCTCTCTGATTCGCTACTGCCGATGCGGAAGGTTTGGCTCCACAGCTGGTAATCGCCACCTCCGATTCATGCAGTTGTGGCAACAGAATGCTTGTTTCTATTTGCTGATAGAGAGATGCTTCCCATTCTTGTGCATCAATTGTGACAGACGATAAGAGCAGCATCATCAAGGCAATGGCAATATATTTTCCCGTTCTCATGTTTCTTTCTTCTATTTTGCCACAAATGTAGCAATAAATATGCTGAAAAAGTGTCGTATCCTGTTTTTTCGTTAAAAAAATCACGTTGAATGGCAAAAAACTCCTGCCTCCTGCCTCCTAACTCCCAACTTTTCTCTATCTTTGCACCCGAATAAAGTTAAACAAACAACAACTATGGACGATTATCCGGCGAACAGTATGAAGTGCCTGGGATAAGACTCACCTCTCACGCGGAGTTGCCATGAGTCTTTGCCCCACCTTTTTTATTGTTCTTACATCAAAGCAAAGGTTCAGACAACAATGCGAACATTCTGGAATTTCAATGGCGGCATCAAGCATATTGATGCTTGGGAGCCAAACTGCTGGGTGCAGGTTACATGCCCAGTAGATGACGATAGAGAGTTTTTGGAGCAGGAACTCGGCATGCCCGACTACTTCATGGAGGACGTGTCGGATGCTGATGAGCGTGCCCGCTACGACATGGATGAGGGTTGGCTCATGATCATCTTGCGTATTCCACATCTGAAGAGTGTCTCATCTCGTAGCCCTTACACGACCATTCCGTTGGGTATTGTCATCAAGGGCGACAAGATCATCACCATCTGTAATCAGGAGACGCGGATGATGCTCGATTTCGTCAATCACCAAATGCGGCGTGCGGAGGGTTTCACCGATGCGGCTGACTTGGTGTTCCGACTCTTCTTGAGTGCATCGGTGTGGTATCTGAAGTATCTGAAGCAGGTGAACGGCATCATCGAGAAGGCCAAGCGCGACCTCGACAAGCACATCGACAACAAAGACCTCGTGAATCTTTCGCGTCTGCAGGATTCGCTCACCTATTTCGGCACTTCCATCCGAGGCAACGAGTCGCTGCTGAGCAAGTTGAAGTTCCGTCTGCCTGTCGACGAACTGGATGCTGAACTCATCGAGGACGTGAACATCGAGATGAATCAGGCGCGTGAGACGACGGCCATCTACATCAACATTCTCGACTCGACGATGGATACCTACGCGAACATTATTAATAATAATATGAACTCCGTGATGCGACTGCTCACATCGCTGAACATGATCATCCTCTTCCCGACGTTCATCACCTCCATGTTTGGCATGAACCTCATCAACGGCATGGAGCATTGGAAAATGGGTTTCCCCATTGCCATCATCGCCTGTGTGGTGTGCACGGCCGTTTCGTTGTGGTGGTTCCGACGGAAGAAGTGGTTGTGATTTCCCGTTAATTGTAACATGGACGTACCAATTTTTAGTTGTGTGCGTCCTTTTTTATGCTTTTTAACATAAAAAGGTAGCGAGATGTCATGTCCTTTTACTAATTATTAGTAAATTTGCAACGATTTTTTGGTAAAAAGACTACATTACATTTGTGGCAATATCATTTATCTAACAATAACATCAAAAATGAAAAAGTACAATTTCAATGCAGGACCTTCCATCCTTCCTCGCGAGGTGATTGAACAGACTGCACAGGCTTGTCTTGATTTCAATGGGTCAGGACTTTCTCTCATGGAGATTAGCCACCGCGCAAAAGATTTTCAGCCAGTAGTTGATGAGGCAGTTGCCCTCTTCAAGGAACTTCTCAACATTCCTGAGGGTTACTCCGTTCTTTTCCTCGGCGGCGGTGCAAGCCTTGAATTCTGTATGGTTCCTTACAACTTCCTCGAGAAGAAGGCTGCCTACCTGAACACGGGTGTTTGGGCAACAAAGGCAGAGAAGGAAGCCAAGGCATTCGGTGAAGTGGTGGAAGTGGCTTCTTCTGCCGACAAGAACTTCACTTACATTCCACGCAACTTCGAGATTCCAGCCGATGCTGACTATCTCCACATCACCACCAACAACACCATCTACGGTACTGAACTCCGCGAAGACCTCGACTCTCCAATCCCTGTGATTGCCGACATGTCTTCCGACATCTTCAGCCGTCCTGTCGATGTGAGCAAGTACGCCCTCATCTATGGTGGTGCTCAGAAGAACCTCGCTATGGCAGGTCTCACCTTCGTTATCGTGAAGGAAGACGCTCTGGGCAAGGTGTCTCGCCACATCCCGACGATGCTCGACTATCGCACTCACGTGAAGAAGGGTTCTATGTTCAACACTCCTCCTGTAGTGCCTATCTACTCTGCTTTGATGAACCTCCGCTACATGAAGGCTCACGGTGGTGTTGAGGCTATGCAGAAGTTGGCAGAGCAGCGTGCCGAGATTCTCTATGCTGAAATCGACCGCAACAAGCTCTTCGTCGGCACAGCCGAGAAGGACAGCCGTTCCCTCATGAACATCACCTTCGTCCTGAAGCCAGAGTATCAGGAGTTGCAGGACGAGTTCCTGAAGTTCGCCACCAGCCAGGGCATGGTCGGCGTGAAGGGTCACCGCGACGTGGGTGGTTTCCGCGCATCTTGCTACAACGCCATGTCTGTAGAAGGCGTTCAGGCTCTCGTGAAGTGCATGCAGGAGTTTGAAGCTCAACATTAATGGAAAATTGAAAAATGTAAGAATTGAAGAATTGAAGTTTTTGTCATTCGATAAGTTTAACTTCAATTTTTCAATTCTTCAATTCTTTAACTTTTAATATTATGGCAAAAGTTTTAATTGCAACTGAGAAGCCATTCGCGGCTGCCGCGGTTGCTGGAATCAAGGAAATCATTGAAGGTGCTGGCTTCGAGTTGGCACTCTTGGAGAAATATACAGAGAAGGCTCAGCTCTTGGAGGCTGTGGCCGACGTGGATGCCATCATCATCCGTTCCGACGTGATTGATGCTGAGGTGATGGATGCAGCCAAGAACCTGAAGATTGTGGTTCGTGCAGGTGCTGGTTACGACAATGTTGACCTCGAGGCTGCTACTGCCCGCAAGGTGGTGGTGATGAACACTCCTGGTCAGAACGCCAATGCGGTGGCTGAGCTCGTGCTCGGTCTGCTTGTGTTCACCGTTCGCAACTTCTACAATGGCAAGGCAGGTTCTGAGCTTATGGGCAAGAAACTGGGTATCCTCGCATTCGGCAACGTGGGTCGCAACGTGGCTCGCATCGCCAAGGGCTTCGGTATGGAAGTGTCTGCATACGATGCTTACTGCCCAGCAGAGGTGATTGAGGCTGCTGGTGTGAAGGCTGCGGCATCTCAGGAAGAGCTTTTCAAGACTTGCGACATTGTGTCGCTCCACATCCCAGCCACCGACGAAACGAAGGGCAGCATTGGCAAGGCACTCGTGGGCAGCATGAAGCAGGGCGCCATCCTCATCAACACCGCCCGCAAGGAAGTCATCAACGAGCCTGAACTCATCGCCCTCCTCAAGGAGCGTGAAGACCTCAAGTACATCACCGACATCAAGCCTATTGCTGATGCCGAGTTCGCCCAGTTCGAAGGTCGCTACTACTGTACACCCAAAAAGATGGGTGCCCAGACCGCTGAGGCCAACACCAACGCAGGTCTTGCTGCAGCCAACCAGATTGTCGGCTTCATCAAGGACGGCATCACCAAGTTCCAGGTGAACAAGTAAGAGTCTCACATCAAGACATATCAAAAGAAAGCGCAGACGAAGCAATTTGTCTGCGCTTTCTTTTTTGTTTTTATGTTGCTTGATGTTTTAAAACGTTTTACCACTCGTACCAAGCAGAAGATTATTCTTTCACCTTCGCATCCAAGTGATACCTGAAACTGAGACCAACGTAGTGGTGGCGGAATTCGCGCCAAGAAGTGGTTTGCTGATATGCTGTTTGTTGGCTCATGCGACCGTCCTCATTGTTTAGGATGTCGTTGAACTCCAGCATGAGGCGAGCTTTCTTCTTCAGAATATTCCAACCAACGGAACCGTCCCAGGCAAGGATGTTGCGATTCATGCTACTGATGGTGTACCCTCGATAGGTACGTTCTGTGAGACTGGTGTAAAAGAAGAAGTTTCCGTGGGTGGCTTCAATGCGCAGGCCGAAGTTGTTGTTCCAGTGGGTGGTGTTCTGCTCAGGCGAGGCGGTATAGCGGAGGCGGTCAGCGTTGATTTCGGCAAAGATGGAGGCTTTGAGCCAGTTATGGTCGAACGAGAGGGTGAGGTTTTCACGCGGATTCATGCTGCTCTGGCGGTTCTCGATGCGCTCAGGCTGCGTTGGCAGGAGGGTGAGGTAGCCGTAGCGCTGACTGGTGTTCATGCGGAAATCGCTTTGCAGACGGAGATAGTCGCCGAGGGCTTGGTCAAAGTTTAGGTGGAAATTCCATGACTGACTGCCTCTGACGTTTTCTGGTCGGCTGATGTAGATGGCGGTTGCAGGGTCATAGCTGAGGACAGTGATTGTTTCGCGGTCATTGTGAACATGGCCGATAGTAACGCTGAGCGAAGTCTGGCTATGGGCGAGAACCATGTTGTAGGTCAGCTTCATGTCGTGGGTGTGCGTATAACGAAGAGCCGGATTACCTTCAGTAATGAAAAGTGGGTCGGTGAGGTCGCGATAGCCAATGGTTTGGAGGATGTCAGGCTGTTTGGTTGTGAACCCATAATTCAGTTCAATTCCAGCGGTCTTGCTGAGTTTCCAAGTGGCACGGAGTGATGGGTCAATGAAAAAGTGATGGCGCACAGTGGCGGTGTCGAGTATGCCTCGCTGGTAATCCAGGCACTCGCGTTGCCATCGGACCGATATGTTGGGCATCAGTTGGACGGGCGTGAGGTTGATGGTTTGTGAAATTCGTAGGCTGTGCTCGTTACGGTTGTAAAGGTTGTGGTAGCTGTTGGCTGCATCCGTCACACCATTGGTCAGAAAGTTGCGGTCGTTGCGGTCACGGTTGTAGGTCATAACGTATTGTGCCTGCATCATCCATCTTTTCGTGAGCCAGCGGGCGTGGTGAACCTCAGCTGTGGTGGAGAGTTGTTGGATGGCCATGATGTAGGTTTGGATGAACTGCGATGAGTTGTAGGATAGGCTGTGTGCGGTGATGGTGCGGTCGGTTTGTCCTTCGGTCTTGTCATCTTGGTAGTTTAGATTGACGCTGGCGCCAAGTGCACCATCCTTCACATAGTGTTCCCATCCGGCATTGGCGCTTAGCTTTGTAGTGTGTCCGTTTGTGTGGCTGGCTGTGAGTTGCGATAATGTTGTAGCATAGGGGGCATCGGTGGCTGTCATCTCTTCTTGTTCAATGCTCTGGCGGTTGTGTGCACGGTTTTTCCTGTGCTCTGCGCTGGTGCTTAGTGTGAAAGTATTCAGTGAGTCACGTACCCAGCGCAGGTTGGCGTTCAGTCGTGGCTCCAGTTTGTGGTCTCGCTGATAGTCTTCAGAGGTGGTGCGAGTGGCAACAGTGTTTGGAAAGTAGTTTTCTGTCAGTTGGTGGCTGGTGCGCCAGTCGTCATCGTGTGCTACGCCGCCCGTGAAACTGTAATAGTTTTTCAGTTCGTGTGTTCCCTCCTTGCGCTGCCAGTTGTGCTGATAGCCAGCCGATGCACCCTGTTCTTGGCCAAAACCGTTACCCATGTTGGCCATGCTGCCATTCATGTTGCGCCGCCAATGTTTGTCGATGTTGTTGGCGTTGGCGAAGACCATGATGGGGTCAGTTTTCGACAGGCGATTCATCACCAGTTCGCCTTCGTAGTGTTTGGGCGACTGATAGTACGCCCGTATATCGCCATACCAGCGGTCGAGGAAGCCGGGCTTGATGGTCAGGTCGAGCACCATGTCCTCCCCTCCGTCGTCCTTGCCTGTTCGCTCGCTGAACTCCGATTGCTTGTTGTAGGCTTTGATGTTCTCCACTGCCTCGGCCGGTAACTGTTTGACCAAGTCATCGCCACCGAAGAGGCTTTCTCCATCCATCGTGATTCGGATGGGCTTGCCGTTCCATGAGAGCTTGCCGTCATCGTTCACCTGTACACCTGGCAACTGCTTGATCAGTTCATCGAGTCTCGTCCCTTCCAGCAAGTGGAAAGCCTCAGGATGGAATACAATCGTGTCGCCTTTAACCGTGAAACGCCGTGCGTGTCCTGCCACCTCCACCATCTTCAGCATCTGTGGCAACATTTTTAGCTCTATATCGCCAATGTCGAGCGTGTCCTTACGGCTGTCACCGAAGGCCAGCACAGGCTTCGACTTCGAGTTGTAGCCCAGCATGGAAACCTCGATGGTTCCTCGCCCGTCAGCGAATAAAGTGAAGCAGCCTAATGAGTCGGTCTTGGTGCTCCTTATCGAATAGCTATTGTCGCCAAACTGTTGCGTGTGTTTCACCAACACTTCTGGCATCGGCTCTTGGGTTTCAGCATCCACCACACGCCCCTTGACGATGTCGGCATGAGTTGTTTGTATGCTTGCGATAAGGCATAGCAGTAGCAGGATGCGGAGGTTTCCGCATCGAAAAAAGTTCTTTTTCATATAAGTTATGGATTAGAAGTTTGCGATGATCTGATCGAAGGTTGTAGTTGGGTCAGTGATGCCAAAACCGTCCTTTTTCAGTTTCTGTTTTCGATGTTGTACGGCAGAGACGGAGATGACGTAGATGGCAGAAAGAGCTGTGTTCGAGAGTTTTAGTCGTGTGAGCATACAAAGACGTATGTCTTCCTCGCTGAACTGCGGGTGCTCGGCTCGCAGACGACTGACGAAATTGCCGTCGGCTGTGTCCAGCGTCATTTCTATTTCGCGCCAATTGCGGGCATTGATGATGGTGCGTTTGCCAGCTGTAGGTTCCAGCATATCAAGGATTTCACTCTTGTCCATGATGTGTCCACGCAACATGGCAATCATGGCATCTTTCTGTCGCAAGCGTTCGGTCAACTGATTGGCTTCACGTTGATGGGCAGCCTGCTCCGTTTCATGTCGACGATGCACATGATTGCGCCAGTTCCAAAAAGCGAGAAGAAGGACAAGCATGGTCAGCACGAGGATGGTGATGACTGTGGCCATCAGTCGTCGTTGCAACATTGCTGTTTTCTGTACGTAGCCCGATGCCAGATAGGTGTCGCGGTCGGTAGCAAACTCTTGTTCTATCCATTCCTTCGCGCTTTCGTACGACGGCTGCCGATGTTTCGTCGTGTCTTCTTTTTGTTCCTGCAGGGCATCATCATACATGCCAACAGGTACGGTGATGTCTCCAATAATGGAAACAGATTTCGTGATGCTCAAGGCACATGTCGGTGAGAGGTCGGCATGAGGAAGTGCCCAAAGGGAATCCAGACGCTGATAGATGGAATCACAGACAATAGGTGATGAGGCGCTGTGTGCATGTCTGGCCGCAATGGTGGTAATGCGTTCCAGAGAGCCAAAGTGGTGCAGGTCGAAGGGTGGGTAGAGGAGCACCATGAAGCCGTAGTCGTTAAGCATCGTTAGCAGCCAGCGTGGTTGGTCGGGCGACAGGCGATAATGTTCCAGTGCACGGCGTTGGTACAGTTCTGATTGGGCAGAGTTGGATAAAGGCAGATGATTGGCAAACTTGTCGTAGGTACGATAGGCAAGGGCGTGGTCTTCTGTGGTTTCAGCACAATGGATGGCCAGATGGAAGAGTTGATTTTTCCGTGTTGAATGAATCTTCTCACCCTGGTGACGGGTCAGCACGAAGCAGATGCGACCGAATCGCCGCAAGTCATCTTTGTCGTCGCTTGTACCACCAAAACTCTCATGCTCATAATAATGGTACACGCGCAGGAGGGTGCTGTCATCAGGAAATGCTGGGTCGACGTTCTTTTGCTTGCCCTTTTCTCGCTTGAAATTCCATGTCTCCGCATCCGACGAGAGGCAAGATGCGGAGTCAGCATGGCGCACATACCATTGTTCTTCGTGAACCATAGCCCGCATGAGGTCATAGAGCATCTGCGAACTTTCTGTCAGCTGTGCTGTATCGACTTGAACTAACAAATGCTCCGCGCTGTCCGCATCTGCAAACACAATATCTTCTGCAGCATTGAGCAAGCGTTTCTGTGGCAAGTCCCGCAAGTTCCATCCGATGCCGCCCGCCAAGGCCAGCACCAGCACTACAACAATGATTCCAATAGTCTTTCTTTTCATGTCGTTTAGTTTTGTCGTTGCAAAGGTACTGCTATTCTGCGACCTCCACAAGGATACAAGGTGGAAAAGGACTTTCCATCCTTTTCTCCCTGATAATCATCTGTTTTTATTCCCATTTTCCACCCATTTTCCATCCTTTGAGGTGGAAAAAGGGGCATCAAAGACGGCATCACCAAGTTCCAGATGAACAAGTTAGAGTCTCACATCACGACATTCCCAAGGAAGCGCAGACAAACCCATTTGTCCGCGCTTCCTTTTTTTGTTCATTTTTTTTGCCAAAATTCTTTGTTTGTGAAAAGTAAGTTGTATATTTGCAATTGAAAAGAAAAGAAACGTTCTATGAGTACCTTGACAATGACAAAAATGATAGCCGAGTACTTCAAGACCCAACCTGTCTTGAAGGCATGGCTGTTTGGTTCTTATTCGCGAGGCGAGGAGAAACCAGACAGTGATGTGGACATATTGGTTCAATACGACCGTTCTCAAAGAATAGGTCTGTTCAAGATTTCGGCTATGCACTTGGCTTTAGAGAAACTGATAGATAAAAAGGTGGATTTGGTGGATGAAGAAACGCTTTTCCCATGGGTGAGCAACCAAGTAAATAAAGAAAAGGAACTTATTTATGAGAGAGCCTCCTAGAGACAAAGGACGACTTCTTCACATACAGGAGGCCATTAAAACCATCCTCGAAAGAGCCCAAGGGCAAACCTTCGAGAGTTTAACCAAAGATAAAATTGTGTATGGTGGCATTGTTTATTATACTATGATAATAGGTGAAGCTGCCTATAAACTTAGCCGTGATTTTGTGGCCACATACAATCAAGTGGATTGGGATGTCATCGCTAATATGCGTCACCATCTTGTTCACGGCTACTATCAGGTGAATGCCAAGGATGTGTGGGATGTCATTCAGTCAGACCTAAAACCTCTACAGGATCAAGTGACACAACTCCTAGAATCAATTGATTGGGAAGAATGGGAGAACAACAAACCAACTATATAATTCATTTTAAAAACGAACTGCCTATGGGCTGAGATAACTTATAATTAAGGACATATAGGATGAACATCCACTTTTGGATTCTTGTTATCTGAAAATCGACAAAATAGAAAGATAACTGCAAGAACTGAAGTAGATAGTTCACGCCAGATGGCGTGGGCATTTGCTCGTTTAAGATTACAAGGTGTTTGGCGATACCTCAGAAAGCGTAGACGAAGTAAATTGTCCACGTTTTCTTTTTGTATATATTCAAATATTCATATTAATCTAAAACTAAACGAATTATGAAGAAAATCAAAGATTTGAGCATGTTGCTCCTTGTAGCGATTATCCTGCCTTTGATGGTGTCTTGTAGCAAAGATGAGGAAGAAGATGGAGGCGGTAGTGGTAACACCAATGTGCTGGTCAACGAGAATGGCACCACTTCTAACGGCAGTATCTTCTCTGCCATCGATGACAAGAACTTCTATCTCGACTACATCAAATACACGGTCGAAGAGGGACATCTGGTGGTTACTGGATATGACAAAACAGGTTTCAAAGGACAAGCCAATATCGTTTCCCGCATTACGTACAAGGGAAATACTTATGAGGTGTTGAGGATTTATCCATGGACATTTAAAGATTGTAGCATCTTAACCTCCGTGACCATTGGTAACTGTGTAACAAGTATCAATTCCTATGATTTTTCCGGTTGTAGTAACTTGACCTCCGTGACCATTCCCAACAGCGTGACGACTATTGGTAATGATGCTTTCGCAGAATGCAGTGGTTTGACTTCCTTGACCATTCCCAACAGCGTGACAACTATTGGTAATGATGCTTTCGGTGGATGCAGCGGTTTGACCTCCGTGACCATCCCCAACAGCGTGACGAGCATTGGAGATGGTGCTTTTTCGCAGTGTATTTAGAGACCTCTAAACAACAATAAACAATGAAAAACACATAGAGATAAGCCTCTGTATATCAACTACTTTTAGATTTTAACACTTCGGGCTTGCTTTTTGGTGGTTCTCAAAAATCCGCTTACCTTTGCAACGCAT
>JAFSKK010000001.1 GCA_017448965.1 Bacteroidaceae bacterium | reverse complement strand
TTAAGGGAGTTATAGTAGTTAAAGCCTATACTCTGTCAACTGTGGAGAGGAGTTTTCACGCCAGCATTACATTCGGCTTTAACTCCTCTAACTCCTTTAACTTCTTTAACTCCAAGCAAGTGGAACTTGCGAAACTTGAATAAATTGTAAATCGTCCAATTGTAAATACTTTCATGATTCGCACAAACACGAACTATCAGCAACTCTCCCATCGCTACCTCTTTGCCGAGATAGCCCAACAGGTGAATGCCTATAAAGCCGAGCATCCCGAAGCCAACATCATCCGTCTCGGCATCGGCGACGTGACCCGTCCCCTGCCCGATGCTGCCATCCAAGCGATGCACCGTGCTGTGGATGAATGTGCCGACGGAAAGACCTTCCGAGGGTATGGTCCCGAGCATGGCTACGATTTCCTCATCGATGCCATCATCGCTCACGACTTCCTGCCCCGAGGCATCCAACTCGACCGTGAAGAGGTGTTTATCAGCGATGGTGCCAAGAGTGACACTGGAAATATCGGCGACATCCTCTCGACCGACAATCTCGTGGGCATCACAGATCCTGTCTATCCTGTCTATGTCGATACTAATATCATGGCGGGACGTTCGCTCCGTTACATCCCCTGTCATGCCGGCAACGGCTTTACTGGCGACATTCCAACAGAGCATCTTGACATCATCTATCTCTGTTATCCCAACAACCCGACAGGAGCAGTCATCACGAAGGAGAAGTTGGCGGAATGGGTGGCCTACGCACGGAAGAACGAGGCACTCATCCTCTACGATTCTGCCTACGAAGCCTTCATTCAGGACGACACGCTTCCCCACTCCATCTACGAGATTGAAGGAGCAAAGGAGTGTGCCATTGAATTCCGTAGTTTCTCCAAGACTGCAGGTTTCACAGGTGTCCGCTGTGGCTACACGATTATCCCCAAGGAACTGAAAGGTGCTGACGGCACCAGCCTCAACGCCCTCTGGAATCGTCGTCAATGCAGCAAGTTCAACGGAGCCTCCTACATCTCCCAACGTGGTGCAGAAGCCATCTTCTCTCCCGAAGGTCAGCAGCAGGTGCGCACCACCATTCAGCACTACATGAAGAACGCCCAACTCATCCGCGAGAGCCTCGCCTTCTTCGGGCTTACGGTTTATGGAGGCGAGCATTCCCCTTACATCTGGGTGTCCACACCCGATGGTGAAGACTCCTGGCACTTCTTCCATCGCCTCCTCACCGATGCCAATGTGGTCGTCACGCCAGGCGAAGGCTTCGGTACGCACGGCGAGGGCTACGTCCGCATCACCGCCTTTGGCACTTGGGACAACAGTCTCGAAGCAATGGAACGCATCAAAAATATATTGTAAAACTTCAACTCTTCAATTTTTCAATTCTTCAATTTTTCAAAACGTGGAACCTCTCAAGCACGAATGTGGCGTGGCAATGATTCGCCTGCTCAAACCCCTTAGCTATTACAAAGAGAAGTACGGCACATCAACATACGGGCTGAACAAACTCTATCTCCTCATGGAGAAACAGCACAACAGAGGCCAGGAGGGTGCAGGTATCGCCTGCACCAATCTCGAAGCAAAGCCTGGCGAGGAATACATGTTCCGCGAACGTGCGCTGGGCAGTGGTGCCATCACCGAGATATTCGGCAAGGTCGGAGACAACGGATGGAATGAGGCACAAATCCTGATGGGGCACCTCCGCTACTCCACCACCGGAAAGAGCGGTCTTGCCCATGTGCATCCCTTCATGCGTCGTAACAACTGGAGAGCCAAAAATCTGTGTCTTTGTGGTAACTTCAACCTGACGAATGTGGATGAGGTGTTCAACGAAATCACAGCCAAGGGTCAGCACCCACGCATCTACAACGACACCTACATCATGCTGGAACTGATGGGGCACCGGCTCGACCGAGAGAGTGAACGTCTCTACAACATCGCCAACGTGCAGGGGCTCACAGGCACCGACCTGACCCAATACATCGAAGACAACATCGATATCACCAACATTCTGCGCAAGTCCACCCCTCTGTTCGATGGCGGCTATGTGCTGTGCGGATCCACGGGCAGTGGCGAGATGTTCTCCATGCGTGATCCTTGGGGCATCCGTCCCGCTTTCTGGTATCGGGATGATGAAGTGCTGGTGGTGGCTTCCGAACGCCCCGTCATTCAGACCACTTTCGACTTGCCCACCGACAGCATTCACGAACTCCTGCCTGGACAGGCACTTACCGTACATAAGAATGGTAATGTTGCCCTTACTCAAATTCTTCCTCCAAAAGGTAACCACGCCTGCTCGTTCGAGCGCATCTATTTCAGTCGAGGCAGTGATCGTGACATCTACCGCGAACGCAAGGCTTTGGGCGAACAACTCACGCCACAGATAGACAAGGCCATCGATGGAGACTTGGAACACACCGTGTTCAGTTATGTGCCCAACACTGCCGAAGTGGCCTTCTACGGCATGATGGACGGATTCAAGAAACAACTGAACGAGCAGAAGGTGGAGCAACTCTTCCGACTCACACAGCAGCATCAACCCACAAGGGAGGAACTGCGCGCCATCCTCCACAACTATATCCGCAGCGAGAAAGTCGCCATCAAGGACATCAAGCTCCGCACCTTCATCACCGAAGGAAACCAGCGCAACGACCTTGCTGCACACGTCTATGACATCACTTACGGCGCATTGGAGCCCAAGGTGGACAACCTCGTCATCATCGACGACTCCATCGTGCGAGGCACCACCCTCAAGGAGAGCATCATCCGCATTCTCGACCGACTGCACCCCAAGAAGATGGTGCTCGTCAGTTCCTGTCCACAAGTGCGCTATCCCGACTACTACGGCATCGACATGTCGCACCTCGACGAGTTCATCGCCTTCCGTGCAGCCGTGCAACTCCACATCGAGCACGGCAACTGGCAGACGCTTCACGACATCTACCTGAAGTGCGTGGAGCAGCAATCCCTTCCAGCCGAAGAGATGCACAACTACGTCAAGGAAATCTACAAGCCCTTCAGCACCGACGAGATTTCGGAGAAGATGCTCGACCTTCTCCGACCTGACGGCATGACCACTCCCATGCAACTCGTCTTCCAGTCGCTCGAAGGGCTCCACCATGCCTGTCCCCACCATCCGGGCGATTGGTATTTCAGTGGCGACTACCCTACTCCAGGCGGTGTGCGACTCGTCAATCAGGCATACATCAATTGGTACGAACAAAACTACAAATAACCTATGAACACAAAATACATCTTCGTCACAGGCGGCGTGGTTTCCTCACTGGGCAAGGGCATCATCTCCGCCAGCATCGGCAAACTGCTGCAAGCACGCGGCTACAAAGTCACCATCCAGAAGTTCGACCCCTACATCAACATCGACCCAGGCACCCTCAACCCCTACGAGCATGGCGAGTGCTACGTCACCGTCGATGGCATGGAAACAGACCTCGACCTTGGCCACTACGAGCGGTTCACGGGCATACACACCACACGCAACAACTCCATCACCACAGGACGCATCTACAAGACCGTCATCGATCGCGAACGTCATGGTGACTACCTCGGCAAGACCATCCAGGTGGTGCCTCACATCACCGACGAAATCAAACGCAGAATGTTGAGGGAAGAAGACCCTCTCTGTCCTGACGGACATCTCCCCCATAATGGGGAGAACCATCCGGACGGTCTCCCTCCCCATTACGGGGGAGGGCTGGGGAGAGGGTCTTTCGACTTCGTCATCACCGAAGTGGGTGGTACCATCGGCGACATCGAGAGCGCGCCCTTCATGGAAGCCATCCGACAACTGCGCTGGCAACTGGGTCGCGATGCCGTATGTGTACATCTCACCTACGTGCCCTATCTGAAAGCCGCTGAGGAACTGAAGACCAAACCCACCCAGCACTCCGTCAAGGAACTGCAGGGAATGGGCATCCAACCCGACATCCTTGTCCTGCGCACCGAACGTCACCTCGACGATGCCCTGCGCATGAAAGTTGCCTCCTTCTGCAATGTTGACCTTGAATGTGTCGTGCAGAGCGAAGACATGCCCAGCATCTACGAAGTGCCCGTCAGCATGCAGCGGCAGGGGCTCGATGCCGCCATCATGCGAAAAATCGGCATCCCCGTCGGCGAGACACCATCCATGAAATCATGGCACGACTTCCTCGACAAGCAGCGTCGCGCCACCCGTGAAGTCCACATCGGACTCGTCGGCAAATACGACCTGCAGGATGCCTACAAGTCCATCCGCGAGAGCCTCAACCTTGCTGGCATCTACAATGACGTGAAGGTGAAGCTCCACTTCATTAATAGCGAAGACATCACCCCCGACAACGTGGCAGAACGCCTCAAGGGGATGGCTGGTGCCGTCATCTGTCCCGGCTTCGGACAGCGTGGCATCGAAGGAAAAATTACGGCTGTCGAATACACCCGTACCCACGACATCCCCACCTTCGGCATCTGTCTCGGCATGCAGATGATGGTCATTGAATTTGCCCGCCACGTGCTCGGCTACGCTGATGCCCACAGCATGGAGATGGACACCGCCACCCAACATAATGTCATCGACCTGATGGAAGAGCAGAAGACTGTCACCGAAATGGGCGGCACGATGCGCCTCGGAGCCTATGACTGCGAACTCGCCAACGGCAGTCGCACATGGAAAGCGTATGGAAAGAAGCAACTCATCCAGGAACGCCACCGCCACCGCTACGAGTTCAACAACCAATACCAGGAAGAGTTTGAACAGCACGGCATGCAATGTGTGGGCATCAACCCAACCTCTCACCTCGTGGAAATCGTCGAGATTCCCGAACTACGCTGGTTCATCGGTACCCAGTTCCATCCCGAATATGCCTCTACCGTCCTCCATCCCCACCCGCTCTTCATGGACTTCATCAAGGCAGCCATTGCATAGGCTATCGGAACAAAGTCCTCAGCCTTTCAATTGATGGATTGCCTGTTGCACACCCTCCAAGAAACGTGCCGCATGCCCTCCGTCCATCTGCACATGATGGAACTGAAACGACACCGGCAGCGTGGTCTTGAACCAGCTTTGACGGTATCTGCCCCATGCCAGAAACGGGTTGTTAAAGATACCGCTATATTGGTTCACAATGCCATCCAACTCTGTCTGTGGCATGGCTGTTGTGCCGATAATCATGCAGTCCTCCCTCTCCAGGTTCATGCAACTCTCAGCCGCCTGCTTCGTGAGTTGCAGATATTGCTGGTTGAATTGAGACAAATCGTCCGTGAAAGGCACATCACAGGTACTGATGCCACCCTTGCTGTTCTCCACAATCACATTGACAGCAAGCCTGTCGTAACGGAACAGTTTCCCTTCCACTGGCAACAGATATAATTCCCTGATTCCACTTGCTGCCTTGCCGATGCACCAGCACAGCAGCATGTTGAACTTCATACCCGTCCGCCTGCTGACCTTCACGAGACGCGTCACATCCAGCGTCTTCATCAGCGTCACCATAGGTTGAGGTGACGACATCCACATCTTGAATGCCTCCACACGAGTGCTCTCCTGGGGTTGTATCTCAGTCTTCATATTTATTATATTTTCTATTGCAAAGTTACAACAAGTTGCCGTTTCAAGCAAATTTATGGTGTATTCTGCTGCAGATTGTGATGAATGGCACTTTGTTTGGAATTTATTCCGCATATTTTGTTCGTGTTTCCATCATTTTATTTATCTTTGCCGTGACAACTACTACACCTATAACCTATCAATGAGAGAAATGCCTATGAAACCTTTGGAGAATGTGAAGACCAGAAAGGTCAATATCTATGAAGAAGCCAACCGCTGTCTACTGTGTCAGGATGCACCCTGCACCCAAGCCTGCCAGACAGGTGACCCCGCACGTGCCATCCGTGCCATCCGTTTTGACAACCATAAGCCTGCCCTGCAATGGGTGAAGGATTGCACCGACGCTGATCTGGAACGGGCAGAACAGGCTTGCATCCACTATAACTGGCACATCCGCATCAAGGAGATGCTACGCAGCATCAATCCTGACGAAGTGGACACCACCCGTTATCCTGCGCTCAACATCACGTTTTGCGGCATTCCTTGTGAGAACCCGTTCTTCCTGGCCTCGTCGGCCGTGTGCACTAACTATGAGATGGTGGCTCGCGCTTTCGATGCAGGCTGGGCTGGCGTATTCTACAAGACCATCTGCATGCAAGAGATTGAGGAGGTGTCGCCACGCTTTGACGCGATGCACAACAACGCCACGCATGGTGACTTCTACGGTTTCCGCAACATGGAACAGTTGAGCGAGAATCCCGTGGAGATGGATTTCGACATTCTGCGCCGACTCAAGCAGGACTACCCCACCAAAGTGGTCATCGCCTCCATCATGGGACAGACCGAAGAGGAATGGATGAAACTGGCAAAGATGGCGGAGGAAGCAGGCTGTGATGCGGTGGAACTGAACTTCTCTTGTCCGCAGATGAAACAAACTGGCATGGGCAGTGATGTCGGTCAAAGCCCAGAACTTGTGAACCTCTTCACCACTTGTGTGAAAAAGAGCGTGAAGATACCCGTCATTCCAAAGATGACTCCTAACATCACCCACATCGCCGAACCTGCCGAGGCATGTGTGCAGGCTGGTGCCGATGCCATCTCCGCCATCAACACCATCAAGTCGGTAACGATGGATGTCGATGCCACCGTATCTGAACAACGCACCATCTCAGGCTATTCCGGACGTGCCGTCCGACCCATCGCCCTGCGCCACATTCTGGAGTTGGCAGAAATGCCACAGAAGGTGGAACTGAGTGGTATCGGAGGCATCGAGACGTGGCGCGACGCCCTGGAATTCATCCAGTTGGGATGCAGCAACGTACAAGTGTGCACAGCCGTCATGCAGTATGGCTACCGCATCATCGACGACCTCACGCTGGGCTTGCAACGCTATATGGCGAAGCGCAACATCACCCACCTGCAGGAACTGGTAGGCGAACAACTGCCGTCATTCCTGAAGCCCGACCATCTGGACCGCGAAACCATCATCTATCCGAAATTCAACAAAGAACTGTGCATCGGCTGCGGACGTTGCGAGATATCATGCAACGACGGCGGCCATCAAGCCATCATTTTCAACCACGAAACCCGCCAACCCCGTCTGCTCGGCAACAAATGCGTCGGCTGCCACCTCTGCCGCCTCGTCTGTCCTGCCGGTGCCATCGGTGTGATGAAACGAGTCAAGAAAATTCTCAGAGAAAACGCAAGGGGGTGACAATTGTCATTTCATAACCTTTCCATTCTTCTCCGTCAATCGAATAGGTGTCTTCGCCTGTGATGCGGAAACCGACGGACTTGTAGCATTCGAGGGCGGAGAGGTTGTCGCAAAACACACCGAGGGTCATCTTCTGGGCACCCAGTTCTTGCTGTGCATAGTCGATGGCGAGGCGTAGCATCTGCTTGCCATAGCCCTTACTGCGTTTCGAATAATCCACGATGACAAAGCCGAAGCGTACAAGCGTCCTGTCCTCCGTCGGATATCTCAGCAGGATGTGCCCGATGATGGTATCTCCCACGACAGCCGTGAGTGGATACATGTTATCGCCTTTGTATTGCTCCAGCATCTCCTCTGGCTTGGCAGGGAAATCCTTGTACCTGTCGGCACTCCAGAGCCGGAAGGCATGCTTATCCTTGCACCAGCTCAGAATCGTGGAGGCATCGTTGATGTTGAATGGTCGAAGTGTCATCATATACTTTGCGCTAACTCATATGCCTCATTTAACCCAAATCGGTCATTAGAAAAAATCACTTACAAAATGTCAATTTCAAAGTTCCTATTATTGATGAAATCGGTTTTCAGAACTTACATTTGTTCCGTTTGTGGATGATTTCTCCAACAAAAAGTTAGACAATTTTT
>JAFSKK010000051.1 GCA_017448965.1 Bacteroidaceae bacterium | reverse complement strand
TAATTGCCCGTCCGCTTTGCCTGTGTAGGCGCATGCGTTGGAGTGGACTCATAAGAGTGAACAATCAACGGGAAGACACAAGGTGTCCCTCTTCTGTTTCAGTCAATAACCGGAAACGAGACATCGCATGCCGCGAGAGACACATATTCAGGTGGCTTTGGCCCCGGTGTTCCACCTCTTCCCATCCCGAACAGAGAAGTTAAGCCCGGGCGCGCCGATGGTACTGCACCGCAATGCGGGAGAGTAGGTCGCCGCCTTCTTAGAGGAGAGACGCCTTCAGGAGCAATCTTGAGGGTGTCTCTCTCTTTTTGTCACCCTGTTACCTAATGGGCAAAAGATAGGGCGTTCTTTTTTTGTTTGGATATTTTAGTTTTTGGGCTCTTCTACTATGAAAGTACAAGAGCGAGCGTTTACAATACCCAATACACCTTTACAAGGTTCGATGTTACCAAAGATGATGACTTTTCTGCCGAGGTTTTCGGGATGGTTCTTTAGACTTAGTTCTTGACGAGTGACTTTGGCTTTATTGCTGGATGTTGTTAAATCGATGGCTATACATTGATTGTAGTCGTTTTCATCGGGGGAATCAGCGATGACGACATTTGTGTCTGTGTCGCCTGCACTAAATATGGTTTTGTTCATGGATGAAGCGCCTTTCTTAACATATCCGACGATGTAGCCTTGTACGTAAGCATCTTTCCAGCCGATGGCACCTTCAGTGCCTTTTTCAAGCACAATGGGGATATTAACTTTGAAGTCGTAGACGGTGTAGGCTGTTTCTTCGCTAATGCCTCGTGTCATCACGTCATAGATGAGCTCTTCCAAGTCGGGGTTCATCTCCT
The DNA here is from genome assembly GCA_017448965.1 of Bacteroidaceae bacterium. Taxonomy (GTDB): domain Bacteria; phylum Bacteroidota; class Bacteroidia; order Bacteroidales; family Bacteroidaceae; genus Minthosoma. Next base: position 34,801 of record JAFSKK010000051.1, on the reverse strand, counting down.
CATCTTGAGGGTTTTCTGGTGAACCCGGAGATGTCGGATCTGTGTTTTCGTTTTCTCCTGTTGATTCCTGCTCCTCTTGAGGAGGAGTTTCTGCTTCTTTTTCTTCCTCTTGGTTGGCTTGTTCTTCTTTTTTCTCTTGTTGGGAAGTGTGCTCTTTCTCTGGTATTTCAAGTTTTTCACACGAGGTCCATGTGAGCAGGAAAAGGGGGAAGAGTAAGAAAATGTATGTTTTCAGTTTGTTCATCTGTGTTAATAGTAGGGTTTCATTATGGATTTGTGGGCAAATGTAGGGAAATAAAATGAAAAAAGCCTTATCTTTGCACGAAAATTTAGCGAATTATGAGAATAGAGGTCGTGGCCCCGAGTGAACTTAGGGGACAGATTGTGTTACCGTCTTCGAAAAGTATCAGCAACCGTGCGTTGGTCATAAATGCTTTAGTGGGTACGGATGTTGGAGTGGAGAATGTGAGCGAGTGTGATGATACACGTGCAATGTTGGAGTGGTTGAGTAGCCGTCCGAATGTGGTTGATGTTGGTGCGGCGGGTACTGCTATGCGTTTCTCGGCGGCTTTGTTGGCTGTTAGTGAAGGCACTCATGTCATCACGGGTAGCGAACGGATGAAGCAGCGTCCTATTGGCATTTTGGTGAAAGCCTTACGTGAATTGGGCGCGAAAGTGGAATATGTAGAGAAGGAGGGTTTCCCCCCTTTGAGCATCACGGGGCATCCATTGATGGAAGGTGGAGAATTGAACTTGGCTGGTAATGTGAGTTCACAATATATCTCAGCTTTGTTGATGATTGGGCCAAAACTGAAGAAAGGTTTACGGTTGAAATTGTCCGATGAAATCGCCAGTCGCCCCTATATAGACATGACTCTTTCAATCATGCGAGACTTTGGAGCTCACGCTGATTGGCTTGATGAGAGGACGATAGAGGTGGCTCCTGTTTCATATCGGGAGCGTCCTTACTATGTGGAAAGTGATTGGAGTGCGGCCAGTTATTGGTATGAGATGGTGGCTTTAGCACCCAATGAAGATGCAGAAGTGGTGTTACCAGGTCTATTTGCTGAGAGCCTGCAGGGTGATAGTCACGGTGCGGAAGTGTTCGAGATGTTGGGTGTCAGTACGGAGCATCGAGGCAATGAGGTGGTGTTACGGAAAAATGGAAAGCGCGTCTCTCGCCTTGATTACAATTTCCTTGAAATGCCTGATTTGGCGCAGACATTTGTGGTGACTTGTTGTATGCTTGGTGTACCTTTTCATTTCACGGGTTTGCAGAGCTTGAAGATAAAGGAGACTGATCGTATTGAAGCCTTGAAGGTGGAGTTAGGTAAGTTGGGCTTTTCCATCGAAGACAGAAATGATAGTGAGCTGCTCTGGGATGGTTTACAACAGATGATTGACCCGACAGAATCTGTTGGCATCTCCATTGACACTTACGAAGACCACCGTATGGCGATGGCGTTTGCACCTGTTTGTATGCGTCGTGGATGTATTGTTATCAACAATCCTCAAGTGGTGACAAAGTCTTATCCCCGTTACTGGGACGACTTGAGGAGTGTTGGCTTTGAGATGGAGGAAGTGTAATGATTTACTTGATAGTCGGACTTGTTGTGCTGGGGCTTGTTGCCTTGCTTGCAGGCTTCTTCCGTGAGAAGAAGTTGAAACGGCAGTTGAAACGAGGCGAAATCGTAGACCTTCCTACTCTTAAGCAAGTGGAGGACATGGAGTGTTGTGGACAGCACGAAACCTGTGAAAAGGAGAGTCTTTTGGCTGCTGTGAGTAAGCAGATAGAGTATTATAATGATGAAGAACTCGATCGCTTCAGAGGAAGGGGAAGCGATGCTTATTCCCCCGATGAAATCGAGGAATTCCGTGATGTTCTTTACACTATGCGGGACGATGAAGTGGCAGGTTGGCTACGTTCTTTGCAGTTGCGTGCGGTAGAATTGCCCGATGAGTTGAAGGATGAAGCCTTTCTGATTGTGGGGGAAAGGCGAGGATGACAAACGAGGCTGTACCAAAATACTTACTTCACTACCTCTGAACCGATGTCGGGGAGGTCGGTTTTGGAGGAGTGAGCAAAGGTGTTTTGGTATAGCCTCGTTTGTGTTTTATACCCTCTTCCGTTTATTCGTACCTGCTGCTTACTACCTCCCAGTTCACAATCTTCCAGAGTTCACTGAGATGGGCTGGTCGACGGTTTTGGTAGTCAAGATAGTAAGCATGTTCCCACACGTCGAAAGTCAGCAGTGGGGTTAGTCCTTTAGTGATGGGATTGCCTGCATTTGTCTCTTGGGTGATGTGTAGTTTTCCCTCCTGGTCTGCTGCAAGCCACACCCAACCAGAACCAAAAAGCGTAGCCCCTTTCTTCTCGAATTCTTCTTTGAAGGCCTCGAATGAACCAAACTGTGCAGTGATAGCGGAAGCCAGTTTTCCCGTAGGGATATTGTTTTCCTGTGGTGATGCAAACTGTGTGAAGTAAAGGTTGTGATTCAAGATCTGTCCAGCGTTGTTGAACACGCCTCCTTCGCTTTTCTTTACGATTTCTTCCAGAGATTGTCCGTTGTAAGGGCTGTCAGGTAATAAGCCATTCAGGTTGTTTACATAGGTCTGTAGGTGTTTCCCGTGATGGAAACTCAGAGTTTCTGCACTGATGATGGGTTCTAACGCATTCGGTGCATACGGAAGTTCCACCAGTTGGAACTTGCCGTCAATAGGCATTGTTGAGGTCATTTTTCTTTCGTTTTAGGTGAATGATGGGGGCAAAGATACATCTTATTTTCCGAAGATTCTCAAAATGCTGTTGGATTTTGTCAAAAAAATGTATCTTTGCAACGAAAAACAGGATGATGTTAGCATCGATTCTGGTTTTGTCGGCAGAGAAGCGTCAAGTTGGCGACCTAACAGGTTTGTGTACAATAAATAGGCTTTTTTGTCGTTATAAGTTATTGTAATAAAAAGGATAAACAGCTTTTTCTTTCGTGTTGAAGCGTTTCAGATACATATCATTGAGCATGGTGGCGCTGATGGTGCTGCTGGTGGCGTGTACGAGCAAGAAGAACACGCCTATGACTCGTAATATCCAAGGTTTCAAGGCGCGCTACAATACTTATTTCAATGGTAACGAGGCTTATAAAGAAGGAAGACTCTTGCAGGAAGAGGGCAATAAGGATAATTTCACGGAAGTGATTCCGCTCTACATCACGGGCAACAAGGCGACTGCACAAATAGGTGCCGGCAACTTTGACCGTGCGGTGGAGAAGTGCCAAAAAACCATCAAGACTCATAGCATCACGGCACGTCCAGAATGGAAGAAGAACCGTGCCAAGACTGCAAAGGATAAAATCTGGTTGAGCCAAAAGGAGTACAATCCATTCTTGTGGCGGGCGTGGTTCCTGATGGGTGAGGCGCAGTTCAGAAAAGGGGAATATATGGAGGCGGCTTCCACCTTTGCTTATATCCAGCGGTTGTATTTCTCGAAACCCAACCTGGTGGCTCGTGCTCGATTGTTGGAGGCACGTTGCTATGCCGAACTGGAGTGGTTTTACGATGCTGAAGACTTGATTTCACGAGCACAACGTGACAGTTTCCCCACCAAATTGGAGCCACTGAAGGCTTCGGTGCTGGCAGATATGCAGTTGCGGCAGAAGCAGTATCCAGATGCCATTTTGAATGTAGAAAGTGCCTTGCGTGGCGGGCACAGCAGTCTTGAAAAGACGAGAATGTACATGTTGTTGGGCCAGTTGTATCATCGGATAGGACATGATCCTGAGGCTTATCGGTATTTTAAGAAAGTGATACGGAGGAATCCTCCTTATGAAATAGAGTTCAATGCCCGTATTCAGATGACAGAGGCGATGTCGAAGGGAAGGTCGAAGCAGATGATACGTAAACTGAAGACAATGGCCAAGAATCCGAAAAATAAGGGGTATCTGGATCAGGTGTATTATGCGATTGGCAATATATACTTGGCTCAAGGCGACACCACTCATGCCATCTGGGCATATAAGGATGGTGTGGACAAAGGCACTCGTAATGGAATAGAGAAAGGTGTTGTGCTGCTGCATCTGGGTCAGCTTTATTGGGAGAAAGAAAAGTTTGTGGATGCCCAGAAATGCTATTCGCAAGCATTGGGGCTGTTTGATAAAGATCACGATGACTATCGCGAGGTGGATGAACGGAGCAAAATCTTGGATGAGTTGTTGCCGTATGCTACAGCTGTGGAGTTGCAGGATAGTTTGCAGATGATGGCTCAGCTTGACTCTGTGACACGGATGGCAAAAATCAAGAAGACGATTGAAGAGTTGAAAAAGAAAGAGAAAGAAGAGGAGAGGAAGGCGGCAGAGGCTGGGCAACAATCTACAGGAAATGGGCAACGGCCAGGAACTGGCACGAATCAGCAAGGGGCAATCAACCGTAATAGGCCTGGGCAGCAGCAGACGGCTGTGTGGTACTTCTATAATCCTACAACGGTTGAGGCTGGTAAGCGAGAGTTTGAGAAGAAGTGGGGCAAACGTGACTTGGCTGATGACTGGCGACGTAACAACAAGACGGTGCTTAGCGATTTCAACGAGGAAGAACTGACAGACAGTGCCAAGGCGGTGCGTGATAGCATTGCTGCGGTGGAGGACAGCATTTTGCAAGCCAATAGTGGCAAGAAAGTCTCCAAGGCAGAAAAAGATTCCATCAGAGCCGAGGAGTATGCAAATGACCCGCATAGGCCGGAGTATTATCTGAAAGATATCCCCTTTACGGAAGAGCAGATGGCGGCATCTAATGCAGCTTTGGTGGAGGGACTCTATGGTTCTGCCGTTATCTACAAAGACCGCATGGACAATTTCCCGTTGGCTGAGCGGACGTTCTTGAGAATCTTGCTCAACTTCCCTGACTTCGAACATCTCGACGAGGTTTGTTACAACATGTTCCAACTCTATGCAAGGCAGGGACGGCAGGAAGATGCAGAGTCTTATCGACAGAAACTGATTACAGAATATCCTGATAATGAACATGGGAAACGGATTGCTGACCCCGACTTTGAGTATAAGGGGAGATACGGGAAGCAGATAGAGGACTCTGTCTATATGGCCACATACGAGGCTTTCCGAAGCAATGATTATCAGACCGTGATTCACAACAGCCAGACGATGGCGGAAGAGTATCCCGAAGGAGCCAACAGGGCAAGATTCATGTTCCTGGAGGCATTGAGCAAGTTGGAGTTGGGTGACCGTGAACACTTCATGAGCGACTTGAAGACGCTGGTGGAAAAGCATCCGCAGTCAAGTGTGAGCGAATTGGCTGGTTTGTATGTGAAGGGCTTGAAGGAAGGTCGCATCCTGCAAGGAGGAAAGTTTGAGATGGGCAGCATCTGGGAACGGCGGCGCGGACTTTCCGACGAGGCCGATTCGCTGGCTAACGACTCGACGTTCAGCCTTGAGAAGAACTGCGACTTTGTGTTTGTAATCGCCTATGAGCGCGATTCCATCGATGAAAATCAGCTTCTTTACGAGATGGCGCGATACAACTTCACCGCCTTCACTGTTCGCAACTTCGACATCGCCACAGAACGAGGTGATGGCATCGACATGATGCAAGTGCGCACTTTCCTCAACTACGACGAAGCCTACATCTATATGCACCGTCTCTTCAACAACGCAGATATGGCCTATAAACTCGGTGGGCTCAAGTGTTTCATCATCAGTGAGGAGAACTTGAAGAAGCTGATGCGCGGACTCAGTTTTGCCGACTACTTCGACTTCTACGATGAGCACTTCGACCGCATTGGTTCGCTGCGCATCAGGGAAGATGAACCAACCAGTTTGGATGAGCCAACCGAACTTCCTGAACCAGCCGAAGAGGGTGAGGAAGATGAAGAAGACTGGGAAGATGATAATTTCATTTTTTAAGATATGAACGGAACATTGCTGTGGGTGGATGACGAGATTGAACTGCTGAAGGCTTACGTCATCTTCCTCGAAAAGAAAGAATATGAAGTCGTGACGGCAACGAACGGCCAAGATGCCCTTGACCTATGTCGCGAGCGGTCATTCGACTTGATTTTCTTGGACGAGAACATGCCGGGTTTGAGTGGCTTGGAGACCCTCTCGCGCATCAAGGAAATCAATTCCACCATTCCTGTCGTGATGGTGACGAAGAGTGAAGAGGAGAACATTATGAATCAGGCCATAGGCTCTAAAATAGCTGATTACCTGATTAAACCCGTCAATCCCAACCAGATATTCCTCACCCTCAAGAAACATCTGCACAAGCGTGAAATAGAAACAGAGGTGACCAACACGGGTTACCAGCAGGACTTTTCCAAGATAGGCATGCAAATCAATGACTCCTACACGTTGGAAGACTGGAAGGAGGTCTATAAGCGTCTGGTTTATTGGGAACTGGAGCTTTCTGACACAGGGAGCGAGATGTCGGAGATGCTGAACATGCAGAAGGCAGAGGCGAACAACGAGTTTGCCAAGTTTGTGCGGAAAAACTACTTGCAATGGGTGAGCAGCAGCGAGGAACGCCCACTCATGTCGCCTGATGTCTTCAAGAAGATGATATTCCCCCTGTTGAACAAAGGTGAGAAAGTCTTTCTGGTGGTGTTCGACAACTTCCGCTACGACCAATGGCGCGAGATATCTAAAGAGTTGGCAGATGATTTCGTGTTTGAAGAACAGCTCTATCTCAGCATCCTGCCCACTGCCACGCAATATGCTCGCAACGCTATCTTCTCAGGACTGATGCCCAGTCAGATTGCACAGATGTATCCCGACCTTTGGGTGGATGAAGATGAGGAAGAGGGCAAGAACCTGAACGAGGCACCGCTCATCCAGACACAACTCGACCGCTATCGCAGAAAAGATACATTCTCCTATTTTAAACTCAATAATTCATCTGAGTCGGAAAAGATTGTGGAACGGTTCAAGAACTTGACGGGGAACGACCTCAACGTGTTGGTTATCAACTTTATCGACATGCTCAGTCATGCCCGCACAGAGTCGCGCATGGTGCGTGAACTCGCCAGCGATGAGCGTGCCTACCGCAGCATCACAGCCTCTTGGTTCCGCAACTCGCCTGTTCGCGACCTCTTTAAGGAATTGGCAAGGACGGATGCCCACATCATCATCACGACCGATCACGGTTCCATTCGTGTGAACAATCCCGTCAAGGTGATAGGCGACAAGAACACCAACACCAACCTGCGCTACAAATTGGGCAAGAACCTGAGCTACAACCCTAAGCAGGTCTTTGAAATGAAAGCGCCCAAGGCGGCATTCCTTCCTTCGCCCAACATCAGCACCACCTACATTTTTGCTCAGAACGACGACTTCTTCGCCTATCCTAACAACTACAACTACTACGTCAACTACTACCGCAACACCTTCCAGCATGGTGGCATCTCGATGGAGGAGATGCTGGTGCCTCTTGTCACGATGAAGAGCAAGGGAAGAATCTGAACAGAGATACACCCCAAAACAGAACCCCCGTTTCCAATTCTTAGGCAACGGGGGTTTTATTGTATCGGTACTGGAAGTGTCAATGAAGTGGTAACGCCGTAACCTTTCATGACCTCCTTCCACAGCCTCCAAACCGACGTCCCCGACATCGGTCGACCGACATCGGGGACATCGGCTTGCCGACATCGGGGACGTCGGTTTAGAGGCTGTGGAAGGAAGTCATGAGAGCCTACGACGTGGAGGCAATGGAGGATGTGCCGTTGGGGAGTGAGTGCTTCTTCCTCCGCGTGTCAAAGCATAGCGAAAAATGCCCCTTCACGTAAATCCTTACATCGAACTCGCGTATTTTTCTGAAGAGATTTTGGCTCTGTTTCGTTCAAGGCCCTACGATTGCAGCAAAGGCTTTTGCTCTTCCCGCAGGAGAAGATATGGAGCCTGGCACATAGTATTATTTCGACATTGCTGTTGACGGAGAATATGATTTGACCTTAACCACGCTGAATGACATTGTCTATACAACAGATGAGGTGATATTGTTTGAAGATGAGAGCACGGTGGAAGACCGCTTCGCGCAAACAGATGGCATCTCTCTGGCGGCTGGTCGCTATTATGTGAAGTCTTCTTCGGCACAGACATTGAGCGTTGCTCCAGACGAAAGTGCCAAGCCTTCTACAGAAGTGGCTGTGGGAGAATACTATCTGTACAATTAAGTATGTTTAATGTTTCCCTGCCGACTCAAGGGTCGGCTAATGGCACAGAGGACGGCTTCCAGAAGGCAGCCAGGGAACGTGAAATCACCGATGAAATGGGGAAGAACGATGAACCTCTCTGGTAAAGAGTGTTGATAATAAAGAAAAAGGGAAAAGAATCATGCACTACTACTTCAAAGAGTAGTTTTGTTGGTAGTTTCGTTAAATGAGAAGCTGGACGATACACTTGATGCGTATCGCCCAGCTCTTTTTCTGCCGTAGGTTTGTTCTTTTGACAAATTAGCGTTAATTTTGCACTCTCAAACCATACGAGAGAAAGATGGAAATCAGAATAGCATCATTAGAAGAGATTGGAACGGCAGCCCATGAGTTTGTGGCTGCGATGGGTGATAAGAAGGTGTTTGCCTTCTACGGCAAGATGGGCGCAGGCAAGACTACGTTCATCAAGGCGGTGTGTGAGGAGTTGGGTGTGGAGGATGTCATCAACTCCCCCACGTTCGCCATTGTGAATGAGTATGTGGATGGCCAAGGGGAACCCGTGTATCACTTCGACTTCTACCGCATCAAGAACCTGCAGGAGGTGCTGGACATCGGATACGAGGACTATGTTTATTCGGGTCATGTCTGCTTTATGGAGTGGCCAGAGTTGATAGAAAATCTCCTCCCCGACGATGCCGTGAAGGTCACCATTGAGGAGGAGATGGATGGGAGCAGAAGCGTGAAGTTTTGAGGCTTCTCACTCTGGAAGTTGTTCGTTGTATTCCAGTTCGGCATCGATTAGAAGGATGAGGGCATCGAGTTCGTAAGGACCCATGCCTTCTTTTTTTGCCTTCTTCTGAATGTGCTTGGCAATTTCCTCAGTGTCGATGTCGATGAAACCATCAGCATCAGCCTTGTCGTTGAGTTTGTCGAGGTATTCGAAAAGCACGTCAAGGCAGTAATAGATGTCTTCTTCCGTGAACAGTTCGCGGTTTTCCGTGCCCATGTAGTTCTGGATGAAGGCAACCTCCTTAGCATCTTCCTCGGCTCCGCGGAGGATTTCGTCATCGATGCTGCTCATCACAGAAGTGCTTTGAGTTTCTCTTCGAGTTGTGCTTTGGGTGCTGCACCAACCACTTTGTCAACAATCTCACCATTCTTCATGTAGATGATGGTGGGGATGTTGCGGATGCCGAACTGTGCCACAAGGTCGTCTGCATCTTCTTCGATGTTGATTTTGCCTACGATGACCTGACCCTCATACTGGTCGGCCAGTTCTTGAATGACAGGACCTACCATGCGGCAAGGACCGCACCAAGTTGCCCAGAAATCGAGTACCATTGGCTTGTTTTGTGCCAAAACTTCATTGTAGTTTGAATCGTTGATTACCATAATGTTAAGTTTTTAGGGTTAATAATATGTTTAGTTGATTCTGATGCTGATTTCATTATGCTCCCTGATGTACTGTATCAGTTTCTTCTCCACCTTCACCTTCACTTTTCGTGCCATGAGTGATAACTTGTTGTTGTCGGCAGAGTGGATGTTGAAAATCAGTTCAGCATTGCCGGGATTCTCTTGTACAATTTCTGCCAGGTCTTCCACCATGGTAGGCGTCAGTTGGTCGAGTGGCACGTCGAACGTGATTTTCTGAATGGCTTTTTCTTTTACATCGACCAAAAGTTCCACGTTGCTGATGCCCATGTTGTAGACTCCAGGTCGGAAGCGGTTGGGCTCAAACTTGAGCGTGACGAACAAGGTGGCGCCTTCCACGAAGAAGTTTCGATAGGTGATCCAGTCACGACCGAAAAGGGGAAGTTCGCCATTTCCCTCGAAGTCTTCCATTTTGACGATGCCGTATGGGCTTCCGTTCTTGCTTTCCCCTGTTCGTACGGAGGTGACAATGCCGCCAACTGTGACTGCTTCCATCTTCGACAGTTCTTCTCGTTGTTCTTCCAACTGGTTCAGGCGTGTGTTGCACATGTAGTCGAGGATGACGGAGTATTCATCAAGCGGGTGAGCCGAAAGGTAGATGCCTACAAGTTCCCGCTCGTTGTTCAGGCGTTCCAGATTTCCCCATTCTGGCACATTCTTGGGCATGGGTGGAGGGCTGACTGCGACATCCATGCTTCCAAAAAGAGAAGTCTGGGCTTGGTACTTGTCTTGCTGGAAGTTGTTGCCGTAGCGCACCAGCACATCCAGATAGGTTTCTCCTTGTCGTTGCCCAGGGGCAAAGAATGTTTCTCTTTTCCAATCCTTGAAACAGTCGAAAGCGCCTGCAATGACTAAGTTTTCAATATTTTTCTTGTTGCATTGCGAAAGGTTTACACGCTCAAAGAAGTTGAAGACGGACTTGTAAACTCCATTCTTTTCTCGTTCTTCGATGATGGCTTGTACGGCTGATTCTCCCACACCTTTCACGGCAGCCATACCAAAGCGGATGTCGCCTTCGAAGTTGACGGAGAATTTATGTCTTGATTCGTTGACATCGGGACCGAGGGTGTTGATGCCCATAGCTTTGCATTCATCCATCAATTTGCGTATTTCGGTGATGTTATCGAGTGAACGACTCATCACGGCCGCCATGAATTGTGCCGGGAAGTTGGCTTTCATAAAGGCGGTTTGATAGGCAACCCAAGAATAGCATGTGGCATGAGATTTGTTGAAGGCATAAGAGGCGAACTTTTCCCAGTCGCTCCAGATCTTGTCAAGCACTTTGGGGTCATGGCCATTCTTCTCGCCGCCTTTGATAAACTTCGGTTTCATCGCATCAACAATATCCTTCTTCTTCTTACCCATTGCTTTGCGTAAAGCATCGCTTTCACCTCGGGTGAAGTCGGCCAACTGACGCGATAGGAGCATCACCTGTTCTTGATAAACGGTGATTCCATAGGTGTCCTTGAGGTATTTCTCCATGCAGGGAATATCATATTCGATGGGCTTTCTTCCCTGTTTTCGATCGATGAAATCGGGGATATAGTCCATTGGACCCGGACGGTAGAGAGCGTTCATGGCGATGAGATCTTCGAACACCGTGGGCTGTAGCTCACGTAGATATTTCTGCATGCCTGCCGATTCAAACTGGAACGTGCCGATGGTTCGTCCGTCGCAGTAGAGTTGATAGGTGGCAGGATCAGTGATGTCGAATTTGTCTACGTCCACATCGATGCCAAGACTTTCCTTGATGTTGACAACAGCTTCTTTCAGTTGTGAAAGCGTTTTCAATCCGAGGAAGTCCATCTTGATGAGGCCCGTCTCTTCTATCACATGACCGTCGTACTGTGTGCATCTCAGTTTCTCGCCTGTTTCTTTGTCGTCAGCAGTGCTTACAGGTACCCAATCGTCGATGGCATCGCGACAAATGATGGTTCCACAAGCATGCACACCCGTGTTACGCACATTGTTTTCCAGCATCTGGGCAAACCGCATCGTGTCTCTCAGAAGTGGATCGGGCGAAGTGGCGGCATCTTTCAGTTCAGGCACACATTCGATAGCGTTCGCCAAGTTCATTTTCTTGCCGTTGGGCAGTTTATCAGGTATGGCTTTGCAGAGGGCATTCACAACGGGGAGCGGCACTTTCTGTACACGTGCCACATCTTTGATGGCAAGTTTGGTGGCCATCGTGCCATAGGTGATGATGTGTGCAACCTTCTCTGCCCCATACTTTTCGGTGACCCATTGTAGCACCTTGCCGCGTCCGTCATCGTCGAAGTCTGTATCAATATCAGGCAAAGAGATACGGTCGGGATTGAGGAAACGCTCAAACAGAAGGTCGTACTTGATGGGGTCTATCTTGGTGATGCCCAGACAATAAGCCACGGCACTTCCTGCAGCGGAACCACGCCCGGGACCTACCCACACATCCAGTTCCTTGCGGGCGGAATTGATGAAGTCTTGCACGATGAGGAAGTAGCCAGGAAAGCCCATCGTCTTCATGACGTGCAACTCGAAGTCAAGCAGCGTCTTCACATTTTCTGGAATGGGGTCTCCGTAGAGTCGTTTGGCACCATCGTAAGTGATCTTCTTCAGGTAATCAGCCTCGAACTTGATACGGTATAATTTGTCGATTCCACCGAGCTTTTTAATCTTTTTTTCTGCATCTTCCTGCGAAAGTACGACATTGCCGTTTTCGTCTCTAGTGAACTCGTTGAAAATATCTTCATCAGAGAATCTCTGCCGCCATTCCTCTTCTGTTCCAAAGTCCTCTGGGATGGCAAAGAATGGCATGATGGGGGGATGGTCAATACTATATGTTTCGACTTTGTCAAGTATCTCGGTCGTGTTCCTCAAGGCTTCAGGGATGTCCTTGAACACCTCATTCATCTCTTCTCGAGTCTTGAACCACTCTTGTTTGCTGTAAAGCATTCGGTTGGGGTCGTCTAAATCCTTGCCCGTTGATAGACACAGCAATCGGTCATGCGCTTCCGCATTCTCTTCGTCGACAAAGTGGGAGTCGTTGGTGCAAATGAGCTTGACGTCATACTTTCTGGCGAGTTCAATCAGCGCAGGTTCAATGGCTTTCTGTTCTTTATAGGTCTCCCTGTTAGCTTTTTGCATTGGGTCTTTCACCTCATGCCGCATCAGTTCGATGTAAAAGTCGTCGCCAAAAAGATTCTTGAACCATTGAACGGATTTTTCAGCCTCTTCCATTTGTCCACGCATTACGTAGCGTGGAATCTCTCCTGCCAAGCATGCTGAGGAGGCGATTAGTCCCTCGTGATGTTTCTCTATGGATTTGTGGTCGGTACGAGGACGGTGATAATAGCCGTCAACCCATGCCTCACTCACGATTTTCACCAGATTATGGTATCCCACTTCGTTCTTGGCCAATAAGATAAGGTGCCATCCGCTTTTGTCGGTGGCATTGTTTTCTTTGGAATGGAGGTCTCGGCGAGCACAGTACACTTCACATCCGAAAATGGGCTTGAACTGCTCACCGTCAGGTTTCCCCTTGTTTACTTTGTTGCAATAGTTGAAGAATTCCTTGATGCCAAACATATTGCCGTGATCCGTGATGGCCATACCACGCATGCCATTCTTGATGGCTTTGTCCACCAGTTTGGGAATGGCGGCCTGTCCGTCAAGGATACTATATTGAGTATGTACGTGTAAGTGTACGAAGTCTTCCATGCTTTTTTATTTTGGGGCAAAGATAGTCATTTTTTTCTATCCTTTTGTTGTTTTGTCTATGTTTTTACCTAACTTTGCAAGAAAAATGTGATTCTATGCCACAGTCGTTGTCTCAGACACAGACGCAGCGGGCAGAGCAACAACTCCGTCTTTCCCAACAGCAACTTCAACTTGTGCGGTTGCTGGAGATGCCTATTGCGGAGTTTGAACAGCGTGTGAAAAAAGAGGTTCTGGATAATCCAGCTCTGGAAGAAGGTGCCCCTAATGAACGTGTGGACGACGAAAATGGCGATTCTGTTGGAGAAACGGACATAAACGATACGGGGCTGGATCCCTTTAGCGATTCAGATGGAGAAAGTGCGGAGGACTTGTCAAAATATGCAGAAGACGATTTGCCTGTGTATGTTGCGGGAGGGGGACGTGAGGAACGCAATGAATTGCCTTTGGGCGATAGCGGTTCCTTTATCGATTATCTGGAAGCTCAGATGATGAATTACAATCTGAGCGAAGACGAGAAAAAGATTTTGACCTATTTGATTGGTTCGCTGGACAACCGTGGCTTTATTGATCGGCCGATACCGACTATTGCTGATGAATTGTCGTTCAAGGAATATCTTGATGTGTCGGAAGCGGAAGTGGAGAGGGTGTTGAAGATTCTTCAGAGTTTTGATCCAGCTGGTATTGGTGCACGTTCCACGCAAGAGTGTTTGTTGTTGCAGATTGATCGAATACTGAATAATGAAGAGAATCCTGTTTCGGAGTTGAAAGAGAAGATGCTGCGCTTGGAACGTAAACTTATTGCCGATCATTACGATTTGTTCATCAACAAAAACAAGGAACGTCTGAAGAATAAGATGGGGTTGTCTGGTTTGCAGGTGGATGCGCTTTTCGAGGATATCAAGAAACTGAATGTTTATCCAGGTTTTGCGTTAGGTGAGGCTACTAGCGACCGCGTCCAAACACAAATTCCCGATTTCATCGTGGAAACAGACCCGGAAGGTAATATCGAGATGAGGTTGAATGGTGGTGAGGTTCCACGCTTGCATGTGAGCCGTGATTACATCGGACAATTGAAAACATATCAGGCGAATCCATCGAAACTTACACGTGGAGAGAAAGAGGGGATGCTTTATACGCGCCAGAAGATAGAGGCAGCTCAAATGTTCATTGAGTCTGTGAAACGCCGTCGACGTACTCTTTATGAAACCATGAAGGCTATCATCACATTGCAACGTACGTTTTTTCTGACGAAAGAAGAAGATGACAAGGTGCGCTTGGTGTTGGAGGATGTGGCAAAGTTGTCGGGTTATGATGTGTCAACCGTTTCACGTGTATGCAATTCAAAGTGTGTGCTTCTGGATGGACGTATCTATCCTCTTTCGGACTTCTTCAAGTTGACCCGTAAGAATTCAGAGGGAGAGGAAATAGATGGGCGAGTGGTGAAGGGACTTATTAGGGAGATCATCGATGGTGAGGATAAAAAGGCTCCCTATCCTGATGATAAAATAGTGGAACTGATGAGGAAGAAAGGGGTTGCATTGGCTCGCCGCACGGTGGCAAAATATCGTGCCGAGATGGGAATTCCTCCCGTGGGAAACCGTCGTGGATAGAAAGAAAGGTTGAGACCATAGACGTGGATGTGCTTCTGTCGTTAATGAGTCGAGACTCGTTGTATAAAAGATAAGAGAATGAGAAACAGAACATTGATTAATATAGCGAAGGTGCTTTCTTCGCTTTTCATGCCGTTGTACGCTCCGTTGTGGGTGTTCTTCGGTTTGTTTCTGTTCAGTTATCTGAAGATGTTGCCATGGGGGTATAAATTGTTCGTCATTGCGCTGGTCTACTTCTTTACGGTTTTTGTACCCACGTTGGGTATTACGACTTTTCGTATGTTTAAAAAATGGACTCGTCTTGAATTGAGCCACCGTGAGCACCGCCACATGCCTTATGTCGTAGCGTTACTTAGTTATGCTACTTGCTTGGTGATCATGACGAAAATGAATATGGCCATGTTTTTTCGTGGTGTAGTAATGTCTGCTTTGATATGCCAAATCATTTGTATCACGGTCAATGCGTGGTGGAAGGTCAGCACTCACATGGTTGGTATGGGAGGTCTGGTGGGAGCGCTCAATGCGTTTAGTGTCTTGTTCTTTTATAATCCGATGTGGCCTTTCTGTGCTTTGCTGCTGCTGTCTGGTGCTTTGGGCACTAGCCGTATTATCTTGCGACAGCATAGCTTGGCGCAAGTGTTGGTGGGTTTTGGCATTGGGTATATCTGTACGATGACGTTTATATTGATTGGTTGGATGTAACATTAAAAAGAATAGAATATGAAACCAGTTGTGTCAATTATTATGGGCAGCACGTCAGACCTTCCTGTTATGGAAAAGGCTGCCAAGTTCTTCGATGAAATGGAGATTCCGTTTGAAATTAACGCGCTGTCTGCCCATCGTACTCCCGATGCGGTGGAAGCTTTTGCCAAAGGGGCAAAGGAACGTGGTATCAAGGTGATTATTGCCGGTGCCGGCATGGCGGCAGCATTGCCCGGTGTGATTGCAGCAAGCACAACGTTGCCAGTAATCGGTGTGCCAGTGAAAGGCAGTGTGCTCGATGGAATCGATGCTGTTTATTCTATGTTGCAGATGCCTCCAGGTATTCCTGTGGCAACTGTTGCCATCAATGGAGCGCTTAATGCAGGCATTCTGGCCGTTCAGATGTTGGCACTTTCCGATGACGTTTTGGCAGAGAAGTTTGCTGCTTACAAAAATAGTCTTCGTCAGAAGATAGAAAAGGCAAACGCTGACTTGAAAGAAGTAAAGTTTGCCTACAAATGCAATTGATTTTTCATTCATTCTCTGACTTTATATGAGTTATCAAAGAAGAAAGACGACAAGTGTGAATGTGGGTGGTGTGCTGATTGGCAGTAACTATCCCATTCATGTTCAGTCGATGGCTAATACCTCCACGATGGATACGGAGGGATCGGTGGCACAAGCGAAGCGCATTGTTGATGCAGGCGGTGAGATCGTCCGTTTTACGACACAAGGGCAACGTGAGGCACTTAATATGCAGAAAATCAGTGATGCGTTGCGTGCTGATGGTTATACTGTTCCCTTAGTGGCTGATGTCCATTTTAATGCGGCAGTTGCCGACACTGCTGCCACTATCTGTGAGAAGGTGCGCATCAATCCTGGTAATTATGTTGATCCTGCAAGAACCTTCAAGAAGCTGGATTATACAGATGCAGAATATGCCGATGAAATCAAGAAAATTGATGAACGGTTTGTGCCTTTCTTGAACATTTGCAAGGAACATCACACTGCCATTCGTATTGGTGTGAATCATGGTTCTTTGAGTGACCGCATTATGTCACGCTATGGTGATACTCCCGAAGGCATGGTTGAGTCGTGTATGGAGTTTCTGCGTATCTGTGTGCGTGAGAATTTCTCAGATGTTGTCATATCCATCAAAGCAAGTAATACGGTGGTGATGGTACGCACGGTGCGACTGTTAGTGGCTCAGATGGAGAAGGAGGGTATGGCATTCCCATTGCATTTGGGTGTAACTGAAGCAGGTGAAGGGGAAGATGGTCGTGTCAAGAGTGCCGTTGGAATCGGTGCTTTGCTGTGTGAAGGCATTGGCGATACCATCCGTGTCTCGTTGTCAGAGGCTCCGGAACGAGAGATACCTGTTGCACGAAAATTGGTTGATTCCATCGAAGAATGTGCGCAGTTGAGAATGCAGGCGAAAGCAGCGATTACAGATGATACTGTCGTGGTGGAGTTTCGTGAGAAGAATTGGGAAGATTTGCAACTGAAAGCAGCCATGACTGTTGGCGCCCTTCTCATTGACCAATTGGCGCATCGTCTTGTGATAAGAAATGACGGTTTCACCGAAGAAAAACTTAAGGAGTTGGCTGATGGTATTCTACAGGCTGCGCGCATTAAGTTCACGAAGACGGAGTACATCAGTTGTCCGGGATGTGGGCGCACTCTCTATAACTTGGAAGAGACCATCGCAAAGATACGCGCTGCCGTGAGTCAACGTGCCGTTACCGATAAACGTTTTGCCACACTAAAGATAGGCATCATGGGCTGCATTGTGAATGGTCCTGGTGAGATGGCTGATGCTGACTATGGTTATGTAGGTGCCGGTGTGGGGAAAGTGTCGCTCTACAAGCAAAAGGTATGCATTGAGAAGAACATCCCTGAGGCTGATGCCGTGGAGCGTTTAATGCAGTTCATAGAACAAGATTTGAATACTTAAAGAGTTTGAAGTTATGAATATGATTTTCCTATTGTGCATTGGTGCCGCCATCATCGTTGTTGTGTTTGTCTGGATAACCTACAATGCTCTTGTACAACTTCGGAATAAAGTGAAAGAGGCTTTTTCCACGATGGATGTTTATCTGAAAAAGCGCTACGACCTGATTCCTAACTTGGTGGATGTGGTCAAAGGTTATGCTAAACATGAGACCGAAACGCTGGAGCAAGTAACACAGATGCGTGCCGAATCGCAAAAGGCGGGTTTGGATACTGCCATTAATAATGAAATGAAAATAGGCGATGCGCTCCAGTCTTTGCTGGTGGTTGTTGAGAAATATCCCGACCTGAAGGCTAATACCAACTTCTTGGATTTGCAGGAAAGGCTATCCAAGATGGAAGAAGAGATTGCGTTCTCTCGCCGCTATTATAATGGTAGTGTGAGAGAGTACAACAATAAATGTCAAATGTTCCCTCTCAATCTTGTTGCTGGTATCTTTGGTTTCAAAGAGATGCCTATGTATTCTGTGGAAAGTGACAAGGAACGTCAGGTTGTGGATGTGAAATTATAGAGACATGAGAAAAATCAGGTTTGTATGGATGTTCGTGCTTTTTGTCGTTACGTTGGCAGCAAGGGCGGACAGAGGTGGCTTCTACTACCAGAATTACCATATTGAAGCAACTGTGCACAAAGACAATGTGTGGGACGTGACCGAGGTTATCGATGTGTTTTTCGAAGAACCTCGTCACGGTATCTACCGCTACATTCCGCTTACATTCTCGTTAAGGCACGATGTGTCTCGGGATGAAGGCCGGGAACCAGAGGTGAACCAGGGTCAAGTGGTGCAGGATTGGAGAATGTTCAAATACAGAAGTGATGTGGAGGACATCCAAGTGGAAGGTGGGGGTTATACGACGGAGGACAGTGATGATGATCATTGTGTTATCCGCATTGGTAGTGAATGGCGTGAGGTGACGGGTGCGCAGCGGTATGTGATTCGTTACAGATACATATATCGTGAAGACCGCCGTCCCAACTACGACTATATTTTCCACACGATTTTGGGCACCGATTTTGGTGAGGAAATCAAGAACTTCAGTTTCAAGATTGAGTTTGAGAAGCCGCTGCCTGACGACATTCAGAATCGTTTGGAGGTATATAGCGGTGCTTATGGCAATACAAGAAACACGGTGGAAGGCTTGACCGTCAGGACCAGCCGCAATATCATTACAGGTAAAGCGCAGAACATTCCGCCTAATCATGGTATTACCCTCTATGCGCAACTGCCTGAAGGTTATTATGAAGATGTCTTGTCCGTCAACTATGTGCTTCATTATATAAGCGTTGGTCTTTCCGTCATGCTGATTTTGCTAATTGTTTATTACCTATTCAAGACAAACAGGAAGAAGCCGGTCAAGGTGATAGAGTTCTATCCTCCTAATGGTATTAGCAGTGCGGAGGTCGGTACAATCATTGACGACAGTGTGGACACGGTGGATATGGCCTCGATGATTCCTTGGTTGGCAGGACAGGGATACATCAGCATTGAGGAAAAGGAGAAAGGTTCCATTCTGAAAAGGACGGAGGTTGTCTTGACGAAGCTGAAAGAAATGCCTAATGAGGCCCCCGAGTACCAAAAGCAGATGATGAAGCTCCTTTTCAGGGGCAATCAGACAGCCAATTTGAGTCACATGGCGGAAAATCCGTCTGATGTAGATAAATTTAAGGCGGAACTGAAAAAGAACTTCAAGGGTGACAGGTCCCTTTCCTCCTATGAGGCGCCAGTCTTTCTGTATTTCTTGTTGATTCTTTCCACCACCTGCGTGTTTGGTACCAACTCTGTGATAGAGACTTTTGATGTGGACGAGTGGTTTTTGGCTCTGCTTGTATGGATGCTTCCTTTTGGGCTAGGAGCCTTTTTGCGGTTGTACAATAGCGACAAAGACCTTTTTGGAAGTAAGTGGAAACGAACGCTTATCTTCATCGGGAAGGCTTTGGTGATGTGGCTGTTGTGCTGGTTTTATGTAGGGGAATTTTGTGCATACGGTGCCCCCATGGGTGAGGTGGAGTCAATCATCTTCTTTGTGGTGTGCTTCATATTGGGCGAGTTCATCGGGCGTTTCAATGTGGACACCGACTACCGCGTACAGATGAGTGGACGTTTGTTGGGCTTCAGGGAGTTTATACAAACTGCGGAGAAATCACGTCTTGAATCGTTGCAGAAAGATGACCCTGCTTATTTCTACAAGGTGCTCCCTTATGCGATGGTGTTTGGACTCAGCAACAAATGGACCAAACTCTTTAAGAACATAGAGGTGCAGCAGCCCGACTGGTACAAGACTGTAACGCCTCTCTATGGCGATGCGTTTCGTTCTCACATGACCGACAACCTTTTCTCCTCGACGAAAAGTGCCATCAACATTGTTAGCCACGACAGTTCCAGCAGCGGTAGCAGTGGCGGTGGTGGTGGCTTCTCTGGCGGTGGCGGAGGAGGAGGCGGTGGTGGTTCATGGTAAAATCACTTCAAAATCCCCGATGAAATCGACAGAATAACTCATGAAACTCTTAATCGACATAGGCAATACCTCCGCCAAATTGGCGGTGATGGATACGGACATTGTGCATTTCGAACGTCGCTATGAGCCGTGGAAGGAAACTTTCACACGGCTTATGGCGACGTTTTCTATTGATGACGTGCGCCTCTCCACAGTGGCAGGCGAAGATGTGGAACTGAAAGAAGCATTGGTGCATTTGGATATTCCTGTGATATGGTTGACCTCATCCGTTCTATGTCCTGTCAAACCCGTTGCGGGTGTCCCTCCCACTTATGGGGCGGACCGATGGGCGGCAGACATTGGTGCCATTGCTCAAGATCCAGACCACACACTACTTATCATCGATGCAGGCACTTGTATCACTTATGACCTCTTCTCGGCTGATGGTCGTTTGCTCGGTGGTGCCATCTCTCCAGGTGTGCAGTTGAGGCTTAACGCCATGCACGAACACACGGCACTTCTCCCTCAGGTCGAGGCAGAAAATGAGTCGGCCATATTGGGGCACGACACCCGCACTCACATGCTTTCTGCGGCTGTGAATGGTGCGCGTTTTGAGATAGAAGGCTATATCCGCCAGTTCATGAAGGAATACCCCGACTTGCATGTGTTCATCACGGGTGGTAACACGTTCGATTTTGCCGAAGACATCACTTGTCCCGTCACGCATGACCCTTATTTGGTGTTTCGAGGGCTGAGTGTTTTATGAACGGGGCACCAGCAGGATGCTCAGTTCGTAAAGCAGATACATGGGAACTGAGACGATGGCGAGGGTGAACGCATCGGATGTGGGGGTGATGATGGCGGCGATGATGAGGATGGTGACGATGGCGTGTCGGCGAAATTGCTGCATTTGTGCCCGATGGAGGATGCCGAGTTTACCGAGCAACCAGGAAAGAATGGGAATCTCGAAGACAATTCCCATCGCGAGGCTCAGGAAAACGAGCATATCGATGTAACTCTCAAGGCTGATGAGGTTTTCGACGGCACTGTCCACCTGATAGTTGCCAAGAAAGCGGAAGGTGATGGGGAAGACGATGAAATAGTTGAAGAGGATGCCCAGCATGAACATCAGATAAGAAGCAATGACGAGCGGCGTGGAGAAACGCCGCTCGTTTTGGTATAGGGCGGGGGCGATGAAGCGGTAAAGCTCAAAGATGATGTAGGGGGCTGCCACGATGATGCCAACATAGAAACTGGTCATCATGTGGACGATGAACTGTCGTGTCAGTTCGGTGTTGATGAGGCGTATGTCGGGCGAGTTGCCGAAGATGTGTGGCAGAAAGTCAGGACTTTTCGGGGCAAAGACCACCCAAAATACCTCGTCCTTGAACACAAAGGCGAGGATAGCGAAGAGTGCCACGACGATGATGCATCGTAGCAGCACATGGCGCAGTTCTTCAAGATGATCCCAAAAAGTCAAAGTGATTTACTGTTCTGATTGTTTTTCTTCTTTCTTGTCGATGTCTTCGTCGGTGGTCACTTCCTTCATGCCGTCTTTGAAGGCACGTACACCTTTACCTGCTCCACGCATGAGTTCAGGAATCTTCTTGCCTCCAAAGAGGAGGAGAACAACGAGGAGGATGACGATGATTTCAGGCCATCCAAGACCGAGAAATAGAGGTTGTATCATAGTGTTCCTTGTTTAAGTTTTTCTACAAAATCGTCAATGCGGTGCAGTTCCATCGGAATGCGGATGTTCTGCGGGCAGTGGGGGACGCATTTGCCGCACGAGATGCAGTGGCTGGCTTGACGCAGCTTTGGCACGGCGCGGTCGTAACCCACGAGGAAGGCGCGTCTTGCCTCACGGTAGTTTTCTGCCTGCTGATTTTCAGGCACATTGCCTTTATTCACACATTTGTTGTAATGTACGAAGATGGCAGGGATGTCCAATCCGTAAGGGCACGGCATGCAGTATTTGCAGTCGTTGCAGGGAATGGTGGGGTAGGAGACATAGAGGTTGGCAATCTCGTTCTCAAGCCATTCCTGTTCCTCTTCGCTGAGTGGTTCCAAAGGACTGTACGTGCGCAAGTTGTCTTCCAGATGCTCCATGTAGGTCATGCCGCTCAGGGCAGTGAGCACATTGGGTTTCGTGCCTACGTAGCGGAATGCCCACGATGCCACGCTGTCCTCAGGACGCTGTTGCTTGAGGGTGGCGACGATATGATCAGGCATCTTCGAGAGGCGACCACCGAGAAGCGGCTCCATGATGACTGCCGGGATGCCCCGTTTCTCCAGTTCTCCATAGAGGTATTCGCCATCGACGTTGCTGGGGTTCGTCTCGTTTGCCAGTTTCCAATCCACATAGTTCATCTGAATTTGCACGAAGTCCCAATGGTATTTGTCGTGGTTGGCCAGCAGGTGGTCAAACACTTCCACATCGCCATGAAAGGAGAAGCCCAGATTGCGGATGGCTCCCTTCTCGCGCTGCTCCAGCAAGTAATCGAGCACTCCGTTGTCGATGAAACGCCTGTTGAGGTTCTCAATGCCCCCTCCGCCGACAGCATGCAGCAGCAGGTAGTCGATGTAGTCGGTTTGCAGAAATTTGAGCGAGTTCTGGAACATCTTCACGCCCTCTTCATACGTTTGCTGCTGAGGGGCGAAGTTGCTCAACTTGGTGGCAATGTGGAACTTTGAGCGGTCGTAACCCGATGCTTTCAGAGCGATGCCGGTGCTCTCCTCCGAGTGACCCTGACAATAGGCAGGGCTGGTGTCGAAATAGTTCACCCCGTGGTCGAGGGCGAACTTCACCAGTTTGTTCACCTGTTCCTGGTCAATCTCTTCAGGAGTTGGTGCACTGGGGTCGTTGGTGGGGGCGACGGGCTTGTTGGGCAGGCGCATCATGCCATAGCCGAGAATAGACACCTTGTCGCCCGTGTTGGGGTTGGTGCGATAGGTCATTTTGTCCGTTGGAATCGGCCCTGTATGGTGTCCTGCCGGGTCGAGGTCGCCCAATTCGTTGCCAGCCTTGTTTCCGCAAGCCACGAGGGTTGCTGTTGCAGTGGCGGCTCCTGCTATCTTGAGGAAGTCTCTTCTGTTGATATCTTTCATGAGAAATTGAAGAATTGAAGGAATGAAAAATGGAAGTTGTTTTCAGATTTCTCGGTGTGTTTCGTGCCCTTCCACATAGATGGCACTAAAAGGTCGGGCAGGGCAGAGGTACTCGCACTTGCCGCAGCCAATACATTTTTCGGTGTCCACCACAGGGATGCGGAGCAGGTCGTTCACGGCACGCCAATCCAGTTTGTTGCCGTCGCCGTCATACCATTCTCCGTCGTCGGGGTTCTGCTTGATGCTCTTGTCGATGGGCACCATCTGGATGGCTTCGGCAGGGCAGTGGGCGGCACAACTGCCACACTTCTGGCCTTGCGAAGCAGGCAGACAGTTCTCCTTGATCCACACAGCATGACCGATTTGGATGGCGGTCTTCTCCTCCACCGTGATGGGGCGGATGGCACCAGCGGGGCAAACGTCGGCACATCGGGTGCATTCGGGTCGGCAGAACCCTTTGTCGTATTCCATCGCGGGTTGTAAGAGGTGTGCCATATCGGTCGATGGGCGCAACACGCCATTGGGGCAGTTGGCGATGCAGAGTTGGCAAGCGGTGCAATGCTGCTGCAGGTTGGCTGCTGAGAGCGAACCGGGAGGGGTGAGCGGCGTCTTGCGCTGAGGAATCTTCTTGTCTTCGATGACGGCCAATCCTCCGTCGGTGGTCTTTTCCTGCGCCTCAAGGGTGGCGGCAGCAATGGCTGTGCCTGTGATGGCGAGGAAGGAGCGGCGGGAAAGGTCGCCTTCTTTCGGAGTAGTCGGATTATTCGAAGTATTCTGATTGCTCTGATTATTCTGATTGCTCTGCTTTCTCACAGGAGACAGACGGAGTGCCCCCTTGCTGCATACGGTTTCGCAGTTGCCGCAGGTGACGCATCGTGTGTAGTCAAACAAAACGGGTTGCCCCTTCTCCACTTTGATGCAGGCAGCCTTGCAGTTTTTCTCGCAGAGGCCGCATTGGATGCACTTGTCCTCATCCACCTGCATCTTCAGCCGTGAGAACTTGGCAAGATAGCCGAGCACGGTGCCTACGGGACAGATGGTGTTGCAGTAGGTGCGGCCGTGCAGGAAGGCGAGCACGAAAAGGATGAGGGCTGTCGCACCAGCGATGACCCACAGAATGAGAGGCTTATCATGCTGTTCCACTTGGTAGAAGAGGTAGTTGTCGCTGGCCTCCGACCATTGTGCCAACAGGTTGTTGATGCCGATGTAGAGGGGCTGGATGAACGAGGATACGATGCGTCCGTAGGAACTGTAGGGAGCCAACAGCACCATGCCTGCATTGAAGCCTGCCACGAGCATGATGAAGAAGAGGACGAGCACCGTGAGCCGCAGCCCTCTCTTTTCTTTCGAGTAGCTGTAGCGGTTGGCGAACTTGGCCTTTTTGTTCTTGCGGAAGATGCGCAGGTTGCCAATCCACGCAAAGAAGTCCTGCAAGACGCCAAGCGGACAGACGACGGAACAGTAGATACGCCCCAGCACGAGCGTCAGCACCAGCACAATCGCGATGGATATGCCGTTGAGCGCCAGCACGCTGGGCAAGAATTGCAGTTTCGCCATCCATCCGAGGATGGGCTGCATGGTTCCCGTGAAGTCGAGGAACAAAAGGGTGATTCCTAACCAGAAAATGACGGCGAGGATCCTGCGGATTAGTTTCAGCATCGGTATTACTTCAGAATTACGTGTTATAAATGTTTGCGCCACAAAAGTAGTGATTATTTTCCGAAACACAACAAAAAAGAAGTGATTTTTTTCCAAATGTGCCATAAGAAGCGTGCCGTTTCCTCCACAACCTCGTCGCATTGCCCTCCACTGCCACTTATGACTCCACTCCACTACCGCTTATGGGGCGACGGCGTAGTAGAAGTCGTTCATAACTTATGAATATTTGTTCATAACTTATGAATATTTGTTCATAACTTATGAATAATTATCCGTAACTTATGAATAATTGTCCATAACTTATGAACGACTTCTGCTAAAAACAAAAAAAATCCCTTTTTCTTTGCCATATTCGTGATTCTCCGTACCTTTGTACGCATTTTAAAGCAAAAGCAAAAGTAAACATGGAACAGGCACTTTACGTTTACAACACCCTGACCAGAAAGAAAGAGGTGTTCCGCCCACTGCATGCGCCACACGTGGGCATGTATGTCTGCGGACCTACAGTATATGGTGACGCTCACTTGGGACATGCACGTCCCGCCATCACTTTCGACATCATCTTCCGCTTCCTGCAGCACATCGGCTACAAGGTGCGCTACGTGCGCAACATCACCGATGTGGGGCATTTGGAGCATGATGCCGACGAAGGCGAGGACAAGATTGCCAAGAAGGCACGTCTGGAGCAACTGGAGCCGATGGAAGTGGCTCAGTATTACACCAACCGATTCCACGAGGCAATGGATGCCCTGGGTTGCTTGCCTCCCAGCATCGAGCCTCATGCCACAGGACACATCATCGAACAGCAACAGCTGGTGCAGCAGATTCTCGACAACGGCTTTGCCTACGAGAGCAACGGCTCCATCTACTTTGATGTGGAGAAATACAACAAAGTTCACAAGTATGGCATTCTCTCTGGCCGTAGCCTTGAGAATGTGAAAGACGCCAGCCGCGACCTCGCCGGTGTGGGTGAGAAGCACAATCAAGCCGACTTTGCACTCTGGAAGGCTGCCCAACCAGAACACATCATGCGCTGGCCTTCGCCTTGGAGCGATGGCTTCCCCGGTTGGCACTGCGAGTGCACCGCGATGGGTCGGAAATACCTTGGTGCCCACTTCGACATCCACGGAGGCGGTATGGATCTTGTCTTCCCTCACCACGAGTGTGAGATAGCCCAAGCCGTAGCCAGCCAAGGTGATCAGATGGTGACCTACTGGATTCATAACAACATGATCACCATCGAGGGACAGAAGATGGGCAAATCGCTCGGCAACTTCATCACTCTGCCGCAATTCTTCAGCGGTGACCATCCGAAGCTCGACCGTGCCTACTCGCCCATGACCATCCGATTCTTCATCCTTCAGGCACACTATCGCTCCACCGTTGACTTTAGCAACGATGCACTCCAAGCCGCAGAAAAGGGATTGGAAAGATTGCTCGATGCCTGGAAGGCGCTCCAAAGCATCCAACCCACCGATGGCGGTTCTGTGGGCATCGACTTTGTGAATACGCTCAAGCAGCAGTGCTACGATGCGATGTATGATGACTTCAACACTCCTATCGTCATCTCTCATCTCTTCGATGCCACCAAGACCATCAATTCCATTGTCGACAAGAAGGAAACCATCACGCCCGATGCGCTGGAAGCCTTGAAGGAGGTCTTCAAACTCTTCGCCTTCGACTTGCTGGGCTTGAAGGCAGGTGCTGCATCGGTGGCTGCTGCAGGCGGTATGAACGATGCCCGCGAAGAGGCCTTCGGAAAGGTGGTTGACATGCTCTTGGAGCAGCGTGCTAAAGCCAAAGCCAACAAAGACTGGGCCACCAGCGACATGATTCGCGACAATCTTGCCGCCCTGGGCTTTGAGGTGAAGGACACGAAGGACGGGTTCACTTGGAAACTCAACAAATAAAAGTCTCATTCAAGAAGCGGAAACGTGATGGAAAGGCTCAGAAAAATATTCATGATTCTCTCGCTCGTCTTCATCGTCGTGTGCTTTGGAGCGAGCATTTGGCTTTACACCGTGTTGCAAGATACGATGTCCATTGTCATTATGATTGTCTTCTTCTTGGGACTTGTCTGGTTCGGAATCAATGTTAGAAATCTATTAAAATCCTAAAACTAAAGCGAAAAAAATGAAAAAACTTACTCTTTTACTGTGTGCAAGCCTGCTTTCTCTGGGAGCAATGGCCAGAAGCATCGTCTTTACCTTGAACGATGCTCAGGAAACCAAAGTCTATTACCTGCTGGGAGGCGATGCCGACCCAATCCTGAAATTCAAGGACGGAAAGGTGACGGTCAATACTGATGAGTATGAGCTGAGCAACATCAAGAACTTCTACGTGTCGGAAGAAGATGACCCCGTGGGCATTGAACCGACACTTGCGGAGAAGAAAGTGAAATTCAGCGCCAACACATTGGTGGTCAGTGCGGCTGATGTGCAGGATGTGAAGGTGTTCACCCCTAATGGTGTGGAAGTTAATGCTGATGTTCAGAAGTCGGGCGACCTCATCTCGGTGAATCTGAACCGACTCTCTAAAGGCGTTTATGTGGTCAATTTCGGCAAGTCGTCGATGACGGTGATGAAGAAATGATGAGAGTTTAAAGTTTAGAGTTTAAAGTTTATGAAGCGCAATATGATACTAATGCTGGCTCTTCTCGCATCTGCGGTGAGCCTGCACGTGAATGCCCAAACGAAGCCAGACACCCTCTGGTTTCAGTTTGATGACCCCTTCACGGAAAATGAAATCATCAGTTTGACCGATGTTGACTCCATCATTTTCGGAAAGTCTTCCTACTCACGTTACAGAACCAATCCTTCGAATGGGAAAGTGGTGAAACTGAACAAGTCTTATCGTACAGATGGTGTCTATCGTCTGGATAAGACGGAGCGCACATTGATAAAGCCCTCTGCCTATTCAAACGTGGATTTCACCAAGGAGAGTTCTCAATGGTGCTTCCAACGTTCGATGGAATCGGAGCATTTTGTGTGCTTCTGGGAGAACGGATTGACGCTCTCCAAGAGCAACACCATATCTTATAATGGTTACACCGTCAATGTGAAGACCCTGCTCGACAATGGCGAGAAGATTTGGAAGAAGTATGTGGAAGAACTGGGTTTCTTGGAGCCTGGTAATTCAACGACTGACACGCATAAAATCTGCATGTTCATCGTGAAGACATCGTGGGACGGAAACGCATGGCGTGCTGATGGCTCTGGTACAGATGGTACAGTGTGGTATTACGAGGGAACGAAGAAGAGCAAGTCCTGCAAGGTGGGCCTCTTCCATTGCACTCCTTGGGCAGCAGGTGCTGAAGGCGGTCACACGGCAGCACATGAGATTGGCCACGTGTTCCAGTTTCTTGTGAGTGCCGACTTGGGTACTAATCATGGTTGGCAATGGGGCTTTGGCGATGGCGGCAGCGGTGGTTGTGCTTGGTGGGAAAGTTGTGCGCAGTGGCAGGGATTTCAGGTGTTCCCAGCAGGTCTTTTCAGCGGCTACTACGGCACTTATGTGTCGAGGTCTTATCTGAACCTGCTGCACGAGGGTTATGAAAGCAGCCTTTTCCGTTATGCCAACTATTTCATTCAGTATTATTGGTGCCAACTGCATGGACAGGACTTCATCGGTCGGATGTGGCGTGAGACCAAGCGCCCTGAAGACCCTGTGGAGACCTACAAGCGTATGACAGGTGCCACACAGAGCGACTTCAACAAGATGATGTTCGACTATGCTTGCCGTGTGACTACATGGGACATCGATGGCATTCGCGATCGTGGCAAGAACTATCAGAATGCTTTCTCTACCAAACTGACCTACGTGGAAGGTACTGACAACACCTATGCGGTCAATGCTGAGAACTGTCCTCAGAACTATGGCTTCAACATCATTCCGTTGAAGGGCTTCAAGGGCGGTACAACGGTGAGGGCCAACTTCAAGGGCATTGCCGGAGCGGATGGCTATCGCAAAATCAATGTGGGAAAAGCTGGCTGGCGTTATGGTTTCGTGGCTCAGACGACTGATGGCGAACGCGTTTATGGCGATATGTACAGCGACAAGGAAGGTGTGGCAGAAATGGCTTTGCCAGAGAATATCAAACGTGCGTGGTTGGTTGTGACGGGTGCACCTACTGAGCATTGGCGCCATCCTTGGGATGATAGTGATGCCACCGACGAGCAGTGGCCTTATCAGGTGGCATTTGATAATTGTTCAGCATTGGGCACCACACGCACCTATGGCGACTACGCTGAAGACTATGAACGAAAAGACACCACCGTGGTGCTCTATGCCGACCTCGCCTATAGCGCTAGCCAATACTCCAGTGTGCGTGTACAGTACGATATGGATGCCATCAGTCAGGCGCTGGGTGTCAGCACCGCACAGATGAAGGCTGTGAAGAGGAACACTTCCGCTGGCACGAAAGGCACTTTGGTGTTTGCTGGTGTGAGCAAGAATGGAAACAAGAACTACAACACGACCACTTCCACCTCGTCCGGCACCTGCTACGGCCATTGGTTCACCACAGCAGGCAATGTGGTGGGATATGATAACTCTGCAGCTATCTTTGCCGAGATGTATCCCGACCAGTATGGCTGCTATGTGGGACAATATCCTGGACGTCTGACCAAAGGCAAGACCTACATCATCCGTCAGGCATTTGTTTACACCCACACCGATAGCAAGCAATATACAGCCACGATGGAGGTGCATTTGTCTGTGAATTGATGAGAATCTGCTTTTTTCATACTTTTCAGAAAAAAAGGAAGGAATAATTGTTTGTTGAGTTAAAAAGAACTAACTTTGCAATGGGTTTTTACAAAGATATAAGAATTACTTCCTAACTTTAACTAAATTTTTTGATGATGAAAAAGCTTTTACTTGCAATCGCAGTCATGGGTTCATGCGTGGCTGCAAATGCCCAGCAGGCAATCGAGACAAGCAAATTCTTTGACAACTGGTCTATCGGTGTTCAGGGTGGTGTTTATGAGCCAACCATCGGTCAGAACATGCTCAAGGACATGCGCGCAGGTGTGAATGTTGAACTCACCAAAGGCATTACTCCTGTGTTGGGTTTGAGCGTGAACTACTTTGCAGGCATCAATGCGAACAATGCAAACGACGAGGCTACTTACTTCCTGTACAATGCTTATGGTCAGAAGACCGCTTTCGACTTTGGCAATCTTGGTGTCAACGGTCTCATCAACCTGAACAACCTCTTTGGTGGTTACAAAGGTCAGCCACGTTCCGTTGAAGTGATTGCACGTGCAGGTTGCGGTTGGGGCTATATTCTTGGCGAATGCTATCGTCAGCATGCCGATCACCCATTCAGCACAGTGACTTCCAACTTCGGTCTTGACTTCAACTTCAACGTTGGTCAGGAGAAGGCACTCACTTTCACTGTGAAGCCAGCCATCTCTTACTGGAATGTAGGTTCTGGCCTCAATGTGCATCAGTCTCAGCTCACACTCACAGCAGGTCTCACCTACCACTTCAAGAACTCTAACGGTCTCCGCTACTTCAAGGTGTATGATGACAGCGCATTGCGTGATGAAATCGCTCGCCTCCAGGCAGAACTTGCCAAGAAGCCAAAGGAGGTGATCAAGGAAGTGGAGAAGATCAAGTATGTTGAAAAGCCAGTTGTGGTTGAGGCCAACAAGCTCGCTCCTGTGGTTATCTTCCGTCAGGGTCAGAGCGTTATCGACCCCTCTCAGCGTCCTTCTGTTGACATGATTGCCACTTACATGAAGAACCACCCAGAGAGCAAGGTGATTATCAACGGTTACGCTTCTCCAGAAGGTCCAGCTGACCTCAACCAGCGTCTCTCAGATGCTCGTGCTAAGGCCGTTTACGACATGCTCGTCAACACCTACAAGATTGACCCAAGCCGCCTCACTCAGAAGGGTCTTGGTGTCACAGACGAACTCTTCAGCGAGAACGACTGGAACCGCGTGGTTGTGTTCATCGAGGAGAACAAGAAATAAGCCAACTGATACATTATTATATTTAAGAGGGTAGGACACACCGTCCTGCCCTTTTTTGTTTTTTTTACGTTTGACTATTAAACCTTTCAAGTGTGGGGTGCGTCATACCCATCGAAAGCTGACAATTAAAAGCGCAAAACAAGAAACTAAAAAATAAAACTCACAATTAACAACTAACAACTAAATACTCAAACCTCTAAAACAACACAGACGATGAAAAAAATGATTTTAACAGCACTCGCATTTGTGCTCGTATCAGTAGCCACAATGGCACAAGACAATGGCGGTTCCCGTCAGAGAATGAACCCAACTGAGATGTACACCCGTATGGCTGACCGTCTCGCCAAGCAGATGAAACTTGACGACGCCAAGGCCGAAGCATTCAAGGTGCTCTATCTCGACTATCAGACAGCGCGTCACAACGCAGAGAATCCCAAAGGGGAGAAAGCCGCCGAAGAGGAAGTGGATTTCAAGAAGATGACCGACGCTCAAGCCACCGAACTCATCCAGAAGCAGTTCGCCACTCAGGAGGCACAACTCTCCGTCGATAAGGCTTATCTGCCCAAGTTCCTCGAGATTCTGACTCCCGTGCAAGCCGCACAGATTTATGTCCGCCGTGCAGGCATGCAGCAAGGCTTCCGAGGAGGACAGCAAGGTGGTGGCAGACCTGGTGGAATGGGACGCCCAGGCGGATTTGGCGGAGGCCCTCGTGGTGGCGATGGCAACACCTCTTTCTAACCACTCTCTCTCACATAACTTTTTCATAAGCAAACATCATACTTTTTGGGGGCACTTCGTTGCCCCTTTTTTGATCAGTCCTTCTCTCCCCCCTGCTTACGTGGCATCACATCATAAAGGTATATCGTCTTAAGCACAAAGCATTTCCCGCTTTGTGCTTTTTTGTGCCTTTTTAAAAAAAAGTAAAAAATAATTGAGAATTCTCCATGCTGCCATCCAAAAACGTTAACACCATGACTTTTGTAATCTCTTTGTCTTGGATATAATGAGCAAGAGCCGAGACCGCTTCTTCGCAGCCCCAGCTCTCGCTATTCATTATAAAATTATATCCAATCGTTATTTGTTAGGATATCCAGTCTCACCCGCATAGGCATTTATCAATAATGTTCGATATCAAAGAGAATGGAATTCTGTGGTCGTATCCATATGCCATGATTCTATGAGGACAATTATCGGATTCAGGCTAAAAACAGTACTTGGTAATCAACCAGTCTTCAACAATAATACTCCTTATACCACTTTGCAAACTTCCTTAGTCCTTCACGGAGTTTTATCTTTGGCGTAAACGCAAAGTCATGCTCTAAGGCTGTTGCATCCACATACATCGTGGTCATATCGTTAGGCTGCACAGGAACCAACTTTTTGTGAGTCTCGAAGTTAAAATCAGCTGGTAGGACTCCTACCCTGACCAGTTCCTCTTGCAGGGTCTGTACGAAGTCCAGTAGGTTCTCCGGCTAACCACTACCTATATTATATATAGCGTATGGAGGAATAGGAAGAAGACAAGGACTATTTCTAATTTTCTTCAAAACAGTCCTATAAAAAGACATACGTCAGGATGACAAGAAGAATCATTACCACTGAAAGGGCGAATAGAATGATCTTCATCCATTTGTCAGCACTGCGGCGGAAGGCTATTGAGGAGAGGCTCTGTCGCTTGAAGCGCGAGCCATAGTCTTCTTTGTGATGATGGTGATGGTGTGAATGGTTGTCGGACATACTCGTTACTTTAAGATGTTAAACAATAATGATGTCACAGAAACCAGTATGCTTGTTGACGTGAGCCATAGTGAGGTCGTCTGTCCCACGCTGGAGTTGCGGGCTTTCACCTTGTTGGGCTCTACGTAAACGATGTCGTTCTGCTGGAGGTAGTAGCAGGGTGAGTTGATGATGTTGGCATCGTTGAGGTTCATGGTGTAGATGTGTTTTTTGCCATCGGCATTCTCACGAATAAGTTTCACACGGTCACGGACACCGTAGATGGTGAGGTCGCCTGCCTGAGCCAGTGCTTCGAAGATGTTGATTTTCTCATTGTTCACGGTGAACAATACCGGGACGTGCCACCTCGCCCAGTACGGATATTTTATAGTTTGCCATGCGTACTGTCACCACGGGGTCTTCCTTGCCATTCAAGTAGCATATGATACGGTCGTGGATGAGTTTCTCACATTCTGCCTTCGACAGTCCTCCGACTTTCAGCGTACCCAGTACAGGAAAGGATATGGTTCCATCGTTGCTCACCAAGTAGGTTTGCAAAACACGGTTGGAATTCACTGACTGGCTACCTGTCAAAGAGTTTCCCAACGTTGGAGATATCACCAGGTTGAAGGGAGCTGAAATTTCAGGATTAATAGTGCTTACTGTAATTGTCAGTACACTTGGGGCATGATATGTGCCTCGTAGAGAAATGCTGAGCTGTCGGCAACAAATGTGTCGTTGTTCTGTATGTATGCCACATTCTTAGACGAAGCGCAGGCTGCGAGCAGCAGGATTGCAATAGCTGCCAATCACGTAGGTTGTTACATTCTTTGTCATACTTTCTATCGTTTTTAGTGAATATTCAAAAATCGTTTCCACCATGGACGATGGTGACGGCGGGTAGCGTAAGAATCATTGCCGGAAGCAGTCTCGCTTATCAGCTGGTACCAGCCAGTACCATGAGTAATCATCGAATATATCGTTCCCCAATCCGGCAGCCCCCCTATGTTCCGGTCATCAATGAAGATGTCAACTTTAATTTTTCTGCTGTAGTGTTCATTCCCACTCTCGGTCTCTTCAGGATAGTCACGATTGATGGCGTAGAACTCGATACCACGCTCGCGGCACCATTCAATGGCATCGTCCAGAAGTTTCCCCTCGCGCACGCTCCACAATATAAGCCGATGATGGTCGGCTATCAGCATGCGCAGTGTCTGGACGGCGAAGGGCTTTTCTTCGCCTATTTCGGGATAGCGGTGCTCTACTATCGTTCCGTCGAAGTCTACTGCTATTGTCATTTCTTGATGGAGTTATCGTCCTTCAGGCCATAATGACTATCAGGATACATGCCATAATGACCATAGTTTCCATATTTGCCGTAGTTACCATAGCGTCCGTATTTGCCGTAAACGCCATAGCCGTAGTAGTAGCCGTACTTGCGGCGCGACATATCAATACCATTGATGACAATGCTCGCATTAGGGAGTTTGCCCTCATCTGCCAACTGGTTGAGCAGGCCAAAACTTGACTTGGGTGTATAGTCTGCCCGGCAAACTAGTACGCAGCAGTCGGCATGTTCCGCTATCTGCAGCGTGTCAGTGACAAGTCCTAAGGGTGCCGAGTCGAAGATAACATAGTCGTATTGCTGCTCCAGCAGATTTACCACTTGTCGAAAGGCTTTTCGCGCCAAGAGTTCAGAGGGGTTAGGCGGGACAGGGCCTGACAGCAGCAGGTGCAGGTTGTCGTTGACGCCAGACTCGACTATCTGTTGCTGTACATCATCGAGCGTGACCTGCTCCTTGGTGAGCAACATGGTGATACCGGAGTTCCTGTCTGCAATACCAAACAGCCGCCCCAGTGCCGGTTTGCGTATATCAAGTCCGCAAAGCACCACCCTCTGTCCCAGCAGGGCTAAACTCATAGCCAAGTTGGCGGCACAGAAAGTCTTGCCTTCACCTGAGATACTGGAGGTAAAGAGAATTTTCTTCTCATGCT
Source organism: Bacteroidaceae bacterium (assembly GCA_017448965.1). GTDB lineage: Bacteria > Bacteroidota > Bacteroidia > Bacteroidales > Bacteroidaceae > Minthosoma. The sequence goes on along the minus strand of JAFSKK010000051.1, from coordinate 308 downwards.
CCTTCAGCAGGAATTTGATATTGGTTCGCAAGGAGCGAAAAATTTCGTCCATCTGAGTATTCTTGTTTTCATGCACCACAATGCCTGCCGAGGACTTCACGTTGTCGCTGGCCATCGGTATGTCGGCAATAATGGGCAGTTTGGTAAGACTCTGCACATCATCGTGCCCCTCAATACGGTAGCGGAGCAGACCGATGAGCCAAATAATGGACAAAGGCAAGGCAAACGCCAACAGCAGGGCACTAAGGAACACCATAGCCTTTTTGGGTTTCTCCTTTCCTTCGTTGAGAGGTTCGTCAATGAGTCGT
>JAFSKK010000050.1 GCA_017448965.1 Bacteroidaceae bacterium | reverse complement strand
TAAAGGGAGATAGAAGAAGATAGAAGGAGATAGAAGACAAATGTAATGCTAATGGCAAGGTATCGTCCTCTATCTTCCGCCGCTGAAATGCGGCTATCTTCCTTTATCTTCCTATATCTTCTTAACATACGAAACTTGAATCATCTTATTGTTTCTCCGTACAAAGTTACAAATAAAAATCCAACGATATTTCAGATTCTGCCCACAAATTCTCACCTTCTCCTGTTTTTGTGTGTTTGAACTAATTTGAACTAACCTTTGAATCAATTTGAACTAAAACCAACAGCATCAAGAGCGACGATATATCATATCTTTGCAACCACGGAAAACGGACTCACCCGTTCAGAAATCTCAATTTTTAATTCTTACTTCAAGTTTCGTATGTTAAGAAGATATAGGAAGATAAAGGAAGATAGCCGCATTTCAGCGGCGGAAGATAGAGGACAATACCTTGCCATTAGCATTACATTTGTCTTCTATCTCCTTCTATCTTCTTCTATCTCCCTTTATCTACAAGGCATACAAAGCTTGCGAAACTTTAGTTATTAACTCTTAATTCTTCAAACAACAATGAAAAAAATTCTTTTACTCACAACCTTTGTCACCTTGGCCATGAGCACAGTTCAGGCACAAGAGTATGTTGACCGCAACTTCAAAATCACAAAAAACATTGCAGGAGTGATGCTTCCTGGAGCGCAGTCACCTGTCGATGAGAAGACCCACAAGGCGACACTTGAAATCGTCAACTTCGGAGAACAAGGCAACACCGTCATCTTAACGCTCGACTTGCCTTCTGTGCGTGCTGTCGATCCCAGTATTAATATGGAATACACATGGTCTGGAAAGAACCTGCATGTAGTCAAGAAGAAGGAAAACGGCGGCGATGTGTATGCCATCATGCGCATCAACAGAAATCCGGTCATGTGCGGCTCCTTCATCGAAGTCAAGAAAAATGATGGCACCAGTGCATGGGTGGCACAGATAGCCGATGCTTCAGACAAGACACTCTGCATCTCCGACATCCACGCAGGCATGACACGTCTGGCCGTGGAAAGCAAATGCAAGGAACTGGGTCTGAGCCAGTTCAAGTTCGTCCGCAACGATGGCAACATGAAAGTGTATGAATTGCAATGGCTCGACATGCAGAAGAAGCAACACTGGTTCGGACGCGAAGACTACCACTACGAGGTGACCAACGACAAGACCTACGGCTCCTTCTGGTTCGACACCAACGACAAACTTGTGAAGTGGCTGCTGCCCTGATATACATCCGACGACAAAGCCTTATATGTCCCCAAAGTTGCTCACTCGACTACTGTGGGGACATTTCATTTTTTCTTCCTTTTTTTGCTAAAAGCAACTAAAGTCACTATCTTTGCAGACAGAAACAACGCCACTGTGACAATGGGCTGTAGTGGCCAAAACGTGTGAAATATGAAAAAAGCCTTCCTTTTGATAATTGCTGCTTTACTGTGTTGTCTTGTGAAGGCACAGCAACCTTTCACCATCCTCTCCTACAACATCGAGAACGCTTTCGACACCATTCACGATGAGGGGAAAAATGACTATGAGTATTGCGCTGGGGGCGAACGAAAATGGAACAAAGGACGACTGTTCAAGAAATTGAAGGGCATCAGCAAGGTGATTGCGGCAGCCGATGAGAAACGCCCCGTTGACCTTGTGGGACTTTGCGAAGTGGAGAACGACACCGTGATGAAATACCTCACCAAAAACACGCCATTGAAGCATTTGGGTTACAAATATGTGATGACCCATTCTGAGGATGATCGAGGCATTGATGTCGCCCTACTCTACTCCCCGTTTACATTCCATCCTATAGAGATTCAGAGCGTTAAGCCATCCATTCAAAAACAAAAGACAAGAGACATTCTGCATGTGGCTGGCACCATCATGGGAGGCGACACCCTTGATGTCTATGTGCTTCATCTGCCCTCCAAACGAGGCGGAGGAGAAGCCCAAAAACTGAGCATGCGCATCTGTCAACAGGTACAAGCTCACGTGGATTCTGTTCGTACTATAAGGCACCACCCCAACCTCATTCTCATGGGCGATTTCAATGCCGAAAACAATTCTCCCCAACTCAAATTGCTCACCCGCAACCATCATCTCATCGACCGCACAGCACGCCTAAAACCAGGCACTTACAAATACCAAGGTGAATGGTCCACCCTTGACCACATTCTCACCCACACCACTACCCTCTCTCATCAAGAAACACACATCCTCTCCCTATCCTTCCTCACTGAACCAGACCCCACCAACGGAGGAAACAAACCCCACCGTACCTATCTTGGTCCCGTCTATCAAGGAGGCGTCAGCGACCATCTACCCGTTTTCTCCATCTTCCAACTCAAAAAGCAATCGCAATAATTCGCCCCTGCTTCCGATGTCTCTCCACGCATCTTTCTGCAACTTTTTCCCTTTTTTCTTTTGTTTGTTCAAAATAAGTGCTACATTTGCAATTAGTAAAAGTACTCACACTCAGTAATAAAGCAAGCAACATGACCCATTCGCAGGTGATAGAAAACATCAAACAAGTAGCCAAAGAAGTGCTTCCACCAGGTAGCACACTGTACCTCTATGGCTCCCGTGCCCGCGGTGACTACCATGAAGACAGCGACTGGGACTTGCTGGTGTTATTGGACAAGCCATCACTCACTTTCCACGATTACGACCTAACCTATCCATTCCGTGAATTAGGATGGAATTTGGGAGAGGAAATCAGCCCGCATCTCTACACTAAACAGCAATGGAAAGGATGGACATTCCTACCATATTACAAGAATGTTGAACATGATAAAATAGAACTGACATGAGTTTGAATGACGAAGAACGCAAGACCGTTGTTGAACTGGGGTAATCTGTATTGATATAGAAATTGCATACAGAATTGACAAAAATGCTTGTTTAGGCCAACTGTTTTTGGTTAATTATTGTTAAATAACCCATACTGTACACATATATCAAAGGTCACAAGTTATCGTTTTTTTTTGTACTTTTGCACCCGCAAACGTAATATGTCTGTAGGTTGTAGTTGAAATGACAAAGGCCAGCGCAGACACTGGCAAAGTTATTTCAACATGTATTAGTAACATCAAAATTCCAATGAAAAAGAGAAGTAGATGGCTCGTGGCAGTATGTGCCACAGCCAATGTTTTGTGCGCTACAGCACAGGAGCCTTTGCGGATGACGCTCCAACAGATTTTCACCACCGCCGAGACACATAATGCCTCTATCAGTTCGTTTAAAACCGCAATTAAAGAGGCGGAAGATGGTGTGGCGGCAGCACATTCTGCACGACTGCCCGACTTGGAGGCTACGGCTTCGGTGAGTTATTTAGGCAACGTGAACATCTGGGACCGCCCGTTTAAGAACCGATTTACGGCAGAGACTCCGCATTTCGGTAACAACTTTGCTGTAATGGCTCGCCAGACCGTTTATAGTGGCGGTGCTATCTCCAGTGGCATACGGCAAGCCAAATTAGGACACGAAATGGCAAGAGTGGAGGCAGAAGAGAATCGTCAGCGTGTGCGTTTCCTCCTCACTGGGCATTACCTTCAGCTTCACAACTTGCACAACCAAGAAGAGGTTTTCAACCAGAATATTGCCCTCACCGAAACACTCATCTGCCAGACACGCAGTCGCATGGAGCAGGGCGTAGCTTTACAGAACGACATTACACGCCACGAACTTCAGCTGGAACAGTTGCGGCTGGGTAGAGCACGCGTGCAGGACGCCCAGCGTATCATCAGTCATCAATTGACAACGGCCATCGGAATTGACACCACCGTTGTGATTGTTCCCCAAGAGGAATTCCACACAGAACTCTGCCCGACTGATGGTGAGGCCGAATGGCAACTGTTGGCAACCTCTAACAATACCACTCTACAGAAAGCTTTAATTGGCACAAAGATTGCAGAAGAGAAGGTGAAGACAGAGCGTTCAGAGCGTTTACCCAAAGTGGCTCTCGTGGCGGAAGACCATTTCGACGGTCCTGTCACCTTCGAGATTCCGACTTTGGACAAGAACATTAATTATTGGTACGTAGGTGTAGGTGTGAGTTACAATATTTCCTCGCTTTGGAAGCGAAACAAACATTTGAAACAGGCACGTACCGCTGCCTTGCACAGTCAAGACCAGCAGCGTGAGGCACGTGAGGGCATAGAAAACGCCATTCAAGCTGCATACACTAACTATCTCACCTCGTTTACTGAACTGAAAACGCAGCAGAAGAGTGTGGAGCTGGCAGTACAGAACTACCGTATCATTCAGAATCGCTACGAGAACGGCTTGGCGCTTATTACGGATATGACTGATGCCGCCAACGTGAAGCTGGATGCTGAGCTGGCATTGGTCAGCGCACGCCTCAATGTGATTTATAACTATTATCAACTCAAATATATCAGCAATACATTATAATGGAAAAGAAATTGGTTTATCGATGGACATACAATGTCATTGTCCTCATCTTGCTTATCGTGGGAGCTACCGTCGTCATCCTGAACTTTGCGCATTTTGGCAATGCTGAATGGACGGATAACGCTCATGTGCGACAGCACATCACACCCGTCAACACCCGTGTGTCTGGTTTTATCAAGGAGATTCGATTTGAGGAATTCCAGCCAGTACACAAGGGAGACACTCTTGTAATCCTTGAAGATGCCGAGTTCCGTTTGGCTTTAGCTCAGTCTGAGGCAGCTTTGTCACAAACTCAGGCAGGAAGTCGTGCCACCAACACGGGGATTGCTACCACGCAGAGTAATATCGGTGTTACGGATGCAAACATTGAAGAACTGCGGGCCACGATGGAAAATGCTCGTCGCGAAGATGTACGCTTTAAAAAACTGCTTGAACAACAGAGCGTAACGCCGCAACAGGCCGACAATGTTCATACAGCCTATCTTGCTGCCCTTGCACGTTACGAGGCTGCCAATCGCCAGCGTCACTCCATGACATTGATCAAAAGCGAACAAGGTCATCACTTGCAGCAGAGCGAAGCTGCCATCGAAGTGGCACGCGCGCAGTTGGAACTTGCACGTCTGAACCTTTCATATACGGTCATCATCGCCACGGCTGATGGTGTGTTGGGGCGCAAGGAAATTCATGAGGGTCAACTTGTGCAGCCTGGGCAGACGATGGTGGACATTGTGGATAGCCGTGACCTCTGGGTTGTGGCCAACTATCGCGAGACACAACTGCCTCGCATCGCCGTTGGTGCCAAAGTGCGTATCAAAGCCGATGCTGTGCCCAATGTTGAATACACAGGTACCGTTGAGCGTATCTCCGACGCTACGGGTAGTGCCTATAGCCTTATTCCGCAGGACAACGCCACAGGCAATTTCGTGAAGGTAGAACAGCGTGTACCTGTCCGCATAAACCTCGATAGTAACAAACCCGAAGACTTGGCGAAACTCCGTGCCGGATTGAATGTGGAATGTGAAGTACAATACTAATATGAGCCTGCATCCTACACCTCCTCCTTTCGCCATGCCCATGTTCCGTAACTGCGTTCCTACGTGGCTACGGCCATGGATATATGTGGTACAGGCTTTCTGCTTTCAACTGGCGGGATGCGTGTATCTGGGCGCATTGAACGAGATGATTGGCGGACGGGCTATCATGCGCGAAGACGTGACAATGTGCCTCTATAGTAATCTGGCAGGCATGGCCATCTGGTTTCCCATGCTCTTCCGCATGAAGTTCCGCTTCACCAACCGTTCGTTGCTCATCACCTCAGCATTAGTATTGGCAGCATGCAATTGGCTTTTTACGCAGACTACGTTTCTGCCCCTGATGTGGTTTTTATGTTTCATTGCAGGAATAGCCAAGATTCAGGGAACGTTTGAGAATATGTCGAACATCCAACTGTGGATGACTCCTACGCGCGATATGGGGGTATTCTTCCCCTGCCTGCACATCATCTTACTTACAAGTATTGAAATGCAGGCGTGGTACAGTGCCTTCTTCGGTCACACACTCCACTGGTATGCTTCCTATTGGTTTGTCATGGGATTGATGATGGTGGTTGTTGCCATTCAACTGTTCCTGACTCGCCCTTGGTGTCCCATGCCGCAGCGTGTGCCCCTCAAAGGCATTGACTGGTTAGGGGCTGCCTTTTGGAGCCTGCTTGGACTTCAAGTCGCCTACATCTTCAATTATGGCGACTGGCTCGACTGGTGGCACTCGCCTACCATCCGAACCCTTACAGGCACGTCACTCATCACTCTTGGTGGCTGTCTTCACCGCATGTGGACCAAGCAGCAATCTTACTTCGAACCTCGCATGTGGACTTACCGTCACCTCGTTCCCATCATCCTGCTCATTGCAGTGGTGGAAGGGTTGTTGGCTTCCGAGCACGTGCTGGAAGAGGTTTTCTACGAAGAGGTGATGGATTATGAGATGCTAACCTCACGCACTCTCACGCTGTGGGCATTGCCAGGGATGTGGATGGGCTGCCTCGTTTCGTGGCTCTGGCTGAAAGTATGGCGCTTCAATGTCTATAAACTCATCGCCATAGGACTTCTTTCCGTGACACTCTATGCTTCAGGCTTCTACTTCCTCGTGGCAGACCATATCAACATTGAGGTGTTACGTCTGCCGCTCATGTTCCGAGGCTTTGGATATGCTACGCTGAGCATCGCCTTCATGTGGAGTTTGCATGAAATAATGACCTTCGAACATTTCTTTCAGTCACTTTCGGTGTTCAACTTCATGCACATGTACATAGGCGGTGTCATCGGTTGTGCTCTTTATGCTTGGGGCTTGCGCTACTACATGGCTGACAACATCCTCCGCTACACAGCTTACCTTGATATGCCAGCTTTCACATCCGCACCCTTTGATGTCGGTGAGTGGATGGAAGATTTCATTCCCTCCATGATGGCTGTCACCATTAAACAACTCTATGGCTGGGTGCTTTACATCGCAGGTGCTCTTGCCATCGCTTTTCTCCTTTGGGACATCCCGACTGTGCGCCATACTGTTCGCCGATTCCCTACATGGCCTGTCGTGGGAGCTAGGTTATTGACACACCGTATCAGAAGAAAAAGATAGATAAGGGTAGGCTACGCCCCAATAGTAGCTTTGTTAAATCTCAAAAAATCAAAATTATGACTAAGACAGTTGAAATGCAAATTGAGAAGAGCCGTGGTCTGATTAAAGGCTTGCGCAAACATCTCAATGAAACTGGTAGAGGAGCTACATCGCAAGAATTAGACTCCATGGAACAGACCATTGATGCCTTGGTGACTGCTTGCGAGGAATGTGATCGCCTCCGCGCAGAACTTGTTCCCAAAGTGAAACGCATGAACGAGATTCTCGGCAATGTGAAAGCAGATTACGCGAATCACAAACTCATCATCAAGAACAACTACCCCCAGGAGCGCTGGACGGACTACGGCGTTCCCGACAAGCGGTAAAAGTTTGGTTGTTATAGATAATCAGGGAGGATGTGGAATTTTTTCCTAACACATCCTCCCAGATTTTGTTTTGTTGTCAGTTCGTGTGTTGTTGCTGGAAATATCAATAATACTGCACACTTATGTGACTTTTGAGGTGTAAAAAAGTTAAAATCGTTAAATTTTCATCTTTTTCGTCATCTACAGAATCGTCGACACCACTTTTCTACCGTTTTAATTAAAACCAACTGATACACAGCAAATTGCAAATATTATAATTGTAGCAGCCTTACCTCCGTCAACATTGGCAACAGGGTCGGTTTTATAGGAGAAAATGCATTCTCTGGCTGTGGTGCCCTGACATCTTTGACGTTGAACAGCAATGACATTGTTTCCGAATCATATTCATCCACATCCAACCTTAGGACTATCTTTGGTGAGCAGATAGCCAAATGTGTTATAGGAGAAAGTGTCACCTCTATCGGGGATTATGCATTCTCTGGTTGCCGGCGTTTAATGGAGGTACGCTGGGGAAGCAATGTGGAGAAGATTGGTGCATGTGCATTTGATGGTTGCCTCGTCACATCCATCTACAGCTATGCTACATTCCCTCCAGTTGGCACTCAAGGGACACAGGATAGTTTTTCTGTGGTGAAGTCCAACTGCAAGCTATACGTCAAGCCTGAATGCCTCGATTTATATAAGGTAGATTCGTACTGGGGCCAATTCAACATCTTGTCGATGGACGGGGAAGCCTTGGCCGTGCAGGGTGTGAAGGACGAAGCAGAAGAGGACGAAGTGGTGAAGCGTTACAATATAAACGGACAACGCATCATCGTACCACAGAAAGGTGTGAACATCATCCGCACTTCGGATGGCAAGGTGAAGAAGGTGCTGGTGAAGTAAGCACGAAGGAACATAGAGCAATAGCGCGCACCGCTTGCAGCCGATGGGTTGTGGGCGGTGCGCTTTTTTGTGGTGGGGAGGTTTACCCGTTGCCGCTGCTTCGTTCCTTCCAGTGGGTCTGAGATGGTGCTTCCACTACCTCGAAAACGGTGTGACTCAGACCGAGGGGGTCGGTGTGAGTCAGACCGGGGGTGGCGGTGTGAGTCACACCGATTTTGAGGTAGTGGAGTGGGGGATTTGGTGGTGGTGGCGGTTTCGTTTGGGTGGCAACGACGTTAAAGATGACTTGATGGGCTATGAGTTGGAAAGTAAAGAGTGCATAAGCCGTAAAAATCGTTAATAATAAGTCGCAGGAGTGTGAAGAAAGCGGAAAAAGTTGTATCTTTGCCAAAAATTTTGTGAACTCATGGTAACAATTAAGAAGGTTGAGACGAAAAAGGAACTGAAGAAGTTCATCCGCTTCAACTATGAACTCTATAAGGATAACCCGTATTCTGTGCCTGACCTCTATGAGGATATGCTGAACACATTCTCGGAGAGGAATGCCGCAATGGAGTTTTGCGAGGCTGCTTATTTTCTTGCTTATAAGGAAGATAAGTTGGTGGGGCGCGTGGCTGCCATCATCAACAAGAAGGCCAACAAGACGTGGAACCTGAAGAATGTGCGCTTTGGATGGATTGACTTTGTGGATGATGAGGAGGTGAGCGAGGCGTTGCTGAAGACGGTGGAAGAGTGGGGTAGAGAGCGTGGTATGGACACGATTCAGGGTCCCTTGGGCTTCACCGATATGGATGCCGAGGGCATGTTGATTGAGGGTTTCGATGAGTTGTCGACGATGGCGACCATTTACAATTATCCTTACTACCAGAGGCATGTGGAGAGACTTGGTTATGAGAAGGATGCTGACTGGATTGAGATGAAGATGGTGGTGCCGAAGGAGCAGGGTTTGCCTGACAGGTTGAAGCGTGTGGCGGAGATTGTGATGAAGAAGTACGACCTGCGCATCAAGAAGTACACCTCGGCAAAGAAGATTGCGAAGGACTATGGGCAGGAGATTTTCAGTGTGATCAACGAGGCATTCAAGCCGCTGTTCGGATATAGCGAACTGAGCCAGAAGCAGATTGACCAATATGTGAAGATGTATCTCCCTGTGCTGGATTTGAAGATGGTGAGCCTCATCACGGAGGCAAACGGCAGATTGGTTGCGGTGGGCATCTCTATGCCATCGATGTCGGAGGCGCTGCAAAAGGCGAAAGGAAAGTTGACTCCTTTCGGATGGTGGCATCTGCTGAAGGCTTTGAAATTCAGTAAGCCAAAGATTCTGGACTTGATGCTGGTGGGTGTTCTGCCTGAGTATCAGGGGAAAGGCGTCAATTCGCTGCTGTTCTACGACCTCGTTCCTATCTACATTCAGGAGGGCTACGATTTTGTGGAAACCAACCCCGAACTGGAACTGAACGAGAAGGTGCAGCAGCAATGGATTTATTTCGAAAGAAAGCAGCACAAGAGAAGACGATGCTACAAGAAGGAGATTAAAAGGGAAAAGGGATAAGTGAAAAGTGAAAAATTTGCTACCGCATTTTGAAAGGTGGAAAACTTATATAGACGATATGGAAGAACTTAACCTAAATAATACCCCTCAAAACGCAAACGTTGATTACGACGATGCGAACATCATCACGCTGACGGGTGTGGAGCACATTCGCCTGCGCCCCGGTATGTACATCGGTCGTTTGGGCGACGGAAGTCATGCTGAGGATGGAATTTATGTGCTCTTGAAGGAGATTGTGGACAACAGCATCGACGAGTTTAAGATGCAGGCAGGAAAGCGCATCGAGGTGGATGTGAAGGACAATCTTGCTGTGACGGTGCGTGACTATGGACGCGGCATCCCGCAAGGCAAGATGATTGAGGCGGTGAGCATTCTGAACACGGGTGGAAAGTATGACTCGAAAGCCTTCCAGAAGTCCATCGGATTGAATGGTGTGGGCACGAAGGCGGTGAATGCATTGTCGAACCGTTTTGAGGTGAGGAGTTACCGCGATGGGGTAGTGCGCAAGGCTGTGTTTGAGAAGGGAAAACTGGTGGATGATCAAACCGAAAACACGACCGAGGAAAACGGCACCTACATCTACTTCCAACCTGATGACTCGCTGTTCCTCAACTACAAATTCCAGGACGAGTTTGTGAGCAACATGCTGCGCAACTACACTTATCTGAACACAGGCCTGGAGATCTACTACAACGGTAGCCGCATTGTGAGCCGCAACGGTCTGAAAGACCTCTTGAAGGACACGATGGACACGACTCCGCTCTACGACATCATCCATCTGAAGGGCGACGACATCGAGATTGCCTTCACGCATACGAATCAGCAGTATGGCGAAGAGTACCACTCGTTCGTGAATGGCCAGCACACCATCCAAGGTGGTACCCATCAGAGCGCCTTCAAGGAGCATATTGCCCGCACGATCAAGGAGTTCTACGGGAAGAACTACGAGTATAGTGACATCCGTTCGGGCATCATTGCAGCGATTGCCATCAACGTGCAAGAACCGCAGTTTGAATCGCAGACAAAGATTAAGTTGGGTTCCCTCACGATGGAGCCAAACGGCGGCATCAGCGTGAACAAGTTTGTAGGAGACTTCATCAAGACCGAAGTGGACAACTTCCTGCACAAGAACTTGGATGTGGCTGAAATCATCGAGGAGAAAATCAAAGACAACGAACGAGACAGAAAGGCGATTGCAGGTGTGACAAAACTGGCTCGCGAACGTGCGAAGAAGGCCAATCTGCACAACCGCAAACTGCGCGATTGCAAGATACACCTGAACGATGCCAAAGGCAACCTGAAGGAGGAGAGTTCCATCTTCATCACCGAGGGTGACTCTGCCAGCGGAAGCATCACGAAGAGCCGCGATGTGATGACTCAAGCCGTCTTCTCGCTGCGAGGAAAGCCGCTGAACTCGTATGGTTTGACTAAGAAGGTGGTGTATGAGAATGAAGAGTTCAACCTGCTGCAAGCTGCCCTCAACATTGAGGATGGCATTGACGGATTGCGCTACAACAAAGTCATCGTGGCGACTGATGCCGATGTGGATGGCATGCACATCCGACTGCTGATGATTACCTTCTTCCTCCAGTTCTTCCCCGAACTGGTCAGGACAGGACACGTCTATATCCTCCAGACACCGCTTTTCCGTGTGAGAAACCGCAAGAAACGCATCAAGAAGGCGACATTGGAGAAATATATGGAAGAACACCCCGACAGCAAGGGTGACTTCATCACCATCTATTGCTACAGCGATGAGGAGCGTCAGAAGGCCATCGAACTGCTGGGTCCTGAGCCTGAAATCACCCGATTCAAAGGATTGGGAGAAATCTCCCCCGACGAGTTCAAGAACTTCATCGGCCCTGATATGCGACTGGAATCCGTCACGCTGCGCAAGACCGACCAAGTGAAAGAACTGCTCGAATACTACATGGGAAAGAACACCATGCAGCGCCAGAACTTCATCATCAACAATCTGGTCATCGAGGAAGACAAACCTGAGGAAGAGACAGAGATGGAAGAAGAGTAGGGGAGATAGAAAGAAAAGAACATGAAGAAAATTGCCTTATTTGCAGGGAGTTTCGACCCATTCACCATTGGACATCAGAACATTGTCGACCGCGCCATCGAAAGCGTGGCCGATGAAGTGATTGTGGCCATCGGCATCAACTACGAGAAGAAGTACATGTTCTCGCTCGAAGAACGCCTAAAAGCCATCCAAGATCTCTACCAGAATGAGCCACGTGTGCGTGTGGAGACCTACGAAGGATTGACCACCGACTTCGCCAAAAGGGTAGGAGCCAGTTTCCTGCTGAGAGGCGTGAGAAGCGTGAAGGATTTCGAGTTTGAACGCGATATGGCCGAAGTCAACCACCGTCTCACAGGCATAGAAACCGTGCTGCTCTTCACTGATGCAAAATACTCATGTGTCAGTTCAAGCATCGTGCGTGAACTTATCACTTATCATCAAGACGTAAAAGATTTTCTCTCATGAAGATAAAAATGACAACACACCACACAAAAACACTTGCCGCTGCACTGATGTTATTGATGTCAGTGCCCCTCTTGGCGCAACAGAAGAACAGCCCGCTGGACATGCAGATTCGGAAGATGGTATTTGCCCAAGGCACTATCAGTCAACTCTACGTGGACGAAGTGGACATCGAAAAGATAACGGAAGAGGCCATACGCGGCATGCTAAAAGAACTTGACCCGCACTCCACCTACACCCCCGCCAAAGAGGTGCAGGCGCTGAACGAGCCCCTCACAGGCTCTTTCGAGGGCATTGGTGTACAGTTCAACATGAACGAAGACACCCTGGTGGTCATCCAACCTGTCAGCGGTGGCCCATCGGAAAAGGTCGGCATTCTGGCAGGCGACATGATTGTGTCCGTGAACGATACCGCCATCGCAGGTGTGAAGATGTCGAAGGAAGATATCATGAAGCGGCTCCGTGGCCCCAAGGGAACCAAGGTGAATCTGGGCATCATCCGTCGAGGCGTGAAAGGAATCCAGAAGTTCACGGTCACACGTGACAAGATTCCTGTTTACACCATCGATGCTGCCTACATGGTTGACCCCACCACTGGATACGTCCGCATCAGCAGTTTCGGTGCCACCACTAACGCCGAGTTCATCAAGGCGGTGTCTCGACTGTTTGCCGAAGGCATGAAAGACCTTATTATCGACCTGCAAGGCAATGGTGGCGGCTATCTGCAAGCTGCGGTGGACTTGTCCAATGAGTTCCTCGACAATGGCGAGATGATTGTCTATACCGAAGGACGCAAGGTGGGAAGGCATGAATATCACGCAGAAAAAGGCAAGATGAACATCCACAAGGTGGTCATCCTTGTCGATGGCTACACCGCCTCAGCCGCAGAAATCCTCTCAGGAGCCTTGCAAGATAACGACCGAGGCATCATCGTGGGTCGCCGCACCTTTGCCAAAGGCCTCGTGCAGCGCCCCATCGACCTGCCAGACGGCTCTCTCATCCGACTGACGGTGGCACACTACTACAGCCCTGTGGGACGCTGTTTCCAGAAGCCCTACGTGAAAGGCGACAGAAAGAGTTACGATATGGACATGCTCGACCGTCTGAACAGCGGTGAACTGATCAGTGCCGACAGCATCCATTTCCCCGACTCACTCAAGTACACCACAGTGGGAGGACGCACCGTCTATGGCGGTGGAGGCATCATGCCCGATGTCTATGTGCCACTCGACACCACCCGCTACACCCGTCTGCATCGCGAATTGGCTGCTAAGAGCTGCATCAACACCGCCGTCCTCACCTGGATGGATCGTCATCGCAAACAGCTCGACAAGGCTTACGACGTAGCAACCTATCGCAAGGCCAAAGCGCGCCAAACTGATAACAAGATGTATAATCCTGCCGACTTGCGCACAGGTTTCCAACGCTTCAGAAACGAGTTCACAGTGCCACAAGATCTGCTTGACATCCTCGCAGCTAAAGCCAAGGAGCAGAAGATTGAGTACACCGACTCCGACTTCCAGGCCTCCATGCCTATGCTGCAGATACAGCTCAAGGCACTCATCGCCCGCGACCTCTTCGATATGTCCGAGTATTTCGAAATCATCAACCCGACCAACGAAATCTATGTGAAAGGATTGGAAGCACTCAAGGACGAAGACCTCTTCCAAGGCATCAAAACCCAATAACCTTCACCTTTCAATTTTCAACTTCCATGATTTCCTATACCACAGATTCAGTCAAGATGCCCTCCATCCGACGTCGCGACACCAGCGCATGGATCAAAGCCGTTGCTGCCACCTATGGAAAGAGGGTGGGGGACATCGGCTACATCTTCTGCAATGACGAGAAGATTCTGGAGGTGAACCGTCAGTATCTCCAACACGACTACTACACGGACATCATCACCTTCGACTACAGCGATGACGAACTCCTCACAGGCAAGAAGGACACCATCTCTGGCGACCTCTTCATCAGCCTCGACACGGTACGCAGCAACGCTGAGCAGCAGGGCACCACCTACGACGAGGAGCTCCACCGTGTCATCATCCACGGCATCCTCCATCTCTGCGGCATCAACGACAAAGGTCCTGGCGAGAGAGAGATCATGGAAAGGGAAGAGAATAAAGCACTGAAATTAATTAAGATGGGTCTAATGGGCTGAATGGGGAAGATGGGTCGCTCAAATGACCCATCTACCCCATTAAACCCATTAACCCTATAAACCCATAATAACAATGAAAATTTTCCAACACGTATCCGACATCGGAGATCTCCGCAAAGCCCTTGATGAGGCTTTCGACATCAAGCAGAATCGCTATAAGTACCAAGAGCTGGGCAAGAACAAGACGGCCATGCTCATCTTCTTCAACAACTCCCTGCGCACACGCCTCTCCACCCAGAAGGCAGCCCTCAACCTCGGCATGAACGTCATCGTGCTCGACGTCAATCAGGGTGCCTGGAAACTGGAGACCGAACGTGGTGTCATCATGGAGGGCGACAAGAGCGAACACCTCCTCGAAGCCATCCCCGTCATGGGCTGCTATTGCGACATCATCGGTGTGCGTTCCTTCGCCCGTTTCGAGTCACGCAAGGACGACTACGAGGAGAAGATCCTCCAGCAGTTCATCCAGTACAGCGGTCGCCCCGTCTTCTTCATGGAGAGTGCCACCGTACACCCCCTGCAGGCCTTTGCCGACCTCATCACCATCGAGGAATACAAGGACAGAACGCTCATTGAGCCTAATCCCCTCTTTGGCGGCAAGGCCATCCAGCGCACCCCCAACAAGCGCCCCAAGGTGGTGCTCTCATGGGCACCACATCCCCGTGCACTCCCACAGGCAGTGCCCAACTCCTTCGCTGAGTGGATGAACGCTGCCGATGTGGACTTCGTGGTCACCCATCCTGAAGGATACGAACTCGATCCCCAGTTTGTGGGCAATGCCCAAGTGGAATACGACCAGATGAAAGCCTTCGAAGGCGCTGACTTCATCTATGCCAAGAACTGGAGTTGTCCTGGTGTCACCCGTCCAGAAGACTACGGCAAGGTGCTGGGCGATTACCACGACTATGCCGATTGGACCGTTTCCGATCGCCAGATGGCAGCAACCAACAATGCCTTCTTCATGCACTGTCTCCCCGTTCGCCGCAACATGATTGTGACCGACGACGTGATTGAGGCACCCACCTCCATCGTCATCCCCGAAGCAGCCAACCGCGAGATTTCCGCGACAGTGGTGCTGAAAAGGATGTTAGAAGCATTATAGGGCTAGTGGGCTAGTATAACTAGATGACTAGTTCAACTAGAATGACTAGAAAAACTAGCAAAAATAAAAGGCGGCAATCAACTTGCCGCCTTTTTCTTTGCCCTTATCATGCACCACACTCCCAATATCACGAACGGGATGCTGAGCAATTGCCCCATATCTAAAAGCATTCCCTGCTCAAAATCCACCTGTTCTTTCTTCAAAAACTCGATGAAGAAGCGGAAGGTGAAGATGGTGGCGAGGCAGAAACCGAAATAAAAGCCCGTTCCGACCGCTGTGGGCGACTTTTCGTCGGCACCCTTCCCCTTGTACCACCGCCAGTAAATCATCGCTCCTGCGACGAAAAAGACCAGATAGGCGATGGCTTCGTAGAGTTGTGCCGGATGACGGGGCACCGTCGCACCATCCACCAGCGCATCATGGCTGTGGAAGATGAAGGCCCAAGGCACATCCGTCACATTGCCGATGATCTCCGAGTTCATCAAGTTGCCCAGACGGATGCAGCAGGCGGCAATGGGCGTGGCCAAAGCAAGCACATCCAGCACGAACCAAGGGCTTAACTGCACTTTCTTCCAATAAAGCACCATTGCGATGATGAGACCGATGGTGCCACCGTGAGAAGCCAAACCTTCATATCCGGTGAATTTCCACGACCCATCGGCCATCTGGTGAAAGGGGATGAGCATCTCGATGAAACCCTTCCCGCTGGTCAGGTAGTAACTGGGTTCGTAGAAGATGCAATGACCCAATCGTGCGCCTATCAGGATGCCGATGAAGCAATAGAAGAACATCGGCTCAAACTTCTCGTCAGCCACCTTCATCTGCTTGAAGATGCGCTGAGCCACCAGATAGGCCAACAGCAGGCCGATGCACCACAGTAGCGAGTACCACCGCACGCTGAAAGCCCCTATGGAGAAAGCCTCTACGGAAGGCTGCCAATCAATGAAAGCAATGCCCCTCAACCCCCAAAGGGGGAGGGCCGACGCGATGGTATGATGAATGAGAGTGTACATATTATTTTTCTAAATGACTTACACTGCGAAGCCCTCCCCCTTTGGGGGCGAGGGGCTTATACATTAAACCTAAAGTGCATGATGTCGCCGTCCTGCACCACATAATCCTTACCTTCCACACCCAACTTGCCGGCTTCTCTCACCGCTGCTTCGCTGCCATACTTGATGTAGTCCTCATACTTGATGACCTCCGCACGGATAAAGCCTTTCTCGAAGTCGGTGTGAATGACGCCTGCGCATTGCGGAGCCTTCCACCCCTTGCGGAATGTCCACGCCTTCACCTCCATCTCGCCTGCGGTGATGAAGGTCTGCAGGTTCAGCAGCGCGTAAATCGCCTTGATCAGTCGGTTGCAGCCGCTTTCCTCAAGGCCCATGTCCTCGAGGAACATCTGCTTTTCCTCATAGCTCTCCAGTTCAGCGATGTCCGCTTCGGTTTGGGCGCTGATGATGATGAGTTCAGCCTCCTCTCCCTTGATGGCTTCACGCACACGCTCCACGTAGGCATTGCCCGTCTTCGCGCTGGCATCGTCCACATTGCAGACATACAGCACAGGCTTCGTGGTGAGCAGGAACATGTTCTTGGCCGCCTGCACTTCTTCCTCATTTTCAGGCACTACGGTACGGGCCGAGAGTCCCTTCTCCAACGCCTCCTTATAACGCAGCAGCAAGCCGTATTCCACCTTGGCATTCTTGTCGTGGCCGACATTCGCCAACTTCTCCGTCTTCTTGATGCGCATCTCCACCGTCTCGAGGTCTTTCAACTGCAACTCCGTGTCGATGATTTCCTTATCCCTCACAGGGTCAACCGAGCCATCCACATGCACAATGTTTCCGTTGTCGAAGCAGCGCAGCACGTGAATGATGGCATCGCATTCGCGGATGTTGCCCAAGAACTGATTGCCAAGACCTTCGCCCTGGCTGGCTCCCTTCACCAGACCTGCTATATCGACAATGTCGCACACGGCCGGCACAATCCTGCCCGGATGCACCAGTTCAGCCAGTTTCGTCAGTCGCTCGTCAGGCACACTCACCTGTCCGAGTTGCGCGTCAATCGTACAAAAAGGAAAGTTTGCCGCCTGCGCCTTTGCGCTCGACAAACAATTGAAAAGTGTTGACTTGCCCACGTTTGGCAAACCCACAATACCTGCTTTCAAAGCCATAAAGACCCTTCCCCCGCCTCCCCTGAAACGGGAGGAGTAGAATGTTTGTGGGGGAGAATTCTACTTGGTAATTTGATCAAACTGGCTGCAAAGGTACGGAATATTTTGGAAAGAATGGGAAAACACACCCATAAAATCACTTTTTCGCCCACCAGGAGGGGCAAAGAAACACCTCCTCCGCATCTTCACTTCCACCGCCTCCATTTCCTCAGTTCCAATACCACCCAAACGATGCTTCCACTACCTCAAAAACGGTGTGACTCAGACCGAGGGGGTCGGTGTGACTCAGACCGAGGGTGGCGGTGTGAGTCACACCGTTTTTGAGGTAGTGGAAGCATCGAAAAGGAGGCTGCGGAAGCGCTGAAAGGGTGGCAGTGGAAGTGCCGAAATAACAAAAGAGGAAGGGTAAGCGTGTTTTTTCATAAAATAATGTAAGTTCGCATCGTTTTGTGGTGGGTTTTCGAAGAAAAAGTCGTACCTTTGCAGGAAATTTTACATACGTAACTTTATGATTTACTTTTTCAGAACACCAGTTCAGAGTGTGATTGCCACGCAGGTGAATCACGAGCTCTCAGCTGATGAAACCAAAGAGCTTTGCTGGCTGTATGGCGAAGCCCAACCCGAAAACGAGAAAAATTTACAGGGATTTTTTGTCGGCCCACGCCGAGAGATGATTACGCCTTGGAGCACCAACGCTGTGGAAATCACACAAAACATGGCCATCACGGGTGTGCAGCGCATCGAGGAATATTTCCCTGTGGATAACGAGGATGCCGAACACGACCCCATGCTGCAACGCATGTACAAAGGCTTGAATCAGGACATCTTCACGGTGAACATCGAACCTGCACCCATTCTGCATATTGAGAACCTGGAGGAGTATAACGAGCAGGAAGGCCTTGCACTCTCCCCCGAAGAAATCGAGTATCTGCACAAGGTGGAGGGTCAGTTGGGCAGAAAACTGACCGACTCTGAGGTGTTCGGCTTTGCGCAGATTAACTCTGAGCACTGCCGTCACAAGATTTTCGGCGGCACCTTCATCATCGACGGCGAGGAGAAAGAGAGTTCACTCTTCCAGATGATCAAGAAGACCACACAGGAGAACCCCAACAAGATTCTCTCAGCATACAAGGACAATGTGGCATTCAGCCAAGGTCCTGTGGTGGAGCAGTTTGCTCCTGCCGACCATTCGACCAGCGACTATTTTGAGGTGAAGGACATTGAGTCGGTCATCTCGCTGAAGGCCGAAACGCACAACTTCCCAACGACTGTGGAGCCATTCAACGGCGCCGCAACGGGTACCGGCGGTGAAATCCGCGACCGTATGGGCGGTGGTGTCGGCTCTTGGCCGATTGCAGGTACTGCTGTGTATATGACCAGCTATCCACGCAATGGTGTTGCACCCAGCCAGCCACACAGTTATCCGAAGTGGACAAAGTCGGATAAGGAAGGTGATATCCGTCCTTGGGAAGAGATTCTTCCAATCCGTCAGTGGCTGTATCAGACCCCTGAGCAAATCCTCATCAAGGCATCGAACGGTGCTTCTGACTTTGGCAATAAGTTCGGTCAGCCGCTCATCTGTGGTTCTGTACTGACATTCGAGCATGCCGAACAGCAGGGCGACACCACCGAGGAATACGGCTACGACAAAGTCATCATGCTGGCAGGCGGTGTGGGTTACGGCACCAAGCGCGACTGCCTGAAGGGTACGCCTGAGAAGGGCAACAAGATTGTGGTGGTCGGTGGCGACAACTACCGCATCGGTCTTGGTGGCGGTTCCGTCTCTTCTGTGGACACGGGTCGCTACTCGTCGGGCATCGAGTTGAACGCCGTTCAGCGTGCCAACCCAGAGATGCAGAAACGTGCCAACAACCTCGTTCGCGCCTTGTGCGAAGAGGATGTCAACCCTGTGGTGAGCATCCACGATCACGGCTCAGCCGGACACGTCAACTGTCTCTCTGAATTGGTGGAAGAATGTGGTGGCCTCATCGACATGACGAAGTTGCCTATTGGCGACCAAACCTTGTCTTCCAAAGAGATTATCGCCAACGAGAGTCAGGAGCGCATGGGCTTGCTGATTGACGAAAAGCATATCGAACACGTGCGTCAGATTGCCGAACGCGAACGTGCGCCGCTGTATGTGGTGGGTGAAACCACCGGCGACGCTCACTTTGCCTTCCAGCAGGGTGACGGTGTGCGTCCGTTCGACTTGGATGTGGCTCAGATGTTTGGCCATTCGCCCAAAACTTACATGCGTGATGAAACTGTGGAGAGGAAGTATGAGGATGTGGCTTATTCCTACAAAGAGATAGAATCTTATCTGGAGAACGTGCTGCAACTGGAAGCGGTGGCTTGTAAGGATTGGTTGACCAACAAGGTGGATCGTTCTGTGACCGGTAAGATTGCTCGCCAGCAATGTCAAGGCGAGATTCAGTTGCCATTGAGCGACTGTGGTGTAGTGGCTTTGGATTATCGTGGCGAGAAGGGTATCGCTACTGCCATCGGTCATGCTCCACAGGCAGGTTTGGCTGACCCGAAAGCGGGTTCTGTACTCTCTGTCGCTGAGTCATTGACCAATCTGGTATGGGCACCTTTGGCAGAAGGTCTCGACTCTGTGAGCCTGTCTGCCAACTGGATGTGGCCTTGCCGTTCGCAGAAGGGTGAGGATGCACGTCTGTATGAAGGTGTGCAGGCATTGAGCGACTTCTGCTGTGCTTTGCAGGTGAATGTGCCAACAGGTAAGGATTCTCTCTCCATGACTCAGAAGTATCCCGATGGAAGCAAGATTATCTCTCCAGGAACCGTGATTGTTTCTTCTGGCGGTGAGGTGTCTGACGTGAAGAAGGTGGTCAGCCCTGTGCTGGTCAACGATAAGGAAACAACACTCTATCACATCGACTTCTCTTTCGACCAGTTGAGATTGGGCGGTTCTGCTTTTGCACAGAGCCTCGGCAAGGTAGGTAGCGATGTGCCAACCGTGAAGAATCCTGAGTATTTCCGCGATGCTTTCTTGGCTGTGCAGGAATTGGTGAAGGAGGGACTTCTCCTGGCTGGTCACGACATCAGTGCCGGTGGTTTGATTACGACACTTTTGGAGATGACCTTTGCCAACCAGAAGGGTGGTATCAAGGTCAACCTCAACGGCATCATGGAGAACGACCCTGTGAAGTTGCTGTTTGCTGAGAATCCTGGTGTCATCATTCAGGTGAAGAACGCTGACAAGCGTGAGGTGGAGAATCTGCTGAACAAGGCAGGAGTGGGCTTCGTGGAGATTGGTCAGCCTATCGACGAACGCGAGATTGTGGTGAAGAAGGGTGGTCGCAACCGCTACTTCGACATCGACAAACTGCGCGACATCTGGTACAGCACTTCTTACCGTCTTGACACCAAGCAGTCGTTCAACGGTACAGCCAAAGAGCGTTTCGAGAACTACAAGAAGCAACCTATCGAGCACAAGTTCCCCGCTTCCTTCACAGGCAAGATGGAGCAGTACGGCATCAGCGCTGACCGCCGTGAGCGTACAGGCATCAAGGCTGCCATCATCCGTGAGAAGGGTACGAACGGTGAGCGCGAAATGGCTTACTCGCTCTATCTGGCAGGCTTCGATGTGAAGGATGTGATGATGACCGACCTCGTAAGCGGTCGCGAGACGCTGGAAGACATCAACATGATCGTATTCTGTGGTGGTTTCTCCAACTCCGACGTGCTCGGCAGTGCGAAGGGATGGGCAGGTGCTTTCCTCTTCAACCCCAAAGCCAAGGCTGCACTCGACGCATTCTATGCTCGTGAGGACACACTTTCGTTGGGCATCTGCAACGGTTGCCAGTTGATGGTGGAACTCGGTCTCCTCAATCACAACCACGCTGTGACTGATGCGAAGGATTATGCACAGATGCTGCACAACATCAGCCACAAGTTCGAGAGTGAGTTCGTCACCTTGCAGATTCCTGAGAACAAATCTGTAATGTTCGGCTCATTGAGCGGCAGCAAACTTGGTTTGTGGGTGGCTCACGGAGAGGGCAACTTCCGTCTGCCAAAGGCTGAAAGCGACTACAACATCGTGGCAAAATACAACTACTCTGGCTATCCAGGCAATCCAAACGGCTCCACATACGATGTGGCTGGTATCGCCTCGGCTGATGGTCGTCATCTGGCCATGATGCCACACTTGGAGCGCGCCATCTTCCCTTGGCAGCAGGCACACTATCCTGCCGACAGGAAGGGTGACGAAGTGACTCCATGGGTGGAAGCCTTTGTGAATGCACGAAAGTGGGTGGAAGAAAAGACTAGATAAACTAGTATAACTAGAATAACTAGATCAACTAAAATAACAAACGACGCATGGGCATCTACACAGACATCTTTCTCACGTTTGCCAAGATTGGTAGTTTCACCTTAGGGGGAGGCTATGCGATGGTGCAAATCATGGAGAAGGAAGTGGTGGACAAGAAACACTGGCTGGACAAAGAGGAATTTATGGACACGCTGGTGGTGGCACAGAGCACTCCTGGCCTCTTTGCCATCGACATGGCCTCGCACATCGGTCTGAAACTGAAAGGTGTGACGGGGGGCATCGTAGGGGCATTGGCCACAGCATTGCCATCGATTGTTGCCATTCTGCTCATTGCCATCTTCTTTCAGACATTCAAAGACAATGTGTACGTGGAGAAAATCTTCATGGGTGTACGTCCCTGCGTTGTGGCACTTATCCTCGCCCCTTGCTTCGGCATGGCGAAAAAGGCGAAACTCAATAAGTTCAACTGGTGGATTCCCTTGGTGACTGTCGTGTTGATTGCAGCGTTTGGGGTGTCGCCTATATGGTGCATCCTGGCTGCTGGCATCGGTGGATTCATCTATGGAAAATTGAAGAGTTGAAGCATTGAAAAATTGAAGTTTTTGAAGCGATGATATTCTTAGAATTGTTCTACGTCTTTTCCAAAATAGGCATCTTCAATTTTGGGGGTGGCTATGCGATGCTGTCACTTATTCAGGACGAAGTGGTGAACAAGCATCATTGGATGACCATCAACGAATTCACGGATATCGTGGCCATCAGTCAATCAACACCTGGTCCTATCGGCATCAACTGTGCCACCTATACGGGCTACACGGCTGTGATTCACGCTGGCTATCCCACATGGGCAGCCATCTTAGGTGCTGTACTGGCATCGCTGAGCGTGATTTGGTTGCCCTTCATCCTGATGGTGAGCATCAGCCAATACCTCATCAAGCACCACAACTCAAAGGCGGTGACAAACATCTTTGGCACACTGAGACCCGTCATCGTGGGACTTCTGGCGGCAGCAGCCATCATGTTGATGTCGAAAGAAAACTTTGGAAACCCTGCGGAATCCCCGTTTGTGTTTGTGTTGAGTGTGGCGATTTTCCTGTTGGCTTTTGTGGGAACAAGACTTTATAAGGTGCATCCCATCATCATGATTCTTCTGTGCGGATTGGCTGGGTTGCTCATTTATTGACGAAAGAGAAATGAAACCACAAAGAAAGATGGGCGAGGAGGCGAAGACATACCAGTTTGAGAATGGTTTGCGGTTGATACAAATTCCTTCTCCAACCAATGTGGCATACTGCGGCATCAGCATCGATGCTGGCACACGCGATGAGGAAGCAGGTGAGGAAGGAATGGCACATTTCTGCGAACACATGATGTTCAAAGGAACAGAAAACAGGAAGGCGTGGCACATCATCAACCGAATGGAAGCAGTAGGTGGCGACCTCAATGCCTACACGAACAAAGAAGAGACAGTGATGTATGCTGCCTTCATGAAGGAGCACTTTCAGCGGGCTGCAGAACTCATCTTCGACATCGTGTTTCACAGCACCTATCCACAACATGAGATAGACAAAGAGCGTGAGGTGATTGTGGATGAGATAGAGAGTTACAACGACACCCCTGCCGACCTCATCTTCGACCGCTTCGAGGATATTATCTACGAAGGCAACAGTCTCGGACATGACATTCTTGGCACAGCAGAGAACGTGCGAGGGTTTGTTTCTGCCGACGCATTAAGATTCACCAGACGACTCTATCGCCCTGAGAAGATGGTGTTCTTCCTCTTTGGCAACGTGCCATTCGAACAGGTGAAGAGAGTAGTGGGGAAACTCATGAA
Organism: Bacteroidaceae bacterium; assembly: GCA_017448965.1. Classification (GTDB taxonomy): domain Bacteria; phylum Bacteroidota; class Bacteroidia; order Bacteroidales; family Bacteroidaceae; genus Minthosoma. Next base: position 85,153 of record JAFSKK010000050.1, on the reverse strand, counting down.
GACAATAAGTCCTATAGAGCCTATAAATCCCAGCAGTCATATCAGTTCCATCAGCACGATTGTCAGTCGCCCAGGCATCTTCACAGAAGAGCGTGGAACCCACCAAGCCCATGTGATGATAGGAAGGGCTGCCTACGGCTCGAAGAACGATAAGCGCATCGCCCTCTACTTCCTCAACAACATCCTCGGAGGGCCAGGCATGAACTCACGGCTGAATGTGGCACTGAGAGAACAAAAGGGATTGGTTTACACCGTAGAAAGCACGTTGACCAACTATACCGACACCTCTACATGGGCCATCTACTTCGGATGCGATGCAGAGGATGTACAGAAGTGCTTGAAGACCGTGCGGAAGGAGTTGGATAAACTGATGAACGAACCACTCACCGAACGCTCCTTCCAAGCAGCGCTGAAGCAGTTGAAAGGGCAAATCGGTGTGGCATGCGACAACTTCGAAAACTATGCGCTCGATATGGCCAAAGCATACCTCCACTACAATAAGTTCGAAGGGAAAAAAGACACCATCGAGCATCTGGAGAAGGTGACGCCACAACTCCTGCAAGAAGTGGCACGTGAGATATTTGACGAAAGAAATTTAACAACCCTGATTTTTAGATAAATCATGAGAAAAATAATTGGAATAGGAGAGACCATTCTCGACATCATCTTCAAGGACGAGCAACCCACCGCTGCTGTTCCTGGAGGCTCTACATTCAACGGTATGATCTCTCTGGGACGCATGGGGCTGCCTGTCACCATGATTACAGAGACGGGAAATGACCGTGTAGGCCGCACCATCCAGCAATTCATGGAAGAAAACGGCGTTGACAGCTCCCACGTCTGCATGTACGAAGACGGGCGCACTGCCATCTCGCTTGCCTATCTGAACGAGCGCAACGATGCCGACTACGTTTTCTACAAAGACTATCCCAAAGCAAGGCTCGATGTGGAATGGCCCGTTGTAAACAAAGATGACATCATCATGATGGGGTCTTACTTCGTGCTCAACCCCGTATTGAGAACCAGAGTGAAGGAATTTCTCGACTATGCATCCGAACAGGAAGCCTTGATTTACTACGACATCAACTTCCGTTCCTCCCATGCATCAGAGGCCATCAAACTCTATTCCACCATTCTGGAGAACTTCGAATACGCAAGTATCGTGCGTGGTTCAACAGAAGATTTCCAGAACATGTTGCGCCTCTCCGACCCTGAAAAGGTGTACGAACAAGAGGTGAAGTACCACTGCAAGCAGATGCTCTGCACCGATGCAGAAGGCGAGATATGCCTCTTCTCACCCAACGTGACCAAAAAGTATCAAGTAAACAAAATAGAAACTGTCTCCACCATTGGAGCAGGCGACAACTTCAATGCAGGCATCATCTTCGGCTTGATGACTGAAAACGTACATCGTGATGACCTTCCTACGCTGAACGAAGAGCAATGGGATCGCATCATTGCCCACGGTATGGCCTTTGCTGCTGAAGTGTGTCAAAGTTTCAACAACTCTATCAGTAAAGAATTTGCAAAGAATTATGGAAGAAAACAATGAAATGTTACAAGAAATTGTAGAAAACTTGGAAAATCCGAATAGTCAGGAAAATCCCGTAGAGAACCCACAACAACCTATCGAAGATGCTTTCACTCAGACAGGCACCACCTTCGAAGAACTGGGTGTATCAGGGGAGATTCTCAAAGCCATCCAAGAGATGGGCTACGTATCCCCCATGCCCGTGCAGGAAAAGGTGATTCCTTACCTGCTTGGTCACAACAACGACGTGGTGGCACTCGCTCAGACAGGTACTGGTAAGACAGCAGCATACGGTTTGCCTGTTTTGCAGAAAATAGACACCAGCCGCACCGACACCCAAGCCATTATCATGGCACCAACTCGCGAACTCTGTCTTCAGATTACCGACGATCTGAAGGACTACTCCAAATACATCAAAGGACTGCACGTGCTCGCTGTATATGGCGGTGCCAGCATCGAACCTCAGATTCGTGCCTTGAAGAAAGGTGTGCAGGTGATTGTAGCCACACCTGGTCGTCTCGTTGACCTCATGGAGCGCAAGGTGGCCAATCTCAGCACCGTGGAGAATGTTGTGCTGGACGAAGCCGATGAGATGCTCAACATGGGCTTCTCAGAGAGCATTGACACCATCCTCGCAGGCATACCAGCCGAGCGCAACACGCTGCTTTTCTCTGCCACCATGAGCAAGGAAATAGAGCGCATCTCCAAGAACTACCTGCACGATGCCAAAGAAATCGTCGTGGGTAGCCGCAATGAGGGAGCAGAACACGTGAATCACATCTACTATATGGTCAGTGCACGTGATAAATACAATGCCCTCAAACGTGTGGCTGACTACTATCCAGAGATATACGCCATCATCTTCTGTCGCACTCGTATGGAGACACAAGAGATAGCCGACAAACTCATCAAGGACGGTTACAACGCCGAATCCTTGCACGGTGAACTCTCTCAGGCACAGCGTGACCTGACCATGCAGAAGTTCCGCCAGCATCGTGTGCAGTTGCTCGTGGCTACCGACGTGGCAGCTCGTGGTTTGGATGTGGATGAACTCACCCACGTCATCAACTACGGTTTGCCCGACGATATTGAGAGTTACACCCACCGTTCAGGACGTACAGGACGTGCGGGTCGTTCTGGCACCTCCATCTCCATTATCCACGTGAAAGAGAAGGGGAAAGTGCGTGCCATCGAACAGCAGATCCAGAAGAAGTTTGTGCCGGGCATCCTGCCGACAGGTCAGGAAATCTGTGCCAAGCAACTCTACAAGGTGATAGACGACATCGAAAAGGTGGAAGTGGATGAAGAGGAGATTGCGCCATTCTTGCCTGAGGTATATCGCAAATTCGACATGATGGAGAAGGAAGACCTCATCAAGCGTATGGTGTCGATGGAGTTCAACACCTTCCTCAACTACTACAAGAACGCACCAGAAATCATCCAGCCATCGGAGAAGGGTGAGCGTCGTGGCGACAGAACAGAGGGTGGTGAGAAACGCAGCCGAGGCGAACGCCGTAGTCGTGGTAGTGAACGTTCCCGTACTGCTGAAGCAGGCTACACACGCCTCTTCATCAATCTGGGCAAGAAGGACGGCATCAATCCTAAAGTCTTCATGGGCTTCATCAACCGTGTGGCACAGGGTGCACGTATCGACCTTGGACGTATCGACCTCATGCAAAACTTCTCCTTCTTCGAGGTGCCAGAACAGCAAACCAAGACCGTGCTCAACGTGCTCAACGGTACTGACTTCGATGGTCGCAAGGTGAATGTGGAGGTGACCGACCAGGCAGAAGGCCAGCGTGGAGGCGAGAAGAAACGCAGTGGTAAAGAAGGTGGCGGTTTCCGCTCCGTAAGAGGCGAACGCACCAACCGACGTGATGACTACCGTGGCCGTGAAGAAAATCGCTCACGTGGCGAGAAAAAGACCAAGAAAGGCAGTGGTGTGATTCGTGGTGCTGCTGCCAAACCTTCTCGTGAGGAACGTGGCTATTCAGCTGCTCGAGGTCCAAAAGGTGCTGCTGAATGGGCAAAGTTCTTTGAGGGACAGGTGGAAGGGCAACCTTTCTACGAGACATTCAAGAAGAAAAAGAAAAAGTAACGATATTCAAGTTTCGCAAACTCCACTTTCTTGGAGTTAAAGAAGTTAAAGGAGTTAGAGGAGTTAAAGCCGAATGTAATGCTGGCGTGAAAACTCCTCTCCACAGTTGACAGAGTATAGGCTTTAACTTCTATAACTTCTGAGCGAAGCGGTAACTTCCGAAAGTTAAGTAACGATAGATTATGGACAACTACGATTGGTTAGGCATCTACGGAAATCTCAACAGCGATTTCAGTATGAAGGAGGCACTCCCTGTGATTGGCATCACGGGCAATTACAATCAAGAGACCTGCACATTGGCTGAAGGCTATTATCAGTCGGTGCTGAAGGCTGGTGGCATCCCCTTCATCATTCCTCCGTTCTATGAGACCGACCGTCTGGGCGAGTTGCTCGACCGCTTGGATGGCATCATCTTCAGCGGTGGAGGCGACATCAATCCGTTGTTGTTGGGTGAGGAGCCTGTGAAAGAACTCCACAGCATCACCCCTGAACGTGACCAACAAGAGTTGTTGTTGGCTCGTTTGGCATACGATCGGCAAATCCCCATGTTGGGTATCTGCAAGGGCATCCAAGTGATCAATGCTGCCCTTGGAGGAACACTGTATCAGGACATCCACACACAGATGGAGGGTGTACGCATCAAACACAGCCAAGACCAAGACCGCCGTTATCCTTCCCATCAGGTGAGCATCACGAAGGAATCCATTCTCCAAAAACTCTTTGGCACAGAATTGGCTGTTAATTCCTTCCATCATCAGGCTTGTAAAGAACCTGCTCCCTGTCTGAAAGCAACCGCCATGAGTTCGGATGGAGTGATAGAAGCCATCGAAAGCAACGAGTTCAAGTCCATCATGGGTGTACAGTGGCATCCAGAGACCTACATCCTGCGTGGCTGCACCGACATGCTTCCCATCTTCCAATGGCTCATCAGCGAGAGCGTCGAGTTCAAAGCAGCCAAGAAACTGCATTCCAAGATACTCACCCTCGACAGCCATTGCGACACCCCCATGTTCTTCCATCAGGGCATCAACTTTGCCTCACGCGACCCAAAAATCCTCGTCGACCTCCACAAGATGACAGAAGGGCATCTCGATGCCACCATCATGGTCGCCTATCTCGAGCAACAGGAAAGGGATGAGGCATCGCTGGAGAATGCAACTGCCAAAGCCAATCAAATCCTCACCCAAATCGAAGAATTGGTGGCACAGAACTGCACGGCAATCGATATTGCCTACACCCCCGACGACCTCTGGCGACTGAAAAGGGCAGGCAAACGAGCCATCATGCTCGGCATCGAAAACGGCTATGCCATCGGCAAGGACATTCGCAATGTGGAGGCCTTCCGCAAGCGAGGCGTGGTATATATGACCCTCTGCCACAATGGCGACAACGACCTCTGCGACTCCGCACGAGGCAATCACGAACATGGCGGAGTGAGCGACTTTGGAGCACAAGTGATTCAGGAGATGAACCGTGTGGGCATGATGGTGGATTTGAGTCATGCAGGAGAAGAAAGTTTCTACGATGCCCTCCAAATCAGCAAGACCCCCATCGTGTGCAGCCACTCCTCCGCTCGTGCCCTGTGCGACCATCCACGCAACCTCACCGATGCCCAGATGCGCGCCCTTGCCAATGCTGGCGGTGTGGCACAAGTGACCCTCTATCACGGATTCTTGGTCAAAGATTCGGTCGATTATAACCCACAAAACCAACTTCGTGCCTTTGGCTCGTCTGCCGAAGGGGTGACAGAAGCCACCATCCTCGATGCCATCGAACACCTCAACCACATGGTCAATGTGATGGGTATTGAGCATGTAGGCATCGGCACCGACTTCGATGGCGATGGAGGCATCCGAGGTTGTGCCTCTGCCAGCGAACTCATCAACTTCACCCGCCATCTGCTCCGCGAACGCTACACCGAAGAACAGATACAAATGATTTGGGGAGGAAACTTCCTGCGTGTGATGAGGGAAGTGCAGAAAAAAGGAAACACCAAGTTCTAAAACCTCTTTACCTCATGCGACATTTGCCATACATCATACTTTTTGTCCTGATGACTTTCTTAGGGTCATCATGCCAAGACGTGTCTGTGCTTTCTGAACAAGAAATACCCTCCGTGTCGTGTAGGCAATCAACACATCTCCATAAAGACACCAACAAGATTCTATATCGCGAAGGCACCCTTTCCACTCCCATCTCTTTATATCGCACCGTCTTTCATCCTGAAGAGCGGGCTGAAACCAACACGGGAGAACGTACAGCACCCACTTTCAGAGGTGGAGGAAAGGCTTTCACGGCATGTCGTGCACCTCGTTCCACCATTCATCAATCCCTTGGCGGATTTGTACAGCGCACCACTGTGCCCATCCGCTCCTTTGCCTCACACACCTATCTCTTCTATGTGTTGAGGCACATCATTCGTTAGCGTTTTTATTGACTCATCATCCTTTTTTCTATCGACTGAGCATCACATTCCGATGCCCAGCCATTCAACGTATTCAATAAAAACAAAAACATTATGACAAATTTCAAGCACATGGAGATAGCGTCCACTGTTGCCGCTCATCCCAACATTTATGTGAAGCACGGCTTTCTGGGCTTCAGCACCAAAGTTTATTACCGTCCCACACTCTCTGAGGTGGATTGCATTCGCAAATACTACACCATCGCAACGGGCAATGCCTTGCTGCAATTTCTCACCAAATTCCCAACCAACCCTCAATGTGCCGAGAACACCAAACTGAAAATGGAGTTCGACCCTAATGGTAACTACTGCATGGAGATGTGTTCTTCGCGCGACCATCTGTTTATTGCGCTACAATTGTTCCGCTATTCAGATTTAGCCTACAATGCCATTACTGAAATCTTCATTTTCGAAGGAAGAGAAGCTGAACTGCTCTGTCATGCGATAAGAAAGTAGCAAACTAAAATCAGAGACCCATGAAACTATCAGACAAAAAGATAAGGGTTCTCTGCGGAATGCTATTGCTTTTGGGCGGGTTGTTGCTCATGTTTGTGCCACAACTGACCCACCTGCAGGCGCATCACACGCTGTGCCACGCCATCATTGTGTTTGGTGCAGTGTGTGTGCTCCTCAGTTTTCCGCTGTTCTATACCCAACGAAAACCCTAAGAGATCATGACCCTACTCATTATTCTTATCTTCCTCATCGGTTATCTCTGCATTGTGATGGAGAGTGTCACCAAGGTCAACAAATCAGCAGTTGCTCTCTTCATGGGAGTAACCTGCTGGGCCATCTACATGATGGGGCATCCCGACCTTTCAGCCGAAGACGTGTTCCTGCCCTGCGTAGGAGAAACCTGCGAAACCATCCTTTTCCTCATGGGAGCCATGACCATTGTCGAAGTGGTCGATTCCAATGGAGGATTTAGCTTTGTCTCACGCTATCTACGCACCACACATGCACGTGTGCTCCTTTGGGAAATCGTGTGCATCACGTTCATCCTCTCAGCTTTGCTCGACAACATGACCACCAGCATTGTCATGGCCATGGTGCTCAAGAAACTGGTGGCAGACCGCAAGCAACGACTGCTGTATGCCGGAATGATTGTACTGGCAGCCAATTCGGGAGGTGCCTTTTCTCCCATTGGCGATGTCACCACCATCATGCTCTGGATCAAAGGATGCGTATCCACTCAAGGCATCATTGGCAACCTGTTCCTGCCCTCTGTGGCAAGCGTGGTTGTTCCTGCTGCCATCGTCTCCTTTTGGCTCAAAGGAGAGGTGAAAACCACCGATACTATTGTTCCCGACGATAAGGAAAAGCTGCTTGCCACACGCTACCCCTTTTCACGCAAAAGTAAGCATGCCATCTTCTTCATCGGTGTGGTGGGACTTGCCTTAGTTCCCGCATTCCGCTCACTAACAGGATTACCACCCTTTGCCGGCATCATGGCACTGCTCAGCATTTTGTGGATATTCACCGAGCTGATCATTCGTCGCAACAAGCATCTGTTGGCACTTGACACCCAAGTGCGTGTGTCGGGCATCCTCCGTAAGATTGACATGTCCACTATCCTCTTCTTCCTTGGCATCCTCTTTGCCGTGGGCGCATTAGGAAAGACGGGCACACTGACGCAGGTAGGCGGGTGGCTCAGTACCACCTTCCACGGAGATGTCTATGCTGTCAACGGCATCATTGGCATCCTCTCTTCCGTTGTTGATAATGTTCCGCTGGTGGCCAGTGCCATGGGCATGTACAGCATCGAACCGTCCAGCGCTACAGGTATGTTGCAAAACTTTACCCAAGACGGCGACTTCTGGAATCTACTTGCCTATTGCGCAGGCACAGGTGGCAGCATCCTCATCATTGGCTCTGCGGCAGGAGTGGTCATCATGGGGATGGAGCACATCACTTTTGGTTGGTATCTGCGTCATTTCACATGGCTTGCCCTCACGGGCTACCTCTCTGGCATCGTCATCTACCACTTACAAAGCCTGTTCTAAAGAGAGACATAACAACGGCTTGTTCGTTAAACTTTGATAGGCACTGACGAAAGAAGGGATTACTCTCTTCTTTTTGTCCCATTTGCCTACTTCCACAGCCTCTGAATCGGTGTGACTCACACCACTATAGGCGGTCTGAGTCAGACCGATACTACCGGTGTGAGTCATACCGATTTTGAGGTAGTGGAACTATCCTTTTTGTACTTATTACAGTGGAAAAACAGATGAAACGGAATAAACGAATCGGGTGAAACCAAAGGGTAAAAAAATGGGACAGGAAGAAGAGGGTGTTCTCTCCTTTCTGTCCCATTATTATTTGTATATGTGCTTACAGAACCTTGATTAACTCCACATCAAAGATGAGGGTGGCAAATGGTGGAATCATGGCTCCTGCACCTCCTTCGCCGTAGGCGAGCATGTAGGGGATGTAGAAACGGAACTTGGAACCTTCTGCCATGAGTTGAACGCCTTCTGTCCAACCTGCGATGACTTGCTGGAGACCGAAGTCGGCAGGAGCGTTGCGCTTGTAGCTGCTGTCGAAGATGGTGCCATCGAGCAAGCGACCTTCGTAGTGACAACGAACGGTATCGGTGGCTTTGGGCTTCTTGCCAGTTCCTTCTGTCAACACTTCGTACTGAAGACCACTCTTGGTGACGGTGATGCCTTCCTTCTTGGCATTCTCAGCCAAGAACTTGGAGCCTTCCTCTTTGGCTGCTTTACCAGCCTCTGCCTTTTCAGCATTCTTCTTCTGCTCCAACTGTTGGAAGAAGGTGTTGACAATCTGTTGACCTTCCTGATGACTTACCTTCAGGGGATTGTCTTCGAGCACATCGGTGATGGATGCTGCGAAATCTTCCACTACGAGACTACCTTTGAGTCCCATCTGCTTGAGTTGCTGGCCAATGCCGAGGCCTAATGCATAACTAAGTTTATCCATAATTATATTTTATTTAAGTTTGACTTCGTGCTTGCTTTTAGCAAGTTGCCCTACGGGCGAGCTAAAGGTTCGCTTATCGCGTAGTGCTTTGCGAGCAAATAAACTCCCCTTTCTTGGAGTTAAAGAAGTTAGAGGAGTTAAAGCCGAATGTAATGCTGGCGTGAAAACTCCTCTCCACAGTTGACAGAGTATAGGCTTTAACTCCCTATAACTCCTTTAACTTCTGAGCGAAACGGTAACTTCTGAAAGTTAAGTGAACCATTAAGCGGCTGCAAAGGTACGGAAAAAATGCTAATTTTTCGCATATTTTACGAGTTGATGTCCGAATATGGTGTGAACTTCTTCTTGCTGGGCATCTGAGAGGGTAGGGGCTTTCACTTTTCCATGAAGGATTTGTGTGCCTGTTTCCACATAGCATTCATCCCAAAGGCCACTATCGATGAATGACTGATGAAGTTGTGCTCCTCCTTCCACCAACAATGTTTGAATACCCTCTTCGTACAGTTGATGAAGCATGTTATCAACACCTGTTGACTGAATGAGATGATAACCTTCTGGAAGTGTCAACAATTGAGAGGAAACGACGTATCGACGAGGTGAATTACCTATCCATTCACGGGTGTTCAAAGAAGGATAATCTATCTCGAAGGTCTTTCTACCTACAAGAATGGCTTGATGTTCTGCACGAAGTTTATGACAATGCATCTGTGTATAGACATTGGAAATGTGGCCATCGATGAATCCATCGGCAGATTGTGCCCACTTCAGGGTGACAAACGGACGATGCTTGCCATGAAAGGTCATAAAACGCTTATTCAATGCCTTGCATTCATTTTCCAACACGCCTACAGTCACTTCTATGCCTGCATCTCTCAGTTTTTGGATGCCACGACCCTGAACTTTAGCAAAGGGGTCTTGACAACCAATGACACAATGTTTGAAGTGTTTACTGATCAAGAGGTCGGCACATGGAGGTGTCTTGCCATAATGACTGCAAGGTTCCAAACTCACATAAATGGTACTTTCTTGTAAATACTTCTCATCCTCTGGACGAACAGATGCACAAGCATTCACTTCAGCATGACCCTCTCCACAACGAACATGATACCCTTCTCCTATGATTCTACCATGATGAACAATCACAGCACCCACCATAGGATTGGGTTGTGCGTTCTTTTGACCATTCGCTGCCAACTGTAGACAACGACGCATGTATATCTCATCGGTTATTGACAATTCTTTCATAAGTTATCATCAAACTTATTAACACCTGCAAAATTAGTGATTACTGCCCAAAAACGAAAGAAACATAAGTATTTTCATTATCAAAACTTTGCAAACCAAAATGGATTCACTAATTTTGCAACTTATTAACCACTTATCAACAGGTTATTAACAGGAATATCAACGCGCTTATTCACATATTTATCAACAAGAATTATGAGTGACGGAAACTTCAACAGACAACTCCTTCCAAAGACTGATTTGAGTTCAGGTCTTCGTGCTGGAAAGGCTCAAATGAAGATGAAAGCACAGCAAGCCTTTGAACAGGTTATCAACACCTATTTTCCTGACGAATCGGAGGAACGTAAGGTGGCTATGAAACAGTCGTTTATGGAGTTGTTGAGAAAGAGTTAAGAGGGCAAAAAAAATAGGGTTATCAACAAAAATCTATTGATAACCCTATTCATAAACTATTCATAAGTTAATCATAACTTCTCATAACTTTTTTTGCTTTTTTTCTGCCAATTTTTATACCAGCATCCCCTTGAATTATCCAAAAAAAGTTATTTTTTTTTTTTCATCTTTTTTTCAACAGGAAATGTGATACTTTTCTACAATGTAAATGACTGAAAAACAAAACCCTCATGGTATTTATCAACATATTCAACACGCTATAAATACCAACATATAAGTTTTTAATAAATAAAAAATAAATACATATATTATATATGATGATTGGTGGGGCGTTTAGTCGAAAAGGCTACGCATACCGCTCTGGTCGTTGGGATTGACCCAAGGATTGCGTCCTAGATGTTTGTAGGCAAGTTCGGTCACTTCTCGTCCACGTGGTGTGCGCTTGATGAAACCCTCCTTGATGAGGAACGGTTCATAGACCTCTTCTATGGTTCCTGAGTCTTCTCCAATAGCTGTTGCGATGGTGCCAAGACCTACAGGACCACCTTTGAATTTGTCGATGATGGTGGTGAGAATCTTGTTGTCTATCTCATCAAGACCAAATCGGTCGATATTTAGGGCTTCCAAGGCCATGTGAGCGATGGAAAGGTTGATGGTGCCATTACCCTTCACCTGTGCAAAATCGCGCACTCTGCGAAGAAGTGCATTGGCTATACGTGGTGTGCCACGTGAACGGCTTGCAATCTCTCCTGCAGCATCGAAATCGCAAGGGATGCCCAACAGATGAGCAGAACGAAGAATGATTTTGGTGAGCACCTCAGCATCGTAGTATTCTAAGTGGAGATTGATGCCAAAACGGGCACGAAGAGGTGCTGTCAGGAGACCGCTGCGTGTTGTGGCTCCCACCAATGTGAAAGGACTCAGATCTATCTGGATGGAACGTGCTGAAGGCCCTTTGTCAATCATGATGTCGATGCGATAGTCTTCCATCGCAGAATAAAGATATTCTTCCACAACAGGAGAGAGACGATGAATCTCATCGATGAAGAGCACATCGTTTTCTTCCAAAGAGGTGAGAATACCTGCCAAATCGCCTGGTTTGTCAAGCACAGGGCCTGAAGTGACTTTGAATCCTACTCCCAGTTCGTTGGCAATGATGTTGGAGAGGGTTGTCTTTCCAAGTCCTGGAGGACCATGCAGAAGTGTGTGGTCAAGGGGTTCACCACGAAAACGTGCTGCTTCTACAAATACGCTCAAATTCTCCACCACTTTGTTTTGTCCGCTAAAGTCGTCGAAACGCAGAGGGCGTAGCGCATTTTCAAAGTCTTTATCCTTTTTATTACGTTGTTCACGTATGTCAAAATCTTCTTCCATCAATTATCAATTATGAATTTTCAATTGTATATTATTCATTGACCATGAACTGTCCTTCGGAGTTGATGCCTTCGCATGAGATATACATTTCATGACATGAGGAGTTGTTGAAGAACTCGATGGTTGCTTTTCCTTCAGCATCAGTCTTCACGTCAGGTTCCCACCAGAGTGTACGACGGAAATCTTCGATAGGTGGGAGGGTGTTGTAGTCGTCTGTCTCAAAGGTGGAAGGCTTGTTGTATCCTTGGAAATGAGTGTTGCGCAATCCCTTCTGCTTGACTTGAAATTTGTGATGCGTATAGACAAACACCGTCACCGCATTGGGGATGGAAGGTACCACTCTAATGTAACGCATGTAAGCATTGGAGTTTTCTGTCACATAGACAGATTTCACCTCATCTATTTCAGTTCTCATGAGATTGCCTGCAGGGTCATCATCTGCTTGAGCAACTGCACTTCCTTGTAGGATATCGAATCGATCAAACTTCAGAGCACCTAACGAAGTGATGGCATGATACATGTTATCAACAATCCATACAATAGGTCTGTTCTTGTAAGAGAGGCCTGCATAACGATAGATGCTTCCTGTCTCGTTATCATCCAATTCTAATGGATCTGCCGTTGTCACGTCTTCCCCCTCACTCATATCTCCTTCTTCTGTGTTTTCTTCATTGAGCGTGAAGTCACTCGTATTATCAGCATCAGTAGTGGCAGTTTCAGCATCGAAGGCACTCATATTTTTGCCTGAACCTCCAAAATAAGGATTGCGCATGTGGAGCCAACTGCTGAGGAAAGGCAAATCCATTCCCTTGTCGGCAAACATATCAGCATCCCTGTCTGTGTTATAATACATCGTGGCATAATGTTGTGCTTCTGTTTCCGATTCCCATGCAGCACGGGCATTGTCGTAGATACGTGTACGCTTGGCTTTCACCGTCACCGTAGGCAACACGTGTTCACGCTTTTGGATGGGGATATACTCATGATCTTCTTCAGCCGCCTTTTTAGATTCTTCATTTGCAAACGTATTAGGTTTGAGCAGATTGATGGTCTTGGTTTCTTCTGTAGAAAGCCAACGACGGGCAGGAGAGAAATGGCGGTCGATACCTACAAAGTAGTTGGCATCCTTATCATCTTTCTGCGTGTTGATGATGAGTTTCCATTCTCCATCCATATTGGGAAGGGCAAAGGCGTATGCACCTACAGAATCGGTCACAGTAGTACCTTCCAGATGTTCTCCTGATTGATTGTAGAACGTCATGGTGAGATTAACCCCATCCACTGTATTTTTCTTCCGCTTTTGTCCTAATTTGCCAAACACATAGAGTTTGTCTTCAATAGGTTGAGTGAAGATAGCAGTACTGTCGTTGAAGAGCGTGTAACCCTCATTTTGTTCAACTGCATTGGCCATCAGTGCCCAGTCATAACGTCGCCAACCTTGTACCATCATCAGCAAGTCAGCTGCTTGACGATGTTCTTCGTCATCTGCTTCGAAATAGTAGCCAGGGTCAGAAATATAGCCCTTGATGTCGCTGGAAAGCAAGAGCCAAGTCATTGCATTGCCTTCACGGCCATTGGTCATTGTGGCAGCATCGATGGCAGAGAACGAAAGGTTGCTGTTGGGTTGTGCCTGCACATTGATGGTCACCTTCTTGCAAGGCTTTGGATATGCTTGCTCAGGTTTGATGCGGATGGTGTCGCTCTCTTGGCTTTTGGGCACAATGAAGAATTGGCGTTCCGTCTGTATATGGCCATCAGCTGTGAAGAACGTGAGTTGGTTCACTCCTGCAGGCATCGATGCCCGTTCGAATGGAATCATCATTGCCCGTTCAGCATACACCGTATCGGCCTGAATCACCTTTCCGTTGTGTATCAACGTATAACCCAACAATTTTCCTACCATCGAAGGAGAAGCATACACCGTTGTCTCGATGGCTTCCTCTTTCAGGGTGTTCATCTGCATGGCCAAACCTTCTTCCTCTGCATCAGGCAACTTGATATCATGCATCTTTCCCTTTCTGTCGGCCAAACGTAGATAGACAGCCTTTCCATCAGGAATAACCTTGAACACCCCTTTTCCTTCACGAATGGTGGCAACGAGTGTCAGTTCTTGTTTCTTATCATCTAAAAGACTTCCCTTCGTATCGAGAAATGCTCCCGTCTTGTCAGTCACCAAGAATGCCACACGATTGGGCAATCCCTTGATGAGTTTTCCACCTTCAGGATAGAACCGCACTTTCAATCCATTCTCCTGGTCATTTTGGTCATCATTGGATCTCATATTGGGCAGACGTTTGCGATACCCTAAGTTATCCATCACCATTTTGGAGTAGTCGCCATCTTTCTTAGGTGCATTGAATACAGGGAAAACGCGTGAGAAGATGCCACCATTCCCCCAGTTCGTCATATAACGGGTGTAAGCACGCACTTCATAGAATCCAGTGGTGTAGAGGCTATCCAGTTTGATGTCTCCATGAGCAGTACCTTCCTGAATCGGCAATTTACGAGTTTCCACCACATCGCCAGAAGGATTCACCAATTCCACATACAGCACAGCACTCATGTCGGTGGGTTTCCCATTGTCAGCCCTCACCACGTAGGCTTTGAACCAAATGGTTTCGCCCTTGAAATAGCCCGTGTTGTCGAAGTGAAGATACACCTTCTCCTGTGGCATCGTTTGTGAAAACATCATGGCATGTTTCATGTAGGAGAGCACCCCTACAAGGTCGCTGTCCTCTTGTGCCCTACATACATAAAAAGGCAAGAAGAATAGAGATAGGATAGTAAGAATCTTTTTCATTGGCAAGAAAAATAAGGCGTGATATTATTGTTGTGTTAATCTGTCAGCAGGTTGCAGCACATACAAGCGGTCATTCACTCGCACGCGATCATTCACCTTGATGCTGATGTTTTGTCCGCGAGTGGCTGTGTTTACAGGTTGCAAATCAAAACGTATCTCTTCGCACTCCTGAATGAGTGCTCCAGTGGTGGTGCCAGTCACTAATATCTTGTCACCCACATGTAAGTCTTCATTCTCAATCAGAAACTCCGCCACTCCTATCTTTGAGAAGTATTTGACGCACTTGCCCACATACACTTTCTTCTCTGTTGCCTTGCTGCCATACACCTCACACCATTCGCCCAGTTTTTGTCCCTGATAATATCCATCCCAGAAGCCACGATTGAACACAGTCGCCAATTCTTCATCCCACTTGTCTTTCTTCTCCTCTGTGAAATTGCCGTCCAGCACCGCATGGATGGCTTCATCGTAGGCTTTCACCACCGTGTACACATATTCAGGGCCTCGTGCACGACCTTCTATCTTGAACACCCTCACTCCTGCATTCATCATCACATCCAAGAAACGAATGGTCTTGAGGTCGCGAGGCGACATGATGTACTTATTGTCCACATTCAGTTGAGTGCCTGTTTCCAAATCAGTCACTTCATATCCTCTGCGACAAATCTGTACACATTCCCCTCGATTGGCACTTCTGCCCGCATTTTGTAGAGAAAGATAGCATTTGCCGCTGATGGCCATACACAAGGCGCCGTGACAGAACATCTCTATCCTGATGAGGTCTCCTTTAGGGCCGCGTATGTTTTGATTGATAATCTCCTGATGAATGTTCCTCACCTGCCATAAGTTCAGTTCTCTTGCCAGCACCACAACATCGGCAAACTGTGCATAGAACTTCAGCGCCTCGATGTTGGAGATATTCAATTGTGTGCTGAGATGAACCTCCTGACCCACCTGACGGCAATAGGTCATCACAGCCACATCACTAGCGATGACTGCTGAAATCTGAGCCTCCTTTGCCGCATCCACAATCTCGTGCATCGTGGGAATGTCTTCTTCGTAGATGATGGTGTTCACCGTCAAGTAAGATTGCACCCCATGTTCATGACAAATGGCGGCAATCTCCTTCAGGTCATCTATGGTGAAGGCATTCGCGCTATGGCTCCGCATATTCAGTTTGCCAATGCCAAAGTAGATGGAATTGGCACCAGCCTTGATGGCAGCCGCTAAACTCTCACGGCTTCCCACTGGTGCCATGATTTCAAAATCAGAACGTTTCATGTGTGCAAAGGTACGATTAAGTGAGGGAAAATCCAAATAAATTTGGTATTTCTCCCACTTAGTTGTAACTTTGCAAGAACAAAAGAAACAAAAAGAAGAATATGGCTAACTACATCTTTGAATTGAAAGACAAAGTTCGCGATTACGAATGCGATTTGCAAGGCATCGTCAACAATGCGAACTATCAACATTATCTCGAGCATTGCCGTCATGAATTCCTTTTGGCACACAACATCAGTTTTGCAGAACTCCACGATAAGGGCACAGATGCTGTGGTGGCTCGTCTCACCATGCAGTTCAAGGTGCCGTTGAAGAGTCGCGACGAATATGTGACGAAACTCTGGATCAAGAAGGATGGTGTGCGTTACATCTTCATGCAAGACATCTTCCGTTTGCCCGATATGAAATTGTGCATTCGTGCACAAGTGGATTCTGTCTGTCTGGTCGATGGTAAATTGGCTGAAAGCCCTGAACTCAACGAAAAATTCGCTCCATTTCTACAAGCTTGAACACACAAGAAATCATCTATTCCATCGCCCTCACCAAACTGAAAGGGCTGAACCTGCTGAATGCCCGAACCCTGCTCGAATCAATGGGTTCGGCCACTGAGGTGTTCCTGCATAGGAAGGATATTTTGGATGTTCTTCCTCATGCGAGTCAACGCCTCAAAGATGCTTTGGCTCATGTGGATGATGCTCTTCGAGTGGCAGAGAAAGAGATGGAATTCATCGAGCAGAAACATCTGCGTGTGTTCCTTTTGAATGACGATGATTATCCTCAGCGTCTGAAGGAGTGCGAAGACGCTCCTTTGGTGTTGTATCAATGTGGAAAAGCAGATTTGAACAAAACCCATATCATCAGTATCGTGGGAACACGCAAATGTTCGTCTTATGGCCGTGAAATATGCAGCAACTTCATTGCCGACCTCAAGCAATACTATCCTGATACTGTGATTGTGAGCGGATTGGCATACGGGATTGATATTTGTGCGCATCGTGCCGCTTTGGAGAACGGGATGAGCACAGTAGGTGTGTTGGCTCATGGGTTGGACAACATCTATCCTTCGATGCATCGCAAGACGGCTATCGATATGATTCATCAAGAAGGGGGATTGTTGACAGAATACACCACCCATACTCAACCAGAAAAGATGAATTTTGTGAGCCGCAACCGTATTGTGGCGGGTTTGTGCGATGCTTGTGTGGTGGTGGAGAGTTCTGAAAGGGGAGGATCGCTCATCACAGCAGAGTTGGCATTGAACTATAACCGTGAAGTTTTTGCCTTCCCAGGTCGTGTGTATGATGATATCAGCAAGGGTTGCAACAACCTCATTCAAAAGCATCAGGCAACCTTGGTGACGAATGCAGCAGATTTATTGGAGGTGATGGGATGGGAAAATCCGCTGAAGGTCTCAAGAAAGAAGCAGGCGATGCAGCAAGACCTTTTTCCTGACTTGACTGACGAAGAAAAAATGCTTGTCAACACACTCAAAGGAGTGGATGACAAGCATGTGAATCAGATAGCCGTAGAGGCCAATGTGCCATACGCGCGAGCAAGCATGCTGCTTTTCGATCTCGAAATAAGAGGTATCGTTCAGGCATTGGGTGGTGCCCGATACCGATTGGCGAGAAAAGGGATTGTGTGAGGAGTTTGTATCAATGAGGAGCATACAAACATTCCTGGCATCCGCTTATTCGTCGTCAGCCAAAATAATCTTGGCTTTTCCTCCCTTTTGAATTTTTTCTTCTGGTTTGTCGGTCACACAGATGGGCACTTCTTTCTTGATGCTCTGATCGAGCGAGATGAGTGTCTCTGTGGAGTCAACGCCCGTGATGCCTTGAATCTTGCGGTTGAGCAGATCCATCAGTTGCTCATTGTCACGTGCATAGAGTTTCACCAGCATGGTGTAAGGGCCAGTGGTGTAGTGACATTCCACAATCTCAGGAATTTTGTTGAGTTCGCTCACCACACGCTCGTACATGGAACCTTTTTCCAGACGGATGCCCACGTATGTGCAGGTTTTGTAGCCGAGGCTTTTAGGGTTGATCACATATCCAGAGCCGACAATCACGTTGGTATCGATGAGTCGCTGAACGCGCTGGTGGATAGCTGCACGGGAAACACCGCAAACGGCTGCCACATCTTTGAACGGGATGCGGGCGTTGGCGGAGATGATTTCCATGATTTGTTTATCAAGTTTGTCTATCTTTTCCATTGTTCGTAAAGATGTTATTTGATTGCTTAAATCAGATGAGTTGAAACAATTTGTAAACAAAAGTAGGTTCTTTTTTTCTATTTGTCAAACAAAAAGGGAAGAAAAAGTGGAAAAGCGATAAAAAAAGTGGAAAAGTGCTATCAAATGTGAATCGGAAGTGCTAATTTTGCAAAAAATAAGAAGAAATGATGAAGACATTAGTGTTTGCCAGCAACAATGCTCATAAGCTGGAAGAAATCCGTTCCATTTTGGGCGACAAGTATGAAGTGAAAAGCCTGAAGGACATTGGTTGTGAAGTGGATATCCCTGAGACGGGTTCCACCTTCAGGGAAAATGCCTTGCAGAAGGCAACCTACGTGAAGGAGCATTTCGGCTTCGACTGCTTTGCCGACGATTCTGGGCTTCAAGTGGAAGCGCTGGGTGGAGAGCCGGGTGTGTATTCCGCCCGTTATGCCATGATGAATGGTGTTTCATTCGAGGGAGACAAAGACAATGCCAACATGGATGTGATCCTCAGTAAATTGGCCAATGAAGACAACCGTAGAGCCTGTTTCCGTACTTGTGTCGCCTTGATTTATGAGGGTAAGACTCATTTCTTCGATGGAACAGTTGAAGGTCGCATCATTCGTGAAAAGCGCGGTACAGGCGGTTTCGGATACGACCCCCTCTTCATTCCAGAAGGCTACGACAAGACTTTTGCTGAACTGGGCAATGAAGTGAAGAATGGGATTAGCCATCGTGCCCGTGCTGTGGAAAAGTTGGCAGCGTTTTTGAAGAACTGACGGTACTTCTACTGCTTTCACTTCCCGTCTTCCACATCCTCCACTTCCTTCCTTTCACTACCTCTAAACCGACGTCGGGGACATCGGTCGACCGACATCGGGGACATCGGTGAACCGACATCGGGGACGTCGGTTCAGAGGTAGTGGAAGGAGGGAAGTGGAGGTTGTGGAAGGGAGGAAGAGGAGGAAAAAGCGTTGTCGAAGTCAATAAAAATGAAAAAAGGGATATTCATTTGGTATTTCTCTCACTTAGTCGTACCTTTGCACCCGCTAAATGATTAGAAATGAAAAAACTACTCTATATGGCCTTTTTGCCCCTGCTGTTCTTGGGGTGTAAAGGCGAGAAAGGTGGGGAGGTGACGGAGTATGTGTCGCCCGCCCCTGTCTTTTGCGAAGACTCTGCTTATCAGTATGTGGCTGCGCAATGTGCGTTTGGTCCTCGTGTGATGAACTCGGCTGCTCACGACTCTTGTGGCGAGTATATTGCCAGCAAGTTCAAGAGTTTTGGTGCTGTGGTGTATGACCAATATGCCGATTCCAAACTCTACGACGGCACACCTATCAAGATGCGCAACATCATTGCTTCTTACAATCCAGAGGCACCTGTGCGCATTCTGATTGCAGGACATTGGGACAGTCGCCAATGGGCTGACAATGACCCCGATGAGAAGAATCATAACACGCCGATTGATGGTGCCAATGATGGGGGCAGTTCTATTGGTGTGATGCTCGAAATAGCCCGTCAGTTGCAGTTGGCAAGCGACTCCAATCAAGTGAAGATAGGGGTTGATTTGATATGCTGGGATGCGGAAGACAGCGGCGAATCGGGTGGAGGAAACGAGAGCAGCTGGTGTTTGGGCAGCCAATACTGGGCTGGAGTGCGCCACGTGGATGGCTACACCGCCCGTTATGGCATCAACCTGGATATGGTGGGCGGCAACAACACGGTCTTCTATCGGGAACGCATCTCAATGGCTTATGCACCGATGGTGGTGGATAAGGTGTGGGCGGCAGCCAACCGCATCGGATATGGAAAGTTTTTCAGTTATGCTGATGAAGGCGGTGGTGTGACAGACGATCATGTGCAGGTGAACCAAGGAGGCATCCCCTGCATCGATGTGATTGGCTCAGATACAGAGAATGGTGGATTCCCTTCCACTTGGCACACGATGAACGATAACATCAAGAATATCAACAAAGAAACGCTGAAGGCGGTGGGACAAACCATGCTGGAGGTGATATGGACGGAGAAATAGTTTAAAGTTAGGGTTGAATATATGACAATAGAAGAAATACAGCAAGAAGTCATCGAAGAGTTTGAAGGTTTCGATGATTGGATGGACAAGTATCAGATGCTCATCGACTTGGGCAGCGAGCAGGAACCTCTGCCTGAGAAGTATAAGGTGGAGAGCAACCTCATCGATGGTTGCCAAAGCCGTGTGTGGTTGCAGGCAGATCTCACTCCAGAGGGGAAGATTCATTTTCAGGCAGAAAGCGATGCGCTCATCGTGAAGGGCATCGTCACCCTGCTGATTCGTGTGCTCGACAACCATACGCCTGACGAGATTCTGGAGGCAAACCTGCACTTCATCGAGGATATCGGCTTGAAGGAGCATCTTTCGCCCACTCGCAGCAACGGATTGCTGGCGATGGTGAAGCAGATGAGGCTTTATGCTTTGGCTTTCAAAACTAAAATGAGCTAAATGAAGGAATTTTTCAGCCAAATGGGCAAGTATTTTGCCCGCTACAAAGGATATATTGCCGGCACGTTCATCTTGAACATTCTGGCAGCGTTGTTCAATGTGTTCTCGTTCTCTGTGCTGCTGCCCATCTTGCAGATTCTCTTCAAGGTGAACACAGAGCACTATGAGTTCATCGAGTGGGGAACAGGTGGATTGAACAACCTGGTGGAGGTGATGAAAAACAACGGCTACTATTACTCGCAGCAGATGGTGGAGAGTTATGGCCCTGCAACCACGCTGCTGCTGCTGGGCATTGTGCTGGCTTCGCTCACCCTGCTGAAGACGGCTACTTATTTTGCAGGTTCTGCCTGTCTGATGCCTCTGCGAACGGGCATCGTGCGCGACATCCGTGCTGACATTTACAAGAAGATTCTTTCTTTGCCGCTTTCTTTCTTCTCTGATGAACGAAAGGGTGACATTTTGGCAAGAGTGAGTACGGATGTGAATGAGGTGGACGGAAGCATCACCTCGTCGCTCGACATGATGATCAAGAATCCTATCTTCATCCTGGTGTATATTGGCACGATGTTTGCGATGAGTTGGCAACTCACGTTGTTCACACTCTTGGTGGTGCCTTTGTTGGCTGGAGGAATCGGACGCATCGGCAAGAAACTGAAGCATCGTTCGCTTTATGCCCAGTCGAAATGGAGCGATGGCATCAGTCAGATTGAGGAGACGTTGGGAGGATTGCGCATCATCAAGGCGTTCATTGCTGAGAAGAAGATGGAAGACAGGTTCACGCGCATCAACAACGAATATCGCAAGGCAGCCATGAAGGTGGCTATCCGTCAGTCGGCTGCCCATCCTGTGAGCGAGTTTCTGGGCACTTGCATGATTGTGATTGTTTTGTGGTTTGGCGGCTATCTGATTTTTGCTGGCAACAGCCCGATTGATGCCAGCGGCTTCATCTATTATTTGGTCATCCTCTACACCACGTTGCAACCCATCAAGGATCTCTCGAAGGCGGGATACAGCATCCAGAAGGGTCTTGCTTCGCTGGAGCGCATCAACAAGATTCTGAAGGCTGAAAACCACATCAGAGAGGTGGAGCATCCCAAGAAGATTGAGACGCTGAAGGACAGCATCGAACTGGATCATGTGCGTTTTTCCTACAATGAGGGTCATGAGATTCTGCACGACATCAATCTGACCATCAAGAAGGGTCAGACAATCGCGCTCGTGGGGCAGTCGGGTTCAGGAAAGAGCACGTTGGTGGATTTGATTCCTCGCTATCACGATGTGACGGGAGGTGCCATCAGGATTGATGGGGAGGATGTACACAATCTTTCCATCCACTCGCTCAGAAGCCTCATTGGCAACGTGAATCAGGAGGCTATTCTCTTCAACGACACCATCTTCAACAACATTGCCTTTGGTGTGGATAACGCTACGCAAGAACAGGTGGAGGCGGCTGCGAAGATAGCCAATGCGCACGAGTTCATCATGGAGATGGAGGAGGGTTACGAAACGAATGTGGGTGACCGTGGTGGACGTTTGTCGGGTGGTCAGCGGCAAAGAATCTCCATTGCACGTGCCATCTTGAAGAATCCTCCTATCCTGATTCTTGATGAGGCTACTTCAGCTCTCGACACAGAAAGCGAGCGACTGGTGCAGGATGCGTTGGAGAAGTTGATGAAGTCGCGCACCACTATCGCGATTGCCCACCGTCTCTCCACCATCAAGAATGCAGACACCATTTATGTGCTCCATGAGGGCAACATTGTGGAGAAGGGTTCGCATGAGGAACTGATAGCACAGAACGGATATTACAAGAAACTGAACGATATGCAGGCGTTGTAAAGCTTTTGTTTCTTGGTGTGCGGCTTTGCTGCTGCGCTGATACCGCTTTTCTTTATTTCAGATGTCGGGAATGTTGCAGGTTTTTATCGAAAACCTTAAATTCATAACCTTCCTTTTGTAGCCATTCGATGCAGCGTGGCAAAGCTGTCTTGAGCTTGTCGATGCTACGCAGGGAATCGTGGAAGGTGATGATGGAGCCATTACGTGTGTATTTCTTTACATTATCGACTACGTCGTCAGCAGTAAGGCGACGTGAATAGTCACGTGTAACAAGATCCCACATAATGATGGTGTAATGGCGACGGATATGGATGTACTGTTGATTCTTCATCCAGCCACGTGGTGGACGGAAAAGGTTGGAACCTATCAATCGGTCGGCTTCGTTGGCATTGCGAAGGAAATGGCTGCTCGACACGGTCAATCCTCCGATGTGATTGAAGGTGTGATTGCCCAATCGATGACCATGAGAACGAATCAGTTCGAACAACTCAGGATACTTACGCACGTTGTCGCCCACCATGAAGAAAGTGGCTTTCACGCCGTAGCGGTCAAGTGTCTCGATGAGCCAAGGAGTCGATTCGGGAATGGGTCCATCGTCGAAAGTCAGATAAACAGCTTTCTCATTCGGATCCATTCGCCATATCGCGCTCGGATAAAGCCAACGTAGCCACTTGGTGGGTTGTTCGATAATCATTGTTTACTATTTTTTAGAAGTCAAAGGAGTTAGAGAAGTTATCGCTTCTCTAACTCCTTTTTGTATTTATTGCAGTTGTATGCCTGCATTGTCGCACTTCGATACGAAAGCGCCATAGAACCTCTGCAAGTTTTTGTCCATCTGCTCTGTCTTCTTGGTGTACTGAGCTGCCTTGGAACTTTCACTTTCTGACAACTTATCGTACACGTCCTGAATGGTTGCCAAAGCATAGAGTTCCTGATGGCAGTCTCTGACACTATGTGCAAAGTAGGTGTTGTTGAGCGACAGATACCACTGGATATACTCTGTTGAACGCTTTTCCAGTTGCTCGAGAATAGGGATTGCCTTTTCGGGCTTTCCACAGGCAATGTAAGCATTCACAATTTCGAGAGAAGCACTGCCCACATCGTGAGGCACGTTGTAGGAAGGTATCTCCTTCTCGCACTTATCCAAAGCCTTGAGCGCCTTGTCGAGTTTGCCTTCTTTCACCAGGTTGGTGATGAGGTTGGCGAACCAGCGGCGATGGGTGTAGCACATGCGCATCGTGGTCTCGTCGATGTAGAGATCAGGCTGTTTCAGGTTGCCATAACTGTACTTGTTCATCATGTTGTCATACATCTTCTCCGTATCGCACACAGTGTTCATGGGCTGGTTCTTGGGGAAGGTGAACGGCGTGATGCGCCAAGCAATGCCCTCTTGCATGAAGTGATAGAAGAGGTTGCCGTAGTTGCTGGCTCCCACTGTGGTGGACATGTAGAGCGGACGTGAGAAGTTTGCCTGTGCTATCATCTCAAGCATCATGGTGAAACTCTTCGACACTCGTCCCTGTCCTGCCAAACTGATGACCATCTGGTCGGGGATGTCCTCGTTGCCCAAAGAGTCGGTAGGTATCTTCATGCCTGAACGGCGCACCGCTTCCTTATCTACTGTGACATAAAGCGTATCGCTTGGCAAACATGCTGGAATGCCGTCCACCAGTTCTTTCTCCTCAGCGGAGAGTCCTTCGTAGTCTTTCAGGATGAACTTGCGGATGGCTGTCTTCAGTTCGAAAGGATTGTCACCCCACAGACGTTTTGCCAAAGCCGAGTCTTGTTCCATCACCTGGATGATGACATCCTTGATGGTGACTCCTTCGCCCACTTCTGGGTTCACATCAATCATCTCATGCTTACCACTGGTGTACTGATAGCGTTTCCACGAAATGGGCAGCGGGCTTGATTGTTCTTTGCCAGCGAAAGCAGGACGCTTCATCTGGTCGATGTACCAATCTGTCTGCAGATAGGAAAGGTTGCAAACACGCACATCGGTGCGGTTGCCCTCTGTGTCTTCGTTGTACCAGAGTGGGAACGTGTCGTTGTCACCATTCGTGTAGATGACACCATCGTGAGGAATAGTCTCCAGATAGTTCAAACCAAAGTCGCGGCACACGTAGCGGTCGCTGCGGTCGTGGTCATCCCAAGTCTGGCTGACCATTTGCAATGGTACTGCTATAGCAGGCACAAGTCCTACAGCACCAGCAAGGATGGCAGCCACACGTCTATCCATCATCTTTCCTAACCACTTGCCCAACAATTCATAGATGGCAGCGATGCCAAGACCGCACCACATGGCGAAGGCATAGAACGAACCTGCGTATGCATAGTCACGTTCACGTGGCTGAAGAGGTGTCTGGTTCAGATAGATGACAATGGCGATACCTGTCATGAAGAAGAGGAAGAACACCACCCAGAACTGCTGGATACCCTTCTTGTCGCGGAATGCTTGCCAGAAAAAGCCCAGCAGACCGAGAATGAGTGGGAGGCAGTAGAAGACATTGTGTCCCTTGTTCCCCTTGAGGTCGGAAGGCAGCATGTCCTGGTTGCCCAAGCGCATGTTGTCCAGCCAGTCGAAGCCAGAAAGCCAGTTGCCGTGTTCCAGTTCTCCATTGCCTTGAATGTCGTTCTGACGACCGGCGAAGTTCCACATGAAGTAGCGCCAGTACATCCAGTTCATCTGATAAGAAAGGAAGAAACGGATGTTGGTCATTTGGGTTGGAATCTCCAAAGTGCGGGACTCACGGCCTGGCACCTTGTATTCTACTGAATGATAGGAAACATCACCCAACCACTGCTCGTAAGCCTGTACGTGCAAAGGCTCGTCGCTGTAGATGCGTGGGAAGAGCATACACTGGTTGGTGGGGTATTTGAGCGAGAATTTATCGCGAATCTTGATGTACTCGTCTTTCTCACTCTCATTCTCCTTATCCTTACGCTGATAGACAGGTGCGCCCTGTTCAGTGGCATAAGTGAGATAACCGTCACCATTGTCCTGAATCTCTGGTTGTGACTTATAAGTCTGGCCAAAGAAGAGCGGACGGTCACCATATTGTTCACGACCAAGATATTCGCCCAAGGTGAACACATCCTCAGGAGAGTTCTGGTCCATGGGTGGATTAGCGGTGGAACGGATGACAATGACAGCGTAGGAACTGTAGCCAATGGTCATCAGCGTCATGCAGAGAATGGCGGTGTTGAGGATGCGTGGGGTAGCCTTCTTCCAGAAGAAAAGCAAACCTGCAATGAGGCCCAACACAACGATGCCGATAATGACAGATGCTGCTCCGTGACCATAGAAAGGAATACCCAGCAATGCTGTGCAGACAATGAACGAGATGTACATGCGCTTCTCGCTCTTTGCCTTCGTTGTCTCCCAAAGTGCCCATACCAGCGCAATGGCCAGAAGCGTCAAGTAGATGTAGAGACCGATGTTGTAAGGCATGCCGAGTGTGTTGACAAACAGCAACTCAAACCAGCCACCAATCTTCACAATGCCTGGCACGATACCGTAAAGCACAGCTGCCACGATGACGACTGACACACCCAACACGATGAGCGAGCCTTTTCCTGTGGGGTTCTTGCTCATCTTGTAGTAGTAAACCAGCACGATGGCAGGAATACACAGCAAGTTCAGAAGGTGCACACCGATGGAAAGACCTACCAGGTAGGCGATGAACACGAGCCAGCGGTCAGAGTGTGGCTTGTCGGCATTGTCCTCCCATTTGAGGATGAGCCAGAACACCAGCGCTGTGAAGAAACTGGAGAAAGCATACACTTCACCTTCTACGGCAGAGAACCAGAAAGTGTCGCTCCATGTGTAGATGAGCGCACCAGCGATACCGCTACCCATGATGGCTAGCAACTGACCAACGGAAGGTGCATCTGCCTCCTTCACCAGCAGTTTCTTGGCCAAGTGCGTGATGCTCCAGAAGAGGAACAGGATACAACCTGCACTGAGCAGCGCGTTCATCGTGTTGATCATCTTGGCAATCTGGCTTGCATCGCTGGCAAAGAGCGAGAAGAAATTGCCAAACAGCATGAAGAACGGTGCGCCAGGGGGGTGACCCACCTCCAGTTTGGCGGCAGTGGTGATGAACTCAGGGCAGTCCCAGAAACTGGCTGTCGGTTCAATCGTAGAACAGTAGGTGAATGCCGCAACAGCGAACACCACCCAACCGACTACATTGTTAATGATATTGTACGTTTTCATCTTTTATTTTTCGATACCTTTCAATTCCACAGTGAAAATCAGCGCAGAGTAAGGCTTGATGTCCTTGCCTGTCTCGCGGTCGCCGTAAGCCAACTGATAAGGGATGTAGAGTTCCCATTTAGAGCCGACTGGCATGAGTTGCAAGGCTTCTGTCCATCCTGCAATCACTTGGTTGACCTGGAAGGTGGCCGGCTGACCACGCTTATAACTTGAGTCGAACACAGTGCCGTCGACAAGGTGACCTTCGTAGTCAACCTTCACCTTTTGAGTGGCTGTTGGCTTTTCACCGTCGCCCATCGTGATGACCTTATACTGAAGTCCGCTGGCAGTGCAAACTACACCAGGCTTGGTCTTGTTCTCTTCAAGGAACTGTTCACCTGCACGACGGTTGGGACCATAGAGCTTCTCCTTGTTGGCCTCTTGACGAGCGGTCATCTTAGGACGGAAAATCTGAGCAGCGCTGTCTGGTGTCATTTCGCTTGTTTCCAAAAAGCCTGCCAAGATGCCGTTCACCACAATGGCGGGGTCAATCTTCTTTCCTTCATCTGCTGCAAAATAATCAGCAGAGAATTGTTGGGTCATCTGAAGAATGCGGTCACCAATCTGCTCACCTGCGCTATAGGCGGCAGCAGTCTTGTCGTTAGGGTCAGCTTTGGCACGATTGAGGATGCCCTCCGCAAAGTAGGGAAGATGTGCTGCGTCAATACCCAACTGCTGTTGAGCATACTGTTGCAGACCATTCGACTGCCACACACCAAAGATATAGGCCATCGAATCGTCTTCAGTGGTCAGAACGGGCTTGTCCAACTTGAAGGAAGCACCGTTCTTCTGTCTCTCGATAAATGCAGCCAAATCGGCTTTCTGCTTTGCCTGAAAAGCCTTCAAGTCTTTGGCATCCTGTACTTTCTTTGCCTTAGCGGCTTCTTTGGCAGCAGCGATGGAGTCCTTTGCTGCTGTCTGCGCGAAAACAGCGCTTGCCACGGCAAACGCTGCTATCATACATATCAATGTTCTTTTCATATCAATTGTCAATTATTTCAACACTTCGATGGTGAACACAAGTGTAGAGAATGGTTTGATGACACCCTGGTCGCTTTCTCCATAACCCAGTTCCTGAGGAATGGTCACTTCCCACTTCGAGCCAGCTGGCATCAGCTTCAACACT
The DNA here is from genome assembly GCA_017448965.1 of Bacteroidaceae bacterium. Classification (GTDB taxonomy): domain Bacteria; phylum Bacteroidota; class Bacteroidia; order Bacteroidales; family Bacteroidaceae; genus Minthosoma. The sequence goes on along the minus strand of JAFSKK010000050.1, from coordinate 57,104 downwards.
TCAATCCAACCTGGAATGACACCAGGATGTGCCATATCGATGGTGATAGGCTGCTTGCGCTCGTAGCTGCTGTCGAACACAGTGCCGTCGATGAGTTTGCCTTCATAGTTCACCTGCAGTTTGGTGGTGTCTGTTGGCAGAGCGCCAGTGCCTTCCACCAGCACTTTGTACTGAAGACCGCTGGCAGTCGTTGTCACACCTTCCTTCTTCTTGTTCTCGGCCAGATACTTCTCGCCAGCCACTCGGTTGTCGCCGTATTTCTTTTCCATGTTGGCCTTGCGGATAGGATCCAACTGCGCTTGGAACTTGTTGTAAGCCTCCTCTGGGTCAGTCTTGTCAGTGCCCTTCATACCAGCGATAAGACCAGCCAGAATGTTCTTCGTGTTTACGCTCTTGGTGGTGTCGCCAGCATAGACTTCCTGGCTCAAACCTTTCGACATCTCCTGAATGCGCTTACCCATTTCGACACCCTTGAAATAAGCATCCTTCTTGGGGTCAGCCTCATTCAAAGCGCCTTCCTTCAAACCCTTGATGAACTCATCCATATAAACAGAATCCACGCCCAACTGCATGGTCATTACCTGTTTCAGACCCTGCGACTGAGCAACACCCAGATTGTAGGCCATTGAATCAACTCCATCTTTGAGACTGGCACCATTGCCACCATCGCAAGAAACTGTTGTCATGGCAGTCATCGCAACTGCGGCTGCCATCAAAAGAATTTTTTTCATTGTGTAATTTTTTTATTTGAATGTTTGATGAATATCCGATTGTTGATTATACCACAAAAAACAATATGTCTGTCCACGCATGGACACACACAAAAGCATGCAAAGTTAGCGTTTATTTTGTTCATTATCCGTCTCTCCATCCACTTTTCTCACTTTTTTAATGTTTTTTCAACAAGTTGGTTCAATTTTTGGAGAAATGATATGTGTTTTTAGTGGAAAATCGTTTTCCTTTGCAAACGAATTCTATTTTACTTTTTTTATTTATAACTACTTAAAAACAAAAACGATGAAGAAAAACGTAATGATGCTGCTGGCAGTGTTGTCGCTGCTGGGCATGTCTTGCAAGGGTGGTTCATCAGAAGGAGATGGATCTGCTGATGTGCCAGAGTTTGAGAAATTGGACGAGCGCGCCACACTGGTGAAAGTCTTCGAAGCCCTCAACGGCAACGAATGGAAAGACGAGGACAAGGCTGGATGGTGTACAGATGCTCCACTCAACGAATGGAAAGGTGTGGAACTGGACGATGCAGGCAAGGTGACGAAACTGCAATTTTCCGTTTATGGCGTGAAGGGTGCTATCCCTGCTGAGATTCAGAATCTTGAGGCACTGAAGGATTTGAATGTAACCTTCAAGAATATGGGCACAGGCATTCAGAATCCTGTTGCAGCCAACGTGTTCCAGATGGCTTCGTTGGAGAGTCTCCGACTGAACTGTCCTACCAACAAAGAAGAGGAATACATCCAGTTGCCAGAGTCATTCAACCTGCCCAACCTCAAGCATTTCACCATCAACCGCGTGAAGGGCGACTTCCACCAACTGGGCACTTGCACCAATCTGATCGACATCGTCATCAAGAACTGCACCCCTGACATTCCTGCCGAGATTGGCAACTGCACCCAATTGAGAGACATCTTCTGGGAAGGCGAAGGCACTCCCACCAAGCCCCTCACTGCTGAGTTGGCCAAGTTGACTTCGCTGAAAGGTTTGTCAATCTACACCGATGAGCCATATAACGAGAAGTTGCCAGACTTCATTTGGGATATGAGCAGCCTCGAAAACATCGTTCTGAAGAATGTGGCCAAGAATCATGGTGAACTCGATGCAGAAAAGGTGGCAAAACTGTCAAACATCGAAGGCCTGAACCTTGTCAAGGATGGCATCACCAACATTCCTGAGAGCCTTTTCTCCATCGCCAGCCTCAAGTATCTTGACTTGTCTGAAAACGCCATCAGCGGTGAGATTCCCGCCAACATCGGCAACTCCAACCTCAGAAGCATCGACTTCAGCAAGAATGCTGGTTTGACGGGCAAAATCCCAGCCAGCATCGGCAATCTGAAGGACCTCTACAAGCTTTACCTCACCGGTACAGGCGTTGACCAGAACGTTCCCGCATCAGTGAAGAGCCTGCCCAAGTTCGACAGTTTCAGCAGCCGCATGTTCTAAAATACACACTTCCCACATTATTCTAAGGGAACACACGCAAATGACCGGCGTACACACACACGAGTGTACGCCGGTCATTTGTGTATCTCCACTTCCACTGCCGCATATTACTCTATTGAAGAACCACCAGAACGATACCTCCACCGCCTCAAAATCGGTGTGACTCACACCGAGGGGGTCGGTCTGACTCAGACCGAGGGTGGCGGTGTGACTCACACCGTTTTCGAGGTAGTGGAAGCATCGAAAAGGAAGCAGTGGAAGTGTCAATTGAGAGGAAACGCCACACTCGTCTGCACAGTTCTTTCATCCTGCCAACAACTGCACATACAGAAAACAACATTTTTCCCAAGAATAGTTGTTCGGTTCAAAAATCTTTCGTACTTTTGCAACTGCATCTGCCCACATGCGCTACCCGATGCGAGGGAACAGCCGATGGGTGGAGCACTACATATTAAAAGGCGTTACTGACGCTTTGTTTTTGGTCATTCGAAACTTAGGAACTTCCGAATATACAATCAAGAACAATGCAAGGGTAACTCCACGGGGTGTAGTATATACTCTCCGTAGTGTGCTGCGAGGATCAAGCGTCCTCAACGCACACTTTACGGGTGTTTATATACTCCAAATGTGGGTGTTTCTCTGTCTGTTTTTGTATAGGTTTCCTAAGACCTCGAATGACGAACAGGCAGGTGCAAGCATCCACGTTTTTTATGTGTAGTTAGCCATAATTACTAACTCGTTCGCTTGGGATGCTTGCGAACAACTCTTTACAAAAAGAGATCGAAAAAAATAACGAATAAGGAAATAGAGTCTTTGACATCCTTGACTTGACTGATCGACCAGAATTAGCACACTGACAGAACACATCAGTCGGACAAGCAATCGGATGTTTACGCTCATAAGGGCGTGGACAGATGGATTGTTGTCTGATGTAGGCTGTGCTAAGCCTTGGTCGAACAGACTTCTTCCACGCCCCCTTTTCGAAACGAAGAGAGGGCTTTTAAATGTCGAAGAAGAAATATAAGGGAATCGACTTGTTTTGTGGGATTGGCGGTTTTCGTCTTGCAATGGAAGAAAACAATGTGAAATGCGTGTTTTCTTCTGATAATGACAAGTTTGCACAAGAAACATATCAAGCAAATTTTGGTGAAGTACCAGAAGGTGATATTAAAAAGATTAAAGCAACAGATATACCTCCATTTGATATTCTAGCAGCGGGGTTCCCGTGTCAACCTTTTAGCTATGCTGGTGAAAAGCAAGGTTTTAATGATGAAATTAGGGGAACTCTCTTCTTTGATATTTGTAGAATCCTTGAATACCATAAGCCACCTATGGTCTTTCTGGAGAATGTTAAGGGTCTGAAGTCTCACGAGGAAGGAAAGACACTTAATATAATCATCGACAAGTTGAAAGAATTGGGCTATTTTCCACATTGGACAATACTCTCTTCTCTTGATTTTGGTTTGCCTCAAAAGAGAGAACGATGGTATTGTGTGGCTTTCCGAAATGATTTCAATTTCTCATGGCCAAAGCCTATTGGTGGACATCCTACTTTAAGAGATATTGTCAACTTGGGCGATGATAATCCATCGTTACGTCTTCCTCAATTTGAACTTGACAGAATCGATTATCATTTTTCTGTTGCTAAACCTGGGGATAGAGTCAAACATGATAATTCTAAATATAAGCCTCATACCAAAAAGGGCAAGTATGGTATATATTCTTTTCAGAAACCTGATGGTTCTTTGCGTTTTCATGTTGGTGATGTTGCTAAGACACAAATTCAAGAAGCATTCTACTCTTGTCTTGATACATATGCTTCAACGATTATCGCCAATAGAACACCTAAACTCTGGGATATTAGAAGAAAACTCTCTGTATTAGAAGCTCAACGGCTACAGGGATTCCCCGATGATTTCAAATTCCCTGTTTCGGATGCTCAGGCCTATCATCAATTGGGTAATTCGGTGAGTGTGCCTATTATCAAGTTAATAATGAAAGAAATGATTAAAACTTACGCAAACAACAAATAGCAATGAAGTACTTTTCGATTGAAACTGTTGTAAATGCCTATAAGGGATTTCAAGATTCCATGACCAACAAGTCATGGGGATATTTGGCTATATTGAAGGGCTGTCAGAGTAGCATTCGACCATTAGTTCCGTATGAAGTAAACATGAATGTTGTTTCCAATTTTCTTGAAGAAATATTTAACTTATCACAGACGAAGAGAAGTTATGATGGTGGGCGCTCTCTATATGTAGTATTCTCTAATAAATGGGATCATTATTTTAATGACCAAGGAAGATATTCTCCTGATATTTTTGATGTGATAGTTTGGGCATATCGTAGGAAAGCTTTTACCGACAACGTAACGAATAGTGACCTCATTACAATATTTGCAAAAGAATTCAATATATCATCAGATATAATTGCGAATAGTTTTAGCACTCAATCTAAAACGCTTGCTTTTACAGATTCGTTGTATTCTGAGTCACAATTGAAGTCCGAGCTTAGTAAAATAGGTGTTGATGTTACTAGAAATAATATCGATGCCAAGAAGGTGAGCGTCGTTGCTTCCCCTGGTGAAATCAGTCGTAGTCCATTTGTACAAACATTGTATGCGGGATTAGACATTACTGATTATGTATTAATCTTACAATCAGATTATTATTCACTCTATGGTAATGGTAAGGATGTATCAAAGATAGATAAAAATGAAAAAAGATCCCACCAGCAAATCTTCTATGGTGCTCCTGGTACTGGCAAATCCAATACCATCAAGAGAGAAGTAGATGACAAGGGTTTGCCTAATGTGCGTACAACATTCCATCCTGACAGCGACTATTCGACCTTTGTGGGTGCATATAAGCCTACGTCGGTGGAAGTGCCTATGATGACCATGATAGGCACAAAGGCTGTTCCTGTGGAGAATCCTGATGGGACGCCACGAAAGGAGAAGAAGATTGTCTATGAGTTTGTGCCACAGGCCTTCTTGAAAGCTTATACGGAAGCATGGAAAAACCAAGATGAACCTTTCTTCTTGATTATTGAGGAAATCAACAGAGGTAACTGTGCCCAAATCTTTGGTGACTTGTTCCAGTTGCTTGACAGAAACGATGAGGGAGAATCTGACTATCCCATTTCACCAGACGAAGATATCCAGAAGTTCTTGCTGACAGACAAGAAATATGGCTTCGCAGCATTGACGGAAGAACAAGAGGAGGCGATTCCTGAAGAGATCAGGTTGGGACAACTGTTGAAACTTCCCAAGAATCTGCACATTTGGGCCACGATGAACACGAGCGACCAATCACTCTTCCCTATAGATTCAGCTTTCAAACGTCGCTGGGATTGGCAGTACATGCCTATTTCTGACGGAAAGAAGGGATGGCGGATTGAAGTCAACGGCAAGCGTTATGATTGGTGGGAGTTCCTCCAAAAGATGAATGATCAAATTGGCTCAACCACCAATTCTGAGGACAAGAAGTTAGGATATTATTTCTGTAAGGCAAAGAATGGAGTCGTTGATGCAGAAACCTTTGTGGGTAAGGTTGTGTTCTACATCTGGAATGATGTATTCAAGGATTTTGCGGAAGAGGCAGGAGGTTTGTTCAAAGACGAGGATAACACACTACTTTCATTTAACAAGTTCTATACTGTTGATGAGGATGGAAAGACAAAGGTTGTTGAAGATAAAGTTGAACTTTTCTTGAAGAATCTTGGAATCATTCCTAAAGATGAAGATAACGAGGATGATAAGGAAGATGAAATAATCAACGATGCAGATCCTGATTCAAGAAGAATTTTGCATGTGGAATTTGAAGATGAGACAATCGCTATTAAGCGGTTCCCTCAATATTTGCAAGTCCTCCAAAAAATCGGTTTAGACAAAGCAGAAGCCGTCGCTTCAGAGAAACAAGTTAACGTTCTTGGATGCGCTCTCGTTTCAAAGAACAGGGAAGATACCATAGAGCAATCTCAGTACTCATACGTGGAGTCTGATGGTTACTATGTGGTAAAAGGTATCAAAGGTAAGGTTATGATGAACTTCCTCCCGTTAATCTCTGACAAATATCATCTGGATCTGAAGATTGCTTATCAATGAGAATTCTTATTGAAGAATATCAGTATGACGTAGCCAAAGTGAAAGAGATTCTTCATGGCATTGATGCTTTGGAGAATGTGGAGGGTAAAGTCTCCATTCACTATGTGGGGTATTACTACAATGCCCTATTGAAGGACTGCGTGTTTATTCTTCCCAAGGTGCTTCTCAAAGATGTAGATGGTCAGGAACTGGCTTTCGGCAAATATAAGCCAGAGGATATTGTCTCGCCAGACAAGAATAGGGAAATTGAAGCTCAAGAAAAGGATTTCCTCTATAAGTTTGCTGTTTGGATTTATCGTGCCATTGTTGTTTACAAGAACGACAAACGGAATGACACAGATATCGTATATCATACGAAGATAGCACAGATAGGCAAAGGAAGCCGTAGATTGAGCAACACCTACCTTGACATCTTGTTGCAATTGTTGCAGTTCAACAAGGATAACCAAAGTTTCTTTTTCTTCATCATCAAGAATCTGCATTCTGGCTACAACAAAATCAACTGGACACGAACCATCAGCAGAGAAACGGCAATCGTGCAAGGAGAACAGCCTATCTATCTGAAACCTGTAAACAAGAAAAGGCAAATTAACTTCGATGAAGAGTTACTGGTCATCTTCTTCTCCATCTTGAATTACATAGGCGACATCTACGGGTTCTCCATAGAAATCAAGTGCCAGTTCCAACTCATCAAGGGAGCACAGTTCAAGACTTATCTGAATGGATATGGTCGTACTCGTTTACGCCAAATAAAATACAAGTATTTCTCTGACAAAGCTTTGGAATTGTGGAATCTTTGTTACGCTTTCTTCGATGAAGCCAGACAAGTATTTGTCAGCACAGAGAAGAAAGAATATCTGCTTGTGAAGAGTTTCCACATTGTCTTTGAAGCTATCATTGACGAACTAATTGGTGACAATCCTTTGCCTGATGGTATGGAGAAGAAGCAAGAGGATGGAAAAATCGTTGACCACCTTTATACTGCCAAGAGTCTTATTGAAAGTCAGACAGGTCAGACATATTACATCGGAGATTCCAAGTATTATAAGATGGGTCATCCGCTTGGGTCGGAATCCATTTATAAACAGTACACATACGCTCGTAATGTCATCCAATGGAATCTTGACATCTTCAATCGAGGTGATGAGCCAGATTCTGGCATCCAACTACGTGATGATGTGACTGAAGGCTATAATATCATCCCCAACTTCTTTGTTTCTGCAAAGATGGATGAAGCTTTTGACTACACAAACGACGGCATCGAAAAGACGGACAGAAAGCATAATCGACATCGCAAGGAACAATTCAAGAATCGCCTGTTTGACCGTGATACGCTGTTGCTTTTCCATTATGATGTGAATTTCCTTTTTGTTCTTTCGCTCTATGCAAGAGACAATGCTTCTCAGAAAGCAGAGTGGAAGCAGAAAGTGCGCAATAGGTTCCGTGAGGAAATTCAAGACTGGCTGCAAGATGACTTTGATTTTTATGCTATGGCTGCAAAACCTGGTGTAGATGCCAAGCAATACTTTAAGACACATTTTCAAGAGGTGCTCGGAAAAACCTACACACCATTTGCTGACAACAATATATTCTCACTGGCTCTAGACAAGTTGGATCCAGAAGAGAATAATGAAGTGTTATTGGCAGAATTGGAGAAATACTTCATAGTGAAGCCTTGTAAGTTAGGTGTGAATCCTGAATCTATCATTGAAGAGGCAAGGAAAGCCGAGGGTAACATTGCTCCAGCTCCAGAGAAAGATGGTGTCTTGATGGTGATGATGGAAAACTACGATGCTAAGAATAAAAATTTTCTTACCACTGGAAAGATTGCCGTTGGTATCAAATACACAAAAGATTCAATGGAAATAGTGGAACATCTATCGACCATTGGATATGTGCTATTCCACCATCGAAACTCTATTGGGCAACATCTGTTTGCCATAAAGAATGCTTGCAACGTGGTTTCTTCAAACGATGTGGAATCTGATAGGTATAAGAATGTCAATACGACGGAAATGTATTTGGCTGTGGATATCGACACTTCTGTAGAATTGGATGCGTCAAGCCTTGATTCAACCAAGAAAGAGTGGGTGAAGGTGACACGGTATGATGCGCAATATGCAGTAATGAATGAATTAATGTGAGATCAACTGTCGATGCTCGTCCTCGTATTCCATTTTCTATATCTCTGCTTTCCCTCTGCTTGATGTCTTCTTTATCCTTTCAATCGTTTATTCTTTCAAAATAATTTGCTAACTTTGCCGCAGAGAAAGAGGGGAAGGCAGAAGAAGGGTGGATTGCATCGCACTAAAGTGCGCTGAACGGGACGAAGATAAATAAAATATGGAAAAAAAACCTGTTAAACATAACAGACTGCGACGGATGGAGAAGCATGACTATACTTTGGCATGCATCTATTTGATTACGGTAACGACGGTGGAACGAAAGCGTGTGTTGGGTTCGCTTGTGGGTGATAATCCGAGCACGGCAGAGATAGTGCCGACGGATTTGGGAAGATATGTGGCGGAGGCATTCCGGAAGACGGCAGCGGCGGCGACAAAGAAGACTGGGTGTCGAGTTCAGGTGCTCCATTATCAGATTATGCCTGATCATTTTCACGGCATATTATATGTTCGCGACACGCTGCCGGCTGATTATTCATTGGGCAAGATAATTGCTGCATGGAAGAGCGATTGTTCTCATGCGTTATGGAGTGATTCTTCGTTCTGTGCTCAGTACTTTAGTTCGGAGAAGCCTTCTCTTTTTTCACGCGGATTTAATGATCGCATCTTATTCCGTAAGGGTCAACTGCAGACATGGATTAAGTATCTGAATGATAATCCACGTCGGCTATGGCTCAAGGTTCATTTTCCTGATCGACTGCGTAAAGTTTATCATTTCAAGGCAGGAAAAAAGGGTCATCAATATACTGCAGTTGGGAATACGTTTTTGGTGACGTGCCCAGAACGGCTTCAAGTGCGCTGCCATCGTAATCTGACAGAGGAGCAGATTCAAGAGGAGGTGGCAACTTATCTGAAAGAGGCTCGACGAGGGACGGTGCTGATTTCACCTTTTATCTCGACTGCGGAGAAAGCCGTGTATGAGGCGTGTTATGAGGAGAAATTGGCGATGATACATATTGTTAATCGCGGGTTGGATGGAAAATTCATTTATCCGGCTGGCAGGGATTTGACGGGATGCTCGGATGGATTTATGTTGGTATTGGCTCCTTATGCTGATTATAGTGCAGAAACGGCCGCAAAACGGATTACAAGGGCGCAATGCCTTGACATGAATGGCTATGCGGAGGATTTGGCTAACGTCACACTATAGGACGACGGACATTTCGGATAGATCTCTGTAAGCAAAGTGACTATCTTGATACCCCTTTCTTTATAATTTCGTTTAGTTCTTCATCGTATTTTGCAAAGGTATAAAGTGTTTCTGACTATTTTTGTCACCTCTTTATGCCACTTTGTCACCCCTGTCAGTTTTCTTTTGGGGGTGGTATGTTCTTTGTGGATAGGTTTCGATGGAATCAGAGATTCATACATTATTAATATAATCAACTAAAAAACTCAAAAGACTATGAACATTCAACCATTGGCAGACAGGGTGCTGGTGCTCCCAAAACCTGCTGAAGAAAAGACGGTGGGTGGAATCATCATTCCAGACACTGCAAAGGAAAAGCCCCTGCAGGGCGAAGTTGTCGCTTGTGGCAACGGTACGAAGGACGAGGAAATGGTGGTCAAAGTAGGCGATCAGGTCCTCTATGGTAAGTACTCAGGCACTGAACTCGAATATGAAGGTGTGAAGTACCTGATGATGAGACAAAGTGACGTATTAGCGATTTTGAAATAATTCAAAATCTTTATGTAAAATGGTAAATGTAAAATGTCCATACGGCATGTCAGCAGGGAGTTTACATTTCATATTTAACATTTAACAATTAACATTCAAAAGAAAATGGCTAAAGAATTGAAATTCAATATTGAGGCTCGTGAGCAGCTGAAGAAGGGTGTGGACGAGCTGGCAAATGCAGTGAAAGTGACACTGGGTCCTAAAGGACGTAATGTAATCATCGAAAAGAAGTTTGGTGCTCCTCACATCACGAAGGATGGTGTGACAGTAGCGAAGGAAATTGAACTGGCTGACGCTTTCCAGAACACAGGTGCTCAGTTGGTGAAGAGTGTGGCTTCCAAGACTGGTGATGATGCTGGTGATGGAACTACAACTGCTACTGTATTGGCACAGAGCATCGTGGCTACAGGCTTGAAGAATGTGGCTGCTGGTGCTAATCCAATGGACTTGAAGCGTGGTATCGACAAGGCTGTGGCTAAGGTGGTTGAACACATCAAGAGCCAGAGCGAGCAGGTAGGCGACAACTACGACAAGATTGAGCAGGTGGCTACCGTTTCTGCCAACAACGACCAGGAGATTGGTAAGCTCATCGCTGATGCCATGAAGAAGGTTTCTAAGGATGGTGTCATCACTATCGAGGAGGCTAAGAGCCGTGAAACGACCATTGGTGTTGTGGAAGGTATGCAGTTCGATCGTGGTTATCTCTCTCCATACTTCGTGACCAACACAGAGAAGATGGAGTGCGAGATGGAGAACCCACTCATCCTCATCTACGACAAGAAGATCAGCAACCTGCAGGAGTTCTTGCCTATCTTGAACCCTGCTGCTCAGACTGGCCGTCCAATCCTCGTGATTGCTGAGGATGTGGAGAGCGAGGCTTTGACTACTCTCGTTGTGAACCGTCTGCGTGCTCAGTTGAAGATTTGTGCTGTGAAGGCTCCTGGCTTTGGCGACCGTCGTAAGGCTATGTTGGAAGACATTGCTGTGCTGACTGGTGGCGTAGTGATCTCTGAGGAGAAGGGCTTGAAGCTTGAGCAGGCAACGATCGAGATGCTGGGTTCTGCCGAGAAGGTGACTATCACTAAGGATAACACGACGATTGTTGGTGGTAAGGGCCAGAAGGAGAACATCCAGGATCGTGTGAACCAGATCAAGAACGAGATCAAGAATACGACTTCTGACTACGATAAGGAGAAGCTGCAGGAGCGTCTGGCTAAGCTCTCTGGTGGTGTGGCTGTGCTGTATGTAGGTGCTGCATCAGAGGTAGAGATGAAGGAGAAGAAGGATCGTGTGGACGACGCACTCTGTGCTACTCGTGCAGCCATCGAAGAGGGTATCGTACCAGGTGGTGGTGTAGCTTTCATCCGTTCACTCGAAAGCCTCGAAGGTCTGGAAGGCGACAACGCTGATGAGACCACTGGTATCAACATCGTGAAGCGTGCTATCGAGGAGCCTCTCCGTCAGATTGTGGAGAACGCAGGTCTGGAAGGCTCTGTAGTGGTTGAGAAGGTTCGCAACCAGAAGGGCGACTTCGGCTACAACGCTCGTAAGGATTCTTATGAGAACCTTCGCGAGTCAGGTATCATCGACCCAGCTAAGGTTTGCCGTGTTGCTCTCGAGAACGCAGCTTCCATTGCTGGTATGTTCCTCACTACTGAATGTGTCATCTGCGACGCAAAGGAGGACAAGCCTGAAATGCCAATGGGTGCCCCAGGCATGGGTGGCATGATGTAACCAGCCCACGCGCTGGGCGATTTTCTCCATGCAGAGAGAAAATACATATATCAACAAAAAAGGCTTCGACACATCACCGTGTCGAAGCCTTTTTTTTGTTGATGATATTTTTATGTGCGTCATTCCAACTCTGGCCATCCGTCCGATGTCCATCGGATGGGGCGCTGAATGAGCATGGCTGCACCGTTGCGGGTGGCGCTGTAGCCGTGGCAGATGAAGATGTCTTCTTCACCGAAGGTGTAGGCGGCACAGTGACCCGCTGCCTCCCATTTCTTCTTGTCGCCTTCCAGGAAGAGGGTGCCACCACCGTTGGCCATATCCTTGCCCGAACGGTCGAGATAGGGGCCTTCGACGCTCTTGCTGCGACCGACGGCTACGCGGTAGTTGCTTTTGGCACCTCGGCAGCAGTAGTCCCAGGAGACAAAGAGATAGTAGTAGCCCCCATGCTTGAAGATGAATGGGGCTTCGATGGCGTTCGTGCCGGCAAAGCGCGATGTGGGATTCGGCTCTGTGGGCTTGAAGCTAGGGTCGTAGCGTCGGGCGACGGTGCGAGGTTTTACACCCTGGGCAATGTGCATGGTGGAGTCGAGACGGGCCAATTGGATGCCGTCCCAGAATGAGCCCCACACGAGCCAGGGAGTGTCGGTGGTGTCGTCGATGATGAAATTAGGGTCGATGGCGTTCCAATTGTCACGTTTCTCGCGTGAGGTGACGATGCACCCCTCGTCTTTCCACATGTTGGCACTGAGCGAGCGGCTGCTCAGCAGGCCGATGGCCGATCCGTTCTTGCCGAAGGTGGAGCAACTGTAGGCCATCCACCAACGGCCGTGCCACTGAATCACATCGGGTGCCCAGACATGATTGCCGAATCCAGGCACGGAGTCGGTTGTCCAGCCAGGGATGACGGTCATCACAGGATTGCGTGAGACCGTCCAGGTCTTGCGGTCTTGCGAGGTCATCTGTTGGATGCCCATACCAGTGGCGTAGATGTAATACGTGTCACCGTCCTTGGCCATGACTGGGTCGTGAACCATAGGGGTCTCTGTGGTGAAATCCTCGCGTGAGAAGACTCGACGTGCCCCCTGTGCAGCGGCTGTCTGACAAATGGCCACGAAGGCCATCGTCAAGAGAAAAACTTTATTCATAGATGGATAGCATAAAAAGGTAATGATTGTTAGTTTTCTGCCTGCAAAGGTATTGTATTCTTTTCGTTTGATGATGAAAAATATGCCCAAATATTTGTAAAAATGTAACTTTATGGGGTGGAAGACCATTTGTCGATAAAAAAAATGTATCTTTGCATCGCAAAAATAGTGGAACATCATGAAGCGACATATCATCACCATACTGTTGAACCTCCTTGTGCTGACCAGCATGAAGGGGCAGCATTGTGTCCGTTTCGAACTGCCCAACCAAGAACAGTTGTCGTCAGAACGAGTGCTGCAGGTGCTGCAGGATGCGGAAGGGTTTCTTTGGTATGCGACAGAAGGTGGTGGCGTGTGTCGTGACGATGGGCGGCAGATGGTCGTGTTCCGCAGCGACGCTGAGCATCCCGACCTTTTGGGAAGCAACGATGTGGCATGTCTGGCCGAAGCTGCTGGGCGATACATCCTCATTGGAACATTTCACGGGGCATACGTGTTGGATAAGCAGGACTATGCCATCCGTCGGCTGATGGAGGTGGATGACAAGCGGGTGGATGACATCATTGTGACGGCCAATGGCCATTGGTGGATGACGGCTAACAAGAAAGTATATGAGTATGCTGATGACGGTCGGCTGCTGAAGAGATACCCCACTGGTGATAAGTATCTCGCCCGTTTGCACGAAGACAGGCAAGGGCGGATATGGGCTTCGCAGTGGGATGGGGGATTGATTAAACTCGATGGTGAAAAGTTCGTACCCGCCCCCTGGCCACTGGATGCTGCTCCGACAGCCATCGACGATGACTCTCTGACCAATGCTTTGCTCATTGGCACCATCGGCAAGGGTGTGGTGCGTTATCAGCCTGAAAGTGGAACGATAGAATTGACAGAGCCGAAAGACAGCATCTGCATGAGCCGCGTCACCCTCGACCTTCAGGGACGATGTCTTGTGGCCGACGGGCAGGGGAATTGCTTCGTTCTCAGTGGGAGTGGGGAACAGCGGTCGTGGTTCGAGGGTGTCATCTTCACGAGAAATATTGCAGACTCCGTGCGCACAGCCCGTAATCTGTCGACTCGTCCCACCGCTATTGCCGTCAGCGAAGCAGGAGACTTATGGTTCAGCACTGGCAAGGATATCCGTCTGATGAGGCAAGGTGAGGAAACGGTGGTGCTCAGTGACACGAAAGATGTATCGGCCATGACTTTCACGGAGGATGGAACTTTGTGGCTTGCCACTATCTTCGGCACTGTGATGACCTACAAAGATGGACAACTCGCCATCGACGAGTACGCCTCGAATGAATACGGCGATGCCGTGACACATCTGGAGGTTGACAGCCGCGGGCGTCTGTTGCTGGTCAGCGACCGCTATGTTCGTCTCTACGACCCTGTTCGCCACACGCTTCGTCAGCAGAGTCGTGAGGCAGCGGGTGTCTATAGCATTGAACTGGAGGAGACTACTTCTGGTAATCGATGGAGCCAGCCACAGGCAGACCCCGTCGTGGAGCGGATGCCTCAGTGGGTATGGTGGATACTGGCCGCACTCTTCTTAATGCTCTCAGCACTCATCGGCTATATCTGGTTCCTGCGTGGTCAGCGCAAGCGCTTCCTTGCTGTCATGACTAAGGAGGTGACAGTTCAAGAGCAGCCTGCCGACAGTCCGCCTGCTGATGAGCAACCTGATTTTTCAGACGAATGGCTACAAAGTGCCATTGCCCAAGTGGAAGCACATCTGAGCGAAGAAACTTACAGCGTGGAACAACTGTCCAGCGACCTGTGCATGAGCCGCATGACCTTCTATCGCAAGATACAGTCGGCAACAGGTCAGAAACCTACTGAATTCATGCGCACCATCCGTCTGCGCCGTGCTGCCGAACTGCTGCACGAAGGTCGCTTGACCATCTCCGAAATCAGTGTCGATACAGGTTTCTCGTCTGTCAGTTATTTCAGTCGTTGCTTCCGCACGATGTATGGTGTGCCGCCCACACAATTTGGCAAGGCAACAACTGCCGACGACCGGTTGCCCAGCGAGAATCCCAACTGAGACTGGGGCACTCTGCGGATGAACACCCCCGAGAGGCTGTAAACATCTACCATTTCGTCATCATTGCCGATGCGCTGATTCTTGATACCTGTTGCGTCAGATAGTGATGGAGCTATCTGTCCCTCCAAGGGGAAGATGCGTAGCCATGCTATGTCAGGCAAGCCATATTTGCTGGTTGCCGTCAGCATGAGTGTTTGATTACCGTTCTCGGCCACTTCGATATCTTGTTTCAGATAGTCATCCTGTTTTTTTGTGAAATGAAATCGACCAATGCTGTCGCCATTGATCCATATCCCCGTACCACAAGTATTTGTGGCTGTGTATTTGAACAGCAACCTGTATTTTCCAGGGGCATTCACCATCATGTTCCAGTTGGCAGAACCTCCTATCTGTGTACCATTGGTTACGGTGGGGTCATCCAGTTGAGTTGACTCACCAGTGAAGAAAGTCAGGGTGTCAGACATTTGTGTGAATTTGTCGGTGTCAGTAACCTTCACCCATACCGTATGTACACCTGGTTCCGACACTTCCACAGGCAGTTCGTAGGGTGACTCGGTCACCTTGCCCACCAATCGCTTGTCAAGATAGAAAGCCACTGTATTCGTGCGCTTCCTGATGTGTTTCACATCAGCCTTCAGTGTCAGGTTGTTGGCAGCATGTTCTTCTTGAGCCGGTGCAGTTATCTTCGCGCTCATCAACCACGACACTTCCGTGTGCTTCACACCGAGGAAGGCATCCATCATCACCGTAGGCTTTTTGTTTGCCTCGTCCCAAGCCCCCATGTCATAGCCACCCATCGATTCAGGCTCCCAATAGAAGCAGCCCAGATCACCGTTCTTGATCATCTTGTCCATCACGCCAACGAGATACTGGTTGCCCTCAATGGCTTTATTGGGATAGTGACCTGTTTCCACCACCATACAGGGAGTGCCGTAGCGCTTTTTCAAGTCGTTGATGTTGGCCATTACCTTCGTAATCATTGTGGGGCCATCGAGATGTGACCATCGGGGATAGGCAGACAAACCGATGATGTCCCATTTGGCACCGTTTTTCTTCAATCCGTCGAAAATGCTGCGGTAGAGTGAATTGTCGTGACCATCGGGAAGGTGGACGATGACCTGCATTGATGGGTCAACGGCTTTCACGGCGTTGTAGCCGCTCAGCACGAACTTTGCGAAGGCCACCGAACCGCCCTTGTTCGTTTGTCCTACGGGGTAGAGCATGCCGCGTTTTGTTTCGTTGCCCACTTGCACCCACTTCGGTGTGACGCCCGCTGCCTTGATGGCCGAGAGCACGTCGTAGGTGTGGTCGTACACATTCTTGGACAGCGCCTCCACGCTGTGGTCTGTCCATGCAGCAGGAATGGTTTGGCTGCCTGGGTCGGCCCATGTGTCGCTGTAGTGGAAGTCTATCATCACCCCCATGCCCTTCGCCTTGGCTCGCTTGCACATGTTCACTACCTCCTGCTTGCTGCTGGCTCCGCTGCTCACCGTCCACACACGCAGGCGGATGTTGTTGATGCCCTGTTCTTGCAGAATTTGCAGGATGTCTTTCTGCTTGCCGTTCTTGTCGAGCCATCTCGTGCCCCAACTTTCCATTTGTGGTACGAAACTTACATCGGCACCGAAGGCAAAATCCTCATGGTCGTAGCGGTGAAAGAGAGTGTCAGTTACAGTGATGGCATGCGCGCCGATAGCCAGCCATGCCGTCATGAGTGTTAGTAGAAGATTTCGTTTCATTTTTGTTTAATAATTAGTCAAGTAATTTGATAAAAAGCCTGCTGCAAAGGTACGTCTTTCCTTTGCAGCAGGCTTTCACAGTTGTAACAACCGGATGAAAACATGTAACAATTGTTACTTTCTTACAAGTTCTCCCTCAGAAACTTCACGATATGCTCGTTGGCTTTGACATGAGTGATGGAGGCAGGGAACCCATGAGCACCATTAGGCACCACATTCACCTCACAACTGCGATAGGTTTGGCGGGCACGCTCCATATAGTCGCCAGCAGCAATGGGGTCTTTGTCGCCATACACAATCATGACGTTGCCCTGATACTTTTTCATCTCGTCAAACACTTTGTAGCCCACCAACTGGTCATAGTAGATGTGCGACAAAGGCATGCCCATCACCTCTACTCCCGTCTCGGAGGTGATGGCCTCTTTGGGGTGGACATTGACGGCATGCTCTGCAATCATGAGAGCAGGGTAGACCAGCACCACCGCCTTGAACACTTCGGGCATTTGCGATGAGGCAATGGCAGCAACCAGTCCGCCTTGGCTACAGCCCAGCAATGCCATTCTGTCCGTATCGACAAAGTCCCACGTCTTGACCGTTTCCACGATGGCGGCCACATCATCAGCCTCAGTAAAGACTGACATCTCCGTAGTTTTACCCTCGCTGCGACTCTTTACAGCACCTCCGCAGAAATCGAAAATGTAGGCGGCAATCCCATTCATGGCCAGTGTTTGGGCATAAGCTTCTGTTTCGTGGAAGGAAGAGTTGTAGCCGTGGGCAAGAATTGCAATAGGTTTTTTCGCCTGTCCGTTATGGGGCAGATAGAGTTTGCCGAAGATGTTCTGGTTTTTGTGGTTGATGCAGTGCACCTCCATCATTGCGAAAGGCTCGTTCACAAAGCCCTTCATGGACTCTTTCGAGCGCATGGTCCATTCGGGGAACTGGTCAAGTTGGTTCTTCAAGAAGATGTCACCGCAGTCAGTGTTTCTCTTCAGTTGCCAGTCCAACCAAGCCGTCAGCATACGGGCGAAACTGCCACCATAGGGCTGGTCGAAATCTCCTCCATGACCAGCCGTCAAGTGGTTGGCAAAAGCCACAAACACATGGTCGATGCGTGCATAGTCTTTCACCGCATTCCCATAAGCCACGTCACCCTCACCTCCTGGCATATACAGAATAGGAGCATGAAGTCTACTGAGCGATTCGCGGCTGGCACCCGACATCTCCATATCGCCCATGCCCGAATTGACCATCACCGTGGTCTTCACACGCGCATCGCTGCTGGCCACCAACGCTTGCGCCCCGCCACACGACTGTCCCGCCACGGCAATCTTCTCCACATCCACCACACCGTGGTATTCACTACTTTTCTTCGATGCCTCCTTGGCTATCCAATCCATCGCTTGTACCATCTGCTCGTTGGGCGATTTCTTTAGAGGACGGTCATCAATACGTTGCTGCATGCTGCCCAAAGCGATGACCACATAGCCATGTGATGCCACCTCGTTGAGCATCCGCTCGTGGGGCAGCGACGTGTCGTTGCAACCGCCATTCGCCCACACCAGTACGGGTAACTTACCCTCTTTCGCCGCCACCTTCATGTCTACAGGCTTGTAGATGACTGCATCCTTGAATGTCTTTTCCTCGTGGGCCTCTGCCTTGTAGGCTCCACTGCCACCATTGTCGATGGTCTTCTGTTTCACTTGCGCCAGCATCGACAGCGGTAACAGCCATGCCAGCAAGAAAGTCGAAAATAAGATTCTTTTCATTACTTCTTCTTTTTATTTGTTTTCTATAAATCCGTCCATGATGGCAGTGGGCTTGCCTTTGCTGTCAAACGCTCCCAGTTTATAGCCTCCTGGCCGACACTGGGGTTCCCAGTAGAACACACCGCGGCAATGACCTCCTGTTTCGTTACGGGCTTCGCGGATGACTCGCGCCAACTGACGCCGTCCTTCCTCCATGATTTCGGGATGCTGCTCATTCACTTCGTATCCTGTCTCCACAATCATCACGTCGCAACCGTATTTCTCGCTCACATGACGGATGTTCTTGATGCAGTTGGTGATGATGTCGTCGGCATTCATCTCAGGATGTCCTTCCATCGCCCAATAGGGATAGAGCGACATGCCCACCATGTCGAACTTGCCGCCATATTTCAGCACTGTGTCGAGGTTCCAGTCGTAGATGTCCTGCCGATGTCCACGGTCGAGGTGAACAATGACGATGGCTTTTGGGAAAACTTCCTTCACGGCATCGTAACCAGCACGGATAAATCCGGCATACTGTTGAGGCTCAGTCTTGATGTGACCCATGCTATGGGTGATGGTGGTGTGACCTTGTGCATCCTTCACTTCCCAGCCCTGCTCATTGGTCTTCACGCTCCAAAGCATGCCGTTGGTGGTCTCGTTTCCCACCTGCACCCAGCGAGGCTCGATGCCGTTCTCCTTCAGCAGCGATAGCACCTCGATGGTGTGGTTTCTTACGTCCTGCTTCATCTCTTCAAATGAGTGTCCGAGCCAAGCCTTCGGGATGGGTTGCTTGCCGGGGTCTGCCCATGAGTCGCTGTAGTGGAAGTCCACCATCAGGTCCATGCCCAGTGCCTTCACCCGTTTAGCCATCGCCAAGAGTTCGTTCTTGTCGCACGAACCGCTACGGGGATTCACCCAGACACGCATGCGGATGGCTGACATCTGGTAATCATTCTTCAGCAGTTCCAGACACTCGCGTTCTGTGCCTCGGACATCGTAGAATTTTTGTCCTTGACGCTCCTGTCCTGTAAGGAAGCCCACATCGGCACCTTTCACAAAGTCCGTCTCATTCACCTGTGCTTTTAACAGCACCACCTGCAACAACAGACCTATTACAAAAAAAATTTTCATTTTCATATCCATCTTTATTTGCAAATCTTTATCCGCATGATAGTGAACGACATGGGTGAAAACTCATAATCGAATTGACGGCCGAACTTGCCGAAGAGCGTGGTGCGGGGCGACAGCTTTGTGGGCTGCTCGAAGGAGTTCTCGTCCTTAGCATCGCCACTGAGGCTGATGACCTTGCCCGTAGGCAGCACGTTGCAGGCACCGTCGATGGTGAACGAGCGGCGGTAGGGCTGGTCGGTGCCATTCACCACCTTGATGATGAGTTCGCCAGTTTGCTCGTCGTAGCCTGCCTGACAGAAGTGGCGGGTGGTCTTGGGGTCGCCTGTGCTCGTCTCGCTCACATATATATTATAGGTGGGGCGGTTCTCGGCGGCCATCTGCTGCACGTAATAGGAGGCACGGCCATAGACCTCGAGGTTGTTGATGTGGATGAGGTTGCAGGGCCAGTCGCGGCGGTTCTCGTTCTCGAAGAGCGGCGCATACGACGACATTTTCACCACGTCGCTGTTGCGCTCCATGCCCAGGATGAAGGCGGCCTCGCTGATGGCGGCAAGCAGGTTGCCGGCGCCCACACCGCCCAGGCAGGCATACTCGCCCACGTAGATATCGTGCGTGCGGGGTGCGTCGTCGAAGAGGTGGTTGTTGGCAAAGAAGAAATTGGGGTCACGATACCAGTGGGGGTCCACCATGTAGTCGCCGGGAATCTGAGCCAAGAGCGGGTCGGTGTGGCCCAAGGTGTTGATGAACGTAATCTGCGGATACTCGGCTTTCAGCTTCTTGAAGATGTAGTTGAAGTGGGTGACATACTCTGGGCCTACGTTCTCATTACCTATCTCGACATACTTCAGGGGGAAGGGCTTCGGGTGACCGGCCTCGGCACGCATCTTGGCCCATCGATTCTTGGAGGGGTCAGCCAGCGCGTAGTCGATGGCATCGCGGAAATCCTGAACGACGGCATTCATATCGGCATCGCTGCTCACGAAGTCACCGTTGCGCACGGAGCACGACATTCCGGCATTGTTGACGAACATGGCATCTATCTGCAAGTCCTCGCAGAATTGCAGGAAATCGTGATAGCCCATGCCCCAGGTGGCGCGGTAGCCCCAGAGGTCCCACTCGCCGCGGCGGGTCATCGGGTCGCCCAGTGTCTCCTTCCACCGCACGCGGTTCTCATACGTGACACCCTCGACGATGCAGCCGCCTGGCCAACGCATGAATTTCGGATGTAAATCAACCAACATCTGTGCCACGTCGGCCCGCTGGCCGTTCTTGCGACCTTTGAAGGTGGCCTGCGGGAAGAGAGACACGTAATCGACTAGCACCGTTCCTGTCTTGTCGAACTCCAACGCCAGTTCACCCTTGGCCGTCGTAGCCTCGGCAGTCAGTGTGGCAGTCAATTCCGTCCAGTCCTTTAACTGACGGCTGTCGAGCGTCACGGCGCCGAGCGATTTGCTTGTCTCGCCGTCTTGCAGTCGGGCGGTGATGGTGCCTTTATAATCAGATGACTTCACGTAGAATCGCAAGTCATACTTTTCGCCAGCCTTCAGGCCGATGCCCCAATAACCCGTGTTTGTCAGCGCGGCTTTGCCACCCTTCTGCACCTTCTTGATATTGAGTTGCATGGCGTGGGGTGTATTTTTATGCAGAGGTGTTTTGGTCTCGACAATCTCACTTGTTACGGTGGCCTTCTCGCCTGCAACCTTCCACCCTGTCATCTTCTTCTCTTCCAAGTTCCAATGGATGTTCCAGTTCTTGTTCGTCCGGTGCTCATAGTTCATGGCATCGGGGGCGTAAGCCTTACCGTCTTTGTAGGTCATGCCCGAAGGTAGCACGTGCTCCTCGAAGCCACGGTTCTGAATCAGTTCTGCATAGAGACCACCATCACCCGCATGACTGATTTCCTCGAAAAATATACCATAGAGATTTTGTGACACCACGGCTCCTTTTTGGCCGAGGTCAATACGGATGGGTTCCGTCTGTGCCGTCGTTGTTGTGAAGGCACTGGTCAGCAGCAGGGCTGCCATCAAAATTTTATTCATTGCGTTTCAATTATAGTTAGTAAAACTGGCCACAAAGGTACGGAGTTCGCCCATATTGCCGATGAACTATTTGCCCAAACGTTTGCAAATATGTAACAATGGACGGTAATCTGTTATTTTTACGTGTGTTTTTGTCATTATTACACATATAGTTATTATATTTGCAAGGAAAAAAATGATTGACCAATGAAAAAGACCTTTTTACTGACCCTCGTATGCCTGTTGGCTGCAGCAGCCTATGCTGCCAATCGTGTAACCATTTCCGTGTCCAACCCCATCTCTTCTGCTCGTCTGGAGATAGTGGAGGTGGATGTGTCTGCCCTCCAGAAGCAGTTGCAGGCCGACAAAGACATCGTTGTGACCGATGCAGGAGGCAAAGAGATTCCCTCGCAGGTGACTTCGGATGGGAAACTCATCTTCCAGGCAGGAGTGGCTGGCAAGGGAAAATCGTTGTATTATGCACAAAAAGGCACTCCACAGAACTATGAGGTAAAGGCGAAAGGACGTCTCTTCATCGAACGTCAGGACGAGTTCGGTTGGGAGAACGACCGTGTGGCCTACCGTGTGTATGGACATGGTGGTGCTGTGGGATATGACCTCTTCAACAAGAGCACCTCCGACCTCATGCTCGACTACTGGTATGCCTCTGAGCAGAATCAGGAGATGCGCTCCGTGAGCAAGCAACTGCACGACCGTGGTTACCACGACTTGGCCGACCAGGTGTACAACGCCTATTGCTACCACATCGACCACGGAAAGGGCATGGATTGCTACACCGTAGGGCCTACTCTCGGAGGTGGGGCCAACGCCCTTCTCAATGCCGATGGAACCCTCTTCATGCCCAAGTGCTACAAGTCTTTCGAGATTCTCGACCAGGGGCCACTCCGCTTCACCGTTCGCTTCACCTATCCCGAGCAGGACTTCAATGGAGAGAAAGTGACCGAAGTGCGCACCATCTCGCTCGATGCAGGCAACCATTTCAACCGTGTCAGCATCACCTATCAGGGCTTGACAAAACCATCGAAGATGGCGGCAGGAACCGTCATCCACAAGTCTAATCCCTCAGCCTATGTGCTCTCTCAGGAGAATGGCTATCTGGGTTATGAAGATTTGGGCGATGCTTCTGTCTATAACGCCAAATACAAGGACGAACTGGCCAAGCAGATGGGAAAAATCTACATCGGGCTGCTCTTCCCCGACAAGGGCATCCTCACCACCTATCAGGCTCGCGAGAACGGCATCGCTACTGGCCACATCCTCGCCACCACCACCTACAAGCCCGCCACATCCTACACCTACTACTTTGGTTCTGGATGGGACAAGAACCCCAACACAGGCTTCCGTTCCCTCACCGACTGGGAAGCCTATCTGAGCCAATCCGCACAATGCGTGAGAAACCCACTGATAGTAAAATTGAAAAATTAAAAGATTGAAAAATTGGAGTTCCATGCGGCTTGTGACATCGCGTTAGCCCAAACTTCAATTCTTCAATTTTTCAACTCTTGAATTCTATGAAGACTTGGATTGAAATAGACGGTCGTCTCATCGACTTGGAGGCACATCTGTCGAGAACCCGCACCATCGTCACGCTGGGCAAGAACTCAGAAGAAGCCTATAACGTGATAGCCTTGGACGACGAGGAACTCGATGTGTTTCAGTGTCAGTTCACCCGTTCGGGCGAAGGTTGGAAAGTACAGAACGGACAGTGGCGCACCGACTGTCCGAAGGGCATCCACTCCCGTCTACAACACGCCTGCAGCCTCTGCATGGGATGCTGTGTCAATGTGCACCCTGGGCAACCCACCTACGGATGGCGACTGCCCGAAAAGCCCACCCTCTGCAACGGAACCGAGATAGGCACCGAAGGGGTGGACTTGAAAGATGGCGATGTGATAGAAGTGGGGAAGAGACGAATGATAGTAAAATTGAAGGATTAAAAGATTGAAAAATTGAAGTTCCATGCGGCTTGTATGCATCGCGTTAGCCCAAACTTCAATTTTTCAACTCTTCAATTCTCCCACTCAACTGCTTAAGCGCCTGCTCCAGCACACTTCGCTGGGTACCCACATTTAGGCGCATGAAACCCTCACCGCCAGGGCCGAACATCTCGCCGTCGTTGAGAGCGAGGTGCGCCTTGTTGACGAATAAGTCGATGAGTTCCCTGTGGTTCAAGCCCAAGTCGCGGCAGTCGAGCCACACCAGATAGGAGGCCTGTGGACGCACAGGCTTTATTTTCGGGATATACTTCTGGCAGTAGTCGATGAGGAAGTCAATATTTCCCTCCATATAGCGCAGCATCTGCTGCCGCCACTCTTCCCCATGCTTCAGGGCGGCTATGGTGGCGATGGGTGCAAACATATTGGGGTCGTTCAGTTCGTTGGCAGCCAGCCACTGGTAGAACGGTTTGCGCAGTTCCTCGTTCGGGATGATGCACCACGAACTCACGATGCCCGCCATATTGAACGTCTTCGTCGGAGCCCCAAACGTGATGCTCACCTCCGCTGCCTCGGCGCTCACCGACGCAAAGGGGATGTGCTTGTTGTCCCATAGCGCCATGTCGCAGTGAATCTCGTCGCTGATGACGATGAGATGGTGCTCCTTCGCAAAGTGAGCCAATCGCTGCAACGTCTCCCTGTCCCACACGAGGCCAGCAGGGTTGTGGGGATTTGCCAAGATGAGCAGACGACACTTGTCATCACACACCTGTTCGAGATTCTCGAAGTCCATCTCATAAAAGACTCCCTCCCCATTATGGGGGAGGGCTGGGGAGAGGGTCTCCTTCAGCGGATTCCACACCACCTCCCGTTTGTTTCCCTTTGGGGTCAGGTAGAACGGATGGTAGATAGGTGGTTGCACAATCACCTTCTCGTCCTCCTTCAGGAAGAAGTTGATGACCATGCCGATGCCCTTCACAATGCCAGGGATGTAGGTCAACCATTCACGTTCCACCTTCCATTGGTGGTGCGCCTCTATCCATTGCTGCACCGTTGGCCAATAGTCCTTGGGTTCGACCGTATAGCCGAACAGCGAGTGGTTGAGCCGTTGTTTCAGGGCATCCGTGATGAAGGAAGGGGTTTCCCAATCCATATCTGCCACCCACAAAGGCAGCAAATCACTCCGTCCATATCGTTCCTGAAGCACCTCATGCTTCAAATCGCCCGACCCTCTGCGATCAACGGGCTTGTCAAAATCATATCTCATCGTTCTATCTTTTTGTCTGCAAAGTTACACAATCCTAAAGAAAAAAGCCCCATGCCATCTTCACAGATTGCACGGGGCTGACAAAAAACTTCATCTATTAGCTTCGCTTTCCTCCTCCTTGCAAGACATAGCCCGAACAAGTTACGGTCTCTATACTTGCTTCGTTCGTCGGTTAGGCATAAAGCCATATCATAGAAGTCCCATGTTATCGTTTCTGCACGTCTGCCACAATCTTCTGGAGTGCGATGACCAAGCGGTCCACCTCATCTTTTGTATTATAGACAGCAAACGTGGGACGTACTGACATCTCGTAACCCAGTGCCCGTAAGGCTGGTTGTGCGCAGTGATGACCTGCACGGACAGCGATTCCTTCTTTGTCAAGCAGTTGCCCCACTTGGGGAGCAGGTATGCCAGGGATGTCGAGAGAGATGACACTCACACGCTTCTTGGGGTTGCCCATGATGGTGATGCCCGGAATACGACTAATTTGTTGACGGGCATATTCTGTGAGTTCGTGTTCGTGACGTTCGATATTGTGGATGCCCACACTCTGCACGAAGTCAAGTGCATAGCCCAAGCCGATGGCATCGGCAATATTGGGTGTACCTGCTTCGAATCGTGCTGGTGGCGCATTGAACTCGGTGTGTTCGATAGTCACATCCTTGATCATGTTGCCTCCGCCTTGCCATGGTGGCAGCTGTTCGAGCCACTCCTTCTTGCCATACACCACTCCGATGCCTGAAGGTCCATAAATCTTATGACCTGAGAACACGAAGAAGTCGCAGTCGAGTTGCTGCACATCCACCTTCGTGTGGGCGATGGATTGTGCGCCGTCGATGAGCACAGGAATGTTGTGGGAATGAGCAGTACGGATGATGCTCTCCACATCGTTGATAGTACCGAAAGTATTGTTCACATGTCCCACGCTAATGAACTTGGTGTGGGGCGTGATGAGTTGTTCCAATTCCGAGAGGATGAGGTCGCCATTCTTGTCGATGGGGATGGCACGGAGTTCCGCTTTCTGCTGTTTGCAGACTTGTTGCCACGGCACGATATTGGCGTGGTGGTCAAGCGTGGAGACAATCACGTTGTCACCTTTCTCCAAGAACTTCCTGCCGAACGTCTGTGCCACCAGATTGATGCCCTCCGTCGTGCCACGCACAAAGAGGATGTTCTCCTTGGCAGGGGCATTGATGAAGCGAGCCACTTTCTCACGGGCACCTTCATACTGGTCGGTGCTTCGTGCTGCCAGCGTGTGTGCGCCACGATGGATGTTCGAGTAGTCCGTCTTGTAGAACTCGCTCAATCCGTCGATAACCCGCAGTGGCTTCTGGGTGGTCGCACCATTGTCGAACCACACGAGGTCGTGGCCGTTCACCTTCTGATGGAGGATAGGGAACTGCTTGCGGATTTCTTCGGTGTTCACCGTGTCTGCCTCGTCGTAGTGGAGGTTTCGCACGATGTCCGTTTCGGGTATCCCGATGCCGAAGCCGTTATCAGAGAAGGCAAGCCCCCCAGCCCCCGAAGGGGGAGGGCTACCGCCTTGTTGGCCACGAGAAGTCAATTCCGTCAGCAGAGAAACACCGCGACAGCCCTCCCCCTTTGGGGGCTGGGGGGCTTTTTCATCTGAAAAGTATTTGGCGATGACTCCCCTGAAGAGTTCCTCATCAGCGGCACTCAGACTTCCAATTTGAGGAGCATCCACAGTCCCCACAGGGGAAGACGTAGTTGGGATGGGCAGGGCAGACAAGTCCAACTCGTCAGGTGCCGCATTCGGCACTGCCACCTGTGGTGCTGTTCCCAAATCTGGCAAGTCAAAGTGAAAGTTATCTAACTCGTTTAAATACATAATCATTTCTCAATCTTGTTTCTGTGCTGATAATCATGGTAGTAGCCTACCTCCACGTTCTCCAGAACGGCAATGGCATCGTCAGTGAGCGAAGCAAGGCTGAAGTACTTGGTGAGCAAGTAGCTTGCCACACCATACTGGTCGAGACCCATCAGACGTGCTGAGAGACTTGGAGCAATTTCGCCAGGGATGCCTGCCTGATGCAGACCGACCACGCCCTGCTCTTTCTCACCCACACGCACGAGAATGATGTCTGTTGTTCCTACACCACGATTGGTCAAGTACTGTCCCTTCACCTCCACCTTGTCAGATGGGATGATGGGCACACCACGCCAAGTGATGACTTTCGTGCCGAAGAGGTCGATGGCCACAGGAGGCACACCACGCCATGTGCACTCACGCTCGAAGGCTGCGATGGCACGAGGATTGGCAATGAAGAATGCTGGTTCCTTCCATACGAGTGAAAGCAGTTCATCCAGATCATCTGGAGTTGGTGCACCATAGCGAGCACTAATCTTATAGCCAGGAGCTGTCTGAGCCAACAAACCAAATTTCTTATTGTTGATGAGTTCCCACTCCTGACGTTCCTTGATGCTCTCGATGGAGAGACGCAGTTGCTGTTCCAATTGGTTGTATGGCGCATTGTAGAGGTCGCTCACACGAGTGTGAACGCGCACCACTGTCTGTAAAGTGTTGAGTGAGTACTCCGTAGGATTCTCTTCGTAATCAATGTATGTCTCTGGGATGACGTTGTCCTCCTCATGACCACTCACAAGGTCGATGTGTTTCTCGCCATGTTCATTCACTGTCGCCTTCAGACGAAGTTGCTTATCCACAGCATTGTTGAACTGCTCACGGAAGTCTGGAATTTCCTCGATGAGCGATTCCAACACGGGTGTGTCGAGTACCAAGAACACGGAGTCAGTCACAGAACGGACACTGACAGTAGAATCTGCAGCACTCAGCAAGTCTGCCTCTCCGAAATACTCACCATTGCCCAACAGAGCAATACGGAGTTCCTCTCCATGAGTACCCGTGCTGATCACCTCAGCCTGACCGTTTGCCACGATAAAGAAACGCTGCTTGTCCTTGCCCTGAGTGACAAGGTTCTTGCCACGAGCCACTTCTACAGGCACGAAGTTGCGAGCCAAGCGCGCCACAATCTCCTGCTTGATGTTCTGGAAAAGTGGAATGGCACGGAGATTCTTTGCCGTGAAACTTGGCACGCCATCGAAGTACTGAATCTCGATGCGTTCAGCCTTTTTCAGTTCCACTTTCGTGCGGTTCACACGATAGGTGCCACTTTCCACCTGGGTCCAAGGAAGGAGCTTGAGGAGGAGTCTCGGTGTAATACTGCCCATTTGAGGGGGCGTCTTGGTGGTGTTCGCCAGTTTGCGAGCCGTTGCAGTCGTGATGCTGCGCTGAATGTTGTTGTCTGCCATATTCTACTAATGATGAAATGTGAATAATTAATTTATCTAAGTGGATACTTTTCTTTTACTTCGCCATCCTCAATGCGAAAGGCGTTTAATACAGGTTTTTCCTCTGCCAAAGAGAGGATGAAATAGAGAATGTTGGGGTCGTATGCCAACCGTTTGTCTTCCTCAGATGGACGTGAAGGAGAGGCAGGATGGCTATGCCAATTGCCCACGATGGTCAGTCCCTTCTTGCGGGCATATTTGATGGCTGCAAACTGCTCCTTGGGATCGAAGCTGAAATGCTCTTCGGAGTGGTCAACATTCGTCATCGGATAGTTCTCCGTTGCCGTCTCCTTGTCCGTACCGAGCAGATAACCGCATGACTCCATGGGTGCATCCTTTTGTGCTTGTGCCAAGATGGACTGATAGGTCGATTCTGTGATAATCACGTTCATACGAATGATCAATTACTTTAATATCGTTACCTTGTGTACGTTACCTTCTACGTGTTCCACGCTGAGAACGTTATAACCCTGTTCCCTTGCAGAACGAGGAACATTCTCCAGTGGTTCGCCTTCTGTGAGAAGGACTTCCAAAGTGTCGCCAGCTGCGATTTGTGCCAGTTTGAGCTTTGTCTTCACGAAGGTCATCGGGCAATGCTCTTTGGTGATATCTAATGTATATGTTGCCATAATTTTAATTTACAATTTGAAGATTTACCATTTATATAAATAATGTTTGTCCACCTTCGCTGATTTTGAGGAAGGTTGCCACACCCAGCACGTCCTTCACTTCTTGGATAAAATCCTTTTTCTCCAGTCCGAGCACGTGCATCGCCATCTCGCAGGCATACAGGTTTACGCCCAATGCATTAGCAGCATCAACGAGTTCTTCCAGCGTTGCCACATTCTTTTTCCGCATCAGGGAACGGAAAATCTGTGGACCGATGCCACCGAAGTTGAAACGGCTGTTGGGAGCAACACTGAGACCACCCATCATGAAGCCGAAGATTTTTGTTAGCCAGTTACTACCGATGAAAGAACGTCCTCTTTTCTGTTTGATGGCGTCCAAACCCCAGAAGGTGAAGAAGATGTTGACTTCGTAGCCCACGGCTGCTGCTCCTGTCGCTAACGTGAAAACTGCTGTCAGTTTGTCGAAATCGCCAGAGAAGGCAATCAATGAAAGTTTTTTCTGTTCTGCCATATCATCAATGATTTTTGAGGTCGCAAGCAGCCTGTTCGTAATCAATCAATTCTGTTACTGTCGGGTTCGTGCCACAGATAGGGCACTTGTCCGTTTTCTTCACATTAATCTTGCGGAAATCCATCGTCTTGGCGTTGAATGTGAGCAGCTTGTTGGTGAGCAGTTCACCCACGCCTGTCAGATACTTCAATGTCTCTGCTGCCTGAATGGTTCCGAGCATACCAGCGATGGCTCCCAACACACCTGCTTGACTGCACGTTGGTACAGCTCCTGCTGGTGGCGGTGTCTTGAACATACAGCGGTAACATGCTGTACCTGGAAGATGCGTGAACGTCTGTCCCTCAAATCTCAGGATGCCACCATGACTGAAAGGTTTGCCTGCCATCACACAAGCATCGTTGATGAGGAACTTCACTGGGAAATTGTCCGTGCCATCCACCACAAAGTCGTACTCCTTGATGAGGTCGAGCGCATTGTCTGCCATCAAAAATTCACGATAGGTATTGACCTTCACGTGGGGGTTGATGGCGTTGATGGTTTCTTTTGCCGACTCCACCTTCCACTTGTCCACATCAGCTGTAGTGTGAATGATCTGACGTTGCAGGTTACTCAAATCAACCACATCACCATCCACGATGCCGATGGTGCCCACACCTGCTGCTGCAAGATACATTGCCACTGGAGCACCCAAGCCTCCAGCGCCAATCACGAGCACCTTGCCCTCGCGTATCTTTTCCTGACCTTCCACGCCCACATCCTGTAAGAGAATATGTCGCGAATATCGGTTCAGTTCTTCTTCTGTGAAATCAAACATACGCACCACCTCCCATGAAATACAAGAAGTCCACTTCGTCACCTTCATTGAGTTGAAGGGTGGCGAACTCCTCTCTGTCCACAAATTCCTCGTTCACCTGCACACTCACCATTTCAGGTTGTGCCACATTGTTCTGTTTGATTAAGTCTGCTACAGTAGCAGGGAGCTGAACCTCTTGGTCTTCTCCGTTTACAATTAATTTAGCCATAATGATGAAGTTTTTTGTATGTGATAATTTTATTCTTCTGAGAAAAGTGCTGTGCTGAGATAACGTTCTCCTGTGTCGGGCAACAGCACCACAATGGTCTTGCCAGCATTTTCAGGTCGTTTGGCAATTTCGATGGCAGCATGAGCGGCAGCACCGCTGGAGATTCCCACCAACACACCTTCCGTCTTTGCCAACTGTCGGGCTACTGCAAAAGCGTCCTCGTTCTTCACTTTGAAGATTTCGTCATAGACCTCCGTGTTCAGCACTTGTGGCGTGAAGCCCGCTCCGATACCCTGCAATTTGTGAGGTCCAGGTTTGCCTCCCGACAATACTGGAGAGTCGTAAGGTTCAACAGCCACCACCTTTACTTTAGGATTCAAGCTCTTCAATACTTCGCCCACACCCGTGATGGTTCCGCCTGTGCCTACGCCAGATACAAAAATATCGACCTTACCGTCCGTGTCTTCCCAAATCTCCTTGGCCGTTGTCTTGCGATGAATCTGTGGATTTGCTTCATTGACAAACTGCTGAGGGATGAAAGCGTTGGTCTCAGCTGCCAGTTCCTGAGCCTTG
Source organism: Bacteroidaceae bacterium (assembly GCA_017448965.1). Lineage (GTDB taxonomy): Bacteria > Bacteroidota > Bacteroidia > Bacteroidales > Bacteroidaceae > Minthosoma. The sequence goes on along the minus strand of JAFSKK010000050.1, from coordinate 26,114 downwards.
CGAATGGCTCCAGGCATTCCCTCGTAAGCTGGTGTGAGCACCAACTTCGCGCCAAGACTCCTAAGGAGAGTTCTGCGCTCAATGCTCATGCTGTCAGGCATCGTCAGGATGAGTTTGTAGCCACGCTGAGCAGCCACTAATGCCAATCCCACGCCTGTGTTGCCGCTGGTGGGTTCGATGATGACGGTGTTGCGATTGAGCAAACCCTGTCGTTCTGCCTCCTCAATCAACGCATAACCCACGCGATCCTTTACGCTTCTGCCGGGGTTCAGATACTCCAGCTTTGCTAACACCCGTGCTTGGAGTTTCTGCTTTTTCTTTGTCTTTGAAAGTTCCAGTAGTGGAGTCTTGCCAATCAGTTCCACCAAGCTGTTTGCGATTCTTTTTGCCATGGTCGTATAAAGTTTTTTGTCACAATGAAATTCTGGTACAAAGTTCGTGGTTTTCAGCCATTCACGAAATCCCACTCGTATGGTATTCTGCTACCACATTTATGGTAGTCCCTCGACTGCCTGCACGATGTCAGCAAAGATGTCGTCCACATTTTCCAGTCCGACAGAGAGGCGGATGGTGGTGTCAAACACGTCCATTGCCTGCTTCTGGCTCCGACTGAAAGGACCGAAGATGGTGCTGTAAGGATGGATGGCGAGGCTCTTGTTGTCGAAGAGGTTTGTCGCCCTGCGGATGAGTTGCAGGTGGTCGATGAAGTGGAAACAGGCCCGTTTATCTATCAAGTCGATGGTGAGCATGGCACCGCTGGTCTCTCCAAATTGCTTCCGTGCCAAAGCATAGAAGGGATTATCCTCCAACCCTATGTAGTTCACCCGTTTGATTTCGGGCACACCTTGCAGTTTTCGTGCTAGAGCCAATGCATTTGCCGACTGTACCCGATAGCGGGCATCGAGCGTTTCCAAGCCCAGCGACTGCATATAGGCGGCATGAGGCGACATATAACTACCCACGTTGAAGAGCAGTTCGAAACGGATGCGCTGGTTCACCACAGGGAAGGTGCCATAGTCGATGACCAATCCACCTAATGAAGTGGCTCCCCCAGAGATGTATTTGGTGCTGCTCACCACTTCGATGTCCACACCTAATGCTTTGGCACTGAACTGAGTGAAGGGGATAGCCGTCGTATCGGCTATGAGGGGGATGTTCCGTTCGTGAGCTATCCCTGCCAGTGCCGAGAGGTCGGCCACCTCCAGCTGGGGGTTGGTGACAATCTCCAGATAGAGGCAGGCCGTGTTCTCGTCGAGGGCACGTCTCACGGCATCAAGGTCGAGCAGGTCAATCTGTCGTGTTTCCACTCCGAGCCGTGCCAAGGTCTTCGTCGTCAGCGCCACCGTGTTGCCAAACAAATGGTTGGACGTGACGATATTCTTCCCCTGTTCCACCACCGCCAGCAGCGTATTGCTGATGGCCGCCATGCCCGAGCAGAAGGCAAACACGTTCGCTGCTCCTGTCAGTGCCTTCACCGTGTCCTCCAGATGCATCACCGTGGGGTTCATCACTCTCGAATAGTCGGGTGCCAGCACTCTTCCACAGAAGGCGTTCGCCATCTCCTTTGCCGTCTCAAACTCGTATGCCGCTGTATGATACACTGGCATTGCAATCGCCCCATAAGCATCTTGTCTCGGCAGTTTCGTGTCAATTGCTATTGTTGCCTTATTCATTCTCTCAACTTTAAACTTTAAACTCTCAACTTTATATACAGTATTCCACCATCTCCACCAATCCAGCCCGTAGGGCATATTTTGTGGCCTCATACACAGTGTTCACATTGATTTTTCGGAAGATGTTTTTCTTGTGGGTCGTGATGGTGTGGATGCTCGAATTGCGTTCTGCTGCCACCTCCTTCACCGACTTGCCCAAAGCGATGAGACGGAGCACCTCACGTTCGGTGGCGGTGAGGGGGTCGTCCTGTTCGGTGGCTGTCTGTGGAGTGAGCAGCAGGTTGGTAACCTGATGGCAGAGGAACCGCACGCCTGTCACCGCACATTTCAGTGCCGTGATGATTTCTTGTGCCGAGTCGTCCTTCAGTATCATGCTGAACTGCTGCTCCACGCTGAGTCGGCGGATGAGTTGCTCTGTCAGTTCGTCGGAGAAGAGCACCCACAGGGCGAAGGGGAACCGCTCGGAGAGGTTGAGGAGTTCGTCGCTGCTGGTGAGGTCGAAGAGGGTGTAGTCTATCACCACCACCGATGAGGGGTTCTCCTTCAGTTCGGCAATGAGTTCAGCGCGCCGGCTGAGTTCTTTTACTTCCAGATGCTCCACGTTGGCTAGTGCTCCTCTGATGAGATTTCTCAGTCCCAGCCGTGTGATGTCCTGATTGTCTGCCAATATGATTTGTCTTGTCTCTGCCATAATGATGAAGTTTTTGTGCTGCAAAGTTAAGAGGTATGAAAAAAATGACCAAGAAAGTACTTTATATTTGGAAAATCCTTCCATTAAATGATATTTTTCAATACATTTTTTCCACGCATCCCCCATTTATGGTATGCATATCGCCTGTAAAGGGTATTTCGCTAGTGGGGGAATGTCTATACCTTTGCACTCGAAATTTACAAAAAACTTCAACGTATATATATTATGGTAAAGAACAGGTTGTTTTTGGCAGTGGCATTGACCATTGCATCGGTGCTGACCGCAGCGGGTCAGACCATTACGGGAACGGTATTGGATGCCACGACAGGCGAAAGCATCATCGGGGCATCGGTCAAGTATGGTGAAGGAAAGGGCGTGGTGACCGATTATGACGGGCATTTCGCCATCGCGGTGAACAGGTTGCCTATGAAACTCAGCATTACCTACACGGGTTACAGACGCCAGGACATCACGGTGTATGACGAAGAGGAAGACATCGAAGTGAAGTTGACCGAAAAACGCAACTACCTCAACGATGTGGTGGTGGTGGGATACGGCACACAGAGCCGCACCCAGTTGACAGGTTCGGTCACCACAGTAAAGGCCGACGTGTTTGAAAACAGCACAGCCAGCACTCTCGACGGTGCCCTGAGCGGACAGGTGGCAGGACTGAACGTCACTGCAGCCAGTGGTCAGCCTGGCGCTGAGAGCAGCATCCGCATCCGTGGTGGCAACTCGGTCAATGCATCGAACGAACCGCTCTATGTGGTCGATGGTTTCATCTATTTCAAGGATGCTTCGACAAGTGGTACAGGACTTGGAGCCATCGAAAGCAGCCTCAATCCTTTGGCCACCATCAACCCCAACGACATTGAGAGCATTGAGGTGCTGAAGGATGTGAGTGCCACGGCCATTTATGGTTCACGTGGTGCGAACGGTGTCATCCTCATCACCACGAAGAAGGGAAAGCTGGGTGAGAAGAGTGCCCACATCGCCTATGGTTACAGCCTCGGACTGAGCAGCGCGAGCAAGCACCTCGACCTGTTGGATGCCTCGGAGTGGGCACAATTCCAAAAGATCTATTTCAGCAATAAGGGTGGTTACACCGACGAGCAAATCGCAGCCCTGGGCAAGGGCACTGACTGGCAAGATGCTGTGCTCCGCACGGCTGTGCAGCAGGGACATGAGCTGTCGGTGAGTGGCAGCACCGACAAAAGCCGTTACGCCTTCTCGGCCAACTACACCGACCAAGATGGCATCGTGGTGGGCACAGGTTTCCAGCGTTACAACTTCCACATCAACACGGAGTGGGAGTTGCAGAAGGGCTTGAAGTTTGGTGTCAACGCCACCTATGGACGCTCGAAGCAACAGGGCTTCACCACCACCGAGGAGCAGGTGTTCAACTCGTCGCCCTTCTCCGCTGGCATCACCAATAGCTTTGTGTATGCGCTGCTCATGCCACCTGTCATTCCAGTGTATAATGAAGATGGCTCGTACAACTTCACGAACCCTTACGAGTATGCTTACTTTGCCATTGGCGACCACGCAGCCAACCCTGTCTACGACCTAAAAGAGAGTGTGGCGGAGAACGTGAACAACTACCTGCTCTCCAACGTGTGGGCAAGTTACAAGCTGGGCGACTTCACGCTGAAAGCCACCGTGGGACTGAATAGCGAGAAACTGACGCAGAACTACTTCTCGGGGGCATACACCTCGCTGGGCATGGCCACTCAGGGCATTGGTGGCACGGGCAACCGTCAGACGGATGTGTGGCAACAGGAGTACACCCTGTCTTATCAGAAAGAACTGGGCATCCATCAGATTGACGCCTTGGCAGGTTACACCAAGCAAACCAGCACCTCCACCTACAGTTCCATCCGCACGAATCAATTCACCAACGAGACGCTGAAACACTACAATCTGGGCGACGGTTCGGGTATCTACACCCCTCAGACAGGCATCAGCAAGAGTACCCTCAACAGCCTCATCGCACGTGTGAACTACACCTTGCTCGACCGCTACAATGCCACCGCCACGTTCCGTGCCGACCATTCCAGCCGCTTCTCGAAACATCATCGCTGGGGCTACTTCCCATCGCTCGGACTCTCGTGGAACGCAGACAAAGAGGCTTTTCTGGCCCATGCACGACAGCTGGATTACCTGAAAGTGCGCCTCACGGGTGGACTCGTGGGCAATCAGGAGATTCCCGACTATGCCTTCATCACCTCCTACAGCACAGGCTCCTACGGTGGCTCTTCCTCTTATGCCAAGGCCAACACCGCCAACAACAACCTGAAATGGGAGACCACCGCCTCTTATAACCTCGGTGCCGACCTCGGACTCTGGAGCGGACGCTTCGATGTGACGCTCGACCTCTACTACAAGAAAACCTCCGACCTGCTGCTCGACGTGCCTATGGGCTTTGCATCGGGTGTGACCAGCCAGTTGCAGAATGTGGGCAATGTGGAAAACAAAGGTATTGAGTTGGCCGTAAGTGGCATCCTGCTCAAGCGTCGACACCTGCAGTGGACAGCCGCTGCCAACCTTGCCCACAACCATAACGAGATTACCGACATGGGCAAGACCAACGATGTGCTCCAAGGAGCTGATGCCCAGCAGATTCTGCACAAGGGCGAAGCACTCGGCTCGTTCTATGGCTTGAAGTACATCGGTGTCGTGCAGAACGATGAAGATGTCAGCCAGCTCCCCACCGTGAATGGTATTGTGCCCAAGCCTGGCGATGCGAAGTTTGCCGACGCCAACGGCGACGGCAAGATTGACGGCTACGACCGCGTCATTCTCGGCTCTATCCAGCCCAAACTCACCTACGGCTTCTCTTCTCAACTGCAAGTGCGCGACTGGGACTTCAACATCACCTTCGCCGGCAGCTATGGGTCTAAACTCTACAATGCCCTGGGCAGACGATTGGAGCAGACTGGCGACTCCTACAACGTGCTGAGCACCGTAAAGGATGCGTGGACACCTGAGAACGGCAGCAACTCACTGCCCCTCGCCTCCACCTCGCGTCCCTTCTCCTACGTCGACAGCCGTTACATCCAGAGTGCCAGCTACTTGAAGCTCCGCAACCTCACCATCGGTTATCGTCCCCGACTGCCCAAGTCCTTTCCTCTCTCCTTGCGTGTTTATGCCACTGCCACCAACCTCTTCACCATCACCCCTTACAAGGGTTACGACCCTGAAGTAAGCAGTGGAACGGACAACGGAGCCTACCCCTCGTCACGAACATTTACTTTTGGCGTAAACATCACATTATAAAACACTTAAAAGAGGATAGAACAAGCGTTCTACCCTCTTTTTGGTACATGAATACCACATCATCGGGATTTCGGGCATGGCGAAATGTCCGTACCTTTGCAGCAGATTTAGAAACAACTAAAATATTTTAAGGTAAAAAAGAAAGGAGATTACAAAATGAAAAAAAATCTACTCTTCGCTACATTGGTAGCAACAAGCCTTTTGGCAGGCTTCTCATCATGCTCATCAGATGATGACAACAGCAATCAAGTGACAGACGACAACGTGGTGGCAGATGACCAAAGTGCCCTCTCGCTGGTAAATGGCGTGTACAGCCACTGGCAGCCACTCAGTTCATCGTTCTCATTCATTATCGAGCTGAACTCGAACAAACTCACCTCCTTCGAGGGTGAGGAAAACGAGGCAGGTCCTGTGAACAGCCGCTTTGAGCAGGAGCCAACAACATGGTATCAGGTTAAGATATTCAACCACCTGTTCCTCGGCATCACACAGGCCAACGAAGCCATCACCACCGTGACCAACTCTTACAAGGCTGGCAAAGTCTCTCAGGCTGGTTACAATGCCGCTGTGGGCAAGGCTAAGTTCCTTCGTGCTTTGGCATACCTGAAGCTCGTGCAACTCTGGGGTGAAGTGCCTGTCTATACAGAAAAAGGCGGTAGCACCACCGATCGTCAGAGCATCGACAACGTGTTCAACCAGATTGTCAGCGACTTCACCGAAGCAGAATCTCTCCTGAAGGACTACGACGGCGACCCACGCATCCCCTCCAAGCAGGCAGCACAGGGACTCTTGGCACGTGCCTACCTCGTATGGGGTGACAACCCACTCTCTCAGGCAGAAGTGGCAGCCATCGCCAACGGACAGACTGACCCTGATTTCACGAAGACCGACAGCCGTCTGGAAAAGGCGGTGGAGTATGCCAACAAGGTCATCAACAGCGGTAAACTTGCCCTCGACCCAGAATATAATAAGTTGTGGGGACGCGAATATGAGAGCAACAAACGCCACACCAACGAGCACCTCTTCACCATTGCTCACGATGGCGACAAGAAGGACGCACAGGGCAACCACCAGACCCACTGCTCATGGACATTCCCCTTCCAGAACGGTGAGAACGGTGAGGGTTACAGCCAGAACCATACCGAGGTGTCTGACGACGATCTCTATGAAGACTGGAAGCGTGAGCAGCCCAACGACAAGCGTTTGGCAGAAACTTACTTCGTAGCAATCAAAAACCCTGAGACGGGCAAGATCCACCACTACCTCTCACCCTTCTACACCCCCATCAACGGCAAGGGCGTGGACCAGAGCTACGACAATGCTGAGAATCTGGAAATCACTCAGAACTCCGTTGACCGCATCGAAATCCGCTACGCAGAAGTGCTCCTCATCAAGGCAGAAGCCCTCGTACAGCTCGGTCGCAACAGCGATGCAGCAGAGCCATTCAACCAACTCCGCACTCGTGCCGGCATTGCCACCGTCAGCGCTCCCACCTTCGAGCAAATCAAGCGTGAATGGGACTATGAGTTCACTTATGAGCAGTTCTCTGTGCTGAACTCCTACCGCTGGAAAGACCTCATCTCATCTGTCAGGAAAGTGGCGAACTACAAGCACTTCCCCAACGACTGGAAGACCAGCACCGGCAACACCTACACAGCCGATCAAGAGGCATACTTCACGAAGATTCACAATCACCTCAGAGCAAAGTACACCAACGTGCGCGGTAAGCACTACCGTCAGCCCATCCCAACAGGTCTGAAGGGTGAAGTCCTTGGAATCAGCCAGAACCCTGGGTACTAAATCAAAATCTTAGCCATAATAAATAGTATTCATCAAGAGGGGGCTGGCATACAGCAACAACGTGTGCCAGCCCTTATTATATTCACACAAAAACAAAATAAAACATGACACACAACAAGTATTTCATCTTCGCCACAGTGGCAATTCTCAGTGTGGCATCCGTCTCTTGCAGCAAAGATGACAATGAAGCAGAAAAAATCGTGAACAATGCAGGTGAACCTGTTGCAATAGGTGGCACAGTTGGAGAGATTGTTGACCTCGGATTATCAGTTAAATGGGCCAACCAAAATCTCGGAGCAGCCTCTGAAGAAGACCTTGGCAAATACTTTGTCTTCGGAGAGACAGAACCCAAGACGAACTACACCTGGGCCACCTATAAATGGGGCGAAGCTGATGCTTTGACTAAATATCAGTTGTCTTCGGTAGACAGCTCTGTTGGCAATGGTCTCCGCACCCTTGAACTCTCCGACGATGCAGCACGTGTCAACTGGGGCGGCAGGTGGCGCACTCCCACTCAAAAAGAGATCATAGAACTGATTGAGAAAACCACATGGACTTGGAAAAATGTGAACGGCGTGAATGGTCACGAAGTAGTTGGACCTAACGGAAACAGCATCTTCATTCCCGCTGCTGGCTATCAGAACGGCACAGAAACCTACAGCGTTGGAACAAAAATCATCCTCCTCTCTGCAACACTCATGGGATGGACCACTTACGATGACATTGAGTACGTATCCATTGGAAGCGGTTTCGCTCCACAATGGAGTTTAAATGACAGGCAATGGGGTCGTTCCATACGTCCAGTTTGGGACTAAATCCTTTTTACATGACAAAGAACTTCATCCCCTTTAGTCTCTTCATTACGGCAGCCATCGGGCTGTCGTTTTGTGGTGCTGCCAATATTGACTTATTGATAGGCATTGGCATCACCGCCATCATATTCGGCGCATTGCTCGCACACAACAGTTCCACTTATTGGAAGACCATCTTTGAATACTTCGGCAGTAGAACCGCCATGACCGCCACGCTGCTTTGGCTAATGGTGGGTGTGTATGGGAACATCCTGAAAGAGGGGCACATGGTGGAAGGATTGGTGTGGGCTACTGATAGCCTAAACATAAGTGGCACGGGATTCACACTTGTCACCTTCCTTTTTTCGGGACTTTTTGCCATCTCAACGGGCTCAGGCTTCGGCACCATCAGTGCCATGAGTCTCACGTTGTTTCCTGCTGGCATTGCTGTTGGGACACATCCAGCCTTGCTTGGAGGTGCTATCCTGTCAGGTGCTGCACTGGGTGACAGCATAGCCCCTGTGTCTGATACTGCAATCATTGCAGCCACCACACAGGAGTTTCAGGACGATGGGCGTGTTGCAGATGTAGGAGGTACGGTTCGGCATAGGCTTCCAATCGTGCTGGTAAGTGCCGGCATTGCCATTGTGATGTTTCTGGCGGCAGGGGCATTTTTGTCAGAATCAGTGGGAACCAACAGGCAATCAATAGAAGATGATTATAAAGGGCTGGCATTGTTGCTGTCGACATTTGCAGTCATGGTGTTAGCGCTCCGAAAGGTTCACATCTTTGTGTCACTCCTCATCGGTATCATTACAGCCATTGTCATCGGGTTGGGGTTGCATCTGTTCAGTTGGAGCACCCTTGTATGTGTGGAGGACTCGAAAGTAGGTGGAGCAATTGTTGAAGGCATCGGAGGAATGGCAAGCATTTGCTTGCTGCTGATGGTGGTGGTGGCACTCACAGGGCTTATCCTTCGCAGCGGAGGTATGGAACGAATCATATCAAAACTGAATGTAGGAGTCGGGCATTCGCAGAGAAGGGCTGAACTTGTTATCTTCACGATGGTTGCTTGGGCTGGTATCCTCATAGCAGCCGTCAATACCATTGCCAACATCTGCATCGCACCCTTTGTGAACAGCATGGGCAAGCAACACGGGATTCACCCTTATCGTCGAGCCACCATCCTCGCCACCGTCATCTGCACATTCCCGTTCATTCTGCCTTATGGTGGTTGTCTGTTGTTGCTGCTGAAGGGCATTGAGGCATTGGGCACAAATGTCACGCTGCGAGCCACCGACATGTTCTTCACGGCTTTCTATCCCTGGGCACTGCTTGTATGCAGCCTTATCACTTGTTTCATCAAACATAAACAGAAATGAACAAACTGACCCAACTCATCCTTGACGATATGCGTCCAGCATTGGGCGTAACGGAACCTGGAGCCATTGCTTTTGCTGTCGCCACAGCACGGGAGCATGCCTCTGGTACATTGCAGGAGATACACATCATTTTGAATAGCGGTATGTACAAGAATGCTTTCACCTGTGGCATCCCCAACAGCAATGAGGTGGGCAATGCCCATGCTGCCGCTTTAGGTTATGTGGCTGGTGATGCGTCCAAAGGACTGGAATGTCTGGATGGTGTTACAGGCAGACACAACATGTTGGTAAAAGAACTCTTAAAAGAAGGAAAAGTCATCGTGACTTTGGGAGAAATCAGCAGTAGAATCTACATCCACGTCGTCATCACCACCAACGAGGGTACTGCTACCGTCACCATCAGAGATGCTCATACCAACATCATAGAAATCACAGAAAACGGGCGTGTTGTGTTCTCCCAAAGGCAGAAGGAAGGGGTAAAAGTCATCAAAGAAGAGGGTGTCCCTCTCATTCATCACTATACGTTACATCAAATCCTGCACTATGTGAAGACTGTTTCCGACGATGAACTTCGTTTCATCGGCAAGGCATACGACCTCAACCTTGCTCTCTTCGACGAAGCCATCAAGAGCAGAAGAACCACGTTTGCACATTACTTATATAACAAGAATGGACAGCAGATCATTTCATCGGATGAGCAGACTTCGGCATCGCTTCTTTGCAATGCTGCCATTGAGGCACGTGTATTGGGACTTCCTCATCCTGCCATGAGCATCACAGGAAGCGGAGCACACGGCATCATCGCCACCTTACCGCTCTATGCATCTGCTCGTGTGAATGGCTACACCAATGAGCAACTGCTTCGAGCCACCGCACTCAGCTATCTGGTCTGCATGTACATCAAGGAATATTCAGGCAAACTCTCTGCGTTCTGCGGATGCGCCATTGCTGCTGGCACAGGTATGGCATGTGGACTTGCCTATCTGAAAGGAGGAACATTAAAGACCCTGACTTTGACCATCCAAAACATGGCTTCCAGCATCACAGGCATGATTTGTGACGGCGGCAATCACGGTTGCACCATGAAAGGCATCGTAGCAGTGGATGCTGCCTATCAATCAGTAGGATTGGCTCTTGAGGGCATTGCCATTGGGCATGTTCACGGCATCAATGGCAAAACTCCCGAAGAAACCATGCGCAACATGGGACTCATCGCTTCGCCAGGCATGGTGAAGACCGAAGGGGTCATTGTTGACATCATGAAGGGGAAACAGTAGCGTCTTGAATCACCAGTCCAGCCAGCGTGAAACCGAAGATGGCAGTGATATGGGCGAGGGAACCATTGATTTGGGCTTTCGATGAGCACCACTCGTGATTGAGCAACGAGGAATCGCCTGGTCCCGTCTTTGCCTTCGGACACATGCACCGTTCCGTGCCACAAGTCGCATTATGACCTTGATTTGTGAGCAACTCGTCACTAAACACACATTGGAACTTCTTGGCAGGGAAATGCTTGTCGCGCTTGAAGCGGTTGCGCAGGGCACGAGCGAGGGGGTCGCCCTTCACCTTCCAGAACTCCGTCACTCGTATGCGAGTGGGGTTGAGCTTCAGCGCCGCACCCATCGACGAGAAGAACTTGGCTTTCGTCTGGCAAGCCATCAGGATGAGCAAGGCCTTGTCCTTGAGCGAGTCGATGGCGTCGATGATATAGTCGTAACTGCCAAGGTCGAACTCATGGGCAGTCTCTTCCGTGAAAATCTTCTGCAAGGCGGTGATGTCTGCCGAGGGGTTGATGCTGAGGAGCCGTTGCTTGAGCGCATCCACCTTCACCTGCCCCACCGTCTCGGAAGTCGCCATCAGCTGGCGGTTGATGTTGGTGATGCATACGCGGTCGGAATCGACAATTGTCAACTGTCCGATGCCACTGCGCACCAAACTCTCGGCACACCAGGATCCTACCCCTCCCACACCGAAGAGAATCACCCGCTTCTGGGCTATCCGTTCCATTACTTCGTTACCCAGAAGCAGTTCTGAACGTCGGAAAATTGGTTGTATGTTTGCCATGATTCTTCTAATTTGGTTGGCAAAGGTACGACTTTTTATCGAGAATAACAAAACCTATAGAAACGTATTGTCGTAGTCAGCAATGACAAAGTGGCAAAGCCCCCTTTCCGATACTTCCACAGCCTCCGAACCGACATCGTCGACATCGATCGATCGATGTCGTCGAGGTCGGTCAACCGATGTCGACGATGTCGGTTTAGGGGCAGTGGAGGTGCCCATCAGGGGGATGTGGAGGTGCAGAAGCCGACTCTACCCCGTTCGTGGTATGCTTATAGCGCATGAGGGGTATTTCGGGCATGGTGAAATGTCCGTACCTTTGCAGCAGATTTAGTAAAGGTTAAAGTTGAAAGGTTAAAGGTTAAAGACCATGCGGCCTGTTTGCCAACACCGCGTCAGCCTTCTTTAAACTTTAAACTGTAAACTCTAAACTTAAAAAAAATATTAACGACAAAAAACTGAGAGAACAATGAACAAGAAGGTATTAATGTTGTTTTTAGCGATAGCATCGCTGGGACTGGTGTCGTGCAACAGCAACGACGATGAGACGGGAATAGTGATTGACGGTATTGACCTGACGAGCGATGTGGATTGCTGCTCGGCCGAGGAGGCGCTGCAGGTGTACAGATTCATCCAGACGGTGCACATCATCCCCGAACTCTCCACTTCTGTGGACGGCAAGTATGACGTGTGGGCCTATACGAAGACGGGCACCCTGCACAGAGGCTACAACGACCTGTACTTCGTGGTGACGAAGAAAAAGTCGGGCAACTACGTCAAGAACTTCAACATCAAGAATGTCACACCGCTGATGCACATGGTGAAGATGGACATGTGGCACAGCACTCCTGTGGGCGGCAGTTTCGAGGTGTTCGACACGACACGTCCTGCCGTGAAGCGCGGATGGGTGTCGCTGCTGATGAACACGAGCGACGCAGGCAACTGGCAGTTCTCCTACGACATCGAGGTGCTGGGCAGCAAGGGCGGCGTGGAGAAGCAGGCCATCAACGTGGAAGCGCTGCCTGATGGACAGGACTGGCTCAAGAACTTCAAGGTGGGCGATGACACGTACTTCCTCTCCTTAGTCAATCCATCAGACTGGAAGACAGGCACGAACACCATCCAGACCTACATCTCGAAGAAGAGCACCCCAGCCACCACACCCTACGCCTTGGCCACGGAGACCTTCACCATCGAGATAGACCCTCGCATGCCAGACATGGGCAACCACACGTCACCTGACAACGTGGCTCTGACCAAGCAGCAGGACGGCAGCTACACAGGCACCATCAACCTGACGATGACAGGCTTGTGGCGCATCCACCTGACGGTGAAGGACTCGAAGGGTAACATCGTGGCAGGAGGCGATGACCTGAAGGATGGGTTCAGTTCACTGTATTGGGACGTAACACTTTGAAATTGAAGGTTGAAAAATTCAACTGTCGGAAGTTACCGGTTCTTTGCGAGCAAAGCGCTACGCGATGGCGCTCAGGAGTTAAAGGAGTTAAAGGAGTTACAGCCTATACTCTGTCAACTGTGGGGAGGAGTTTTCACGCCAGCATTACATTCGGCTTTAACTCCTCTAACTTCTTTAACTCCAAGAAAGTGGACCTTGCGAAACTTAAGTGAAAAATGATTGGAACTTTACTTTTAGCTATATTATCACCCTCTGACACCATAATCACCTCGTCACACCTCATCGACGAGGTGGTAGTGGTTTCGGCAGCAGGGGAGGGAAGGAAACGTTCGGTGAAGGGGCTGGCGGCAAGCATCGACGAGCACTTGGCGGAGCTGTCGCACGTGGACTTGGTGAGACGTGGCTCATATGCCTGGGAGCCTGTGGTGAACAACATGGCAACGGAACGTGTGTCGACCACCATCGACGGCATGAAGATTTTCTATGCCTGCACGGACAAGATGGACCCTGTGACGTCTTATGTGGAGAGTAGCAACCTGCAGAGCATCCTGCTCAATTCGGGACTGAACGGAAATCCGCAATCGACGGGCAACATCGGCGGGAGTTTGGACTTAAAGTTGAGAAAGGCGGGATTTGGGGGAGAATCCCTGTTCTCCTCCAAAATAGGGGGACTTGGAGGAGGGCTGGTCGTTGGTCATGAAACTAACGGACACCTGCAGGTGTATGGAGCGGATGGAGCGGTGTCATTGCCGAGGTTCTACACGAATGCTGGGGTGTTCTACCGCCATGCCGATAACTATAAGGAGGGTGGAGGACGGAAGGTACCGTTCTCGCAGTTCCAGAAGGTGAATGTGTATGACAACTTCGGGTTCCGTCTGACGGAGGAAGGGAACGACGTGGTGGAGGGTACGTTCATCTACGACCGTGCCAGCAACGTGGGCTATCCTGCCTTGAACATGGATGTGGCGAAGGCGGAGGCGTTCATTGCGTCGCTGTCGTATCGGCACCAGTTCGTGGAGGGGTTCCTGAATGCGTGGGAAACGAAGGGGTATTACAACCACATCACCCACGTGATGGACGACACGAAGCGTCCCGATGTGGAGATACACATGGATATGCCCGGAAAGAGTTGGACAAGCGGACTCTACAGTCTGCTGACAGGAACGGGTGGGCGGCACGAGGTGCAGGCGAACTACGACCTCTACTACAACCGTCTCTTTGCCGACATGACGATGTATCCGGGTGGTGCCGCACCGATGTATATGGTCACATGGCCCGATGTGGGCACGCTGAACACGGGTTTGGCTGTGAACGACCGCATCTCGCTGACGGGCAGGCAAACCGTAACGCTCACGGCCAAATGGGCGATGCAGTGGCAGCGGCTCAACAACGAGGAGGGCTACCATGCGCTGAGGGTGTTCTTCCCTGGCATGAAGGACAGTTACAATCAGACCATCGGACGCATTGCCGCCACTTATCAACTATCAATTCTCAATTCTCAATTGTCAATAGGCGCTGGGTGGGGAAGCCGCGCACCGACCGTGACGGAGGCGTATGGCTACTACTTGAACAACACGTTCGACCAGTATGACTACATTGGCAATCCGCATCTGAAGAATGAGAGTGCGATGGAACTGAACTGTGCAGCCAAATTCTCAATTTTCAACTCTCAACTCTCAATTTCCCTCGATGCCAACGCTTTCTTCTTCTCCAACTACATCATCGGCCAGTTCGAGAATCGCCTCTCGCCCATGACGGTTGGTGCCGAGGGAGTGAAGGTGTATGGCAACCTAAGCCATGCCACCATCGTGAACACGGCATTTACAGCCGACTGGAAACTCCTCCCGTGGCTGACATGGAACACGCGGCTGAGTTATGCCATAGGAAATGACGACGTGGGGAAGGCGTTGCCGCTCATCTCGCCATTTGCCTACACGTCGGGTATCAACTGTCAACTGTCTGCCATCAACTGCAAATTGACCGTGAAGGGCAATGCACGCCAGGTCAACTATGGCAAGAAGTATGGCGAGACCTCCACACCTGCCTATGCCATCGTGAACCTCAGCGGACAATATGCATTCCATCTGCACGGACATACCCTGACCCTCCGTGCTGGAGTGGAGAACCTGCTCGACAAACGTTACTCCACCTATTCCGATTGGTGCGACATCCCACAGAAGGGAAGGAATTTCTACACGAATCTGAGCGTGTCGCTTTGACCTCCTCCTACCACATTCATGGTATGCCCCTACCATACCAACGGGATTTCGGTGACGGTGAAATGTCCGTACCTTTGCAAAAAAAAATTGAAAACAACAAGAAAAATGAAGAAGATATTGAATTTGATTTTAGCCATGACGCTGGGCGTGGCATCCGCCTCAGCCCTCACGGCACAGAACGATGGAGTGATTACGGTGAAGACCAGCAAGGCAGGACGTACACTGGTGGAGAAATGGGTGGCAGCCTATCGCGAAGAGCATCCCGAAGTGCAGATAGAACTCGTGTCGGGCAAGGCGAAGGAAGCCGATCTCACACTCGTCAGCACCGAGGTGGAGGGCATCAACGTGACCTACGTGGGACGCTATGCTCTGCTGCCTGTCATCTCGGCTACCAATCCGCTGAAAGAGGACATCGAGAAACGGACATGGACAGCCAAGGACCTGAAACGCCTCTTCTTTGTGGACGAAGAACTCGACGACGACGAGTTTGACAACGTAAAGAGCAGGAAAGAGCGGTTGGCCGACAAACTGACCGTCTGCACAGGTAGTCACAGCACCAGTTGGACACCTGCGCTCGCTGCCCATTTCGGCCACACCAAGGACGACTTGAAAGGCAACAAAGTGGCAGGCGACGACTACTACCTGCTCGCAGCCCTCGAAGAAGAGCCTACAGCAGTGACATTCACCTCGCTCACTTTCCTCTACGACCTCCAGTCACGCCACGTCCGCGAAGGCATAGCCCTGCTGCCCCTTCATGTAAAGAAAGAACAGGGAGAGGCCTTCACCGACCTCGACACCGCCATCAACCTGCTCGAGCATCAGCCCATCGACGCCATCCCCGTAGAGCCTGTAGGCTTCACTTACGAGCAGTATGACAGCGACATTGAGCAATTTCTCTCATGGGTGCTCAGCGAGGGACAGGCCTACAACCACTCGCAGGGATTTCTCCAACTGGAAGAGAAGGATGTGAAACAGCAAATCAAAGTGTTGGCTAACAGGTGATGGGAAAGATGAGCAAGAACACGAACACAAAAACAAATCAGGGGCGTCAACTCGCAGTGTGGGTGGGCGCCCTTGCAGTCGGAGGCATTTTGGGATGGCTGCATGTGGAATGGCTCGACGGGCTGTTCCACTTCATCGCTACGGTCTTCACGCGACTCTTCCAACTGGTGGCAGTGCCCACCATCGCATTGGCTGTCATCACCACACTCTCCTCGCTGGGACAACGGCAGGAGACAGGCAGGATATTCCTTCACACCCTCACCTACACGCTCCTCACCACCGTGGCGGCTGCAGTGGTGGGGCTGGTGCTCTATGTGGTGATCAGCCCCGAAAATATAGATGCATTCCCTACGGAAGAGGATTGGAGCGGATCGGTGAAAGAACTTTCCTACTATGACCATCTGCTTAGCGTGGTGCCCAACAATGTGGTGGAGCCATTTGCCAAGGGCAATGTGCTGAGCATCCTGCTCATCGCAGCCGCAGTGGGACTGGCCTTGGCATTCATGCCGAAGAGCGACAACGTGCAGGTGCTCATCAAGGGCATCTTTGGTTTGCAGGAACTGCTCTTTGTGCTCATCCGTGCGCTCATCCGAGTCTTGCCCCTGGGCATCGTGGCCTTTGCGGGTCAGTTGTCGGGCCAGTTGTCGGCAGGGGTGATGGTTGGCTCCTTGGGCAAATATGTGGCTGTGATTCTGGGAGGGAATCTGCTGCAGTTCTTCGTGGTGCTGCCGCTCTTCCTCTTGGCTAGGGGGCTGAACTCGTGGAAGGTGCTCAAGGCAATGTCGCCTGCTGTGCTCATGGCGCTCTTCACAAAGAGCAGTGCGGCTACCCTGCCTGTGACCATGCAGTCGGCAGAGGAAAGGTTGGGAGTGCGTGGTGAGGTGGCTCGGTTCGTCCTGCCCATCTGTACCACCATCAACATGAATGGTTGTGCCGCCTTCATTCTTGTCACGTCGCTCTATGTGATGCAAAACGGGGGCATGAGGCTCGATTGGCCTACAATGCTTGTGTGGCTTGTGGTGGCAGTGGTGTCGGCCATTGGCAATGCTGGTGTGCCTATGGGTTGCTATTTCCTCACTTTCTCGCTCATGGCTGGTGTCGGTGCGCCGCTGGGTATCATGGGTCTCATTCTGCCTCTCTTCGCGGTGATTGACATGGTAGAGACGGCTGAGAACGTGTGGAGCGACTCATGTGTGTGTGCTATGGTAGCATCTTGCCCACCACAAGACGGTCGCGCGTGAGGTCAACTTCGAAGAGACAGGGCATGCGATGGTAGCGGCCTGCGATGTTTTGGTGGCTGTGGACGGACATGAGCCAGCGGCCGTCGAGGGTGCGGAAGAGCATGCCGTGGCCGAAGTTGGGTGGGGTGATGGGTTGTGCCTCTTGTGTCCAAGGGCCATCAAGGGTGCCGCTCTCGGAGTAGGCGACTCCTTGGGTGTAGATGTTGTCTATCCAACTGGTCCATATCATGCCGAGACGACCTGTGCCGGTGCGGAAGAGGTAGGGGCCGTCGGTGACTTTGTTGGGACGGTCGTGGCCGTCTTCCATTTCGTGGCTCCATGGGGAGGCGGAGGCACGGAAGAGCACTTTGCCGGTGCCGATGGAACCGCTAAGGTCGGGTTTGAGTTGTATCTTCTCGATGGTTCCATCCCAGTTCTGAAGCCATTCGCCGCAGTAAACCATGTAGGGGAGGCCGTCGGTGTCAACCCAGAAGGTGCCGTCGAGGGTGGGTTGATTCTCGGGCAGGTAGGTGGCATCGGCCATGGGGCGGTAGGGCCCGTCGGGGGTGTCGCTGACGAGGATGTGGGAGGCGCGTCGGGGGATGACGTTGCCCCGCACGGTGTCTATCTTGATGTCGTTGTTGGTGAAGGTGGCGAAGTAGTAGTATTTCCCTTTGTAGGCATGGAGTTCGGCTGCCCAGATTTGTGGTCGGCGACCCATCCAGGAGTTGGGGTCGGTCTCTGCCACACGGTAGGGGCCTGTCCAGAGTTTCAAGTCCTTGCTCTTCCAGAGGCGACCTCCTGTGCCTGTCATGTAGTAGGTCTGGGTAAGGGAGTCGGCAAGGATGCAGGGGTCGGAGAGGATGATGCTGTCGCGTGGCACTGTGCGAATGCCTCGTGACTCGGCCCGTTGCTGTTGGGGATTGGTCCACACGCGCACGTAGTCAATCTCGTATTTCATGGGCATGGCGCGGTTGTCGATGGTGCCGCCGTTGTCGCCTCCGATGGCGAGGTTGAGCAGGAGGTATTGCGGACGGGTGAAGGGGTTGATGTGCTGACCGATGCTGCCGTTAACGGTCTGGCTCATGGGGATGTCGTTGAGGAGTTCGTCGTCGAGATAGATGCGGATGGACTGTGGTGTCCAATCCATGCGCCAGGTGTGGAATTCTTTGCTCCACTTCTTGTCCTTGGCCGTGAAGTGGCTGAAGGGTATCCTCTTCGAGTTCCACACGGCATGGTTGGGTCGGTCGTCGCCCCATGCGGCGTTGGCAAGAATGTGGGGAACGCCTCCGATGCGGTAGTACTCCATCACGTCAATCTCTCCGCAGGATGGCCAAGGCATGTTCTTGCC
Organism: Bacteroidaceae bacterium; assembly: GCA_017448965.1. Classification (GTDB taxonomy): domain Bacteria; phylum Bacteroidota; class Bacteroidia; order Bacteroidales; family Bacteroidaceae; genus Minthosoma. Next base: position 7,231 of record JAFSKK010000050.1, on the reverse strand, counting down.
GAGCAGCCAGATGGCTGGCCATGCGCCGCCTGCGGTGGGTATCTTGGCTCGCACTTCGAGACGGCCATAGAGGAAGGAGAAGGAACACCGTGTGCTGAGCGATGCCGAGGTGTAGTCGATGTGTTCGCGCTCGCTGCGCCAGTCGCGTCTTCCTGCTGTGCTATGGAGGGGATTGGGGCGATGCTCTTTCCTTGCCTCGATGACCAGGCATCCTCCCTTCTGATAGGCATTGTCTTCTTGATACCACTGGTCTTCGTGGTTACGCACGAAACCGCGTTCGGCATCCCATACGGTACGGTCGTAAGGGCCATCGGTGTCGAATTCCTGACTCCAGACAAGTTGCCATGTATGTTCCTGTGCCATGGCGGGCAGTCCTCCCATCAGCACGAATGTGGCTATCAGCCATCCAATGCGATTTCTCATGAACATAAATAGGTTTTAGGACGTCGAAAAAAGACGCGTGAAAAATGTTTGTGGGGACAAAGATAGGGCTTTTTGTGCGATTCCACAAATTTTTTTTGCCTTGCTTTGGCTTTCTCTCTAAGATGCTGTATCTTTGCAAGCGAATAAAGTTTAAAGTTGAGAGTTTAAAGTTTAAAGAGGGCTGACGCGATGCAAGCCGCATGGTCTTTAAACTTTAAACCTTAAACTCTAAACTTTATACTCTCAACTTTACAAAACCTATTATAGAGAATGAATATGAAAAAATGCTTTTTGTGGTGGTGTCTGTTGGCTGGATGGGCAAGCGCGGGGATGGCGCAACGGCCAACGACAGTGTGCCACGAGGACGGAAGGGTGACTTTCCAGTACAAGAATGACCATGCCAAGGAGGTGATGGTGGATGTGCAGTTTGCGGGGCGCAACGCGATGAAACGCGATGCGCAGACGGGGCTGTGGACAGTCACGCTGGGTCCTGCGGCTCCCGATTTGTACCCCTATTGTTTTGTGGTGGACGGGGTGAGTGTGATGAATCCGGAGTGTGAGGCGTATTTCCCCAATGAGGGCTTCAAGAACAGCCTGCTGGAGATTCCCAGTCGGCAGGGAAGCCTTCCGCACGACATCAAGCCTGTGCCGCATGGAACGGTGGAGTATGTCCACTACTATTCGAAGAGTTTGGGCGGCACGAACAACGCGATTGTCTATCTGCCGCCTTCCTACAACAAGGAGAAACAGAAGAAGTACCCTGTGTTCTACCTCATCAGCGGTACGACGGACACGGAGGAGGTGTACTATAAGGTGGGTCGTGTGAACTATATACTTGACAATCTTTTGGCTGAAGGAAAGGCTGAGGAGATGATTGTGGTGCTGCCCTACGGAAACCCCACCAAACTGCTGCCGCAGCAACCTGAGGGGGATGGAAGGCCTCAGACACAGTTTGGGAATGATGTGTTCAGCCTTGACCTCGTGAATGACCTGATGCCATACGTGGAACAGCACTATCGCACCATCAATGATGCTGACCACCGTGCCATTGGCGGGTTCTCGCGTGGTGGCAATCAGGGTCTCTCGAACGGATTGCGCCATCTTGACAAGTTCTCTTACCTGTGCAGTTACAGTTCGTTCACCTCGACCGACATTCCCGATGTGTATGACCATGCGACGGAGACGAACAGCAAGATTCACCTCTTCTGGCTGGGTGTGGGCACTGACGATTTCCTCTATGGCAATGCCCGTGACTACATGGAGCTTCTGGACAAGAAGGGCATCCGTTCGGTGAAGGAGTACACGCATGACAAGTTTGGGCACACATGGATGAACGCCAAGTATTTTCTCGACAAGACCCTGCGACTCTTGTTCCGTCCTGAAGCGGCTGAGGAGGCCATGAAGAAAGGGAAACCGGCTCTGGCTGCCACAGGAAAGGAGCAGCAGTTCACAGCGAGCGTGATGGCACGTCTCTTCCCTCGTGCTGTGGTGTCTCCTGAGTTTGGCTACGACCACATCACCTTCCGCATCAATGCTCCAACGGCTAAGGAGGTGCTCTTCGAGAGCGAGTATGGAACGAAGCCCATGCAGAAGGATGCTGACGGTGTGTGGAGCATCAGGATTGAAGACCATGTGACGGAGACGTTCAAGTATTGCTTTGTGGTGGATGGCACCCAAGTGGCTGACCCCAGTAATATGTATCTGTCGCCCGACAAGGGCTTCAAATACAGCGTCAGCAACAACCCTGCTGCGCCATACAGTCTGGCAGCGATGGGCGACATTCCTCATGGCAGGGTCAGTTACGACCTCAACCTTCAGGTGGCCTATTATTTCCCACCTGTTGATGACTACTCCCTTCTCCCCATCATCCGTCTCATACCGGGAAAGGATGACACGATGGAGAGTTGGTTCAAGGTGGGTGGTGCTGATGCGATGGCTGACAAACTCCTTGCCGAAGGTAAGACAAAGCCCTGCGTCATGCTGACAGGTGTGTTTGCCGAAGCCAGTTTCAACAACACAAAGATTTATACGCTGAAAGCCTCTGACTACAAGACATGGGCAGAGCGTCGCAAGGCTCTGGAGCAACTGCTTCTCAGCCTGAAATAGAAGGATTTTTCACTAATCACAAAAAATATCAACTCAATGAAAAAAGCATTATTATCTTTGATTTTGCCGTGCATGGCTCTCTTGGCCATGGCACAGCCACCACAGGGAGGCTTTGGAGGTTTCCAAAGGCAGGGAGTGGCACTCGAAACCAGTCAGCAATGGAAGGATGTGAACTATGCAGGCGATGGCCAGGCTTTTCACACTTGCGACATCTATCTGCCCAAACAGGAGAAGGAAAGTTATCCTGTTGTTATACACATCTATGGCAGCGCGTGGTTCAGCAACAACAGCAAGGGTGCTGCCGACCTTGGCACCATCGTGAAGTCGTTGCTTGATGCTGGTTATGCTGTCGTTTGTCCTAACCACCGTTCGAGCATGGATGCCAAGTGGCCTGCTCAGATTCATGATATTCGTGCCGTCATCCGCTTTGTGCGTGGTGAGGCTAAAACGTATAAGTTCGATTCTTCGTTCATCGCCACCTCGGGATTCTCTTCAGGAGGACATCTTGCCTCGATGGCTGCCACTACCAGTGGTACCAAGCAGACCAAGGTGGGTACGGTTGACATCGACCTTGAGGGCGCATTGGGCAACTACACCAGCGAGAGCAGTGCGGTGAATGCAGCGTGTGACTGGTCGGGTCCTATCGACCTAACAGATATGGAGTGTGGTGACCACATGAAGATGGGCGAGAATAGTCCAGAGGATGTGCTGCTGAACTCAAAACTTACCCAAGAGCCAGACAAGTACCTCAGTTTGAGCGTGACGACTTATGTGGACAAGAACGACCCTCCTGTTATCATCTTCCATGGCGAGAAAGACAATGTGGTTCCTTGCTGCCAAGGCAAGAAGTTCTTTGAGGCATTGAAGGCGGCTGGTGTGAAAACCGAGGCTACATTCGTGCCAGAAGGTGGTCACGGCATGGGTATGTATAGCGAGGAGAACCTGCAGAAGATGGTGAATTTCCTGAATGCTGCAAGGGGAAGCCGTTGCCGCATCCTCGAAGAGGGCGGAACAGGGGCTTATAAGGCTGTGATGAAGGAGGAGGCTACATTGCTCGAACACACCATCTTTGTGCCTCAAGACCTTTCTGTGTTCAATCAGAAGAAGCCTTTGCCCGTGCTGGTGTGGGGTAACGGTGCGTGTGCCAACTCTCCTTTTGAACACATGAACTTCCTCAACGAGATTGCCTCTCATGGTTACATCGTGTTGGCTACAGGCGACATTCCCATGGTGGACGAGTGGTACAAAGGCCCGATGTCGAGAGCTGAGCAGCAGATAGAGTCCATCGACTGGATTATCGCTCAGAATGAGAATCCGACTTCTCCCTATTATCAGAAGATAGACACCAAGAACATCTGTGTGGCAGGTATGTCGTGTGGTGGTTTGCAGACACTCTTCAATTGTGCCGATCCCCGCATCAAGAGTCTGATGATTTGCAATAGCGGACTCTTCACCGATCAGAGTGCTCCAAGCGCTGTCGGTGGAATGCCAATGCCTAAGAAGGATAAACTGAAGGAAATCCACACGCCTATCATCTACATCCTGGGTGGTAAGACTGATATTGCGTATGGTAACGGTATGGATGATTTCCAGCGTATCAGCCATGTGCCTGCTTGTGCCACCAACTTCCCTGTAGGTCATGGCGGTACATATCGTGAACCTCATGGTGGCGAGTTCAGTGTGGTGGCATTGGCATGGCTGAACTGGCAATTGAAGGGTGACGCTCAGGCTGCCAAGATGTTCAAGGGCAAAAAATGTGAACTCTCGCAGCGTAAGGATTGGACCATCGAAAAGAACGACAAGTTCAATAAACTGAAATAATCTCACTCCATCAGCGGAATACCGAACACTGATGTCTCACAACCATCGCCCTCCACAGCTGGTAAGGCTGTGCGATCGGCGATGGCTAATGTTAGGACAGATATCTTTGAAGCGGCTTTTGCCAATTCTTGTGCACAAGCTGTTAGGGTTGCCCCTGTTGTGACCACATCATCGACAAGGAGGATGTGTTTTCCTGCAATCTTCTCAGGATGTATCAAACGGAAGAGATCCTTGACGTTTTCAACACGTTCGTGAGCTGTGAGATGAGTTTGGGAAGGGTTGTTCCTCACTCGTCTCACCACTTGTGTAAACACAGGAATACTCGTCACACGGCTGATGCCTTGAGCAATGTAATGGCTCTGATTGTAGTGGCGTTGCCATTGTTTTCGCCAATGTAGAGGAAGTGGAATAATGGCACCAATGCCATCGAAGAAGCCTGTCTTTAGGAGTTCTTCTGCATAGTATGATGCCAAGTCTGTAGCTATCTGGGGATGTTTCCAATATTTGATGTGATAGAGGATATGGCGCGTCCGTTCACCATCGTGGTGAAACATGGCTACGGCTCGTTCCACGGGAAATAATCCCCAAAACTTTTTCTCCAGTATGCCATGCTCTACCTTGTGCAAGTCGGTGAAAGGCAGTTGCATCATGCAGTTGGTGCATAATGTGGGTTCTCCTGCCAAAAGCCTGTTGCCGCACATGGGGCAGGTGCGAGGCAACAGCATGTCCACCACATCTCGCCACAGGTTACTCATCGTCCCAATCCTCCAGATGTTCCACTTCTTTCATCACTTCGTCGAGAGGAAACCCTTTTCCGACGGCATAGCGGATGAGTTTGCCCCGTATCTCGTAAGCGTTCTTCCCACGGACGGATGGACGCTTTTTTTGTAGGAGTTGGTGGAGAGTCGCTTGACTTTCGTCGGTGTCAATGTCGGCTAACGCCTTGTCGATGCAGTCTTGTGGAACTCTCCTTCTTTTCAGTTCCAGGGCTATCTTCACGGTGCCCCAATGGTTGTAGCGGAATTTGTCGTTGGCAAAGGCATGGGCGAACCGCTCTTCGTCGATGTAGCGTTCCTGCACCAGACGTGCCACAATCTTTTCGGCTATGGTGTCGGGCACCTGCCAACGACTTAGACGCCTGAGAGCATCGAGGCGGCACATTTCGCTTCGGGCACACAGGGTGGTGAGATGGGTGTAGGCTTCCGACTCTGTGTAGGTGTGTGTCTTCTTTTCCATTTACTTGGTGAGATTTTTGGCAAAGATAGGCATATTTTGGCAAAGGAAGGATGAATTTGGGGGGCAATCAGCAAAAAAAGTTTCTGCCAAAGGGAATTTGTTGACAATAAAGTGTAATTTTGCCGCAGGAAACTTTTTTGAATCAGATAAAACATCGTGACATGAAAAACTTGAAAGGAAAAGTATTGGTTTTGGCCGCAGGGGTGTTGACGCTGTTGGCCTGTGAACGAGTGGCTATGCCTGAAGGTGTGGCAACGGAGGAGGGAAGTGCGCTGTTGCAGGTGCAGACAAGAACCGTCGGTGCTGCCGAGGAGGGCACGGTGAGTTATCCAGTGAATGTGTATGTGTTTAGTGGGGAGAAGTGTGTGGCACTTCAATCCATCGCTGATGCCAGTGAGGCGTTGAGCGTTCCCTTGACTGAGGGGAGTTACTCGGTGTATGCCATTGGTGGTGCTACGGCTGAGAACTACAACCTGCCTACGAAGGAGGAGGCATCTCCCTCGATGGCGATTGCGCTGAAGGAGGGGAAGGAGCATGGCGATGTGATGGTGGCTCAGGGGCGGGTGACGCTGGTGGATGGCGAGACGAATGTGCTGACGCTGAATATGGAGAGGAAGGTGATGCTGTTGCAGGAGGTGAGCGTGAATCATATCCCTGCGGTGGCTACGGCTGTGACGGTCACTTTTTCGCCTTTGTGGGAGAGTCTGCTGGGTGCTGGATATGCTGGAGTGGCAGGTACAGAAACGGTGGCTCTGACCCGACAGGCGGATGGACACTCGTGGTTGTGGACGGGCATGCGCTATCTGTTGCCTCCATCGGGCGAAACGGCCACAGTGTCGGTGCGTGTGGTGAAGCCTAATGGTACGACGACGTATACCTACCAGATTGACGAACAACTGAGTGCTGGTGACAGGTTGAACATACAGAGCACGTACACGGGTTCGTTGGAGGTGACGATGACAGGTTCCATCACGGGCGCGAATTGGAATGAGGAGAAAACTATCTCGTTTGATTTCGACGAGGGGGAAGATGGGGAACCTGAGGAGGTGGATGATGATGTGGTGACGGGCAGTGCTCCTGCGGTGGGTGGCACCTACAAGGGGTGTTACGTGTTCTCAGTGAAAGAGTCGGGCGGAATCACTGAAGTGCTGTTGCTGTCTTCGAATCAACAGGTGATGAGCAATCTCTCAGGCAATGACACACAAACGACAGCTAGGACGAAGGTGGAAACGGCCTTGTCATCCTGTGGGGTGGAGGGCATCAGTGGTTGGAGACTGATGACAAAAGCTGAGGCGCAGACGCTTTCTGGACGATATGGTGACTATTCGAAGATAGGCATACAGAGCGATAAAGACCATCGCTTGTTGGTGGAAGAGGAGGGTGTGATAAAGCCTGTCACGATGGGAGCAGGTTCGGTGACTACGGGGCAATCGTTTGCCGAGACGAACATTCTTCGTCCTGTCGCCACGGTCAAGTTCAAGCAGCCGTAGGAGATGCTTTATTGAAGTTTCGCATGCTCCACCTTCTTGGAGTTAAAGAAGTTAAAGGAGTTAGAGGAGTTAAAGCCGAATGTAATGCTGGCGTGAAAACTCCTCTCCACAGTTGACAGAGTATAGGCTTTAACTCCTATAACTCCTTTAACTCC
>JAFSKK010000049.1 GCA_017448965.1 Bacteroidaceae bacterium | reverse complement strand
CTCGTGTTCCTGAGACAGCATAACCTTTACGTTTTATGCCATAAAGGTACAAAAAAATCTGCACATAGCCAAATTATTTCATGACTATGTGCAGAGATGAAGTGTCAAAAAGATGCTAACGGGACTTTTTCAGTGCCCTCCCTTTTTTATATAGATTTTCTTTAAGCATCATATTCCTGCCAAGACTTAATTTGCAAGTCTTCCATACCTTTCTCGCAGAAGGCTTCGATGAAGGCAGAAGCGAGGCGGGCATTGGTGATGAGCGGAATGTTGTGGTCGATGGCACCACGACGGATACGATAACCGTTGGTGAGTTCGCGCTTCGAGTGATTCTTTGGAATGTTGACGATGAGGTCGAACTTGTGGTCGGCAATCATCTTCATCACATTTGGCTTGTCACTCTTCTCTTCGTCTGGCCAAGCCACAGCAGTTGCCTTCACGTTGTTGTCGTTAAGGAACTTGGCTGTACCCTCGCTGGCACAGATGGTATAACCCTTCTCCACAAGAGCACGGGCGGCATCAAGCATAGCCACTTTCTCCTTCGTGCCACCTGAAGAAATCATGATGGCCTTGTCCTTTGAAGGAATCTTGTAGCCAGTTGCAATCATGGAGTTGAGGAGTGCCTCTTCGTAGGTGTCGCCCATACAACCCACTTCACCAGTACTGCTCATGTCCACACCCAACACTGGGTCAGCATTCTGCAGACGGGCAAATGAGAACTGGCTCGCCTTTACACCCATACGGTCGATGTCGAACTCGCTCTTGTCTGGCTTCGTGTAAGGAGCGTCGAGCATGATGCGAGTGGCTGTGTCGATGAAGTTGCGCTTGAGCACCTTGCTGACGAATGGGAACGAACGTGAAGCACGGAGGTTACACTCGATGACCTTCACATCGCGACCCTTAGCCAAATACTGGATATTGAATGGACCTGAGATATTGAGTTCCTTCGCAATAGCACGGCTGATCTTCTTGATCTGACGGATGGTGGCGAAACTGATCTGCTGAGCAGGGAACACCATCGTGGCGTCACCTGAGTGCACACCAGCAAACTCAACGTGCTCAGAGATGGCGTATTCCACCACTTCGCCGTTCTGTGCCACAGCGTCGAACTCTACCTCGTTGGTCTCCTGCATGAACTGAGAGATCACCACAGGATATTCCTTGCTGACCTCGCTCGCCATCTGGAGGAAGCGCTCCAACTCTTCGTAGTCGTAGCAGACGTTCATGGCTGCACCAGAGAGCACGTAAGATGGACGCACGAGCACAGGGAAGCCTACACGCTCCACGAATGCCTTCACGTCATCCATACTGGTCAAGGCGCTCCATTGGGGCTGGTCAATGCCGAGCTGGTCGAGCATCGCAGAGAACTTGTTACGATTCTCAGCACGGTCGATGCTCACAGGGCTGGTACCCAAGATTGGCACGCTCTGACGATAGAGCTTCATGGCCAAGTTATTTGGAATCTGACCACCCACAGAGACAATCACACCACGTGGATTCTCGAGGTCAATCACGTCGAGCACACGCTCGAAGGACAGCTCGTCGAAGTAGAGGCGGTCACACATGTCGTAGTCAGTAGAAACGGTCTCAGGGTTGTAGTTGATCATGATGCTCTTGTAGCCAAGTTTGCGAGCTGTGGTGATGGCGTTGACAGAACACCAGTCGAACTCCACAGAAGAGCCGATGCGATAAGCACCAGAGCCGAGCACAACGACAGACTTCTCGTGAGCATAGTAGTTCACATCGTAACCTTCTACAGCGTAAGTCATGTAGAGGTAGTTGGTCAGGTCGGGATGTTCGCTTGCCACAGTTGGGATGCGCTTCACAGCTGGAAGGATGCCCAACTTCTTGCGATAAGCACGTACAGCAAGATTCTCCTTCTCCATGTTCTCACAAGCCTCCTTGCGCACGAAACGTGCAATCTGGAAGTCTGAGAAACCATAGATCTTTGCCTGACGGAGCACATCAGCAGGAATCTCTTCCACTGTGTTGTACTGCTCCAACTTATGCTTGTAGTCAACGATATTCTTCAGTCTCTCGATGAACCACGGGTCAATCTTGGTCAACTCATAGATGCGGTCGATACTGTAACCCTCTTCCAATGCCTGAGCGATGGCGAAGATACGCAGGTCGGTTGGGTTGGCAAGTTCTTCATCGAGGTTGTCGAACTTCGTATGGTCGTTACCCACGAATCCGTGCATACCCTGACCAATCATACGTAGACCCTTCTGGATGAGTTCCTCGAAGGTGCGACCGATCGACATGATTTCACCCACTGATTTCATGCTGGAGCCAATCTTACGGCTCACGCCCACAAACTTGGTCAAGTCCCAACGTGGTATCTTGCAGATGAGGTAATCGAGGCTCGGAGCCACGTATGCAGAGTTGGTGGTACCCATCTCGCCAATCTGGTCGAGGGTGTAGCCCAAGGCAATCTTGGCAGCCACGAATGCGAGAGGATAACCTGTTGCCTTCGATGCCAAAGCAGAAGAACGGGAGAGACGTGCGTTGATTTCAATGATACGATAGTCGTTGGTGAAGGCGTTGAAGGCAAACTGGATGTTGCACTCACCCACGATGTTCAAATGACGTACGCACTTGATGGTGATGTCCTGCAACATCTTCACCTGCTCATCAGTCAGAGAACAAGTAGGAGCCACCACGATAGATTCGCCTGTGTGAATGCCAAGCGGGTCGAAGTTTTCCATCGAAGCCACAGTGAAGCAGTGGTCGTTGGCATCGCGGATACACTCAAACTCGATTTCCTTCCAACCCTTCAGACTCTCCTCAACGAGTACCTGTGGCGCGAAAGTGAAGGCAGATTCTGCAATCTTGATGAAGGTCTCCTCATCAGGACATACACCAGAACCGAGACCACCCAGTGCGTATGCAGAACGGATCATGATGGGATAGCCGATGCGACGAGCCGTAGCAACAGCCTCTTCCATTGTCTCACATGCCTGAGAAACTGGCACCTTGAGGTTCACCTTGTTCAGTTCCTTCACAAACAGGTCACGATCCTCGGTGTTCATGATGGCCTCTACGCTGGTGCCAAGAACCTCTACGCCATACTCCTTGAGGATACCCTTCTGGAAAAGTTCCGTACCGCAGTTCAACGCTGTCTGACCACCGAACGCCAAGAGGATGCCGTCTGGACGTTCCTTCTTGATGATTTCTGTAACAAAAAAGGTATTGACCGGCAAGAAATAAACCTTGTCCGCAATACCTTCACTCGTTTGAATAGTTGCTACGTTAGGATTCACGAGTACCGACCGAATGCCTTCCTCGCGAAGTGCCTTGAGTGCCTGACTACCCGAGTAGTCAAACTCACCTGCCTGTCCAATCTTCAGGGCACCAGAGCCCAAGACAAGCACCTTCTTCAGTTGCTTCTTCATCTAAATAAATATAATTGCGTGAAATTTTGTGCAAAGGTACGAAAAGTTTCACTTCTTTTTGCTACTTTTGCCAAATAATTCACAAACCAACACAATTATGAGAACATTTATCACTACATTTTTATTGATGCTCAGCATCGTTGTACGAGCACAAAGTACAGACGCGCTCTATAACGAAGGCAAGAAACTTTACGATGCCAAGAAATATGATTTGGCTATCAAGAAACTGCTCCCCGCTGCACAGAAAGGACATAAAAAAGCACAGTACCACATGGGACGATGCTATGATAAAGGACATGGTGTAGCAGAGAACAACCAGACAGCCTACGAATGGTATCTCAAAGCGGCTCAACAAGGACATGCAAAATCGCAATATCAGGTCGGCAAGTGCTATCTGAAGGGGAAAGGTGTCGCTAAAGATACCGCCAAAGCAAAAACTTGGCTGCTGAAAGCAATAAAGAACCCCAAGGGCGGAGCTAAAGTGCGGGCGAAAATCAAGGAAGATATTGCTGAAGGGGATGAAGATGCTATCGCCATCGCGAAACTCATCGGGAAATAAAGAACGGAACTGTATAAACCTCAATCGGCCATTTGGTGTGGGATGGAAAACCTCTATTCCACTGCCTCAAAACCGACCTCCCCGACATCGGTCGACCGATGTCGGGGAGGTCGGTTAACCGATGTCGGGGACATCGGTTTTGAGGTTATTGAAGCGGGGAAATTGACACAGCCTCGTTCTTGCGAGGGCAAGTGTGTTGTTACCGCTTTAACCTTTTGTAAATAGCACGAATCAATTTGCCGAGAGGAGTATAGCGTATGCCCCAATCGGTAATGGCTTCGGCAAAAAGTTGCTCAATATGCGAATCGGAACGGGGATTCTCATCACGAGTAATGGGAAGAGATCCGTTCCAAGGTTCTCGGTCAAACTCGTAATGTTGCAAAATGTCGAAAGAACGGAAGTGGGTGCCATTACGAAGGCCTATGTTACGCACGAGGGTTCGACCCGGAGTGAGACACAAACCTTTTGCCCTGTAAATGGCAATCTCCCAACAGATATCCCAAGGAATCGGATCTTTATCAAGGCTTTTCAGACAAGGGAATACGCCACCATATTGAATGGCATTTTGGTCTTCTTCCGTCAGTCCTTCAAGAGCCTCAGCACGTGTTTCGTAGTGAACGAAATGCTGCTGCCAACGGTCACGCCACGTACCCCAACCCCATCCAGACATGTGAGGAGTGAAATAAAAGGGAGGGGTATCGAGAGAGAGGTTGGTGAACCCAGCCACATGCATCACTTGAGGAATATCCTTATAGAGGTCGAAGGCTTGGTTCATGTATTGAAGGTAATAAGGAGAGGTGCAGATGTCATCTTCCAGCACAATGATCCGATCATGCTTTTCAAACACCTGCGCAATACCCTCTGTGATGTTGCGCTCAAGGTAGAAGTTTTCTGGACGTTCAATAATGGTCATACTTTTGAGGGAACCTTCTTTTTCAACAAGTGTCTTGAAACGATGAAGTTCCTTCCTGACCTTCTCCACTTGTTTCCACGAATTGGAATCTTTCCCCCCATCAGAAAAGACATAAAGATCTGTCTCGGCAGCCAACGTGTTCAACACAAGGCATTCAAGCGTTTTCAGCATATTGTCTGATCGGTTGTAGACAAAGAGGGCGACTGGAGCGGTGTTCATTGCTTTTGATATCGTTTATGATACAAAAGTAAGGCTTTTTTCTTGAACAACAAAAAATTATCTGTAATTTTGCGGAAAAATCAAGAAGAGATGAGTTTTGACCCCGACGAACTTAGAGCGAAGTACAACCCCAAAGACTCGCAGTTGTGGCGCATGCAACAGCGCATGCTAGAGGTGTTGGAAGTGCTGGACGACATTTGCCGAAGAAACGGAATATCCTATTGGCTATCAGGCGGAAGCATGCTGGGAGCCGTGCGACATCAAGGTTTCATCCCTTGGGATGACGACCTTGACATAGAGATGTTGCGCCCAGATTTTGAGCGGTTGATGAAGATTTTACCTCATGAACTCCCCGAAAATTTGGCGTTGCAATGGCACACAACAGATCCGAACTATTTCTTTCAGTTTGCAAAAGTGAGGGACAAACATAGTGAGTTGTTCGAGCGGAACGGGTATGATAAGGCCTGGAAGGAACACGGTATCTGGGTGGACATCTTTCCTTTGGAGCGCATTCCATTGTGGATGCACAAGTTGTCGAATATGACGTTGGGGCATACCTATAAGATGATGCGTACAGCGGACGACCCTCTGAAAATAATGGGAAAAGTGAGGGCTTGGGCATCGCTGAACCGAAATATCATCTTCCCTCTTCTGAGAGGCATCGCCTTTCTATTTCCCACAAAGTATTACGACTTCGGACTTGGCATCCCATATTTCCAGAAGAGTCTGAAAGAGGACTACCTGCCTGTCAAGTACGTGAGGTATGAAAACAAAAAAGCCCCCATCATGAAGGAAGCAGAGAAGTGCCTTTCCTACAGGTATGGGGACTATATGCAACTGCCAAAGAACCCTGGCAGCGAGTATCATTCAGAGGATATCAAGATATGGTAAAGATGCTTGAACGCTATTTGTAACAATACCCGCCATTCACCTCGATTAGACTTCCGTTGACAAAAGGATTCTCTATACAGAAACGATAAGCATCCACGATTTCTTCGATGGTGGCAAATCGATGAATAGCAGTTTTTCTATAGATATTCTGCTTGATTTCTTCAGGCTTTTCCTTTTGCCACGGGGTCTCTACAAACCCAGGAACAATGGCATTTACAGTCGTTCCTGTTCCATCAAACTCTTTCACCAAATTCTTTGTCAACGCATGTACGGCAGCCTTAGTGACACCGTAAGCCAACACCATCGCATGAGGATGGAGCCCCATCTGCGACCCTGTGAAAAGGATTCGTGACCCGTTGGGAATAAGACCATACAATTCCCTGATAAGAATGTAGTGGGAATTAACGGCCACCTCCATCATCTTGTCCCAATCTTCATCTTTCATCTCCGTGAAGGACTTCCGGGTGCTCACGCCTGCATTACAGACAACGCAATCAATCGTATCACATTCCGCTTTTACACGATCTATAAAAGCGTAGACCTCACTCCTCTGGGTTTGATCCACCTTGAGAGGAATGAAATTCTCTATTTCTTCTGCAAAATCTGGGCCAACATACGTAGCATAGACCTTATAGCCTTTTCCAAGCAACATCTTAGCGACCCCCAGCCCTATGCCAGAAGTACCACCTGTAACAATTGCATTTTTCATGATTAAGAGTCCTTCTTCACTTTCACATCTGGATTCACTTTCATCTCGTGCTTCGACTTCATGTCGTTATAGTTTTCCAAGATTTCCTGCTTTATCTTAGTGGAGGAAACACCTTCACCGTATGGGAAATAGAATACCGTAACGCCCAACTCCCTGAGGTAGTCGTACTTACCCGTCCAATCGTCACCTACCACAAAGACATCAATATTGAGTTTCTTAACCAATTCAGTATGGTCAAGTGAATGCTGAGGAATGACCACATCGGGATATTTGAGTGCCTTCAGAATGGCAATGCGTTCCTCGAATGGAATGACGGGGGGCCGTTTGTAACTGCTGACCAGTTCATCGGTGCTGACTCCCACAATAAGCGTATCGCCCAACCCACGAGCATACTCTATCATCTTCAAGTGATTACTGTGGAACATGTCAAAAGTTCCAGAGGTATAAACGACTATTCTGTTGTTGTACATATCTGTTCAGTTTGATTTTCTTGTGGTTTTATCGGTGGCAAAGTTACTGTTTTTTTCTTGAATCTACCAGACATCCAAGGCACTTTTTCTACATACGGCACTAAAAGGAAACAAACACCGAATAGAATCAGGATAAGAATGGTGTAATCATCCCAGTGACCACGCAAGGTACGCACATTAGCTGAACGTATCATCTTATAGAGCATCATGATTGGGTAATGAGCCACAAAGAACACCATGGAGTGCTCACCGATGTAGTTGATGACAGGGATGCGAGGCACAGGGATACAAAGCAAGATACCTGAGAGTCCGCAGAGCGCAAGGGTGATGTTAACTATGACAATATAGGTGTTACCTTCCCAAATGTTGTCCACCATCGTATATTCTCCCCCATAGATACCATTGAGATAAATGAAGATGGCAAGCAGTACACCCGACACACCAATGGAAACACTCTCGCCCATCTTCTCAATGGCAAAGTGCCACACACGCCCCAAATAGAAGAGGTAGATGCCGATAAAGACATTATCGACATCGAACCACATGGGATTCTTTTTCGTCCACAGCCAATAACTGAGCAGGGGCAACAGGAAGATAAACCAGTGTATCTTGAAGTTCCGCATCTTTCCGAAGAGACGCACCTTGAAGAGAGGTGGCACCTTGGCAATAAGGTGTGCCACGGCGTATGCCATAAAGAAGGAGAAGAGGAACCAACAAGGAATGTTGCCGTAGAACTGGCTAGATTCCCACAAATGGCTCAGCTTCACCTGTTTGGAAAGAGCATTCTGAGGGTCGAAAATGAACCACACGAAGAAGAAATAGATGATGTTGCCAATCATGCCCCATACCACATAGGGGATGAGCAATCTTTTCGCCTTGTCTTTCAGATACTCTTTCGTGTTACCCGACACCGTCTTGTTGAAGTAACCCGCTTTGAAGAAAAAGAAGGACATGAAAAAGTAAGTCCATTGCATGATGGGAATCCACCAATCAGCATCACCAAAACCACAGGCATTGGTGATGTGCAACATGATCATACGAATGATACAGATGCCACATAGGAGGTCGAAAGCATGGTTACGCTGTTTCATATTAAACTTTAGGGCTTTTGAGAGTTTCTTTTCGTCCAAACAGATTCTCCTTCAAGAAGGGACTCATGCGCAGAATATTGCTGAAAAGCAAACAGAAAGCAATCACAACAAGTGCCACACCAACCGCCAACACGATGTCAACAACGAAATTAGGATGATGGCTGTCAAGCCACTTGCCCACTTCTGGAAGTTTGGGCAAGAGGATAAAGTGGAGCAAATAAACATCAAGGGTGCGGACTCCTATATATTGCAAACCGCAACCGACATGAGTCTTTCGGGTGAAATGTTCCTGATAGTGTCGGAAGAACATCACAACGATCAGCATGAGCGAATACATCGCCAAGGTCTTTGGCACATTCGTCCACTCCATTTTCAACGTATGCCACTTGAAGATATCAGCACAACTGAAGAAGGCAAGCACCACAAGAACGGGGAAGAACCATCCTGCATCAAACCATCGCTGCACGCCCTTCCAATGACGATGTACAAGATTACCCAGCACAAAAAAGTGCATGAACTTCAGCGTTTCATAAAAAGAACTATACATCATCACATCCGTTTCATACCATTTACCCAACGTTCGGGGCAGGTACAAGGAGATGTAAGCAAGTAGCATCACCATCCACAACACCACGATGGCCACATTCTCCACTTTCTTGCCCCATCGTTGGAAGGTAGCTGCCACCACATAATAAATAAGGAACATCTGGAGGAGCACCCATGTGAACCAATAGCCACCCTTCGTAGGACTTTGAAGCGCTTTTCCCAAACTCTCAAAGAAAGGGAACCTCCCCTTCAGCACCAGAAAGACACACAGAAAGACCACTGCGGGCAACACTTGCACCTTGAGTTTCTTCCACGTAAGAGAGGCAAAACTTTGTGGTGTCCATATCCACGTCGCCTTGTAAGCCAAAAAACCGCTCACAAAGAAGAACAATGGCATACGGAAAAGCACCAGAAACGGCAAAGATGCCGACACCTTTTCAGATTCGGCGAAACTGAACTCTGCCACATGATATGCCACCACCAATATCATGGTGAAACCACGCATGGCATCCAGCCACTCCAACCTTCCTGCTTTTTGAGGAGGAAGAAGGCTCGTTTCCTCTATATGGTTAGTTCCTTCCATCTAATAATGCCACTAATTGGTCACTTGCGCCAGTTCTCAGTTTCCTTGCAAACATCTTCCCACTCGCCATCAAAGTCTCGTAGTCGGTCTCATCCATCACCTTAATGACGGGGTCATAGATGATAAAGTGAAGGGGCGTTAAAGCCGCAAGCCCAGGATATTCACCCTCCCACAAGATGCACCGTTTTCTCCATTCAGCCGAGTTAAACGCAATAGTTTGCATCATTGTCTCCGACGGAGCAAACGAGTCCTTGAAATAACGGTATATCTCAGGATGACTTTTATACATATTATATATATAAGAGGCCAGTTGCTGAGAGATGCCCCAATAGTCAGCCCCTTTGTACAGATCCCATTGTTCACCACCTACCATCAGTGTCAAACGCTTCCTCCGACCCAGCATCCACATGACCTTCCTATACAAGATGCTCAGACGCGTGTTCATTCTTTCGCTCAGGAAAGAGAGGTTGAAGAGAGGACGGAAAGACTGGTAAATGGCTCGCTGCTGCTGCATACTCTTCTCATCCTTGTCAATGCGGATGCCGCTTAGGAACTCCGTTCCCTGTTGAGATTCCATCCAACGGGTAATGTGCTCATTGCTCCATAGTGGGTAATCTTGTCCAGAAAGAAAGAATAGATAGTCGAACGTGACAGGATACTCAATTGCCGCTTTGATCAACGCCATCTGAAAATCCACTTGCGTGATTGTTCCCCATCTCACAGCCACCCTATCCTCCAGAAAGTGGATGTTGCTGCCCTGTATCAACGAGACAAAAGGAGTGATGTCCGACTTCTTGTCCACATGTATGAAGAAGTGAGCCTCAGGATGCAGCGCATCAACAAGTCTTTTCACGTGCGGAGCATCTGTGTATGCCGATATGAGATAAGCGAAATTCATCAAGTCTCTTTTGGCTGAATCGCCTTGTTCTTCCTGCTGTTCATTTCACTGTCAGGCGGTCTTCAACCATCCGTTCCATATAAGATTGGATGAGGGCTTTCAGTTCTCGCTCCATCTGTTTCTCCACCTCACCCGTCTTACCCAGCAGATTCTGTTTCATAAACCAGTCCTTCTTATAGTTGTAGATTGCCTTCACCTCACCTTGTTCTGTGAAGAGCAGCACATAGTCGCCTCGCACGTAGTGGTAAAGCCCGTTGCTGTTGGTCACTGCCCATGTGTCCTCGTCAGGCGTGCTCAACAAATTCTGTCCAAAAGCCACGTAAGGTTTTTCATACCCCAAAAGTCCAAGCACAGTCGGCATAATGTCTATCTGTTGCGCAATGCAATGACGCCACTCTGGCTGGAGTTCTCCTGAAGGGTCGAAAATGAAGATAGGCACACTACAAACACCCAACTCCGTCTGATAATGTTTCTCCGATGTCTTATTGGTGTGGTCAGCCGTCAGCACAAAGATGGTATTCTTATACCACGGCTGCTTCTCTGCTGTTTGGAAGAACAATCTCAGCGCATTGTCAACATAGCGGATGCACTTGTGCATGATGTTGGGGTCACCAGGTTCATCTACATAGATGTTTTTATAACGGTCAGGAACAGCATACGGATGGTGTGAACTGGCCGTAAAAACTGAGGTGATGAATGGTTCCTGCATCTCACTCATCTTCAAGGCATAGAACTGCAGAAACTCCTCGTCCCAAATGGCCCACATGCCATCGAAGTCCTTATCACCGTTGAATCGTTTGTCCTGATTGTACTCTGTGCGACCAAAGTAGTCGTTGTATCCTGTCGATTTGGCAAAGGCCTCGAAACCCATCGAACCATTCTCTGCACCATGAAAGAAGGCTGAGTAATAACCCACCTTGCCCAACTCTTTCGCGAGGCCGCTCACCTCATTCATCGAGGCAGGTGTCAGGAAGAAAGGCTCCACAAAACGTGGAATGCTCGACAAAATGGAAGGCATGCCGTCGATGCTCTTGCGTCCGTTGGCAATCGTCAAATCAAACGTAAGAGACTGTTGGATGAGCGAGTCGGTGAAAGGCGTGTAGCCCTTCCCATCATTGTAGGCACCGATATACTCTCTTCCATAACTCTCCATGATGAGCACAACCACATTCTTCTTGTTCATCACCACGCTGTCAGCAGGTGTATGGACAGGAGAGTAAATCTGGTCGAGTTCTTCACGTGAGAAGTATTGAGGGTCAACAAACACTTTCTTTCCAATGGTACGAATCATCGAGAAAGGCGTGTTGAGGATAAGCGCTGCTTCTGCAGGACGATTAACATACTGATTGGCATTGCTGATGGTGATGGGACGCACCGCTGTCGTGGCACCACCACGCATACCTGCAATGGTGATGGGGATATAAAGTCCGAAGCACACCAAATGCACCGCATAGTAGATCAAGCGGTCTTTGAGCATGCGCACGTGGAGTTTTCCAGCAGGTTTGGCATACAACAGAATCAATCCAGCAATGAGGATAACGCCCACCAGCACCAAATACCAATGGCGCAGCAACTCAACGCCTATCACATCGCTGATATTGCTCTCGTGGCTGAACTCCTGAAAGACTGAGGCTGTCGTGCGACGACCCGTATATTGGAAATAAACCGCATCGGCCAGATTGGCAATCACACATAGAGAGTTAATCAACACATACACCCACTTGGCCATCTGTTGCCACCAATCTTTCTCCTTCCAATGGAGCGGTAACAACATCAAGAGGGCATAAAGCACATTCATGTAGAGAATGGCAGAGGTGTCGAACATCCAACATCCTTTGAAGGCTTCCCAGAAGGAAAGAGTGTCGAAACCTTCCGACAATACCGACCAGTTCTCGAAAAGATAAGCCAATCGGCACAATGCAAAGGTGATATAAACCAATGCCAGATTGTAGATGAAGGCAAGCGGGCTTGAGATAAGCGACTTTTTTAGTTGTATGCGTCTCATTGTTCAATCATGAATTATCACGTGTGAGTTCTTTTCTATGCAGAGTGAATCGACCAGCCGCTGCGTGTTAGCATCTGTAGCGGTGAGAAAGAGGGTGTCGCCATTCGTGCGTATCGTCTGATAATAGCGACTTCCCTTCTCAAATTGGTCGAATCCATCGGGAAATTCGGTCTTGTAGTTCTTGGGCGAACAGTGGCTGACCGTATAGATGGGTGTGGATTTTTGCCCATCGTGTGAACTCATACGTGCATAGACATGTTCATGTCCCTGCAGCACGAGGTCAACACCATACGTTTGAATCACATCGTCAAACATCCATCGCTGAATGAGGTTGTTTGTCTTCCCACGAGTGGAATAAAGCGGATGGTGCAAGACAACGATCTTCCACTTCGCCTGACTCTCTTTCAACTTCTCTTCCAACCATTGACGCTGTGTCCACAGGTAGAAGAACTCCCTGTTGCTGTCGAGGCAGAAGAGTTGCATTTCTTTGTAGCGAACAGTAAACACTTGGTTTTCGCCCACCATCGAATCGAGGAAATACGAATGGATGAGCGAGAAACGGCGTTCGAGTTGGCCAATGACTCCCTTGAGGTATTCGTGGTTTCCTGTTACCGTCAAGACAGGCACAGATTGTCCGATGGAATCGAGACTTTCAAACGTTTCTGCCCAGAAAGCATCGGTCGGACGTTCCGTCAAATCTCCACCACACACGAGGAACTCTGCATCCTGATGCTGGCGAAAGGCCTCTCTCAGCAATTGGTTGGCCACACCACCAATGGTGTCCTGAATGTCGCCCATGTAGATGAAGGTGGCCTCATGGTCGATTTCATCGGGCAATTGGAAGGTATACCACTCCGATGCCTTATCACCCGTACAAACGCGATAGCGGTAGGCATGTCCCATTTCTAAGCCTCTCAGACGAGCCACATAATAAGCAGCCTTTCCGCTCCTCGATTCAAACACCTCGCCCGTAGCGCCCACACGCTCCAAGATGTGCGTGTTTTCGTCTTCCAGCTCCACCCACGCTTCATGCAAGGCAGTGTCGCACATCCAACTGACATTTCTGTTCATCCCATCCTCGTCACCAAACGTCAGCAGCACTCTCGTCGGCACTTCTGAAGGTACATAAGGGGCTTCCTCACTATTGTGGAACCACACATTCCATCGGGTGGCACACCACACGATGAGTGCTCCAACCACAACGAACAATGTCCATTTCCCAATAACCTTCTTTTTCATTTCATTTGCCAAAAGGTCGCCCAATGTATAGAATGGCTAACAAACCTGACTGCCGCCCTTCACTGGCTTCTCCACAGTGGTGACGCTGATGCTGCCATCATAGTTCTCGGCAGAGAGAATCATGCCTTCGCTCACAAGTCCATTCTTAAACTCGCGTGGAGCCAAGTTGGCGATGAAGAGCACCTGCTTGCCAACCAATTGCTCTGGTTCATACCATTGAGCAATGCCGCTCACGATGGTGCGACCTTGCGGGGTGCCATCATCGAGTTTGAACTTGAGCAGTTTCTTCATCTTGGGCACACGCTCACATTCGAGCACGGTGGCCACACGGATGTCGAGTTTGGTGAAATCGTCGAAAGCCACCGTCTCCTTCACGGGAGCCACCGTTGCGTTGGCGGCTTCGTTGGCCTTGATGGTGGCTTCGAGTTTGTCTGTCTGGAACTTGATGGTTTCATCCTCTATCTTAGAGAACAAAAGAGCGGGCTTGCCGAGTTGCTTACCAGCTGGCAGCAGGTCGGTCTTGCCGAGATCTTCCCAATTCAGCGTTTCCATTCCAATCATCTCGCGCAACTTTGCCGATGAAAACGGCAAAAACGGCTCGAACGCAATCGCCAAATTGGCCGTAAGTTGGAGAGAAATGTAGATGATAGTCTTCACACGTTCAGGGTCGGTCTTGATCACCTTCCAAGGCTCCTCATCGGCAATGTACTTGTTACCGATGCGAGCGAGATTCATCGCCTCTTTTTGTGCCTCGCGGAACTTGAAGCCCTCAATGAGTGCTTCCACGTTGTCCTTCACAGAGGCGAACTCAGCCAGCGTCGCCTTATCGGTTTCGCTCAGTTCGCCACAAGCAGGCACGATTCCATCGTAGTATTTCTGGTTGAGTTGCAGAGCGCGGTTCACGAAGTTGCCATATACGGCCACCAGTTCGTTGTTGCAACGTGCCTGGAAATCAGCCCACGTGAAGTCGTTGTCCTTTGTTTCAGGAGCATTGGCTGTAAGCACATAGCGCAGTTCGTCCTGACGGTTGGGCAGTTCCTCCAGATACTCGTTGAGCCAAACGGCGTAGTTCTTGGAGGTGCTGATTTTGTTGCCCTCCAGATTGAGGAACTCATTGCTGGGCACATTGTCGGGCAGGATGTAGTCGCCGTGTGCTTTCAGCATAGCAGGGAACACGATGCAGTGGAAAACGATGTTATCTTTTCCGATGAAATGGACAAGACGAGTCTCCTCATCCTGCCACCACGTCTGCCAAGTGCCCCACTTTTCTGGCTCTTTCTCGCAGAGTTCTTTGGTGTTGGAGATGTAGCCGATGGGCGCATCGAACCACACATAAAGCACTTTGCCCTCAGCGCCTTCCACAGGCACAGGGATGCCCCAATCGAGGTCACGCGTGACGGCACGAGGCTTCAAACCACCATCCAGCCACGATTTGCATTGTCCATACACATTGCTACGCCACTCTGGGTGTCCCTTCAAAATCCAATCCTCAAGCCATCCCTGATACTGATCGAGCGGCAGATACCAATGTTTTGTGGCCTTCTTCACCAGCGGATTGCCGTTGATGGCGTTCACAGGGTTGATCAACTCCTCTGGCGACAACGTGGCACCACACTTCTCACACTGGTCGCCGTATGCTCCCTCCGCATGACAGCGTGGGCACTCGCCTTTGATGTTGCGGTCGGTCAAGAACTGCTTGGTCTCCTCGTCGTAGAACTGCTCCGAAACGATTTCCACAAACTTGCCATCATCGTAGAGTTTCTTGAAGAAATCGGCCGCAAACTGGTGATGCGTCTTGCTGGTGGTGCGGCTGTAGATGTCGAACGAGATGCCAAAGTCGGCAAACGACTTCTTGATGATGCCGTGATAACGGTCCACCACATCCTGCACGGTGCATCCCTCCTTCTTCGCACGGATGGTGACAGGCACACCGTGCTCGTCGCTGCCACACACAAACATCACCTCACGTCCCTTCAGGCGCAGGTATCTCGCATATATATCGGCAGGCACATACACGCCAGCCAAGTGGCCGATATGCACAGGGCCGTTGGCGTATGGCAAAGCTGCCGTCACAGTAGTTCTCTTAAAATTCTTCTTTTCCATGTTGTTCATTCTTGAGTATTTGGGTACAAAGGTAAGGAGAAATTTTGGGAGAAACAAAAAAAGACGGGGTTTGTTGAACGAATCAGCCGGAAACAGACATTTTCATCCCAAAGACAAGGTGTGCCGTTACTTCGACACACCCGCCGCAGCATTTTCGCCCTTTCCACTTTCACCTCTTCTCCCCTCCCACTTTCACTTCTTCGTCCCTTCTTTTGTAACACTTTTATTCCTTCAAATGTTACAAATGTTACACGCCCAGTGTTACATGTGTAACAGTGGAAGTGTTACATGTGTAACAGTGCGTGTGTTACAAGTGTAACACTGAGGGAGCCTCGCAAGTGATACAGACACATCCCTTTTCGCAGCATTGGGCTTGCCGCATTGGCGAGAACAGAAGAGCTGAAACGGGAGAAACAACAAAAAAGGCCCGCAGACGAACTGCGGGCCTTTTTGTATTGTATAAATTGAATCGGTCGATTAGAAGTTTACGTATGCACCGAAAGTGATGTTGTTACCGCTAACACCGAGGTCGAAACCGTTAGTCTTATAGATATCGTACTTGGCATAAGAATAACCGATGCCGCCAACGTGTGCAACAAGGCCTACCTTCTCGCTAATAGCGTAAGAGATGCCGGGCTTGATGGCAATCTGCCAAGCGTTGATGCTGTTCTCGTCGCCACAAACATGACCGTTCATGTAGGAGAAACCGCCATCGGCGAAGAATGAGAAGTCACCAGCCTTTGCGAAAGTGTAACGAACGTATGGGTTCAGAATGAATGCGTTAGCATAGTCATAGTTGCCAGGAATGTCAAAACCCAACATGTCGTTGCCGTTCTCACCGTGAGCATAGCCAATCTTCACTGCTACATCGAACTTGTCGTTGAGCTTGTAACCTACTTCGGGAAGAAGAACGAAATTGTTAGACTTGCTAAGTTCATGCTTGTGTTCAGTTGTTCTTGAGTGGTTGTAACCTACTTCACCACCGACCCATAACTGTGCGTTTGCAGTAAGAGTTGCAACTGCTACGAGAGCTGTAAGAATTAACTTTTTCATAATTTTTCTCATTTAACAATTAGTTTGTCCTACTCTATTAACAACGTCATTCTGAGGTTTTCGGATTCCCCTCATTGTGAATGACGGGGCAAAGATAAAGCCTTTTCTACATATCCTCCAACACTTTTTAACCGAAAACAATGAATAAGGAGAACTTTTCACACAAAAGGAACAATTAATCATCTCTTCATTCACCTTTTTTCACCTTTTACATCAAAAAACACAATTTATATCTCATGAAATGAAAAAGTTATACTCCTGAAGGGGTTGAGAAAGGAAAAATACAAATAAATTTGGTTATTCTCTCACGAACTCGTACCTTTGCATGCTTTTAACATCGAAGTATGGGAGACAGCAACGAATACAAGTACCTGACAAAGATTGACTACCCAGCCGACCTGCGCCAGTTGAAGGTGGAAGAATTGCCTGCCGTGTGCGATGAACTGAGACGCGACATCATTGAAGAGTTGGCAATGAATCCAGGGCATCTGGCTTCAAGTCTGGGTGTGGTGGAGTTGACGGTGGCGCTGCATTACGTGTTCAACACACCCTACGACCGTATCGTGTGGGACGTGGGGCATCAGGCATACGGACATAAGATTCTCACAGGGCGGCGCGACAAATTCTGCACCAACCGCAAACTGAACGGGCTGAAACCTTTTCCACACCCCGACGAGAGCGAGTACGACACCTTCTGCTGCGGACATGCCAGCAACTCCATCTCAGCAGCACTGGGTATGGCGGCTGCAGCCAAACTGAAGGGAGAAGACCGAAAGGTGGTGGCGGTGATTGGCGACGGCGCCATGAGCGGTGGATTGGCTTTCGAAGGCATCAACAACACGGCCAGCACACCCAACGACATGCTGATTGTGCTGAACGACAACAACATGTCCATCGACAAAAGCGTGGGCGGCATGCGGCAATACCTGCTGCAACTGACCACGAACACAACTTATAATAATATAAGGTATAAGATATCACGGAAACTTTTTGGTTGGGGCATCTTGAATGAGAAGCGCCGCAAGGGCATCATCCGCTTCAACAACAGCGTGAAATCTGTGCTGACACGCCAGAAGAACATGTTCGAGGGAATGGACATCCGCTACTTCGGGCCTGCAGAGGGCAACAACGTGGTGGAGTTGGTGCGCATCTTCCAAGCCATCAAGGACATGAAAGGCCCCAAACTGCTGCATATTCACACCACAAAGGGTTATGGCTATGCTCCCGCCGAAGAGGATGCCACCATCTGGCACGCGCCTGGAAAGTTTGATCCAGACACAGGTGAACGCATAGTGAACCACGACGACAAACCGCATCCACCAAAGTTTCAGGATGTGTTTGGCAAGACGCTCCTTGAACTGGCACAACAGAACCCGAAGATTGTAGGCGTAACACCCGCTATGCCAACAGGTTGCTCGATGAACATCATGATGAACGCGATGCCCGACCGCGTGTTCGATGTGGGCATTGCAGAAGGACATGCGGTGACCTTCTCTGGCGGTCTTGCCAAAGATGGCATGATGCCATTCTGCAACATCTACTCGTCGTTCATGCAACGTGCCTACGACAACATCATCCACGATGCCGCCACGATGCGCCTGAACCTGGTGCTGTGTCTCGACCGTGCTGGATTGGTGGGCGAAGACGGCTCGACACATCATGGTGCGTTCGACTTGGCTTTCCTCCGCCCCATCCCTAACCTGACCATCTCCTCACCTATGGACGAGCCAGAGTTGAGGAACCTGATGTACACAGCGCAACTGCCCGACAAGGGCGTGTTCGTCATCCGCTATCCACGCGGACGCGGCAACACCATCGACTGGCATTGCGACCTCGGAGAACTGCCTGTGGGCAAAGGCCGCAAACTGAAAGACGGCAAGGACATCGCGGTGTTGAGCCTTGGCCCGTTGGGTGTGGAGGCACAAAAGGCCATTGTCATTGCCGAACTGCAGTCGCTGAACGAACGTCCAGAAGCGCCGCTGGAAATCGCACACTACGACATGCGCTTCCTCAAACCCATCGACGAGGACATCTTGCACGAAGTGGGCAAGAAGTTCAAGAAGGTGGTGACGGTGGAAGATGGTGTCATCTCAGGCGGTCTTGGCAGCGCTGTGCTGGAGTTCTTTGCCGACCACGGGTATAACGTGGAAGTGAAACGCATCGGCATCCCCAACCGGTTTGTGATGCACGGCACGGTGGCCGAACTTCGCAAACAATGCGGTATGGATGCAGAAGGAATAGCAAAGGTATTGGTATGAAAATAGTTATTGCAGGTGCAGGCGCCGTAGGCACACACTTGGCGCGAATGTTGTCGAACGACCATCAGGACGTTGTTCTCATCGATGCTGACGAGAACAAAATCTTCCGCTGGGGCAACGAATTGGACATCATGACACTGGTGCGTCAACCCACTTCTGTCAAAGGAATGAGGGATGCTGAGGTGAATCGTGCCGACCTGTTCATCGCCGTGACCCCCAACGAGAGCGAAAACCTCGCCTGCGCCATGCTGGCCAAACAACTGGGTGCCCGACAGACAGTGGCACGCGTGGACAACTATGAATACATGAAGCCAGAGAACACTGAACTGTTCCAGAAAATGGGCATCGAGTCGCTCATCTATCCTGAACTGCTCGCAGCAGAAGACATCATGACCAGTTCACGCTACAGCTGGGTGCGCCAAATGTGGGAGTTCAACAATGGCGAACTCCTTTTGCTGAGCGTGAAGATGCACGATGCACACCCTATCTACGAGAAGGAAATCAGCAACAAAAACAACCAACTCGTGGGTCACACCTTGAAAGAAATAGGTATTGCCTACGGACATAACTTCCACGTGGTGGCCATCAAGCGTGACGGAGAGACCATCAGTCCTCATGGTGACGAACGAATCCTTCCACGCGACCTCGTTTTCTTCATGACCACCAAAGATAATCTGGCAGAAATCCGCCACTTGACAGGGAAGGATGACTATCCATCCGTGAAAAACAGCCTTCTCATCGGAGGTGGGAAACTGTCGGTACGAGCCTGTTGGAAATTGGCAGCCATCCACGATAGTGTCAAGATTATCGAGCCCGACAAGAAACGGACGGAAGAGTTGCAATCGCTTGTCTCGCCTAAAACGATGATTCTGGAGGGAGAGGGATATGATGTGGACTTGTTGAACGACGAAGGTTACGGCAGTACCGAAGCCCTCATCGCCTTGACGGACAATGACCAACAGAACATCCTGGCATGCGTGGCCGCACGTCGCCGAGGCATTCGCAAAACCATTGCACAGGTGGAGAATCTCGACTATTTCGACATGGCCAACGACCTCGACATCGGCACCATCATCAACAAGAAGATGATTGCCGCCAGCCACATCTACCGCATGCTCCTGAAGGGCGATGTGGACAACGTGAAGATGCTGACCATCGGCAATGCCGATGTGGCTGAGTTTGTGGTGAAAGCAGGGTCGCAAGTGACGAAGAAGAAGGTGATGGATTTACGTTTTCCACGTGGTGTGAACATCGGCGGCATGTCGAGAGAAGGGAAATCAATGCTGGTGAACGGCTCCACACAGTTGCAGGCAGGCGACAAAGTGGTGGTCTTCTGCATCGACAACACGCTACGGAAACTGGACAAGTTCTTTAAGTGACAAGAGCATATATGGTCAACTGGAGACTGATTGCAAAGATTCTTGGTTTCCTCCTCTTCATCGAGGCAGGATTGATGATGTTGTGCCAAGTTGTCTGTTGGCTTTACGGCGAAGGTATCCATGCCTTCATCCCACCCATTGCGGCAGCTCTGCTGCTGGGCATCGCGGGAGTCCTGGTCGGATGGAAGGCGGGTAAAAAGATGGGCAGAAAAGACGGTTACATCATTGTGTCTATCGTGTGGGGGCTTTTCACACTGATTGGCATGTTCCCCTTCTTGCTCGACGGCCACGTGCCAGATGCTGCCAGCGCTTTCTTCGAAACCATGTCAGGATTCACCAGCACGGGAGCCACCATTATCGACGACCTCGACTCCATGCCCAAGGGGCTGCTCTTCTGGCGCAGCCTTACACAATGGATTGGCGGCATCGGCATCGTTTTCTTCACCATCGCCATCTTGCCGGCCTTTGGCGTGGGCGAGGTGAAACTCTTTGCAGCAGAAGCGACAGGGCCGCTACACAACAAAATACATCCGCGCATTTCGATGGCTGCCCGATGGATTGGCAGCGTGTATGTGATGCTCACCATTCTCTGCATCGCCGCCTTGATGCTGTGCGGCATGAATGCCTTCGACGCTGTAAACTACGCTTTCTGCACTACAGCCACAGGGGGGTACGGCACCCACTCAGCCCTTCTTGGCGATTACTACAACTCGCCCGCCATTGAGTATGTGCTCATTTTCTTCATGTTTGTGTCGGGTGTCAACTACACATTAATATATTATACCATCTTGAAAGGGAAGGTGAAGAAATTTTTTAGCGATGCCGAACTGCGCGCCTATCTCATCATCGTGTTAGGCGCATCACTGATTTGTGCAGCATCATTAGTATTAAGAGACCCCCTGCATGATGTGGAGGCCTCCATCCGCCACAGCCTCTTCACGGTCATCTCCCTTCAAACCACCACAGGACTTGCCACCGTCGACTACACCCTTTGGCCAGTGCAACTCATGCCCGTGCTCCTCTTCGTCATGTTCGCAGGAGCCTGCTCCGGCAGCACCAGCGGCGGTTTCAAATGTGTGCGCCTCAGCATCATCTATCGCGTCTTGAAGAATGAGTTCACACACATTCTCCACCCACGCGCCATTACGCCCGTCCGCATGAATGGGAACATCGTCCCCACTTCAGTAGTGCAAACCCTGCTCGGGTTTGTGGCACTCTTTGTCTGTTCCCTCTTTTTGGGAGCCTTCGTCTTGGCTTTGAGTGGTGTCGACCCGAACGATGTGCATCCCAACTTTGACTACTACGAGGCTTTTGGCATCGCCATGTCAAGCATCAGCAATGTAGGGCCAGGCATGGGTTATTATGGCCCCGTACACTCATGGGCCATCCTCTCCCCCTTGGCCAAGTACGTCTGCTCATTCCTCATGCTGGTGGGTCGTCTGGAAATCTTCCCCATCATGATTCTCTTTACCCGCAGTTTCTGGAAGAGGAGTTAGGAGTTATTTACAATTTGACTATGTAACGTGAGTTCGGTGTATGGATTTACGTTAAAGGAGCATTTTTCGCTGTGTCTTGACACGCAGACGAAGAACCACTCGCTCCTGGGCGGCACATCCTCCATTGCCTCTACGTCGTAGCCTCTCATGACTTCCTTCCACAGCCTCTAAACCGACCTCCCCGACGTCGGTCGACCGACATCGGGGACATCGGTTGACCGACGTCGGGGAGGTCGGTTTAGAGGTAGTGGAAAAGGGTGTCAAGAGGTATATGGTTCTTGGCAAAGCAGGATGTGGAGGAGCCTCCGTCCAGTCATCATGTTTTGTGCTGTCACCTTAACGCCAGTTCGATGCACAAACGTTCTTTTTTGTGCCTTCTTCACACAAAGCGCCAATCTTTACACCGAACTCACGTCAATTCAGAATATTATTCGTATCTTTGCAGTTGCATCTTCCCACGTAACACTGCCCGATGTGAGGGGAACAGTTGACGGGCGGAGCACTACATATAACGAGTGATATTATATGATACACCATCATTGGTTTAGATTTACTTTGCTTGTTGTGCTGGTTTGTGGTACAAACATTCTTTGCGCCCAGAAAAAGGAAGTGAAGACCATTTCACTTTGGGGACATGTGCTCGACTCCTTCACCAAGGCAGGAGTGAGTGCAAAGATCACCCTAATGAACAGTGACAGCATAGTGCTTGACAGCACACGATGTGAGAACAACGGCAATGATGCGACCTATCGTTTTCATATTCCTCGAAAACCTGAGAAATACATCATCAAGGCAGAGCATAAGGATTTTGAGACCCTATACATCAACTACAACATTAACCGCATAGCACGCAACAACTATTTTGATGCTCCCTGGCACTACATGAAACGCAAGAGCAAGATGGTGGTTGACAAGGAATTGACATTGGGGGAAGTGGTTGTAAAGGCTACGAAGGTGAGGATGACATACAAGGGCGACACCATCGTCTTTAATGCGGATGCGTTCAATGTTCCAGATGGCAGCATGCTCAATTCGTTAATCAAGCAGTTGCCCAACACGGAGATAAATCCCGATGGAGAAATCTTCGTGAACGGGAGGAAGATAGATGAACTGATGCTGAATGGCGACTCATTCTACAAAGGTAACAACAAGGTCATGCTTGACAACCTGCCATATTATGTGGTGAAGGACATTCAGGTGTATGAGAAATCAACCGAGAAGAGCACATGGATAGGGAAGGATGTTGAGAAGAAGGATTATGTCATGAATGTGCAGATGAAGAAGGAATATATGGGTCGTTTTTTCGGTAATGCCGAGGCTGCAGGAGGCACAAAAGACCGATACCTCGGACGTTTATTCGGCATGAACATCACCAACCATTCACGTTTCACCGCCTTTGGCAATGTGAACAACGTCAATGATTTCCGAAGCCCTGGAGAGGATGGCACATGGGGTGACAACTGGAATTCTGATGGAATCATCAAAAGGAAAAACGCAAATGTGTCGTATCTGCTGAATGATAAAGACAAGAGGTTCTCCGAAAATCTGGAGTCTTCATTGCAGATACAAGACAATGATGACCAATCGTTTTCTTTCACTCGCAATTATCTGGATGATGCCTGCAACTACAACATCTTCAGAAGTAATTATTTGAGAAAGGATGTCACTCTGAATGTGGCAAACACCTTCAAGATGCAACATCCTTTCAAACCATACAGGTTTTCTTCTTATCTGCAACTCGCCTACAGCACTCATAAAGAAGACCACCACAGCAAGGATGCCATGATGGAAGACGATCCAAGCGTGATGGGTTCATTGAGTGAGATGCTTGATTCCATCCATGCCATGCCGACATCAGCACTGGGGGAACAGCATATTACCTATCGAAGCACAAGTGACATCAGAAGAAAATACAAGGATTTGACGTTGTCTGGTAATATGGATTATTCCAGAAAGTTGAAAAATGGTGATAATGTTTCTTTTACGATGGATGGGCATTATACCAGAAGGAATCCAAATGATGAGTTCTATCGTTTCAGCAAAACGACGTTTAATGGCAAGACTGATGACAACTGCAACAAATACACGAACATGGAACAACGTGATTATGCTTACAATGCAGGAGTGACATACAGCATCGTTCTGAAAGGGTGGACCTGTAAACCTTCATTGTCATACAACCAGAGTTATAGTAATTGCTTGAATTACAACTACCGTTTGGATCGGTTGCTGAATGGATGGGATGCTCTGTACGTTCACGGTATAGAGACCTTGCCATCCACAACAGACTCATTGATGCTTTCTCGTGACCATGCCAATTCCTACGACTATCGCCTGATGCACAGAGCATATAATGGTAAGGTTTCATTCTACAAATACGTGAAAAGCGGCAATGTGTCAAACGAGAACGACTTGCAACTGGGTGTTCACAACAAGCATGACAAGTTGACCTACAGAGGATACGCGTTAGACACCATTGCCAAACGATCCCATTGGCTGTTTGATGCCAACTACAGGTATGAGCGTATGTGGGACGAATCAAACAAGACGTTTGCACTAAGCATGGGGTATGATATGAGAGAGCCAAGTTTCACAAACATGGTAGGAGAAACTGATGCCTCCAATCCCACCTACATTACCTACAAAAATGCGGAATTGAAGAACACGGAAGCCTACAGCCTCGACTTGAGGTTTGTGACACAAAAGAAATCTATTAACCCAAACATGTATGTAAATGCTCATGTTGACATGAGTAGGCATGACATCAGCAATAGGACTGTTTATGATATGGATAAAAGTGTTTATCATTATACTCCCATGAATGTGAATGGCAACTGGCAAGCAAATGTTTCATACGGACTTAGCAGAGATTTGGGCAAGGCAAAGCATTTCTACGCAACTTCAAGGACAACACTCTTCTACACCCATCGTGTAGGATATGCAATGGCATACGATTGGGATACAGACAATCTTTGCAAGATAAATACCAGCAGATTAGACCAACGGCTTTCCATCACCTACACGCTGGGAAAGTTCTCCGCATCCGTCAATGGTAGGGTGGATTGGAGATATTCAGTTGGAAATCTTAACAGTTTCAATCATTTGAATAGAGTAACGTTCAATTATGGCGGACAAGTTGTCTATACAACGCCATTTGGCATGAACTTATTTGCAGATGCCAATGTGACAAGCCGACGCGGTTATGAAGACGCTGCCATGAACAACAATGAGTTCATCTGCAATGCCTCTGTTTCTTATTCATTTACTCGCAAAAAGAACATTACAGTTATGCTTGATGCCCATGACATCTTCCACGGTATAGATACAAGGTACGAATTGTTCACGGGTGCTTCAAAAATGGAAGTGTGGCTGAATAATGTCCCAAGTTATTATATGGGGCACATTGTGGTGAAATTCTGAATTGAAATGCCGTAAATCATGTTTACAGAACTCTCTCTTGCGCTTCAGGATGGGCTTGAACCAACGACCCCATGATTAACAGTCATGTGCTCTAACCAACTGAGCTACTGAAGCGTTCTTTTTAAATGTGATGCAAAGATAAGGCTATTTGTAGAAACCACAAAATAAAAAGGCACTTTTTTGTGTCAACGGCACTGTTTGAGTTCTTCTTTCAGTTGGCCACGAGGGATTCCCAAAGCAATGGCTCTCTCAAAATCCTGCTTAGCCAGATGTTTCTTTCCCTCTTTCAAATAGATGTACGCTCTCGTGAGCACCATGTTCTTGTTCGTCGGTTCAAGACTGATGGCCTTATCCAAGTCCATAATAGCCAATTCTGTCTGATTGGCTTCAGCCTCTATCTCGGCACGGACAGAGTAGAGTTCTGCCTTCTCTGGCCATTGCCCAATGAGTTGTGAAAGGCGAGTAATGGCCTCCTCGGGCTTATTCGCCTGTTGAAACAGAATGACCACACCCAGCAATGCCGCATAGTTGTCTGGCTGAAGCGTGAGCAGCCGTTCATAGTCACTCTTTGCGTTCTGAAAGTCAAGACGTTTCTGATAAATGTAAGCACGATTGAGCAAGGCATCAACATTTGTCGGCTCAATGTCAAGGATCTTTCCATAATCAAAGATGGCCTTCGTATAGTTACCAAGGCTCATCAGAAGGCTGGCTCGTGCCTTGAGTATCGGAAGGTTAAGCGGAGCGATACCCAGTGCCATGTCATAACTGTCAAGGGCTTTCAAAGAATCTCCCATCACTTCCTGCACATGCGCTATATTGGCATACGTAAGGGCATTGCGAATATCATGGGGAGAAAGTCGGAGAGCCTGACGAAAGCAAGCAATAGCCTCATCATACTGCCGATTGTTGGCAGCGACAAGTCCTTTCTCAACACATTCTTCGTATGCCTGTCCTGCTGCTGGTAGCATCATGAGCCACATCAGCACACTAAAAAGCAGCACGATATTTGTTTTCTTTTTCATCTTCGAGCATGGAAAGATAGGAGTTGTAGCGGCTTTCAGCTATATCATGGCGCTCAACGGCTTCACGCACAGCGCAATGTGGTTCGTGAGTGTGGGTACAATTGTTGAAACGACAGTCAGAAGAAAAATGAAAAATCTCCTTGAAGTAATGGCCAATTTCCTCTTTCTTCATGTCAAAAGTGCCGAAGCCCTTAATGCCTGGTGTGTCAATGATGTAGCCTCCATCAGTGTCCACTTCATACATTTCGGAAAAGGTCGTGGTATGCTTACCCGTCTCATAGGCATCGCTGATTTCACTGGTACGAAGGTTGAGATAAGGAAAAAGAGCGTTGATAAGGGTTGACTTCCCCACACCGCTATTGCCTGAGAGGAGGGTTATCTTACCCGTCAATTCATGGCGCAATGCCTCCACGCCTTCACCTGTTGTGGCAGAGATACAACGACAGGGATAACCCACCGTCTCGTATAAATGAACCACACCGTCAAGGTAACTCTTCCATTCTTCGTCCACAAGGTCAATCTTGTTGAAGATGATTGTGACAGGAACGCTATATGCCTCGGCACTGGCAAGGAATCGATCAATGAACTGAAGAGGAGTCTCTGGCTGCTTGATGGTAACGATGAGAAAACACATGTCAACGTTGGCAGCGATGATGTGGGACTGTTTGGAGAGGTTGGTCGATTTGCGAATAATGTAGTTTTTGCGGTCATCCATCTCGACAATCAGCCCCTGTCTCGCCTGTTCAATGTTCCCCTCCACCTCTTGAGGAATAAAGGTGACACCATCTCCAATAGCCACAGGGTTTGTTGTACGGATACCACGAATGCGGAAGTTGCCTTTGACCTTACATTCAAAGACCTCTCCCGCATCTGATTTGACAGTGTAACTGTAGCCCGTATTACGTATGACGAGTCCGTGCATTAGACAGTCATGATCTCCTTGTTCTTGGCATCGAGCATGCCATCAATCTTCTTGATGTACTTGTCGTGTGCCTTCTGAACCTTGTCTTCGTAGTCTTTCTCCATGTCCTCTGGCGTGCCTGTCTTGATGGACTTCTTCAGTTTCTCGATGGCATCGCGGCGGGCATTGCGTACACTCACCTTGGCTGTTTCAGCCTCTTTCGAGCACTGCTTGGTGAGATCCTTACGGCGTTCCTCTGTCAGTGCTGGAATACCCAGACGAATGATTTCACCGTTATTCTCAGGCATGATGCCGACAGAAGAATCAATAATGGCCTTTTCAATAACGCGCAGCATGGACTTTTCCCAGGGCTTGATGGTGATGCTACGGGCATCAGGCGTGTTGAGCGATGCCACATTGCTCAGTGGTACCATGCTCCCGTAAGAGTCAACACGAACTTCATCAAGAATGTGCACATTGGCACGTCCTGCACGGATACGACTGAGTGCCTCTTCGAGGTGCATGGCAGCAAACTCCATCTTTTCCTCAGCGTCTTCCAGATATTTTTTTACATCTTCCATAATTGTAAGTATTTTAAGTATTAAAATTCTATGGTCATCTGTGTTTCTTCTGCCACGTTGTTGCCATCGAAGAAGAAGTGACCCCGTTTGCCCTCCACATAGCGGTAAGGCGATTCAACTTTCTTGCTCTCCGCACGAAGGAACTGATAAACCTCTTTCCATGCCTCCTCGTAGGTGTGAGGTGTGTTGAAAAGTTTCGGTTCCATGTTGCAGATGCCCAAAACGATGTTGTTGATGCGCAGTCCCTCCTCACCTGCTTCCATGAGGATTGTCTGTAGATAAGGTTCGAACCAACGCATCGTCCATCAGAGAATTGTACATCCCTCACAGGGTTTCAACTGCTTAAAGAAGTCGTTGCCCTTATCATCTACAAGGATGAAAGCAGGGAAGTCTTCCACCTCAATCTTCCAAATAGCCTCCATGCCAAGTTCTGGATATTCCACACATTCGATGCTCTTGATGCTCGACTGTGAAAGCACTGCAGCCACACCACCGATGGTACCGAGATAGAAGCCGCCATGCTTCTTGCAAGCATCAGTCACCTGCTGGGTGCGGTTACCTTTGGCTATCATCACGAGCGATGCACCGTTAGCCTGGAACTCGTCCACATAGGGATCCATGCGGTTAGCCGTCGTTGGACCCATCGAACCACAAGGATAACCCTCTGGTGTCTTGGCAGGACCTGCATAGAGAACAGGATAATCCTTGAAGTATTGCGGCATGCCTTCTCCAGCATCCAGACGGGCTTTCAGTTTCGCATGAGCAATGTCGCGTGCGACGATGATCGTACCCTTCAGGTTCACACGAGTTGACACAGGATATTTCGTCAATTCTGCACGAACAGCATCAATCCCCTTGTTCAGGTCAATCTCGATGCCTTTGCCACCTTCACCTGGACGACGCAGTTCTTCTGGAATCAACTCAGCAGGATTACTATCCATCTTCTCCAACCAGATACCATCCTTGTTGATCTTAGCCTTGATATTGCGGTCGGCAGAGCAGGAAACGCCCATACCAATCGGGCAACTGGCACCGTGACGAGGCAGACGAATCACACGGATGTCGTGTGCCAGATACTTGCCGCCAAATTGTGCACCGAGACCAATCTTATAGGCTTCTTTTAAGAGTTTTTCCTCCAAGTCCACGTCGCGGAATGCACGCCCCGTCTCATCACCCGTTGTAGGTAGCGAGTCATAATATTTGATGGAAGCAAGTTTCACCGTCAGCAGGTTCTTCTCTGCTGAAGTGCCACCGATGACAAATGCAATATGATAAGGGGGACAAGCCGCTGTGCCCAGATGCTTCATCTCTTCCACAAGGAATGGCAGCAATGTGCCCTCGTTCTGGATAGTAGCCTTCGTCATAGGATAGAAGTAAGTCTTGTTGGCAGAACCTCCGCCCTTTGCCACCATCACGAAACGATATTCAGCACCTTCCGTTGCCTCAATGTCGATTTGCGCGGGAAGATTGCACTTCGTGTTCACCTCGTCGTACATGTTCAGCGGAGCATTCTGGGAATAACGCAAATTGTCCTGTGTGAAAGTATTGTACACACCTCTCGACAGTGCCTCTTCATCCTCGAAACCTGTCCAAATCTGCTGGCCCTTTTCGCCATGAATAATCGCTGTACCTGTATCTTGGCAGAAAGGCAAAATGCCTTTGGCTGCTGTTTCTGCATTGCGCAGGAACTGCAATGCCACATACTTGTCATTCTCACTTGCTTCGGGGTCTCGAAGTATCTTTGCCACCTGCAGGTTATGTTCACGGCGCAACATGAACTCCACATCGTGGAAGGCCTGTTGAGCCAACAGCGTGAGAGCCTCAGGAGAGACCTTCACGATTTCTTTACCTTCAAACTCGCTCACGGTTACGCCTTCTTTGGTCAACAGGCGGTATTCCGTGGTGTCCTGTCCCATCTGGAACATCGGTGCATACTTAAATTCTGGTGCTTGAGCCATAAATGTTAGACTTTTATTGGTTTGTTAGTGGTTATCAAGATGCAAAGGTAATGCAAATCAAACACAATACAAAATAAAAAGGACTTTTTATATTTCTATAATGAAGAAGCAGCCTATCTAACGACTTGTGTGAACACAGGCGTCTCGCCCTCCAACACTGTTACATACACCTTCATTTCTGCGGTAGCAGGTGCTGGCTGATTGCCTTCACGAGGAAGATCAACAGCAGAGAACAAGTATTCAACGCCACCTGGGATGGTGCGAGACGCAACAGCCGAGGCCTTGGCATGAATCATTGGATAACCCTCCACCGCAGCATCAAAAATGGCAGCCTCTTCCTCACTTGCAGGGTGCTGCTCTGGGAAATCCTCCAACTGGGTATATTCACCTTCTATGAAGCCACCAGCCTTCAAGAACTGATCCACCTCCTTTGGCACCGCAGCCATACGTGCTGCACGAACCCCATAACCAGGAAGAATTTCCGCTTTGGGCTGTTTCTCGGCCAGATCCTTCACACTGGATTCCAGTCCACCACTGCCAAAGGTACAGAATGGTACGACTTTCTTGCCGCTCAAGTCCGCTTTTTCCAAGAAGGCGGCAACGGGCGGTGCATAAGTACCGAACCAGATGGGATAGCCAAGGAAGACAACATCATATTTAGCGATGTCGGCGGCTATCGGCTGAATGTCTGGAATGATTCCCTGTTCACGCTCCTGCCCACAACGTGCAATCGTCGCCTGAAAGTCCCCATCATAAGGCTTCACAGGCACAATCTCTTCGATATCAGCATTCAAGCGGGTAGCAATCTCCTGAGCCACCGTTTTCGTGTTCGATGTCTGGGAATAGTAAAGAACCAGCACCTTGGGTGCCTCTTTCTGCGAACCGCATGAAATCACGGCCATCATTGCGGCCACAATGGCCAACATCCATCTAAATTTTTTCATGAGAAATACTATTTGGTTTCTATTCATATCGCTTCAGTCCAGAAAAAGATTGTCCTGAAATTAGAGATAACTCGGAAAATTTGGTGACTTCGATGGAAAGTTGTACCTTTGCAGTCATCCCATTCATGATGCAAAGGTACAATTTTTTTGTGGCTTTGTCAAGAGTTAGGATACAGAAAACAAGAAAAAGTTCCCCAAAAACCTCCTATCAATGATGAAAAAATTAGCACTTTTCATTCTTTGGGCATCAGGAATCCTCTTTGTTCATGCCCAACTTCCACAAAAAGGCATGTGGAAAGACACCGATGGTAACTTTATCAATGCCCATGCCGCTGGCATCATGAAGTACAAGAACACCTATTACTGGTATGGTGAAAACAAGGGTGGCTTCACCTCGCAAGACCCCACTTCACACATTGAGCGTGTCATCATGGGCGGTGTGAACTGCTACAGCAGCAAAGATCTGCTCACATGGAAGTTTGAGGGTGTCGTGCTGCCGCCAGAGCCTAACGACAGAAACAGCGACCTGCATCCCTCAAAGGTCATCGAACGCCCGAAGGTCATTTACAACAAGAAGACGAAGCAGTTTGTCATGTGGGTGCATGCCGA
This sequence comes from Bacteroidaceae bacterium, assembly GCA_017448965.1. GTDB lineage: Bacteria > Bacteroidota > Bacteroidia > Bacteroidales > Bacteroidaceae > Minthosoma. The sequence continues at coordinate 41,012 of JAFSKK010000049.1, read as the reverse complement.
AAGTGCTGACTACTCGAAGGCTTGTGCTGGAGTGGCAGTGAGCAAGACACCCACGGGGCCCTTCAAGTATCTCGGTAGTTTCCGTCCTAACGGAGGTATGAGCCGTGACCAGACACTCTTCGTCGACGATGATGGCACAGCCTACCAAATCTGCTCGTCAGAAGAGAATCAGACGCTTCACATCAACCGCCTCACACCCGACTACCTGAAGTGTGATGGCACCTACAAACGCGCCCTCATCGGCATGTCGCGCGAAGCCCCTGCCGTGTTCAAGTATAAAGGTAAATATTACCTACTCTCCAGCGGTTGCACCGGATGGGCTCCCAACAAGGCTGACATTGCCGTGGCTGACTCAATCATGGGCGAATGGACGATGCTGGGCAACCCGTGTGTCAGCGAAAATGGCGATAAGACATATATGGGACAGAGCACCTTTGTCCTGCCGCTTAAAGACCGCTTCATCGCCCTTTTCGACGAATGGCACCCCAGAAATCTATCCGACAGCCGTTATTTCTGGCTACCCATCGAGATTGACAAGAAGACAGACCGCATGACCATCCCTTGGAGAGAGGTTTGGGAGGGAATAAAGCCATAAATGGCTCTTTTTGTTGACTATATCTGCAAACAGCCGTACCTTTGCAGCCCAGAAGCAACTATAACATCTATTATATGAATATGAAATCTCTACTCACAGCACTTATGCTGTTCATGGCAGGGCTGGGTGCTCATGCACAAGTCGACCCTAATTTCCACATCTATCTCTGTTTCGGACAGTCGAACATGGAGGGTAACGCCCAATGGGAGACAGTGGACAACCTGTCTGTTGACAGCCGTTTCCGAATGTTGGCGACCACCAACTTCACCAATCCCAATCGCACGTTAGGCAATTGGTACAAAGCCTCCTGTCCCATCGTCAGCCCTAATGGCAAATTGGGCATGGCCGACTACTTTGGACGCACGATGGTGGCAGCCATGCCTTCCGACGTGAAAATTGGGGTCATCGCCGTCGCAATGGGTGGTAGTCCCATTGAGATGTTTGACAAAGACAGGTATCTGAAGAAGATGGATGACAACCCCACAGAATGGTGGGTTTCTTTGGCCAATATGTATTATGGGGGCAACCCCTATGGACGCCTCATCGACATGGCAAAGCTCGCTCAAGAAAAAGGTGTCATCAAAGGCATTCTGCTGCATCAGGGCTGTTCCAACTGCGGTGATCCCAACTGGCCAAATATGGTGAAGAAAATCTACAACGACATGCTGACAGACTTAGGCTTGCAAGCAGCCGACGTGCCCTTGTTCGTGGGTGAGACTGAGCGCCAGGACATGGGCGGAGGTTGCGAGTACCACAACACTGTCGTGGCCAAGGTGCCCGAAGTCATCCCCACGGCTCATGTGGTCAGCAGCAAAAATGTTCCTGGCAACGGTTCCGACCCTTGGCACTTTTCAGCCGCCGGTTACCGCATCTTCGGCAAACGCTATGCCGTTGAAGCACTGAAAGTGATGGGCCGTGACGTGCGCAAGGATCCTGACTACAACCTGCCCAACAACCTGAAGAAATTTTTCACTCCCAAGAGCTTCGACGAAACCGTCATCACAGCCAAAGCCAACACTTTTGTGACCCTGCCCCAAGCATTGTGGTGCACCTTCACCGATGGACATCGCGAGGAGATGGAGGTCGAAGCTTTCAGCAGCACGGACTTCATGATGATAAACGGCAAAGCCAGAGCTGGCAAGAAAGGCACATCGGGCATCGTCACTGCCAAGGTGACAGATTTCCTCGGCGAAGAGCACCTGATACCTATCACCATCGAGGTACCAGGCCCCTCCACAGACATCAAGGACATTCAACCAGCCACAGCGAAAATGAACGTGAAATTCGTCTACGACTTGCAAGGTCGCCAGATTGTGGTGGACGACAACCACCCTCTGAAGCGAGGAATCTACCTTATCAACGGCAAAAAGACCTTTGTGAGATAAGCCACTACCCTTTTTATTCAGGGTTCTTTTTCAGTAAATAGCTGACGCTTTCTTTGAGAATCTTTGCGCCAAGCAGCCAGAGCGTACCAAGATAAATGATGGAGGCAAGAAGGATACGGGCAACCAGCAAAAGGACAAGATGCTCTATCCAACAAGTGGCGAAGTAGGTGATGACCATCGTGGCAGCAGCGACGAGAAGGAAGGGAAGGATATCTTTCAGCGCAGCCACGAAGGGGTATCGGATTTCCTGATAAAGAAAACGATGCCAAATGCCTGTCCAAAGAATGACGATGGCAACATAGGCGACGACCATGAGGTCAATCGGAGATCGGAAAATGGACAGTAGAGAAGAAGGGAAGCAACTGTTCAGTGCATGTATCATCAAGATAGCACCAAGGATGGAGCAGCCTTGTGCTATGACGTTCCACATATACACATCGGACTTGCCACGCGAGATAATCAGGTTGAAATAGAGTGTGGCAATGGGAAGGAAGGCTCCACCGATGCAGAGAATTTGCATCAGATGGGCAGAGGGCAACCACTTCTCTTTGATAAGCACCACGATAAACTCAGGCGCCACGAGCGAAAGACCAAACATCACGGGGAAGGAGATGAAGCAAGTGAAGCGTAGCATCTTCGAGAAAGCACGTCTCAACCTTTCCAAGTCATCCCCCACTTGCACGAAGGTGGGTTGTGCCACCCCTTGCACCATGCCTGTGATGGTGGAAGCACCCATTGTGTTCCACTTGTTAGCCTGGGTGTAGGTGCCCACCTCCACCTTGGTGTAAATCTTGCCGAGCACGACGGAGAAGATGTTGTTATTAACCTGATTGAAGATGTTGGTAATGAGCATCTTGCAAGAGAATGGAAACATCTCGCGGATAGGAGCGAAGGTGAAGGAGAACGTTGGTCTCCATCCCGACAGCACCCAACTGAGGATGCTGATCATGACGTTGAACGTAAGCGTCTGAGTGGCAAGACCCCAGTAAGCCATGTCATTGTAAGCCATGATGATGCCGACAATACCAGAAACGAGCATGGAAGAAAGTCCCATGATAGCGAGTTCCCGTTGCTTTAGTTGCCGGAACAGGATGGCACGTGGCACAATGTTGAAGGAAGCTATGAAGAAACCCAGGAAGTAGTAACGGGACAGACCTGTGAGGATAGGCTCGTTGAAGAAGTCCGAGATGAAGGGTGCACAAAAGAAAAAGAGAATGTACAGCAGAAGGGACACGATGATGTTGAACCAGAAGACAGCGTTGTAGTCGTGATGAGTGGCATCACGCTTGTTGGTCAGCGCCGTGACAAACCCACTGTCTTGCAGGGAGGTGGCAACCAGCGTGAAGATGGTGAGCATGCCAATCAGACCATAATCCGACTGATCCAACTTACGTGCCAAGACGATGCCGAACACCGCGTTCAACACCTGCATGGCTCCGTTGTTCAAGGCTCCCCAAAAGAAGCCACGAGCCGTCTTTTCCTTCAGGTTAGTGGTAGCCATTTAGTTCCAGATTCGAACGTAGGTTCCATCAAATATAACTCTGTATTGGAAAAGCACCCTGGGCTTTTCATGGATGCATCCTTCCGGCACTTCCGGCGACATCTTCGGGTAGTTGAGATTATATTTGATTCCACATTTACTGTTGGGACATGTGGCAAACCCATCATCAGAAAGGACAAGACGGTAGTTTGCCCTGTTACAGTTCGGACAGGCCAAGTCATACACGACAAGTTCTTGGTCATAAGTGGTACCCACAATCAGCCCACCTAATCCATATTCAAAATATTTCTGCGTGGCATCAAGGTTGTAAGTAGTGGAACTGGAGGCACTTGTCATCACGATTTTAGACGAAGATTTTCGGAGGGTCATGTATTGTCCTATATTCCCTATGACAAGGTTGAGTTCCGTGTATTGCAAAGGGTTGAATAGACACTGCACTGGGTTCTCATTGGAGTATTTAGGGTCATCGGAGCATGCTGTGAGCATGAGCAGCGATATGAGTAAGATGGGGAGTTTCTTCATCAGAACCATAGTTTGGGATTGTTTATGATGTTGTCAATGCACTGCATTTCTTCCTCACAGAACGTCAAGTTCTGAAGCGTTTCCAGATTGTTCTCCAACTGCATCACCGACGAAGTGCCGATGATACAACTTGTGACACGTTCATCACTGAGCACCCAAGCAAGAGCCATCTGGGCAATGCTTTGTCTGCGTTCTTGAGCGATGACAGCAAGTTTCTTGACGGCCTCCACACGTTCGGGAGTCACCTGCTCCTGCTGCAAGAATCCTGTACTCCGAGCAGCACGGCTTCCTTCTGGGATGCCGTTGTTGTACTTACCCGTCAACAAGCCCTGTGCCAATGGGGAGAAGCAGATGATGCCGCTACCATTGTCAGCAGCCAACTGAAAGTTATTGTTCTTGGCCTTAGGATCGAACATCGAACAACGGTACTGGGAGAGCAAACACGGCACGTGCGCTTCCTTCAAGATGTCGTAGCATTGCTGTTGCAACGCTGGGGGATACTTGGAGATGCCCACATAGAGTGCCTTGCCCTGACGCACCAGGTCAATGAGTGCCTGCATGGTCTCCTCGATGGGGGTCACACCGTCGTAGCGATGGCTGTAGAAGATGTCGAAATAGTCCAACCCTGTCCGTTTGAGGCTCTGGTCACAACTGGCCATCAGGTTCTTGCGGCTACTGTTGCCGCCATACACCCCTGGCCACATCTCATGTCCCGCCTTCGACGAGATGAACATCTCATCGCGATGGCTCGCCAGCTGATTCTTCAGAATCCTGCCGAAGTTCGTCTCAGCCGACCCCGGCACAGGCCCATAGTTGTTCGCCAAGTCGAAGTGGCAGATGCCCGCATCGAACGCCCTCACCACCATCTGTGTGGCCACCGAAAAGTCATCCACACTACCAAAATTGTGCCAAAGCCCCAGGCTTAGCACCGGGAGTTGCACCCCCGACCGTCCGCTGTATCTGTAAATCATATTCTTCTATTTGCTTTTTTCATCTTATGATGGTTTTTTATTCGTTAGCGGAAGAACCTTCTAAATCAGCGGCTTGAGTCTTGTATATCTTCCCGTCGACAGCCATCATGCGAGTAGGGGTACAAATTGTACCCCACCTGAAGTTGAGTTCTGTGTCACGTGCTCGCATCCGCTTGATATACTGCTTGACATCTGTACTGTCCGTCAGCACTTGCACAATATCCGCCACGGCGAAATAGTATTTTTCCTGTTCCGCATCCCACACAAGGCGCACCTTCTTGCCCTCGAAGAGTTGTATGGCAAAATTCTCGTCCATCATCTTGATGATTTACATCAGTAAACAATTGGTTGCAAAGGTACGACTAATCCCCCTATTCGCCAAATTTTCCACCGATAAACTCATTGCCCTGTGTGGTTTTACGGCATTGCCTCCGATGGCTTCGGGGCAAAGTCTCTGATGAGGTGCTTCCACAGCCTCTAAACCGACGTCCCCGACATCGGTCAACCGACATCGGGGACATCGGTTGACCGACATCGGGGACGTCGGTTTAGGGGTAATGAAAGAGTCGTTTAGGACTTTCTTCTTTTATGTCAGTAGGGTTTATTCCATCTGCTCTAATAGGCCTGCCAGTTCGTCAAGGTTGCGGGCATCTATTTCCAGATCCAGCAGATGGCCTTCACGGTTGAAGAGTTTGTAGGTGGGGAAACTGTGTACGTCGAGGTGTCGCTCGATGGCATTCTGCTGCAATGCAGGGAGGTTGTAGTGAGCTACGTTGTCACCGCTTACGTTGTATTCCTTGATGACGTTCTCCCACGATTCTTGAGGGCTCTGGTTGGCCAGATAGAGGAACTCGATGTCATAGTCTTTCAGCCTTGCATATTCTTCGGTAGAGTGGGAGAGAGCTTCCTTGCAGGGAGCGCACCATGTGCCCCAGATGTCGAGCAGGACGAACGCAGCATAGCCGTGGTATATACCACCGTCTCCGTCTCCTTCAACTCCACCTTCGTCACATCGAGGGCAAGGTTGAAGAATCCATCGCCATAACTGGTTCCATATTCTGTGGTGGGCTGCTCCCACACTATTGCTTTCTCCTTTGCCCATCCTGTCAGCGTGACAAGCGCAAGCAAGAGGGTGATGATGGTTTGCTTATTCATGTTTTATTCAATATTCAGTGCTTTCTTGATGATGGGTTCCAGTTCTTCTGCATCCGTAGAGGTGGAGAGAATGGTGCCGTCACGGTCGATGAGGAACATGGCACCTCCGCCATTGCCGGCTCCGTTTTTGCGCCACACATCGTTTTCGTCGTTCAGTTCCAAGAGGCTCTGCCAAGGATAGCCGTCTTTCTTCGCTGCGTTTTCCATATCCTCTCGCTTGCGTTCACGGGCAATGGCAACGACCGTGAATCCCTTATCCTTATATCGTTCATAGACGGGAATCATGGCCTTGCTGTGCCGACGGCAGGGACCACACCACGATGCCCAGAGGTCAATGAGAGCAACCTTTCCTCGGATGAGTGAGGAAATGGGAACGATTTGACCATCGGTGTTGCGGACATTGTAGTCGATGTAGGGCTTACCAGGCTGAAAGCGAAGGGCAGTCAAGGCTGTGGTAATCTGCTCGTGAATGGGATGACCCTTGTACAAATTGTATAGTTTTGATTCGTAGAGTGCGACCATTTGCTCATGGGGAGTGGCATCGAAATGATGGTATACGTTTGCAAATTTGAGCATTTCGATAGACTGCAACACGTGGTAATAAGCCCACAGCATGGGATGTTCGGCATAGTATTCTGACCGGAACGGATAACTGAGGCTGTCTAAACTATTGGCACGCTGGAACAACTGCCAACCTTCATCTGTGTAACTCTCGCGCTCGTTGTCATAGTAGAAATCCATTACATGCTCAATGCTGTCAACGTATGCCTTGGGCAGACTCTCTCTGTCAAGATTCTCCGCTATCTGCATGAGTGACAGGAATTCGGGTTTGAAGTATTTTTCTTTGTGTTCTTCCAACTCGCGGTTTATCCTCTCCATTTCGTTACGGAAACGAACACCTGCAACGCTATCCATCGCTTGATGCAATCGGCCTTCGTCGCCTGTACTCTCTATCTTTGGAGACTTGTCGCCGTAGATTTCTATCCTTACCGTTCCGTTCTCCACAAGGAACCATCCATAATAATAACTTGCGGTCTCTACATACTGTTTATAGGGTATGACCTCGTACATTTCAGGAACATCCGTTTCAATGTCGCACTCGAAGCGACCATTCACGGCCTTGTAGTGCAATTCTGGTGCATCATTGACGCGCAGGTCTGTTCCTCTCTTGCAGATGACAACCTCATCGCCCCATTTGTTATCAACAAACTTGCCTTCAATGTGGCATTTCACTTGTGCCTGCCCTGTTATTGCGACAAGCGCAAGCAGGAGGGTGGTGATGATTTTCTTATTCATATTTCCTTGTTTTGTTAGTTGTTCTATATTTATATATACGTAGGCTTTGCTGAAAATGTGATAGCCTATAGCGTTAAATATCGTTAATATGTGATAAAAAGTGGCGCGGTACTGATTCTGTATCCGTTCCAGAGGCATCGCCAAACGCCGTTCTCTCAAATACAAGTATCAGCCCGCGCCAAAACGCGAGCATCAACTTCTATCATCTTGAGAGTTATTTTTGGCGAAATTTCTGGAACAAGAATCAAAAAGTCAACGCTTCCTTATGTTGTTATGTCTATCAGTTCATTTCAATCAGTTGTTTAACAATTTCTTCACCGCCTCCTCCATCTTCTGGAACTGGAAGCCGCTGACCACGTCGTCCATGAGGGCTTGTATCTTGTCGTTGCAGAGGTTGCCGATGGAGCCTTCGTGGGTGTGGTGGATGTCTTTGTTGGGGGTGAAGTGGCCTGCTTCAATGTCGAGACCCACTTTCTTGTAGGCATCGCGGAAGGGCATGCCCTCACGTGCCAGGCGGTTGACTTCCTCTACGGAGAACATGGGGTCGTAGATGGGGTTGTCGAGGATGTGCTCGTTCACCTCCATCTTATTGATGATGTAGGCTGCCATCTGCAGGCAGTCCTTCAGTTCGTCGAAGGCGGGGAGGAAGACTTCCTTGATGATTTGCAGGTCGCGGAAGTAGCCCACGGGGAGGTTGTTCATGATCATCGTGACGGTGACGGGCAGCGACTGGAGTTTGTTGCATTTGGCCCTTGTCAACTCAAACACATCGGGATTCTTCTTGTGCGGCATGATGCTAGAACCCGTGGTGCAGTCGGCCGGAAGTTTCACGAAACCGAAGTTCTGCGAGTTGAACATACAGGCATCATATGCCAGTTTAGCCAGTGTGCCAGCGATGCTTGCCATCGAGAACGCCACGTTCCTTTCCGTCTTGCCACGTCCCATCTGGGCATAGACCACGTTGTAGTCCATCGAGTCAAAGCCCAGGAGGTCGGTGGTCATCTGACGATTCAGCGGGAACGAACTGCCATAGCCAGCCGCTGAACCGAGCGGATTGCGGTTGGTAATCTTCCATGCTGCTTGCAGATACTGCATGTCATCCACGAGTCCTTCGGCGTAGGCACCAAACCACAAGCCGAACGAACTGGGCATTGCCACTTGCAGATGGGTGTAGCCGGGCATGAGGACGTTCTTGTACCGTTCCGACTGCGTGATGAGTTCGTCGAAGAGGTTCTTCACCAGTCCTGCAATCTCCTTGATTTGGTCGCGGATGAAGAGTTTCAAATCCACCAGCACCTGGTCGTTGCGGCTGCGGCCTGAGTGTATCTTCTTGCCGATGTCGCCGAGTTTGCGGGTCAGCAGCATCTCCACCTGCGAGTGGACGTCCTCCACTCCTTCCTCTATGACAAACTCGCCCTTCTCCGCCTGCTGATAGATGGTTTTCAACTCCTGCAGGAGCACTTTCAGCTCGTCAGCTGTCAGCAAGTCAATCGACTGCAGCATCGTGATGTGCGCCATCGAGCCCAGCACATCATACTTAGCCAGATACAAGTCCATCTCGCGGTCTCTGCCCACTGTGAACTTCTCTATCTCCTCCGTCATTGCGACGTTCTTAGTCCAAAGCTTGTTCATAAAAACTAATTTTTCACTTTTCACTTTTCCTTTTTTCCTTATTCATACGGTATCATAGCCAACATGTCCGCAAACTTATCCACGCCTTTTTGCAGATGAGCGTCCAGCATCTGCTTCATGAAGAAGTTGAGGTCGGCATCAATCGTCACCTTCATCTTGCTGGTTGTTTCATTGATGGGGAGCACCTGAATCCACACCTTGAAATTGACAGGCGATTTAACCGAAGCAAACTTGACACACTTATCCGGCTGCCTTTCCACAATTTCCACCGAGATGTTGCCGCCGATAGGGCCAGCAGGAGCCGTCAGCGTGTCAGCCGTGAACTCCATTTGTTCAATCGCCCTCTTCACTTCTTCCACCTTGTCGGCAGGAATCTTAGCCTGCACGTTCGGGTCATCGAATCGTTCCTTAATCACCGCGAGGTTCGTCAAATCAGAGATTTTAGCATAGACTGAATGCTGCGTGTAAGGAACTTGCTTGATTTGACTTTCGTATTTTGCCACGTTCTTAAGAATTTAAGAATTGAAAGATTGAAAAATTGAAGTTGCCATCCGGTTTGTTGGGAAAAAACTTCAATTTTTCAATTCCTGAATTTTTCAATTTTTCCAATTACTCGGGTTCTTTCTCCACTCGTTCAGCACAGGAACCTGGTCCTCCGTGATGTAGCCGGTCTTCAGCGCCACATCCAGCACAGCCTCGTAGTTGGTCAACGTGATGAGTTTCACCTTGGCATCGTCAAAGGCTTTCTTGGCCACGTCGAAGCCGTAGGTGTAACTGGCCACCATGCCAATCACCTCACAGCCATTGTTGCGGATAGCCTCCACCGCCTTCAGCGACGAACCACCCGTGGAGATGAGGTCTTCGATCACCACCACCTTCATACCAGGCTTCAGTTCTCCTTCGATGAGGTTCTCCAGACCGTGATCCTTGGGTTTGCTGCGCACATACACGAAAGGCTTGTGCAACGCATCGGCCACCAGCGCACCCTGCGGGATGGCACCTGTAGCCACACCTGCCACAGCGTCCACCTCCTGAAAGTTCTCCTCAATCACACGGCAAATCTCCAACTTCACGAAGTTACGCAAGTCGGGATAGCTCAGCGTCTTACGGTTGTCACAATAGAAAGGTGACTTCCAGCCACTTGCCCATGTAAAAGGATTCTCTGGCTGCAACTTGATAGCCTTGATGTTCAGCAGTTTCCCTGCAAAGATTTTCTCCAATGTCTTCATAATCATTTATGTTTTAGTTCTTAGTTTGTTGCAAAGGTACAAAAAAAAACGTACCTTTGCACACAGATAACTAAAAATACTTCATTTTATGGCAAAATTCAAGCGTATATTGCTGAAACTCTCTGGTGAGAGTTTAGCAGGAGAACAGAAGCAGGGCATCAACGTGGAGCGGTTGAACCAGTATGCCCAGCAGATTAAAGAGATAGCAGAAATGGGCGTGCAGATTGGCATCGTCATCGGTGGTGGCAACATCTTCCGTGGACTGAGCGGAGCAGGCAAGGGCTTCGACCGTGTGAAGGGTGACCAGATGGGCATGTGCGCCACAGTCATCAACTCCCTGGCACTATCCAGCGCATTGGGTGCCATCGGTCAGAAGAACCGTGTGCTCACTGCCATCCGCATGGAACCCATCGGCGAGTTCTACAGCAAGTGGAAGGCCATCGAGGCCATGGAGGCAGGCGAAGTGGTCATCATGAGTGCCGGCACAGGCTCTCCCTACTTCACCACCGACACGGGTTCTTCCCTTCGGGGCATCGAGATTGAGGCCGACGTCATGCTGAAAGGCACCCGTGTGGACGGCGTCTATACCGCCGACCCCGAGAAAGACCCGACAGCCACCAAGTACCACGACATCACATACGCTGACGTGATTGCCCAAGGCCTGAAAGTCATGGACATCACTGCCACCGCCATGTGCATGCAGAACAACCTGCCCATCTATGTGTTCAACATGGACATCCTCGGCAACCTGAAAAAAGTGATGGAAGGGGAAGAGATTGGCACTTTGGTGCACAACTAAAAACAATGAATATTCTGGATGTTGAGTTTTAACAACGAATATCTCGAATCATACTAATTTTGCCATCCGGACAGGAATCTATGGGTCGAAGCCGCAAGCGGCGACGAATGGCACTAATGCTACCCGGATGGTATTCGTTACATTCGTTGCACAGAAGGTGCATTCGTGTCATACATCTCTGTCTGCATAGTTCGTTTATTGGTTTCATTCGTAAAATTCGTTGTTTAAAATCTCAGAAGTTCCATAAATTACATTTTCATACAACGAAAAAGGGCGACGCCAACAGCGTCGCCCTTTTTGTTTCGTCTCATTTGATTGTTCCGATGAAGTCGCGGAGTTGTTCGGGATCCACATCCCCCATCTGGAACTCCTTTTCAGCATCGTCTTTCACCATCTTGAGCCACAATGCGTTCGCTTCTTCTGCCTCCTGCATCCAGCGGTCACGGTCGATGAAGAGGTTGCCGCCGCAAGCTTGCATCACAAAGTTCGCGTAAGCCTGTTCGTACTGCTTATAGTTCTGGTGAATCTGCAGGAGAATCCCCTTCAGTTCATCCACCGTGCGGATGGTGCCATTGGCGATATCCTTCACCACACAGTCCAGTTCGCTCTTCGGGGCGAGCAGACCCATCATGTCCACCCATCTTCCACCGATAGCCTCGTCCGTTTCCACCGTGTTGTTCTGGAAACAACGATAGAGGAACAACTTCAGCACCAAATCATAATACTGGATACCTTTCAGCAACGCTGCCCGCTTGATTTTGCAGCCACGATACTCATACACTTCCGTCCCCTCCGGGGTCTTCTTCACGAGGTCTTCCAGCACACCCTTTCCGTCCATCACCGACTGCACGATGTAGGGGTTCGGGAAAGCGAAGTTGATGATGTCGTTGCGCGAATCCAGCGGCCGCGCGTCACGCTTAGGCCACTTGTTGATGTCGCGCCATGTACCCACCGTGCGGATGTTGATGCCCGGCACCACCCACGTGTCCCGACCTTCGGCAATGACGTAACTGAAGGGTAGTTTCTGCACCTGCGGATGGTTCTGCACTTTGCCCATCACCATCGAGAACGAGCCAATGTGAGCTGGCCAAAGGATGTGGCTGCCCGACGCTGTCTTGCTGCCCCTGTCAAGCGTACCCCAGTGGATGGGGCCCATCTTATAGGCATGGTTGCTCTGGTTCGTGCCCGAACCGGCATTGTAGAACGAGAAAGCACCACCAATCAGCAGCGTGCTCTTGTGGTGGCTGGTGGCAAACGGACCACAGAACGCGGCACACGATTCCCCGTTGTCCATATAACTGTTGGCAAAGAACACACTCGCCTCTGCCGAGAAGCCCTTGCCGATGTGAACGGACTCACCCACAAAGCAACTGTACACCTTGGCACCGTCGATGACACTCGCACCAGCCGCCACGATACTGTCCTCGATGATGACATCCGAACCGATGAGCGTACCGGCATTCTCCGTGCTCATGATGGTGCAGTTCGTCAGTTTGCAGCTGCCCTGCACCTCACACCCCTCGCCTATCTTCACATTATTCATCTCCTTCACTCCTACCACGCGGCTGCCAGCACCGATTGAGCCGCCCATACCTCGAGGGGCAAGCGCCTCCTCAGTGGGTGGCACCTCCATCGCAAACTTCTTCACCTCTGGGAAGTTCACCATCAGCCATGCCAGCTGAGCCGTCAGTCCCTCGAAGATGACGATGTTGGCATCGCCGCCCTCGTTCAGCACCGACACTTCCGTACCGTTGCCGAACGTGTTTCCCTCCTGATTCGTGATGATGCCGACGTTGGCCACATAGCAGCGGTCGCCAATCTGCGTGTTGGAGATGTAACCGCGTACATTCTCCACCAGACAGCCGTCGCCGATGATGACATTCCTCAGCGTGGCGTTCCGCACACAGCACAGGCGGCGGAAGCCCTCTTCCAGTTCCACCGAACCACTGAGGCTGCCCACTTCCACATGTCCGTAGAGCAGCACATTTTCCATTTGCGAGGGCATGAAAGCCTCGTCCACCAGGATGTCCGACCAGTCTTCAGCCCAACATCCACGCTCTTCCAACTGAGCGATTTCGTTTACCGTTAATTCTCTCATGGCTATTTGATTTCTCCGTTTGTGTCGTAGTTGTCATACAGAAAGTCATTGTAGGGGTACTTCTGCACATGCAGTTCACGCACCTTCTTGTACAGCAGTTCCCTGAACTCATCAATGTGCAGGCGTTGGGCAGCCGAGATGAAGAAGCAGCCCAGCCTGTTGTCAGGCGTCGATGGCTTGTCCTCGGGATTCAGTTTCGCCATCCAGGTGCGCATCATCTCCTCCAGCGGGATGTTCTCCCTCGTGCGGGGCGTCAAGTCATCCGCCTCCTTCTCCACCCATGTGTAGGCGTCAATCTTGTTGAACACAATCATCTGCGGCTTCTCCGCGCAGCCCAATTCTCCCAGCGTCTTCTCCACCACCTGTATCTGTTCCTCGAAGTCGGGATGGCTGATGTCCACCACGTGCAGCAGCAAGTCCGCCTCCCTCACCTCGTCCAGTGTGCTCTTGAACGACTCCACCAGGTCTGTCGGCAATTTACGGATGAAACCCACCGTGTCCGACAGCAGGAAAGGCAAATTCTCGATAATCACCTTCCTCACCGTCGTGTCCAGCGTGGCAAACAACTTGTTCTCCGCGAAGATGTCGCTCTTCGAGAGCAGGTTCATCAGCGTCGACTTCCCCACATTCGTATAGCCCACCAGTGCCACACGGATGAGCCGTCCTCGGTTCTTCCGCTGCGTCGTCTTCTGTTGGTCAATCTCCACCAGCCGCTGCTTCAGGAGCGAGATGCGGTGGCGGATGATGCGTTGGTCCATCTCCAACTGCGTCTCACCTGGACCTCGAAGTCCCACACTACCACCTCGCTGACGTTCCAAGTGTGTCCACAGCCTTGTCAGTCGTGGCAACATATAGCGATATTGCGCCAGTTCCACCTGCGTCTTGGCCGCTGCGGTCTGGGCACGCATGGCAAAAATGTCCAAAATCAGACTCGTCCGGTCCAGAATCTTCACCTGCAGCACCTTCTCGATGTTCCGAATCTGCTTCGCTGACAATTCATCGTCGAAAATCACCATTCCCACAGGGTCTTCCTCATCCTCTTTCCGCTTGATGAAATCCGCTATCTCCTCCAACTTTCCGCTACCGATATAGGTCACGCTGCTCGGGCCGTTCACCCGTTGCGTGAACCGCTTCACCACCTTCGCCCCTGCCGTATCCGCCAGAAACTCCAGCTCATTCAGATACTCCGTCGTCTTCCGCTCATTCTGCTGCGGTGTGATGAGACCCACCACCACAGCCGTCTCCACCTTCGTCTCCGTAATGACAAACTCTTTCATTCTTTTTCTGTTTTGGTTGCAAAGGTAGGAAAAAGAATTGAAGAATTGAAGAATTGAAGAATTGAAGTGATGATATAACCCGTTTTTTCACCCCTTATTTCAATTTTTCAATTTTTCAATTTTTCAATTCTCCATTTTTCCGTACCTTTGCACCCGATTTTCAAACACATGCGAGTACTCATCATCAATACATCCGAGCGCATCGGCGGTGCGGCCATTGCTGCTAACCGTCTGATGGAGGCACTGAAGAAGAATGGCGTGAGCGCCAAGATGCTCGTGCGCGACAAGCAAACCGACCGCATCACCGTCCACTCCGTGGAACGCAGTTGGATCCAGCCCGTCAAGTTCCTGTGGGAACGGCTCTGCATCTTCCTCACCAACCGCTTCAACCGCAAGAACCTCTTCACCGTCGATATCGCCAACACCGGCACCGACGTGACGCGACACCGTGAGTTCCAACGGGCTGATGTCATCCACCTCCACTGGGTCAACCAGAGTTTTCTCTCCTTGGCCGACCTCAACAAGGTGTTGCATGCCGGCAAACCCGTCGTCATCACCATGCACGACACTTGGTACTTCACGGGCATCTGTCACTATGCCGACGACTGCATCCGCTATCGCACCCGTTGCTACCAATGTCCCGCCATCGGTGGCGGCTTCTTGGTCGATATTGCGCAGAAGGTCTTCCAGCAAAAGCAGCGCATCTACCGCGACGCACCCATCACCTTCGTCGGATGCAGCCAGTGGATTGCCGACCTCGCACGGACATCCCTCCTCACTCAGGGGCATCCCGTCCTCAGCATCCCCAACCCCATCGACACCGACTTCTTCCAGCCGCTCGACCAACAACTGGCCAGGATGCAGTTCGGCTTGCCGCTCGACAAGCACCTCCTCCTCTTCACCAGTCAGCGCATCACCGACAAGCGCAAAGGCTTCCCTTATTTGGCCGAAGCCATCCGCATCATCAACCTGCAATATCCCGACATCGCCCAACGCCTCGGCATCGTGGTGGTGGGGAAAGATGCCGAGAAAGTGCAGCACCTTGTCGAGACCACCATCCATCCCATCTCCTACGTCAGCGAACCCGAGAAGATGGTGCAGCTCTACAACGCGGTTGACCTCTACGTCACCCCTTCCCTGCAGGACAACCTCCCCAACACCATCATGGAAGCCCTCTCCTGCGGAACCCCCTGCGTCGGCTTCCACATCGGTGGCATCCCCGAGATGATCGACCACCAAGCCAACGGCTACGTCGCCCGCTACCGCGATGCCCAAGACTTCGCCAACGGCATCGTGTGGACCCTCCGCGCCGACCGCGACACCCTCACCCGCCTCGCCCGCAACAAAGTGATGACCACCTACAGCGAAAGCGCCGTCGCAAGCCAATATATAAAGGTATATGAGTCCTAGGCAGTCCTAAGCATTCCTAGGCAGTCCTAGGCTCACCTAGGTTCACCTAGGAATTCCTAGGAATGCCTAGGATTTCCTAAAAACCCTAAAAAATGAAGTTTTCCATCATCACCGTCACTTACAACGCTGAAGCCACCATCGCCCGCACCCTCGCCAGTGTGGCCCAGCAGACCTATCCCCACGTGGAGCACCTCATCATCGACGGTGCCTCCACCGACCGCACGGTGGAAATCGTCCAACAATACCAAGCTTCCTCCAAGAAGCTTTCCCTCCTCTCCGAACCCGACCAAGGCCTCTACGACGCCATGAACAAGGGGCTTTGCCTCGCCACGGGCGACTATCTCTGCTTCCTCAACGCAGGCGACACCCTCCACAGCAACGACACACTGGCACATATTGCAGCCCCCCTCCTGTCCCCCCAGAGGGGGATGACCCGTCCGGATGGCAACTCTTCCCCCCTTGGGGGGACAGGAGGGGGGCTCCCCGCCGTCCTCTACGGCGACACCCATATCGTCGCTCCCGACGGCACCTTCCTCCGCAACCGGCGACTCACCCCACCCGAGCACCTCACCTGGCGTTCTTTCCGCCAAGGCATGCTCGTCTGCCACCAGGCCTTCTACATCCACCGCTCCGTCGCCCTCCCCTACGACACCACCTACCGCTTCTCCGCCGACTTCGACTGGTGCATCCGCTGCCTGCAAGAAGCCGACCGACGCGGCCTACACAATATATATATAAAGGAACCCATCGCCGACTACCTCAGCGAAGGCATGACCACCGCCAACCATAAAGCCTCCCTCCGCGAGCGCTTCCGCATCATGGCCAAGCACTACGGACTCCTCCCCACCATCTTGCAACACATCTGGTTCGTCATTCGAGCCATCACACTCAAATAGAAGAGAAAACATCGCCTTGCGGGTAAATTAAACAAACTCAAATGGGAAAAAGAAAACAACGAATTTCACGAATTAAACTACTTCAAGTTTGACTTCGTCGCTAAAGGTTCGCAAGTTCTTTTCCACCACAGATTACACAGATTTCACAGATTTTTTGTCGTATGTTATTGGCTATTACTCAGATTTTTTCAGAATTTCACAGACAAAAGCCCAGTCGGGCTTTTGAACTCATCTGTGTAATCAATCAAAATTCTTCAGTAAATCCGTGTAATCTGAGAAATCTGTGGTTTTATTTCATACCTGCGAGAGTTAAATTCGTTTAATTCGTGAAATTCGTTGTTTAAAACAAATAATCGTTTTCAAGTTCCAATGAAGAAAATTCGTCCTTCGAAACCTGAGCTGTTCCATACGCTCAAGAACTACAACAAACAGAAGTTCACGGCCGACCTCATGGCCGGCATCATCGTGGGCATTGTCGCCCTCCCACTCGCCATCGCCTTCGGTATCGCCTCAGGCGTGTCGCCCGAGAAAGGTATCCTCACCGCCATCATCGCCGGTTTCGCCATCAGCGCATTTGGTGGTAGCCGTGTACAGATCGGGGGGCCCACAGGTGCCTTCATCATCATCATCTACGGCATCATCCAGCAGTATGGACTCACAGGCTTGGCCATCGCCACCGTGATGGCAGGTCTCTTCCTCATTCTTCTCGGCGTCTTGCGGTTGGGCACTATCATCCGCTACATTCCCTACCCCATCATTGTCGGTTTCACCAGCGGTATCGCCCTGACCATCTTCTCCACCCAGGTGAAGGACCTGCTGGGTCTCCACATCGAGGGTGCTGTACCAGCCGATTTCATCGAGAAATGGATCTGCTACATACAGAACTTCTCCACCGTTGACCTTGCCACTGCTTGTGTCGGCATCCTCTCCGTCGTCATCATCGCCTGCACCCCCTTGCTCAGCAAGAAGGTGCCAGGTTCACTTGTTGCCATCATCGTGATGACGGTCGCAGGCATCATCATGACCAACTACTTCGGCATCCATGTTGACACCATCGGCGACCGCTTCGAGATCAACCCCTCCGTGCCCGAAGCCGACATCCCCGTGCTCAACTGGGACAACATCAAGGGACTCCTCTCCCCAGCCATCACCATCGCGGTGCTGGGTGCCATCGAGAGTCTCCTCTCCGCCACCGTTGCCGACGGTATCATCGGCCATAAGCACGACTCCAATCAGGAACTCATCGGACAGGGCGTTGCCAACGTGCTCAGCCCCATCTTCGGCGGTATCCCTGCCACAGGTGCCATTGCCCGCACGATGACCAACATCAACAACGGCGGCAAGACCCCCATTGCCGGCATCATCCATGCTGTTGTGCTGCTCTTGATTTACTTTTTCCTGATGCCATACGCCAAATATATCCCAATGGCTTGCTTGGCAGGTGTGCTCGTAGTGGTCAGCTACAACATGAGCGGCTGGCGCACCATCCGCGAGATGATGCACAACCCCAAGAGCGACATTTTCGTCCTCTGGCTCACCTTCGGTCTCACCGTCATCTTCGACCTCACCATCGCAATCGAGGTAGGTCTCATGCTCGCCTGCCTGCTCTGCATGCGTCGAATGGCAGAGACCACACAGGTCAGCGTGCTCACCGATGCCGACGACATCGACCCGACCAACGAGACCGACCTGGCCGAGAACCCCAACATCGAGCATCTCACCATCCCCGAGCACGTGGAGGTGTACGAAATCAACGGCCCCTACTTCTTCGGTATCGCCAACAAGTTCGAGGAAGTGATGGTACGCATGAAGAAACGTCCCAAAGTGCGCATCATCCGCATGCGCCGCGTGCCCTTCATCGACTCCACCGGCATGCACAACCTCACCAACCTCATCGAGATGTCGAAGAAGGAAGGCATCAAGGTCATCCTCTCCGGCGTGAACGACTACGTGCGCGGTGTGCTCACCAAGAACGGCTTCAACGAACTCGTCGGCGAAGACAACATCTGCCCGAACATCAACGTGGCACTGGAACGTGCCCGCGAATAACAAGGACATACCCACAAAGATATCTTTTGTATCTTATACATCTTTGTTGAAAAAAAAAATTAACTTTCGCGAGTTGTTTTCGCCTTCGGCGGACGAAGAAAAAATAGAGAAAAACAAATAAAAATAGAAAAAATATATTCTTCGTCACACAAAGATAAGACAAGAAAGACCTATTTTTATTTGTTTTTTCTTGTTTTTATCTGTTTTTCTTTCGTCCGCCGAAGGCGATAAAAGCATTGGCCTTCACATGTTCTTATACCGAACTCATGAAAAAATAATTATCGGATCAAATGATCGTTAATTTAAGTTTCGCAAGCTCCACTTTCTTGGAGTTAAAGAAGTTAAAGGAGTTAGAGGAGTTAAAGCCGAATGTAATGCTGGCGTGAGAACTCCTCTCCACAGTTGACAGAGTATAGGCTTTAACTCCTATAACTCCTATAACTCCTGAGCGCCATCGCGTAGCGCTTTGCTCGCAAAGAACCGGTAACTTCCGAAAGTTGAATTGGTAACCTTTAGCTCGGCGGAGCCAATTATCGTTTTCCCGAGCCTCATCAAGAGGCGAAGGAGCATCAACAATTCAAGCCTTCAAATCAGCCGAAAACAGCAACGCCGTTACCATATAATTGAAAAGCCCAGTGCCTATTAATTAAGAACGGCGTTATCAATTAATTGGTAAGCCCGTTTCCATTTTCACCCCTTCGCGCCTCCCCATTCCCCACTTTTTTTGTCCTTTCCTTCATTTTTATGTTAAAAAATTTGGTCATGATGTTACACTTCCCTAAATTTGTGGTCGAAAACTACAAAACCGCTATATAAAAGGGCAAGAGAAACTAAACAGATAAAAAAAAGAAACGCCTATGTATATTTATCCAGGAGCAATACCAATACTCGTCATTATGGCATGCATGGTGATGTACTTGGTTGTTGGCCTCACCATTGACTACTACAACAAGAAACCAAAAACAACTTTATAAATTAACTTTATTGTTTAACTAATCTTTAATTACTAACTCATTATGAAGAAAGGATTACTTTTCTTAGCTTCTTTGTTGGTAAGCGTGGCATCTTTCGCGCAATGGACTTCTCCTATCACCGCAGCTGATGGTGAAGAGGTGGTTGTTGGCGAAAAATACTTCCTTTACAACCTTGAGGCTGGTGGCTTCCTCGCAGGAGCCAACGACTGGCAGACCCGTGCTTCTATCTCAACGACTGCCGCTGACACGGTGATCATTGAAGAGGCAGCAGAATCGGCCTACCGAATCAGTGTGTACGCACAGCGCGACAACATGGGCTGGCGCTACATGTCTTGTAACTCATGGGACGGCATGTGGATTGACGGTACGCTCAACAGCGACAGCTATCCAGGCACTGAAGAGTGGAAATTGAGCAAGGCTGAAGGCAGCAACGTGTACACCATAAGCAATGGTCACGTATCAGGAAGCACTTTCGGTATTTCTGGTCTCGTGGACGGTGTGGCAGGCAACACTCGTTGTTTCATGCTCGGCGCTACCGACGCTGCTGGCAAACTCACTGGCACACAGGCTAGCCAATGGGTGTTCATTCCAACTGAAACTTTCGATGCAAAGGTTGCTGACGTGGCAGTTTTCAACGCAGCTTTCGTGCTGAAGGAGACTCTTGATGCAGCCAAGGAGAAGTACCCAGAGTTGAACTTCTCTGCTCCCGAGGGTGTTTACAACAACACAGCATCTACAGTAGAAGAACTCGCTGCAGCTCAGGCACAGGTGGCTGACATCATCAACGACTACCTCGCCACTTTGGCTACATTCGATGAGCCATTCGACCTCAGCGAGTCTATCGGTTCTAATCAGTCTACTTATCGTCCATGGGTACGTACCTTCACAGGCACTGGAGAAGTTGGTACAGAGACTTGGAACACATGGTCTGGCGAGGCACCTGGTGATGGTACCGACATGACCAATCCATTCCGTGAGACTTGGACATCAGGCGGTGGCCTCCTCTCTGACATGAAGATTACTCAGACTCTCGAAAATGCATCTCCTGGTCTTTACAAACTCACTATCGACGCACGTCTCTACAGCGAGTCTGGTGCTATCGATGAGTTCAAGGGCGCAGAAATGTTCTTCGGTGAGACTCGCATCGACATGCAGGCTGAGACTCCTATCACTAAGATCAACGACACGAAGTTCCTCCTTTGGAATCCTCACTACTTCAACATCATCGCCATCGTGAAAGAGGCTGGTGACATCGAATTCGGTTTCGAGTTCACTCAACCTAACTTCAACTGGTTGGCATTCAAGAACGTTTCTTTGAAATACTACGGCAACAAGGACGTAGAGGCTAACGCTGTTAAGCTTGCTAAGGCTATCTACAACTTCGAGAAGGTTGATCCAGAAACAGTGGCTGCTAACCCAGGCGTTATTAAGGCTTACAACGATGCTGTTGACGCATTCGACGCTGCTGCTGTAGAGGACATCAAGACTGCTGCCGCTGCTACAGACGAGGCCAAGGCTGCTCTCGAAGCCAACGTGAAGGCACACGAAACTCTCTATGCCAAGTACGATGTTTGGTTCAACAACTATCAGACTGCCACAACAAATGGTATGAGTGGTGACCTGATTGATGACTTCGGCGACTTCCTCCAGACCGAAGATGAAGATGCTGGACTGGAAGGCTATCCTGTACCAAGTATCGGTTCTATCGTCAGCCAGTATAACGATGACCCAGCTTTGAAGTATCCATTCGCTACTGCAGAAGATGTTAACACCTATATCGCCACTGTTGATGGTATCTGGTCAAATGTGATTGCAAACAGTGCCAAGGAAGGTGACGACATGACTGGGCTGCTCACGAACGCAGACTTCGGTTCTAAAACTTCTCAGTATAATCCAGAAACTGGCACATGGTCTGTGGGAACCTACACATTGGATGGATGGGTCAATGAGACCAACTCCGGTATCAACCTCGGTGGTCTGAGACAACTCATGTGCTGCGAGGTTTACGATCAAGCTGCTACCTTCTACCAGATTGTGAAGGGTGCACCTGCAGGTCTCTACAAGATTGAAACACAAGCATACGATCGTCCTGGTTCTATCGAAGCAAGTGCTGAAAATATCAACTACTACCTCTTTATGAACAAGTTCGAAACTCGCATCCCACATGTCATTACCGATCCTCTTATCATCGCAGATGAGGAGAAATCTAACATACAGGATGGCGGAAACGTTTGGCTCACTACACCTTCTGACAAATCTCGTTGGTCTGGTAGCAACTACGACGGTGGCTACGACAATCTTGTCACTTCTCCAATTTATGCTGAAGATGGTGAAACTGTTCTCAATCCATACGGTGCTTACTGTCCTAACAACATGTACAGTGCTGCTATGCACTTCGACGATGGTCGCTACAAGGTTGCCACTTACGGTCTCGTAGGTGACGGTGAAGACATGAAGATTGGTGTTACCAGTCACGGTAAGAAAGTCACGAACGAGTGGTTCATCTTCTCAGGCTTCAAACTCACTTTCATGGGCAAGAACCCAGAGGCTATCTCTTCAGTGCTTGCTGACAAGTGGATTGAACTCAATGAACTTGTAACTGAGAAGGAGGGAAGCCTCACAACAAGCTACAAGACTACTACTGCTGAACTTCTGAAGAATACAAAGGGCATGAACGATGCCAACACTTCTGCTGATAACCTCTGGAAGGCTCTTCAGAATGTGATTGACGCTATCGCAGAAGGCACTGAGAATGTAGCAGCAGGCGACGCATTTATTGCAGCCAAGGCCGATGTGGACGCTGCAGCAGAAACACTTGTTGAATACGATGGTGGTGACAGAACTAATGAATACACTAACTATGACCAGGTGCTCAGTCCTAAGATGGATGCATGGCAGTCTCTCTCCACAGAAGACCTCAAGGCTCTCACCGAGGAAGTGAAGGCTGCTACCGAAGCCATCAACGCTAAGATTGCTGAACTCGAGAAGGCTGCTAAGATTGCTGAAATGTCATCTGCTACTGACGACGAACCTGTAGATTGCACAGAAATCTTCATCAAGAACTGGAACTTCGAAGAGGCTGACACTGAGAAGCCAAACGATGTAATGCCAGGTTGGGACTTCTGGAAGGCTAAGGGCAACGGTCCTGTGAAGGGCAGTGGTGGTATCGACGGCCGCTCTCTCGAGGCATGGTCTGGTACTGTAGGTGCTGACCTCGAATTCTGGTGTGGTCAGGAAATCACAGGTCTCCCAGCAGGAACATATTGTCTTTCTGCACTGGCAGCCAATGCTTCTAACGACGTACAGAGTGACGTTGACCTCTGGGAAGGCTTCGACGATGAGACTGGCCAAAGCACAGCTGCTGAAGGTCGTGCATACCTCTACGCTACCACTAAGAATGGAGTTGCTTCTACACCTGTTGAACCTAACATCGGTAGCGCAACTGATGCAGGTGAATACTCTGTTATCTTCAAGGTTGAAGAAGGCGAAACTATTACAATCGGCTTCCAGACAAAGGGCACAATGCCATTCCGCTGGTTCATGTGCGACAACTTCAACCTCCAGTACTTCGGCACTGAGAGCATATACGAAGCTACCGAGGACGAAGGTGGAGTAGAAGAATTGGTTGGCATCGACGACGTGAAGGCTGGTGCTAAGAAGTTCGGCAAGTTCATCGAGAACGGTAGCGTAGTGATCTACAAGAACGGTAAGAAGTACAACGTGGCTGGTCAGGCTATCAAGTAATCTCGACCCCACACACTCAATACGGCAGCGAGCTCCACACGGAGCCCGCTGCTTTTTTCATCTTTTATTTATACCTCACACAGAAATCACGGAAAACACAGAAAGAGGAAGTCCGTTCCATTCGTTTAATCTACCCGCAGGGCGATGTTTTTACAAAAATTTTGTATCTTTGCAGCATGAACAGCGTGTATAGAGACATCAAGGCCCTGTTGTCCAACAGCGGCATGGAAGAAGGGGAGGCGCGAGCCGTCACCCTACTCCTCATGGAGAAGGCAGCAGGACTCTCCCCCACCGACGCACTGACCAACGCACCCCAAGCGGAAGAACACCGCCCGGCCCTCCTCCAACTGGCTGAGCGAGTGGCACAAGGAGAACCCGTACAATACGTCCTCGGCGAGGCCGACTTCTGCGGCATGACCCTGAAGGTCGCCCCCGGCGTGCTGATTCCCCGACCAGAAACGGAGGAGCTGGTGAAGTGGGTGGTGGAGGAAGTGAGAACTCTGAGTCCTCAGAGTTCTCCGAATAATCCGAGTAATCGGAACACTCCGACCACCCTTCTTGACATCGGCACCGGCAGCGGTTGCATCGCCATCGCCCTCGCCCACCTCCTGCCCCATGCCCACGTGGAAGCATGGGACATCAGCGAGGATGCCCTCCGCATCGCCCACGAGAACGCACAACGCCAAGGGGTGAACATCACCTTCCGGCAAGTGGATGTGATGGGCAATCCAGATTCTCCAGAGATTCCGGATTTTCCGGAGATTCCAGATTTTCCGGAGATTCCGGGTAACCCGGTTCCTCCCTTCTCCCTCCTCATCTCCAATCCCCCCTACATCTGCCAAGAGGAGGCCCAAGAGATGGAGCCACATGTGCTGGCGCATGAGCCGGGCATTGCCCTCTTCGTGCCCAACGATGACCCGTTGCGCTTCTACCGCCGCATCGGGGAGTTGGGTCGGCAGGGGCTGTTGGCACCTGGGGGGCTGCTGTTCTTCGAGGTGAACCGCCGCTTCGGCCACGAGGTGGTGTCGCTGCTGCAACAGATGGGCTATCACGAGGTGGAACTGCGCAAGGACATTTTCGGCAACGACAGAATGGTGAAGGCAATAAACACGTGAATGAGTTCGTTATTACAAAAAGAAGCGATGTTTTTGCTCTCAACACCTTTGGTGTTTCGAAAAACGATAATTACCAATAATTTCCAATAATTGGTTCCGATAATAAATTCTAAAGGGTTGAAAAAATAATTATCGGATAAAATTATCGTTAATTATTGGTAACCTTTAGCTCGGCGGAGCCAATTATCGTTTTTCCAAGCCTCTGAAGGAGGCGAAGGAGCCAACAACTTAATATAAAAGTAAAAGTATGATGAGAAATAGAACAATATGGATGTGGCTGGGTTTGTGGCTACTGGTGGGTGTGTGCAAGGCACAGACTGGTGACTGGAAGGTGTATGCCTCCTACCACAACGCCACGAAGGCAGTGAAGACGGATGCACGGATCTTCGTGCTGGCTAACGGTGGGCTCTACAGTTACGACACGGAGGACCAGACCCTGGAGGGCTACACCAAGGCGAACGTGTTGAGCGACTTCGGCATCAAGGACATCGCCTACTCCACGACAGCGAAACGGTTGATTGTGCTCTACGAGAATGGCAACATCGACCTGATTGGACTGAACCAATCGTCGTGGAACATGCCCGACCTGAAGAACAAGACGCTGAGCGACCGCACCGTGAACGAACTGATGGTGGTGGGCGACGAGGCACTCATCAGCATGAATGCCGGTCTGGCGCTGGTGAACCTGCAGAAGGGGTACTTCGTGGACTTCTACACCTTCGACAGCGCGGTGAAGCAGGCAACCATCGTGGATGGGAGCATCTATGTGAAACTGGCCAGTGGTGTGAAGCAGGGCGACCGCAAGTCGAACCTGCTGGATCAGAGCAACTGGGTGGAGGTGGCCAGCAACAAGGTCTCTTTCGGACTGACCGAGGAGGAACAGACGGCAGCCACAAAGACGCTGGAGCAGGTGAAGGACATCGTGCCTGACGCTCCCAAGGAGAACTGGTCCTACCAACTCCACATGGCGGGCAACCGTCTGCTGGTGGCTGGCGGCAACTTCTACTACCCGAACACGAACCATACGGGCTGTGTGATGTGTTATGAGAACGGCCGTTGGAGCGCGTTCGACGAGGAGGGGCCCGTGGAGACGGAGAAGCCACAGGCGTACCGCAACGTGACGGACGTGGTGCAAGACCCTACCGATGCAGAGCATCATTGGGTGGGCACGGTGTCGAGCGGCCTCTACGAGTTCCGCAACAAGAAGTTTGTGAAGCACTATGACAGTGACAACTCGCCGCTGAAGAGCATCTTGCCCGAGTCGAGTACCTACTACCGCTACATCTGGACCACAGGCCTGTCGTTTGACCCTCAGGGCAACCTCTGGATGCTGTGCAACCAGACGGATTCGGTGGTGCGCATCCTGAAGAAGGACGGCAAGTGGATAGCTCATTATTATAAGGACATCGCAGCCTTCGAGACGTTTGACCACACGGTGTTTGACCAACGTGGCTGGGCTTGGATCACCAGCCGACGCATGGCCAACTACAACTCTGTGACGGGTACGAACTCACTGGCTGGTGTGCTGGTGGTGAACACCAACGGCACCCTCGAGAATCAGAAGGACGACCAGCACAAGTTCTTCTACCAGTTTAAGAACCAGAACGGCGAAACATACACGCCCGAGACATTCTTCTGTGTGACGGAAGACCTGAACGGCGCTATATGGTTGGGCAATAACTTCGGTGTCTTCATGACGGAGACACCAGAAGAGGTGTTCAACAGCAACTTCACCTTCACACAGCCCATCGTGCCTCGCAACGACGGCTCAGGACTGGGCGACTACCTGCTGAGCGGTGTGCCTGTGAAGTGCATCACCATCGACGGCGGTAACCGCAAATGGGTGGGCACGCGCGACAATGGCGTGTATCTGTTGAGTGCCGACGGCATGGAGACGCTGGAGCACTTCACGAAGGAGAACAGCCCGCTCATCAGCAACGAAATCAACGACATCGCCATCAACGGCGAGACGGGCGAGGTGTTCATCGCCACATACGCAGGACTGTGCTCCTATCAGGGCGACGCAACGGACCCAGCCACCTCGATGAGTTCGAGCAACCTGAAGGTGTTCCCTAACCCTGTGCGCCCCGACTACGAAGGCTCTGTTCACATCACAGGACTGATGTACAATTCGAACGTGAAGATTGTGAGTGCCGCCGGCAAACTCGTGGCAGAGGGCACAAGCGTGGGTGGCGAGTTCTCCTGGAACTGCTGCCACCAAAACGGCCGCCGCGTCTCCTCCGGCATCTACTATGCGCTGTGCACGGACGAGAACGGGAAAAAGGGTGCAGTGGCTAAGATTCTGGTGATTAAGTAGCAATCCTCCTAATCCCCCCCAATCTGCCGACTTGTCGGCGTAGTTTCTTTTATACTACACCGCTTCGCGGTAGATTAGGAAGATTGGGAAGATTTTTATATAAAACATTCTGATATAGGTTTTACGGTGTTGTAACCCAGTTGTTGCAAACGTTGCTGACGGGCACGGATCTCGTCGGCAGAGGGAGTGGACTGCAACAGCTGCGTGAGTAAGGTAGCCTGTTCTTTGGGCGTGTTGGCCACCTGGCACAACTCGCCCAAGTTGTTTCCTTGCAACATCATGTCGTTGGCAACGCAGTAGCCTCGGCTCTTCACCAGTGAGTGGAGCAACTTCAGTTTGATGCCTGTGGGCTGGAAGGTGAAGAGCAGGTTGACGCGGGCCTTCTCGACCAGACTATCCAGTTCCTCCTGCGTAGGATTGGCGATGAGCTTAACGCCGCTACCCTCATGGACCCAACGTCGTAAAGCTGGCGAGGGATTACGGCCTGCCACTAGCAGACGAACGGAGCCACTGGGGGCCATCAAGGGCAAGACAGACTGGATGATGTGACGGACAGCCGCCACATTCTCCGCCACGGCAAGGTTGCCATGATAAAGTAGATAGGGTTCTGTGTCTCCTTCTGCCTCGACGAAGGTATCGTCGAAGAAACAAGGCAGAAGGCGGACTTGTTGTTGGGGAAATTGTTGTGCCAGATAGGCTTGGTCGGTCGTGGAGATGGCAAAGATGACATCAGCATGCCGCAAGATGGGTTGGAAACGCTCGAAACGTGCCGCTTCCAACCGTAAGTAAAGTTGTCGCCATCCACGGGTCTGCTGAGCCAGACGAAGATAGTAGTCATGCTCGATGTTGTGCATACGCACCATCTTCATCCGTCCTTTCAACCGTGGGTCGGCCAGATAGCCGCAGGTGTGCAGTCCCTCGAAGAGGATGGGACTGTCGTCGCTGAGCAGATGAGCCAGCAGTTGGTCGTCTTGGCGGCTCACCACGTTGTAGGGAAGCAGGGAGAACTGACGCAGAAGCCCTGTATGCCGAGGGTAGTAATAGACCCGTTCGCAAAGCGACTCCAACGCCTCGTGCGCCTCACCGTCGTAGAGGAAGGTGTGAAGCACGATGGCATAGCCTGCCCGCTGCAACGCCTTCAACTTGTAGAAGACATCGACGGCACCCCCATAGTTGGGAGGATAGGGCACGTGGAAACTCACTACATGTATCTTCATACGCACAGGTTCTTTTTATTGCCGATTGGCAATCTGGATGCCTTCGACGGGCAAGATGGTGACGATTTTCTCTTCGGGCAAAGGCAGTTCTATCAGATCATCGGAGAAGAGATTGGCCTCATATAACACATGAAGGCGGTACTGCCCCTCGTTGTGGGGATAGACGCGGCTCTTGTGGAAGTAGCGTGTGCTGACTTCATCCTTGTCGATGGTGATGCCTTGCCGATGGAGGTAGAAGGATTTCTTGTCGGGGTCGAGAGGCTCCATGAGGAGATAGAAACGCCCTGCCATCTCTGCATTGTGCCCCTTGAAGGTGAGACTGTACTCTGGACGGCTCTCGGTCATGAGCACATCGGGGAAGTCGATGTCCTCGAGGGTGAGGTAGGCAGAGGAAAGGGTATCGCTGCTCAAGGTGACAAACAGTCCCTTGAGATTGGCAATCAGATAGTTGGGCGTTCCCGTAGAGGTACGAACCTCGCGCCACTCATGTCCTCCGTCAAGGTTGTGGTCACGATACATGGGCACGAGGGTGTAAACGCCATCACGGATATTGATGGGGAACGAGAGGCTCAGGGTGTCGGTGTAGGTAGTGTCTTCCACCGCCTCCAGCAGGAAGTCGCGCTTATAAACATGGAGAGGAGCCACCCGCTCGCCATCACGCATGAGCATCAGCGCCACGGAGTCGGCATGGAGGTTCCATCCAACATTGGCGAGGTCGCGAACTGCCACATTCACACGATTGCGCCAATAAACGGGCTTGGGTTGCAGAGGGTCAACCACTGCATTCAAGCACTGGCAGGCAAACTGGTGTCGCTCGATGCCTGTGGCGAGTGGATGCATGTTGGGCATGATGCCCATGATGAAGATCTGAAAGAGATTGTAGCCGTTCTCTGGACTGTCGTGGTCGTACCACTGGGGCTGATCGGGTGTCATGTTGGTCAAAGCTGTCCAGCCATCGCCCCAACCGTCGCCCTGACCCAAGGCGATGTGAAATTCCTCTTCTTCGTTGTAGCCGTCGATGACGTAGGCATGACCGCCGTTGAGGTTATAGCCCGAGATGAGCACGGGACGCCCTGCCGCCAGTTCCTGCTTGAGCATGAGGGTGATTTCGGCCAGGGAGTAGAAGTCGCGGTAGTACATCTGCACCCCTCGGTCGTAGGAGAAAAAGTCTGCCAGCGCAATGGGCTGACGGACATACCTGGCAGCACTGGAGTCCTTGCCATAACGCATGTTGACGGCAATGCCACAATCGCTGCCGAGCAAAGCCACCGCATCGACCTGCTCTTGTGTGTATGCTCCTTTGGCATAGACATCGAGCATCTTGTCCCAATGATAGATGTGGTCGGAGAAGCGGGCTGAAAGCGTCTGCTTGCATCCCAGCGAATCTTTATACTCATGGTACCCCATCCCTTTCTCAGGCCACCGCCAGTAGTACATGACCTCCGACAGGGCTGTCGCCACACAACCCACCGCACAACGGTCGCCATTCTCATCGAGAGGACAGAGGCTGTTGTAGGGGTCATACTGGTGCCAGCGGTCGGTGAGCAGGGGCTCCACACGGTCGGGCAGTTGCTGCGCCTCGACATACAGCCTGCTGCTGCGACGAATCATCCGCTGCGCCATCATGGAAAGGGCAGTGAGCAGGAGGAGCAGGATGAGGAAGATTCTTTGCATAGGCTATTCTTGAATATACACTCTCTGAACACGGTTGCTGATGCCGGTGAGCACCTCGTAGGGGATGGTGTCGAGGGCATCGCTGAGGACAGTCACGGGCAGGTGGTCGCCAAAGATTTCGACGATGTCACCTTCCTTGCAGTCGATGTCGGTTACATCGATCATGCAGACATCCATGCAGATATTGCCCACATAGTCGGCTTTCTGACCATTAACCAGACAGTAGCAGCCACGGTTGCCCAGATGACGGTTGAGACCATCGGCATAACCGATTGGGATGGCGGCAATGCGACTGTCGCGTGCCAGCGTGGTACGACGTGAGTAGCCGATGGAATCGCCTGCAGGCACTTCGCGAATCTGGAGGATGGTGGTCTTGAGAGTCGCCACATTATTTAATATATGGTTGTTGCGGGCGTTGATGCCGTAGAGGCCAAGGCCGAGACGCACCATGTCGAGGTGGTATTCGGGGAAGTGCTCGATGCCTGCAGAGTTGCAGATGTGACGGATAATCTTGTGGGAATAAGCCGCCTGCAACTGCTGACTGGCCTGGTCGAAAAGCTGGAACTGCCGACGAGAGAACGTGTCGAACTCGTCGCCATCGCTGCCCACAAAGTGGCTGAAGACGGAACAGGGCACCAAGGCGGTCTGACGGCGCAGCCGCTCGATGAGACGGGGCATATCAACCGTGGGATTGAAGCCCAGACGGTGCATGCCCGTGTCTATCTTGATGTGAATGGGGAAGTTGGTAATACCCTCTTTCTCAGCTGCATGAATCAGCTGTTCGAGCAGATCGAAACTGAACACCTCAGGTTCCAGACGGTAGTCGAAGAGCATCTTGAACGAGGTGGTTTCGGGGTTCATGATCATGATGTTGGCGGTGATGCCAGCTTCGCGCAGGTCGGCACCTTCATCAGCCACTGCCACAGCCAAGTAGTCCACACCGTTGTCCTGCAGGGTCTTGCTGGTCTCTAACGAGCCGACCCCATAGCCACTGGCCTTCACCATACAGACCATCTTGGTTTCGGGCTGCATGAAGCGGCGATAGTAGCGCACGTTGTTGACCAAGGCATTGAGGTTCACCTCCAAGATGGTCTGGTGCACCTTCAAGGTGAGGAGGTCACTCAACTTATCGAAACGGAACTGACGCGCTCCCTTGATGAGGATGAACTCATTGTGCAGATTCTCAAACACTTCGCTACGGATGAGCGCATCGGTGGTGCGAAACATCTCGTGCTCCATGGGGAAATAGTCGGCACAGGCACAGAGTTCGTCGCCCACTCCAATGACTTTCTCGATGCCACGCGATGCCGCCATCTGTGCCACCCGAGAGTAGAGACTGCGGGGAGACTCGCCACTCTGGAGGATGTCGCTGAGTATCAAAGTGCGGCACTGGAGGCTCGTCTCAGGACGACGGTTCATGAAGTCGAGCGCGATGTCCAACGACTGCACATCCGAGTTGTACGAGTCGTTGATGAGCGTGCAGCCGTTCTTGCCATCCTTGACCTCCAGACGCATGGCCACTTGTTCCAGATGACTCATACGTTCGCAGAGGACTTGAAGCCCCTTCCCAACCTCCCCCAAAGGGGAGGAGTTTCCATCCAGACGGTTCATTCCCCCTTGGGGGAAGAAGAAGGGGGCTGCCGTTGCAAAACAGGTGATGGAATTCTCGATAGAGGCATCATCGATAAAGGGAATGGTGTATTGACCAGCGTTGCCCTCATACTCAAAGTGGATGATGGCATGGTCGCCCTCCTTCTCTATCTGCCGCACGTTCAGCGATACCCGTTCGATGCGGTCGGGCAAGGCATCGAGGCAACGGCGAATGGTGATATGATCAGAGTTGACAACCACCTTCTGGCAGTCCTTGAAGAGGAGCATCTTCTCGGCACACTTGATATCATAACTCATGAAGTTCTCCTGATGGGCGGCACCCAGATTGGTCATCACACCAATGGTAGGCTTGATGATGCGCTCAAGGTTAACCATCTCACCAGGTTGTGAGATGCCTGCCTCGATGATGGCCAGGTCGTTGTGATGGTCGATAAACCAGACACTGAGGGGAACACCCACTTGACTGTTGTAACTACGGGGTGAACGGCTCACGTTGAAGTCGGGAGAGAGCAACTGATACAACCACTCCTTCACCGTCGTCTTACCGTTGGAACCCGTAATACCGATGATGGGGATATTCAGTTTGCTACGGTGGTAGGCTGCCAAGTCCTGCAAAGCCTTCAGAGGCGACTTCACCATGAGGAAGTTGCAGTTCTCTAACGACAAGCGCTGCTGTAGCCCTCCCCCTTCGGGAGTCGTGGTGCTCACCACGAAGTTGCGCACTCCTCTTCTGTACAGCTCCTCGATATACTTATGTCCATCGTTCTTCTCCGTTCTCAATGCAAAGAAGAGCGTCTCTTCTGGGAAACAAAGGCTTCGGCTGTCGATGAGCAGCCAGTTGATCTTTGCCTCTACCGTTCCTTTTCTCTCTGCGCCAATGACTTGCGCAATTTCATCAATCGTATACATCTTGTCATTTACTATTTGGCAATTTACAATTTACAATTTGACGATGCTGGCTCTGTCGCCACTCTTTCATCGCCTTCGCCACCACATCCTTTGTCTTGTTATCAAAGTAAGTGTCCTGAAACCGCTGCCAGATGTACTCCACCGCCTGTGCCGAAGGGTGTATCATGTCGTCGGCATAGAAGCGGTAATCGCGCAGTTCGTCCAGCATGATTTCGTAGGAGGGGAAATAAATCCATTGACTATTTGACGATTTACTATTTACGATTTCGTCTATCGCCTGCAACAATATCCCCTTTGAGATTTGGTTCACGTGGTAGCCATCACGCTTGTGACGAATGGGGCTGACGGTAAAGATGACCTTCAACTTCGGATTCACACTCTCCAGCAGTTGCAAGAGCAACTGCCATTGATCCACGATATCGTAGGCACTCAGGCGTTCCCTCACAAAGAGGCTGTCTAACTGTTTGTGGCAGTTGGCCACCAACATACCCGTCTCCTTCAACCGATAGATGATCGCCGTACCAAAGGTGACCACCAACACATCCGCCTCCCGCAGAAAGTCTGCCACACGATGGGTCGTAGCGTTGATGCACTCCACCAGCGTTTCCACATCTGCCGAGGAAAAGCAGCTATGGTGCATCCACGAATGCCACACGCCATCCCCATCACAAAAAACATCCTCCCTTCCTACCTCCTTCTCTCTGATGCTCCGCAACAGGCTCGCCGCAATGCTGGCAGGATTGTAGAGGGTACCAAAAGGATTGACCATCGCCTCAAAGCCACCCCTCACCATCTTTCCCCCGATTTCATCGGCAAAGCAAGAGCCGACCAGCAGCACATTAGCGCCTGCGGCTATCTTCCATTCCGACTGTGGAATGTCTATATGGGTCATCAGTTCCATGAGTGAGAAGTTTGAGGTTAGCGTCCGCGCCGTTTCACACGCATATCGGCCACGTAATCGATGCCAAAGGCACCTGTCAGGACGTAGGCGATACAAGTGTCACCCTCGTAAACACGGTTGTAGAATTCAAACGCGTTGTCACGGCTGATGACGTGTTCGGTCGCCTTCTTCCCCTCATCGAGGAAACGGAACTTCAGCACATACTCGTCAGTCGTCTCTTCATGCTCTGTCACATACTCCTTCTTGTCGCCAAACACGGTCTTGCCCGTGTGGTGTTCCTGTCGGATGTGCGTGCTTCGGTTGTGCCTGTGGTGGGTGATGACACAAGGACGTTCCACTGGCGACTTGTCCTTCGAGAACGCATAGTTCAGGTTCATGTAGGCATGGTCGATACACACTGCCGCAAGGAACAACAACAAGATGAAACTCACGATGATGAGCATGGGAAAACGTAACTTCTTGATAAAGATGCATAGGAAGCCTGGACAGCAGCACAAACCCATGGCAACCGCTGCCACGGTGGCAATCGTGTCGCCAGAGGTGTTGTCGAGCATCACCACTGAATCAGGCGGTGAAGGGGTAAAGACGAAACACCCTACACTCACGCCGAGCACAATGAGCAGGCCGACGAGGCTCTTCTTCAGAAGACCATCTGACAATTCTTGTATCTCCATAATGATATTGTTTTTTATCTAAAGCCTGAACCGCCACCACCAGAGTGACCGCCACCACCAGAGTGACTGCTGTGTCCGCTGCCACCACTACTGCTGGAGTAACTGCGTGAACTGTAGTCATGATCACTGCTATAAGAAGCACGGCGCTGTTCACGTTCATACGCCGTCTCATACATATATGCGGTGTAGAGAGTGGTTGTCAATGCCTTCGTGACAGGCTTGAAGTCTTCCATCACCTGATACGGCGGGAGGAACTGATCGAGCTTAGTCGTATCGGGTGCTACCCTCATCATGTCCTTACGCACCTGATCGGCAATACCGTAGAAGGATGCAAAAACGAGGAATTCCTTCCAGAGATTCACCTCCCCTATATGCCTTTCTCCTACAAGTGAGAAGTCATTGAGATAATGGACAAAACCCACCACCTGCTGCACCTCGTCTGCCTGGAGAGCTGCATCGTCCTTGCGACTTCCAGCAACCATGTAGAGCGCATCCGCCATCGGCCGCAGTCGTTCAAGGTTCTTATTCACATAAGTCTTCAACTCGTCAGGCTGCAAGAGGTGGTCTTCATTGGCCGCTTTATAAAGCAGGTCTTGTAGCATATACTGAATGCCGTCGTCATGTATCAAGCCCTTGTATTGCCATTCCACCTCACGACGTCGGACACCATAAAGAGAATGGATGCTGGTGATGTTCTTCGTCACATCGAGATCGGGTCGCTTCTCGGGCTTTACAGGTTCCTTGATACGGAAGAGCTGGCGCGTCCTACCCTGCTTGTCGGTATCATAGTCAAGCGTGATGCCACCCTTGTAGAACATGCGAAGGATGAATGCCTCATAGAGATGCTGCACATCGAACTCCACGCCTTTGATGGGGTTGCCCGATGCCTGTAAGGTATGCTGCACAGAGGCCAACACACTGCTCGATGCCAGCAGGTTACCCTGCATGGGCAAGGCCCGCCAATAGGGCAGTTCGTCCCACTTCTTTCCTCCCATCAGTTGCATCAGGTGCTTGGCTCTCTGTTTCATCATTTTGTTTTCGGCAATGCTCGACTGGATAGGGTCGCTGGCAGCCCAAGCAATGAGTCCTATGATCACAAGGAAACCACCGATCAATTCCCAACTGTATCCGCCGCCGTCATTATCGGCAGAATAGGCAGATTGGGGCTTTCCTTCATGTCCAGAACCGGCTTCGCCGCCCATCAGCGAACTGCGTGCAACACCACCCTCCACGGTGTCACCCATCGCCACTTCGATGTCGTATTCACTATCTACGAAGGCAGGACGTTTCACCAATTCCTTGAACGTGCCTTCTTTCTTCACGTCGGGATGCAGCAAGCCCTTCTCAAGCTCCAAAAGCACGATGATGGCATCGCCGTTGCGCATAAAACTATCATCTTCCGTTCGTGCCCACACATAGTTGCGTCCATGCCCCTTCCAACCATCGTAACCGAAAGTCCAGATGCGCGCATCTTTCTTTGTGAGCGTGTCCACTTCCATTTGAATGCTCACCATTGCAAAAGTGGCCGGAGAATTGGCCGCCTCATAGAAGGAATGGCAGAATCCATCATAGTCATCGTAGGCCTTCACCAGATGAGTCAGCGTGTAACTGATGTAGTAGCTGCGTTTCCCTGCCTTGCCAATACCCCAGCAGACTTCCACACCCTCGTCGGTGTAGTGATACCCACATCGGCCCGTCTTCTGTTCGCGAGAGCGATTGACGTCCCATTCCTCCTCCACCACAAAATCCGTGTTCTCCTCGTCGTACACGTGCAAATCCTTCACCTCAATGTCGCCCATGTTGTTGAAGGTGATAAAACCTTCTGTACCTTGCTCACTCATGTGGGCATCACGTCGTTCGGTCACACGCGCACTGCCGTCATCCATCAACCTCACCAACACAAACACCGAGTCCAACTGGTGCTGTGCCACAACTGGGACTGCGGAAAAGAGCATGAAGAGAACAGCCAGGAAGGTTCTGGCCACCGATCTCATTATCTTCTTCGTCATCATGCCTTTTCTTCCGCAAACAGTTCTGGCATCTTTCGCTTGCCCTTATCGTCCACCGACAGATAGTCGCGTACCACAAAATGCTGCTGACCAGCCACCATGCTGGATGGCCACTGACGCACATAACGGTTGAAGCGGGTAGCCGTGTCGTTGTAAATCATACGTGCCATGCGCACACTCTCCTCATATTCTGCGATGCTGTCCATCGTCTGCTTATACAACCCCGATGCCTGCAACTCGGGATAGGCCTCGTTCACGGCCATCAAACGGCTCAACACCTCTGAGAAGGCATCCTGCTGCTCGTTCACATCGGCTGCAGTCCTCACTTCAATGCCTCGACGACTCGAAATGACCTGAACCAGCGTTTCGCTCTCGTGCTTCGCATAGGCGGAAGCGGCCTGCGCCATCGCCAACAGGGCATCCCAACGCGAGTTGAGTTGCATCTCAATCTGACTGAGCGCATTTTTGCACTTCTCGTCAAGGTTCACCAGCTCGTTCTGAGTCTTGACGAACCACCAAACGATGGGGGCGGCCACAAGAACCAACACCCCTAACGTAATCAAAATCTCTGTAACCATTATCTTTTCTTTTTTCGTATCACTTTTAACGCCACAAAGGTACAAAGAAAAAATGTAAACCATTGACAAAACCTTGCTTTTTAGTCCGTGAACACGGCATTTACTCCTCAAAAAGGGTTAATCTTTATGAATAAGGCTTTTATTTCATCCCTTTTTCCTAACTTTGCACCCTGTAAGCGTGCGTGTGCGCTTTGAGTTCTTGAATTTAACACATTAAATATACGATTATTATGGCAAAGAAAGCACTTTTGATGATTCTCGATGGTTGGGGAATCGGTGACAAGAGTAAGGGAGACGTGATTTATCAGACACCAACACCTTACATGGACTATCTGAACGCAAATTATCCTCACTCTGAGTTGCAGGCAAGCGGTGAGAACGTGGGTCTGCCTGATGGACAGATGGGTAACTCGGAGGTGGGACACCTCAATATCGGTGCTGGACGCATCGTGTATCAGGACTTGGTGAAGATTAACCGTGCCTGTGCAGACAACTCCATCTTGGAGAACCCAGAAATCAAGTCGGCTTACGGCTATGCAAAGGAGAACGGCAAGAGCGTTCACCTGATGGGTTTGACTTCTACGGGTGGCGTACACTCTTCATTCGACCACATCCTGAAGCTTATCGACATCGCCAAGGTGTATGGCATCGAGAACTGCTACGTACACTGTTTCATGGACGGTCGTGACACTGACCCGAAGTCGGGCAAGGGTTTCATCGCTGACTTGCAGAAGCACATTGACGAGGTGGGTGTGGGTGCTATCGCTTCCATCATCGGTCGTTTCTATGCAATGGATCGTGACAAGCGTTGGGACCGCATCAAGGTGGCTTACGACCAGCTCGTGCATGGCAAAGGTCGTGAGGTGGCTGACATGGTGGAAGGCGTGCAGTCTTGCTACGACTCTCACACGGAGGAGCACAAGAACACGGACGAGTTCATGGAGCCACTCATCAACTGCAACGTGGATGGTCGCATCAAGGAGGGCGACGTGGTGATTTTCTATAACTACCGCAATGACCGAGCAAAAGAATTGACCATCGTGCTGACCCAGAAGGACATGGAGGAGCAGGGCATGAAGACCATCCCTGGACTCCAGTACTACTGCATGACTCCATACGACGCTTCGTTCACAGGCGTACACATCCTCTTCCCCAAGGAGAACGTGGAGAACACCCTCGGCGAGTACATCGCCAGCAAGGGCTTGAAGCAGCTCCACACTGCTGAGACTGAGAAATATGCACACGTGACCTTCTTCTTCAATGGTGGTCGTGAAGAACCATTTGAAGGTGAAGACCGCATCCTCGTAAACTCTCCCAAAGTGGCCACTTATGACCTCAAACCAGAGATGTCAGCATTCGAGGTGAAGGACAAGCTGGTTGAAGCCCTCAAGACCAACAAATACGACTGGATTGTGGTGAACTTCGCCAATGGCGACATGGTGGGTCATACAGGTGTATACCCTGCCATCGAAGCTGCCGTGAAGGCCATCGACCAGTGCGTGAACGAAGTGGTGGAAACTGCCAAGAGCATGGATTACGAGACCATCATCATCGCTGACCACGGCAATGCTGACAATGCCCTCAACGCTGATGGCACTCCCAATACCGCCCACTCACTCAACGCTGTTCCTTTCATCTATGTGACGGAGAACAAGAACGCCACAGTGAAGAACGGTGTGCTGGCAGACGTCGCTCCTTCCATCCTCCACATCATGGGATTGGAACAACCAAAGGAGATGACGGGCAACTGCCTGATTGAAGACTAATATGAAAAAGTTATCCGTTTCATTTCTGCTTGTGCTCTTCGCTGTGGCAGTGAAAGCGCAGTTCTACGGTCAAGTGATTGATGCCGCCAATGGCGAACCCATCCCCTTTGCTGCCGTGAAGTATATCGGCACTTCAGAAGGACGCTCAACCGACATCAACGGAAACTTCGTTCTCCCCATCCTCAACAACTACAGCAAGTTCGAAATCACCTCTCTCGGCTACAAACCCGTCACCGTTACGGTGCCACGCGGAAGGCAGGAGATTCGCGACCAGATCATCAAGATGTACAGTGATGACATCCTGCTGGGCGAGGTGGTGGTGAAGAAGTCGAAGATTAACTACAAACGCAAGAACAACCCTGCCGTTGACCTCATGCGCAAGGTCATTGCCAACAAACGATTGAGCGACATCAAGGAAAAGGACTTCTACCACTTTGATAAGTACGAGAAGAAAACCTTCTCCTACAACGACATCAAGGGTACAAAAGATACCCTGCTCTCCGAGATATGCCCTGAGACAGGTAAGTTGATTCTGCCTATCATGGTGGAGGAGACCTCTTCTGAAGAGAACTATCGCAAGAACCCCAAGACGGTGAAGACCACCATCCACGCCAAGCGCAGCGATGGTTTCCAATCGATGCTCTCGTCAGGTGACATGATTACCTCGCTCATCAAGGACATCTTTACCGATGTGGACATCTACAAGGACAATGTTCGCTTGCTCCAGCACCCGTTCATCAGCCCTATCTCCACCAGTGAGGCCATTGGCTTCTATCATTATTATATCCAGGACACCATCATGGTGGACAACGAGCGGTGCATCGACGTCGTCTTCCTGCCCAACAACACGCAGGATTTCGGTTTCT
This sequence comes from Bacteroidaceae bacterium, assembly GCA_017448965.1. GTDB lineage: Bacteria > Bacteroidota > Bacteroidia > Bacteroidales > Bacteroidaceae > Minthosoma. The sequence goes on along the minus strand of JAFSKK010000049.1, from coordinate 1,842 downwards.
CTGGTCACCTCTTCATCACCGATGATAAACTGAACCAGGTGAAGCGCGCTGTGTTGAACATTCCTAACAACTCAGGTGTGAACTTCGTGGACAACCTCATGGTGATTCAAGACTTCATGACGTTGCCTACAGGTGAACGTGTGATGAAAGTGGATAACATGGTGGTGGAGTTGAGCGGTCTCTACGGTGCCATCAAGTTCCAGTGCCAGCGCTACACCAGCTACAGCAACTACAACTTCAATCCCATCACAGACAAAAAAGCTTTCAAGTCGCCACAGACAGAGCGTGTGATGGCCGATGCCGAATTCAAGGACTCCACGTATTGGGCCTCCATCCGTCCTATCCAGTTGACCAACTCAGAAAGTCATCTCGGCAATGGCGTGGATAAAATCAACAACGACCTCGGAGCCTTCAAGAAGTTCCTCCTCACGGCCGTGGTTGAGAACTCCATCGAGTTGACCCCAAAACCCAACAAGATTGATTTCATCCCCCTCAATGCCATCGTTTCCCACAATGAGATTGACGGCTGGCGCTACCAAGGAAGCCTTCAGACGACGGGAAATCTCTCTCCTCACCTCTTCCTGCGCGGCTACGGAGCCTACGGCACCAAGGACGAAAAGTGGAAGTACAAGGCAGAAGTGGAATACTCCTTCAACAAGAAGAAGTACATGGCACACGAGTTTCCTCGCCGCAGCATTACCGCTTCTTTCATGTACGACGACATGTCGCCAGTGGACAAGTATTCCGGCACCATTAAGGACAATATGTACAGTTCCTTCAAGACCAGCAAGGTGGATCAGATGATGTATGTGAACGACCTGAACTTGAAGTATCAGTATGAGACCGATAATAACATCACATGGTCAGCAGCACTGGATCACTCCAAACTCACCCCCACAGGCAAACTCGTTTACATGCGCAACGCCGACTATAACAACGGCATAGAGACCTTCGTTCCCCACATTAGAACCAGCGACGTGAAACTGGGGTTCCGCTATGCACCTCGTGAGACGTTCATCAACAGCAAGCAGCAACGTATTGCCATCAATAAGGATGCCCCCATCTTCACACTGGAACACACGATGGGCATTGACGGCTTCTTCGAGGGACAATACAACTACAACATCACCGAAGCCACCATCTTCAAGAAGTTCTGGTTGCCAGGTGCCTGCGGAAGCATTGAGGCTTATCTGAAAGGTGGTCACCAGTGGAACAAGGTGCCTTTCCCCATGCTTTTCACGCCTCAGTCAAACCTCTCTTACTTTGTGCAGTTTGATAGTTGGTCATTCAACATGCTGCGCAACATGGAGTTCCTTAACGACAGCTACGCGTCGCTGTTCATCAACTGGAGTTTCGATGGTAAGGTTCTTAACCGCATCCCGCTTTTGAAAAAGATGAAACTGCGCGAGTACATTGGCTTCAAGATGCTCTACGGACATCTGTCCGACCGCAACAACCCCTTCAAGCAGACAGAAGACAACGACCTGTTTGTCTTCCCTACCAGAGACAGACATCAGACGTCTTTCGTGATGGGTAACAAGCCCTACATGGAACTCTCTGTCGGCATCAGCAATATCTTCAAAGTCATCACCGTGCAGTATGTGCGCCGCTTGTCCTACAACGACATGCCCGACATCTACGGAGGCGACAAACTGAAGAAGAACGGCATCCGCTTTGCTGTTGACTTCAAGTTCTAACACGAACGTGAGTTCGACGAATTCAAAACAGTGCAAGTTGTGTGTCTAAAGTTCTTTCACATGCGATGCATGGTTTCTTTGGGAAGAAGCAGTAAGCGGCTAGCGCCCCCAGCATGTTCACGATGAAGTTGTCAAATGACCTGTG
>JAFSKK010000048.1 GCA_017448965.1 Bacteroidaceae bacterium | reverse complement strand
AGTCAAACATATGCGTAAGATAAATCGAACGATAGATGAGAAGTACAAAGCGTGCCCCATACGCAACGTAATAGAAAAGTTCGGCGACAAGTGGTCTTTGTTGGTGCTATATCACCTCAACGAGCGAGGCACCATGCGCTTCAACGATCTGGGGCGTGACATGTCTGACTGTTCGCAGAAAATGTTGTCACAAACTCTGAAGCGTCTGGAGCAAATAGGTCTTGTTGCTCGCCAAGTTTATCCAGAAGTACCTCCACGGGTTGAATACTCCATTACCGAATTGGGGAAAAGTCTCATGCCACATGTTATCGGTTTGATGGAATGGGCCACTCAAAACTTTGAGAATCTAGTTGGGAACGAAGGCTGTTGATTATCCTAAGTTTGCATTTTTATATGATGCTGTTATCATATAGTTTTAAGAGAAATTGGGGTTTTTAGTAAATCGTGAGAGCCATTATTTAAAATATAAACACCATATTGTATGCCATTCTCATTCTGGGATTCTCTCAGAGGCATAAAAGAATCGGCTATCCCAAAGTCATATTTAGTTAAGATGTTCTTCATGAGGAAAGTTTCTATCGTTTTAAAAGCCATTTTAGCAACCTTAAAACATTAAATCCATATACAACCACCATTTTAAACAAATAAATAATTTACGACTATCCGCAAACGTACCACCAACTGCTCATTTTAACACGAATAACACGAATATTCTCGAACTATGCAACCAGAAAACATTACACAAAGCACCTTCGGTGCGACGAAACACACGAAACCATCCGGATGGTTCGTGCAATTGGTCGCCGCTTGCGGCTTTGTGTTCTCTTTTTCCGCATGGCTATGTGAAATTTCGTGTCATTCGTGTTGAAATGAACGCATGTCTGAAATAAGCAGTTGGTGGTACGATTGCGGATAATCATAAATAATTTTTCTTCGTCTACCTACTCATTCTGAATAAACTAAGTTTCTTTACTTAATTAATCTTCTAGCAGCATCATTTATTGATTGTTGAAATTCTATCTCATTAAGAGCATCATTAATCCTATCTCTAGCATGCTTTTGATTATAAACACGTTCAACTTCTTTCTGTTCTTCCTCACTCAGTGATCTGTATTTTTCTGATGAACAAAGCGGGCATTTATAAGGTTCTAAACCATAACCATGAGGACAACAAATACCTCTTGTTGAACAGATAGGACACTCAGAAAGAGAATTAAAGCCATGAGTGCACGGGAGATCTATGCTATGAGGTTGCAAGTCACTTATAAGAAGACTTGAATCTTGAACAACAAGTTCATCTCGAGCAACAGAATCAGGGGCAACAGTATCTACGGGTTCTTGATTGCCACTATTATCTTGAACATTTGAATAAGGACTGTTTATACATGATGACACTAAGAATAAAAGTACAAAGAAATGTCTGGTCTTCATAACAATATTTCAATTCTATTCCTCTCTCCCCAAAGGACATGATACATTATCATTAGGTTTATATATATACAAAAAAGACGTGGGGAGTCAACTGTTGCTCGTCCACATCTCGAGGCTCTGGCATTGCCTGTTTGTCGAAACGAGCAACGCCGAAGCCCACGCCGAATATGTATAAAAACGACAAGAATTGCATGAAACCCAAAGCCATCTGCAATAAATGAGTGTCGGATATAATACACATCCTAATGGGCGTCATTGTTGCTTTGATTTTGACAAACGTTTGGGAACTGTCAGATTCAGAGATGCCAAGTACAAAGCGTCAAGTAACGCCTTTCCTATATATAGGTTCTCAGCCCTCAAGCCCACCCGAAAGTGGGCCTCGGCAAGAGAACAGTTGCAAATATACGACAATTTTTCTGAAACAAAATTTTTCAGAAGAAAACTTTACAACGCAACATAAAAAGTTGGTGCCTTTCATGGAATGTCCACGAAAGGCACCAACTTTCAATTTTCATATATTACAACTGAATTTCAGTCCCGCCACATTGCATCTGTGGGAGATTCATCAACTCGTACAGATAGGCAGGACTTTGTACGTAGAGTTCGTTTTCCTCGTCCTGCAAGGCTGGCATCAGTGGTGAGTTATAGACCCGTTCCATCGCTTCTTCGATGGTGCAGCCCGTGTCCTCCATCACGTATTTCACCAACTCGCTCAAGGCGTAGTTGGTCAAGTAAGTTGCTATCTGTTGATGGGTGGGTTGGTTCATACGGTTTCTACGTTTGTCTTGTGAAGGAGGAAGCGAAGAGCCTGCTCCGTTCCGAAATAATACTGTTGGTCGAGGTATCTGTCCTGTAACTACTCGGCAGCCTGTTCGGGCTTGTAGATACCTTCACGGAAATTAGTAAGTTGGAGAACAACGCCATCGTCGGCTATCGGTCCGATAACGATATCATAGTCGTGAATGGGCGCCAGAGTTTTTCTATCCCGGTTGGCATCCACAAGGAGAAGCCACTCTACAGAAGCCTTCTCTGGGAAGATTTTCACTTTCAATTCGGAATGCAAGGCTTCATCATCCAGTTCGTAGGTAATCAAAGTGGCAGTTCCCCCGAAGATACGTTTCTTTTTCTGTGCCATGCGAATGGCTGTATTCTTGTCGGGTGTCAAATAGAATCCCTTACAGAAATCCTTGTGCCGCAAGCCCCGGGTGAGGTCTATTGTCTCTATGTCCTGATTGGTGCCGTGGTAAAGTGTCATGCCAGTACCCCTCCATTCTTTTGGCAAACGATGAGCAGGTCATCAATGGTTTCATCCATCGACTGCAGGTGTTCCACATCGTAGAACTCAATCAGAAATGCCAATCCCTTGTACTTGTGCAGATAGCGGAATGCCGCCTGCCGTGTCATGGCAAACCGCCGCCCGAACGCTTGAATGCACGCTGTCAAGAAGGGAATCTCGTATTTGCTCATCTGTCTTTCGTTTGTTTTCGTTGCAAAGATACACATTTATTTTTCTCACACAAACTATCTCAGCCGAAAACTTTACAACGCAACATAAAAAGTTGGTGCCTTTCATGGAATGTCCATAAAAGGCACCAACTTTCAAATTCAGTTAATTTCTCCACTACCGAAACAGAGGTGGTGGTCTTTGTCATACACCACGCAGAACTGACCGGGGGCAACACCATGTATCTTCTTGTCTGCCTGAAGAAACCAGCGTCCATCTTCCTTGAGAGAAAGGACACCGCCAAGATATTCGGGCGTGTGACGAATCTTGAACATTACGCGCATCCCCTTCGCCACATCGTGTTCCTCGCTCCACGCTTCTTCAAAGGGGTTACCACTGATGAAATGGAAGTCATTCATTGCAATGTGGTCTTTGTACACCTTTTCGGGGTCATAGCCATGCGAGACAAAAAGGATATTTCTTTTGATGTTCTTCTTCACCACAAACCAAGGGCCTCCACCGAAACCTAACCCCTTGCGTTGTCCTATGGTGTAGAACCACAACCCTTTGTGCTCCCCTATCTTGTGACCAGTCTCAATCTCGCGCACATCACCGGGATTCTCACCCAGATGAGCCTTGATGTAGTCGCGGAAGTCGATGTTGCCCAAGAAACAGATACCCTGGCTGTCCTTACGCTCCGCATTCAGCAGGTGCGCCTTCTCTGCAATGGCACGCACCTCGTGTTTCCACAGATGTCCGATTGGAAACATCAGCTTGCTCACCTGCAGCGAATCAATCTGGCAGAGAAAATCCGTCTGATCCTTCACGGGGTCAGGCGATGTGGAGAGCCACACCTTGCCATCTATCGTGGTCGTGGTGGCATAATGTCCTGTCGCAGTAAAGTCAAAGTCCTTTCCAGCCACCTCCTCGAAACACCCGAACTTGATGAGTTTGTTGCACATCACATCGGGATTGGGCGTCAAACCGATACGTGCTTTGTCCATCGTATAGCCCACCACCTTCTCCCAATACTCCTTGTGCAGGTCAATCACATCCAGTTTCAGCCCATATCTCCGTGCCAGCCACTGACAAATCTCCACATCCTCCTCCGAGGTGCAGTTCCATTCCGTATCCTTGTCAGGACCAATCTTGATATAGAACAGATGCGGGTCAATCCCCTGCTCCTTCAGCAAATGCACCGAAACAGCAGAATCGACACCACCTGAAACTAATGCTGCGACAGAAGACCCTCTCATTTGCTTACCATTGCAGATTGCAGGTTCTCACTGATCTCCAACATCCTTTCAATCGGCTTCACCGCCTTCACTGCGATGTCTGCATCCACTTCGATGGTTGGCCATTCATATTTCAGCGTGTTGTAGAGTTTCTTCTGCGTGTTCAGTTTCATGAACTCACACTCGTTGCACGAGCACCCCACTGTTTCCGTTGCCTCGGGAGGCGCAGGAATGAACAGTTTGTCGGGACAAGCCTTCTTCATCTCGTGCAGGATGCCGCTTTCCGTTGCCACGATGAACTCTGTGGCCTCATCCTTGATGGCGAATTTCAGCAAACCAGCCGTTGAGCCAATCACATCCGCCACCTTCTGAATGGGAGCCGGACACTCAGGATGTACCAGAATCTTAGCCTTCGGATGCTCAGCCTTGAGAGCCAGAATCTTCTCCAGCGAGAACTGGCCATGCACATGACAACCGCCATTCCACAAGAGCATCTGCCGTCCTGTCACAGAATTGATATAGTTGCCCAAGTTCTTGTCAGGGCCAAAGATAAGTTTCTCATCCTGAGGGAAAGAGTCAATGACCAATTTAGCGTTACTTGAAGTCACCACCACATCCGTCAATGCCTTCACAGCCGCTGTAGTGTTCACATAACTCACCACCTTGTAGCCAGGATGCTCATCCACAAACGCCTTCAAATCCTCAGCCTTGCAACTGTCAGCCAACGAGCAGCCAGCGTTCAAGTCGAGCACCAGCACTTTCTTGTTCGGACACAGAATCTTGTTCGTTTCACCCATGAAGTGTACACCACACATCACGATGATGTCGGCATCCGTCTTGGCCGACCATTGTGCCAATGCCAAAGAGTCACCCACAAAATCAGCAATGTCCTGCACTGCCCCATCCGTGTAGTAATGCGCCAGAATCACCGCATTCTTCTCCTTGCACATGTTGCGAATCTCCGCATTCAAGTCAATACCCTCGGGAATAGGCTCATCCACGTAGCCCTTTTCCATCCAAGTTGCTTTCACTTCCTTTGTCATAATGCTCTTTTCAATTTTATGGTGCAAAGGTATCTCTTTTCTTCCGTTCCACCAAATAAAACAGTTTTTTTAGACATTCTTCTCTGTCATTCTCATAATCCAGGGAATGTAGCGTGAAAATTCCTCGTCCAATTTCTTGATGCCGTCCAGCGCCTCGAAGGGGCGAATGTCGTGATGAATGAAGAGTTTCTTGTTCCGCTTCAGCTGATCTTGAATATCCTCATGCTCATACTTGTCCTCCTCCTTCCGAGCCTTGCGATAACCCATCAACAGTTTCTCTACATTCCAACGGTTATGCTCCACGAGAGCCAACACCTTCACCTCATCATCCGTCAACATATCGCAGTCATGCGACGTGTCATCGATGTCCAGTCCTCGCATAGCACGAAGCGTTGCCAACTTCGTCCTGATAGCGTATGCGCTATAGAGGTTCGACCACTTCAAGGCAACAGAAAGTTCCTTCCACTTCTCGTCAGCCTCTTCCCAAATCTTCTCGGCAGGCATCGCATCCAAAGCCAGAATCCCCTGGAACTGATGCTCCGAAGGCATAGTGCTGTACAGGTAGTTGATGAGTTTGGCACGTTTCAGCGAATGCTCGTCAGCGCTGTAGGCCGTCTCGTTCATGCCAAACGGATAGATGTTCGCATAACGCGCATGACGCTTCTTCTCATCCAGTTCCCCATTCTCTTTCACTTTCGTGTACGGCAATCTGTCCGTCTCCTTCTCCCGCCTGTCAGCCCTTCTGAGGTCGGTCACGAAATTGTCCGAACGGTCTTGACGGATGAACACCGGCACCTCGTGGTCATACACCTCGTCAGGCATGTTCATGCCCAGCACGAAATTCTGGCGCTGGTCGGCCAAAGCGAGGAAAATGGACAGATACTGCTTTTCCCCATGCTCTTTTGCCCAACCACTCACTTCGTCCTGCACATTCTTCGAAAACACATCACCCTTGATGAACTCAAACTCCACATCCAGGAAATTGGCATCCTTACCCGAAAAACGCAGGTAATCGCCAATCGGCTTCCCCTGCTTCTGCTTCTCGTAGGGTGTCACCCAAGCATCCTTCTCCGTCATTTCCGACAAATCCCTATAATAATACGACTGCACCTCGAAGAAGTGGCGATTGCGGATGATGAACTCATCCTTCTCCTTATCCGCATTCTTGTCGATGAACGTGATGCGCGTCTTCACCTTGTCAGCATTCGGGAAGTGCAGCACATGAGCCGCCTCCATCGCAAATGCCACCGCAAAATTCGTCGTGCCCACAAACACGAGATGCACATACCGCTCATCCTCAGGCGTGATGCCCTTGCCATACACGGCAGGATAATCAAACTCAGGCTCCGGAAAATCGAAATCCCTGTACTTGCGCTTCACAAACACCTGCTTCGCCCATCCCGTAAAGAAATTATACGGAACAAACTCCATGCCCAGTTCACCCACCCGCTTGAAGATTTCAGAAGTCTTGAAAGCAGCATACGTATCGAGGTCCTTGAACACACAAGTGATTCTTGTAGGCGTATCCTTCACATTCGGCCTGCTCAGATACTGGCAGATGGCATCCACACACTCCACATTGATGGCATCGTGCGCAGGATTCTCATGATTACCCACAATGTACACCTTCTCAGCCGACTCCAGATGGATGTCCTTGTAAGTCTCAATCGACGTGCGATGCCCATAGTTGATGATGACCCGCTCCATCTGCTTCACGCTGAACGACTTCAGCAACTTCTCCCTCAGTTCCATCGCATTCATCGACGTGAGCAACAGCACATACGCCTTCTTGTCAGCCAACACATGCGAGATAATCGACGGCACCATATCATCATAGCCCATAATGATGTAATGACCCGAATTCAAATAGTGGATGTGACCCTCCTGATGACTCCTAACACGTCGGTCGATGAAATTAGTGATAACACCAATAATGACGCCATTGAAGATGAACGCTCCAAAAAGAAATATAATGCTACAAACCACCAGTGCCCAACCTTCAACATAAGTTTGATCACTACCCATGTAGAGGTTATTGAGAGCATTAGAGTCAATCAAGAGATATATGGGAAGTAAATATTTGTTGAGTTTCTCATCTGAACAAAATTTCTCCCAGTCCTGATTAAAAACACATAACATCAAATACGCAGCCCCCAATGCCAAAAGCAGCGCAACAATCACGATGATAGATTGCCTCAGCAAACTATGCGCCAGAGTCCTGTCAAACCCTAACACAAACCATCTACGATTCCTTATTCTCATGAGTCACTTGTTTATAGTTATCCATATATTCCTCTCCAGCATTCCAACACACAAAACTGTCATGCAAAAATACAAAAAACCTGTCAATAACCTCACCACAATCCGAAAAAAACATCAAAATCCCCCCCCATCTTCCCATTTTTCACAATTACATCTTTTTATTTTTTGAATTTTTGACACAAAAAGATGGCACCATCACTGATGCCATCCCCACTCTCCCCCCACCTCCACTGCCATGATTACGGCAACGAGTGCAGGGTAATTACGGCAGTGGGGATATCGCAAATACGCCAACGAGGGGGAGTTGGAAGGGTGAAATCAGGGTGTTTTTAGGGTGAAACACCCTTGTCTATTCATTTGTTTTACAGATATTTATAAAGAAATCAGGGCGAAAAGGGTGTTTTTTTCCAAAAACTTTTCAATATTTTTATTTTTTTAAAATTTATTTTTTACACCCTTTTCACCCTTTTCACCCTTGACCATTCTGTTATATTTTGATTTTCATTATTTTACAAGAATTTATTAAAGAAAAAGACACCCTGAAAAACACCCTAAATTCACCCTTTCCACACCCTAAAACACCCTAAAACACCCTAAAACACCCTTCCACTTCCTCCACGAGCCTACTTCCACAAAGCTCACGAGCCTAACGTCGTTACCCTCGTGAGCTTCACGACGGTACGCCCCAACCCATACAAGAACCGACAACGCGGCCAGGACAGATGAAGAAAACAATATGATGTCCACACAAGAAAGACCCTGGCTGATATGGGTAAGGAAGGTACGGAATAATCTGTCTTCAGTACGGATGACTGATTTCAGATCGTTGAGTTTCTTAAACTCGATATCGTTTATGCCGGAAAAGAATTTTCTGTATAAGACAAGCGTCTGTCCTTTGTCTGCTT
>JAFSKK010000047.1 GCA_017448965.1 Bacteroidaceae bacterium | reverse complement strand
AAAGGAAGATAGCCGCATTTCAGCGGCGGAAGATAGAGGACGATACCTTGCCATTAGCATTACATTTGTCTTCTATCTCCTTCTATCTTCTTCTATCTCCCTTTATCTACAAGGCATACAAAGCTTGCGAAACTTTAGTAAAGAAATAAAACAATATGAAAGCAATTCAAATCACTCACTCACAAGAGTTGAACATCATTGAAGTGGAAAAGCCAGCGGAACTGAAGGCTGGCGAAGTGCTGTTGAAACTGGAGTATGTAGGCTTCTGCGGCTCCGACCTCAACACCTTCTTGGGACGTAATACCATGGCATTGAACCCCGTCATTCCCGGACACGAGGTGGGTGCCGTGATTGAGGCTGTGGGCAGTGAGGTGCCTGAAAACCTGAAGGTGGGCATGGTCGTGACCTGCAACCCTTACACCAACTGCAACAAGTGTGCTTCCTGCCGTAACGGTCGTGTGAACGCCTGCCAGCATAACGAGACACTGGGTGTGCAGCGCAACGGAGCCATGAAGGAATACATTGTGCTGCCTTGGGAGAAAATCATCCCTGCAGGCACACTCTCAGCCAAGACCAGTGCGCTGATTGAGCCAATGAGTGTAGGCTTCCATGCGGTGAGCCGAGCACAGGTGACAGACGTGGACACTGTGATGGTGATTGGTTGTGGTATGGTGGGCATGGGTGCCATCGTGCGTGCTGTGACCCGTGGTGCCACGGTGATTGCTGCCGACCTCGACGATGAGAAACTTGCATTGGCCAAGCAGATGGGTGCTGCATACGCCATCAACACCAAGACGGAAGATGTGCATCAGCGTCTGGCCGACATCACAGGTGGCTTTGGCCCCGATGTCATCATCGAAGCCGTGGGCAATCCCTTCACCTATCAGATGGCTGTGAACGAGGTGGCCTTCACGGGACGTGTCGCCTGCATCGGTTATGCCAAGCAGGATGTGACCTTCCAGACGAAACTCTTTGTGCAGAAGGAACTCGATATCCGTGGCTCCCGCAATGCTACCCCGATGGACTTCCGTGCCGTCATCCGCTATTTGGAGAGAGGCAACTGCCCTGTTGACGAACTCATCACGAAGGTCATCCGTCCAGAAGAGGCACTCGAAACCATGCAGTGGTGGAGCGAGAACCCGGGCAAGGTGTTCAGAATCCTGGTGAAGTTCTAGTGCTTGCTTCTATAGTTCCTATAACCCATTCAAAAGTTGCTTAACAATGAAAGTCTTTGTCAGCGGTTGTTACGACCTTCTTCACAGCGGTCATGTCGAGTTTTTCCGACAGGCCAGTCAATACGGCGACCTCTATGTGGGCATCGGGTCGGATGCAACGATTCTCACCTATAAGAACCACAAGACGCTCTACCCTGAGAAGGAACGCCTTTTCATGGTGAAGAGCATCCGCTATGTGAAGGATGCCTTCATCAATCAAGGCTCTGGCGTGATGGACTTCATCCCCACAGTGGAGGCCTTGAAGCCCGACCGCTTTGTGGTGAATGCCGACGGGTCGAGTGAGGAGAAGCGTAAGTTCTGCGAAGAGCGTGGCATCGAATACATCGTGCTCGACCGCATTCCAGCCGAAGGGTTGGAGGCACGTAGCAGCACGAGCATCAAAGCGAGTCTTCAGACCCTCTCCCCAACCCTCCCCCATGATGGGGAGAGCCTTCCGGATGGTCTCCCTCCCCATTACGGGGGAGGGTTGGGGAGAGGGTCTGGAGAGAGGGTCTCCGAAGGTATTCCCACCCGTCTCGACCTTGCTGGCACATGGATTGACCAACCCTACGTGAGCACATACGCAGCAGGATGGGCCATCACCATCTCGCTCTTGCCCACCTTCGAGATTCGCGAACGCTGCGGACTCTCCACCTCCACACGCAATCAAATCAAGCGCATCTGGCCAGTCCGTCTGCCCGACATGGATCCTGAGATGCTGGCGAAACTTGTCTTCTGCTTCGAGAACGACCCAGAGCGCACCGATGGCATTATCAGCGGTGCACAGGATGCGATTGGCATCTGCATGCCAGGACTTTGCCGTCACTACTACAATGCCCACTACTGGCCTGAGCGCATAGAGTCGTGTACTGACGAGACAGTTCTTCGCTGGCTGGAGCAGCACTTGTGCATGATTCCCATGTTTCCTCGCCGACCAGGTTGTTCGGTGGTGGAGGGAAAAGACCTCAACGAAGCCAACGTGAAGGCTCTGGCCACAGCGGCAGACAATTGCTGGCAAGCCATTCTACAGACAGACCTCAACGCTTTTGCGGCAGCCTACCAAGCTTCGTTCAATGCACAAATCACCCTCTTCCCCGCCATGATACAGCCAGGTGTGCAGGAGTATATAGACCAATACTCTGTCTTGCCTGATGTACTGGCATGGAAGATGCCAGGTGCAGGTGGCGGTGGTTATCTTGCCCTCGTGGTCAACGATGCCTCCACCTTCTGCCAGCAGCACGAAGAAGCCATACCGCTCACCATCCGCAGATAAGCCCACGCCCTTGGCGCATTATAACAGTCAATTGTCAATTCTCAATGAAGCGTTACGTTCAAACACTCGACCTTCGCGACGACCCCGACATGATTCGGGAGTACCGCAAATGGCACTCCAGGGAACACCATTGGCGTGAAATCCGTGACGGCATCCGTGCCGTGGGCATCTTGGAGATGGAAATTTACATTCTCGGCACACGATTGGTGATGGTGGTCGATGCTCCCGACGACTTCGACTGGCAGGCAGCAATGGACAAACTCGCCACCTTGCCCCGACAGGCCGAATGGGAAGCCTTTGTGGCACGTCTTCAAGGTTGTAGCCCCGAAGCCCGCAGCGACGAGAAGTGGCAAATGATGGAACGCATGTTTTACCTATATGAATAAATGAGAAGAAGTTAAAGAAAAATAACAATCATGAAGAAGAATCTTTTTACAGCCGTGATGCTCTTGACATCGGTGGCAATGCAAGCACAACAAACCTATAAAGTGCCAGTGTCGGAGGCTGATGAGCCAATGGCGACGGGACAATTCTCTCCCACATGGGAGTCGCTGCGTCAATACCAAGTGCCCGAGTGGTTCCGCGATGCCAAGTTCGGCATCTGGGCTCATTGGGGACCTCAGTGTGTGGAAGGCTCTGGCGACTGGATGGCACGTGAGATGTACATGGAGGGCAACTACAAGTACAACTACCACCGCGACCACTACGGACACCCCTCCGAAGTAGGCTTCAAGGACATTCTTCCGCTCTTCAAGGCAGAAAATTGGACACCCGAAGAACTGGTGAAGTTCTATAAGGAAGAATGTGGCGCGCAGTACTTCTTCGCCCTTGGTAACCACCATGACAACTTCGACCTCTGGAACTCGAAGTATCAAGAGTGGAATTCACAGAACATAGGACCTCATAAGGACATCCTCGACGGATGGGCCAAGGCCGCCAAGAAGGCAGGACTTCCCTTCGGCATCTCCTTCCATGCTGATCATGCATGGACATGGTATGAACCCAGCCGACGTTTTGACCTCAAGGGCGACAAACGTGGTGTGAAGTATGATGGTTGGCTGACCAAGGAGGATGGCTACAAACTCAATGCCGACGGCACTGAGAAATGGTGGAAAGGACTCGACCCGCAGAACCTCTATGCCCAGAATCACGACTTCTCTGACAATACATGGGACAACGGTGCCATCCATCGCCAGTGGGGTTGGCAGAATGGAGCCTGCACCCCTACACAGGAGTATGTGACCAACTTCTACAACCGTACCCTCGATGCCATCAACCGCTACAACCCCGACCTCATCTACTTTGATGTGACCGTGCTGCCCTTCTATCCTGTCAGCGATGCAGGCATGAAGATTGCCGCTCACATGTACAACCATAGCGCTGCCACCCACAAGGGCAAGAACCAGGCTGTGGTGTTCGGCAAGATACTTACCGACGACATGAAGGAAGCTCTCGTGTGGGATGTAGAGCGTGGAGCACCTAACCAAATCATGCCACAGCCTTGGCAGTGCTGTAACTGTATCGGAGGTTGGCACTACGACACAGGTATCTTCGAGCGCAACGGCTACAAGAGTGCTCATACCATCGCCAAACTTCTGGTGGACATCGTCAGCAAGAACGGGAACATGTTGCTATCGGTACCATTGAGAGGCGATGGAACCCCCGATGAGAAAGAACTTGCCATCATGCGTGAGTTTGGTGCTTGGATGAAGGTGAATAGCGAGAGTATTGTCAAGACCCGTCCGTGGAAAATCTTCGGTGAAGGCCCCATCGCTAATGCTGACATCAAGATAAACGCCCAAGGATTCAACGATGGGCAGTACACCAAGGCTGGAGCCGATGAAATCCGCTTCAACCAAACCGACAAGGCACTCTATGTTACCGCTCTCGCATGGCCAGAGAACCACACTATCAGCGTGAAGTCATTAGCAGATGGTTCCGACCTCTATCCAGCAGCCATCAAGTCCGTTGAGTTGCTTGGTTACGGAAAAGTGAAGTTCGAGCGCACGAAAGAAGCTTTGGTCGTGACCCTTCCAGAGAAGCAGAACAACATCATGCCCGTGCTCAAAATAAAGAAATGAAGTCAATCGTCACCTTAGCTCTGTTTTGCTGTTCCTTTCTGACCCTTCAGGCTCAGAAGGGAGCCGCCATCAGCCCTTGTGGCCCTGTGCCGACTGAGAACCAACTGCGTTGGCAGGACATGGAGATGTATGCGTTCATCCACTATTCGCTGAACACCTACACCGATCAGGAATGGGGCTTCGGCAATGAAGACCCAAAGTTGTTTAACCCCAGCGACCTTGATTGTCGCCAATGGGCACGTGTCTGCAAGCAGGCCGGCATGAAAGGCATTATCTTCACCGCCAAACACCATTGCGGTTTCTGCATGTGGCCATCCAAATATACGGAGTATTCCGTGAAGAACTCTCCTTGGAAGAATGGTCAAGGAGATGTGGTGCGTGAATTGGCTGAAGCCTGCCGCGAGGAAGGATTGGAGTATGCCGTCTATCTCTCACCATGGGACAGAAACCATCCTGAGTATGGTAAGCCTGAGTATGTGACCTATTTCCGCAACCAGCTCCGTGAACTGTTGACGGAGTACGGTGATATGTTCGAGGTGTGGTTCGATGGTGCCAATGGCGGTGATGGTTGGTATGGTGGTGCCAACGAGATGCGCCGTATTGACCGCACGACCTATTACGAATGGCCAGAAACCTACCAAATGATTCGTGAGCTGCAAACCAAAGCTCTCATCTGGAACGATGGTAGCGATCGCGGTGATCTGCGTTGGGTAGGCACCGAAGCTGGTAACATTGGTGAAACGAACTGGAGCTTGTTGAATGACAAAGGCGATGTGCCTTACGAGCAACTGCACTACGGTTTGGAGAACGGCAACGTTTGGGTACCAGGCGAGACCAACACCAGCATTCGTCCTGGCTGGTTCTATCACGAGACGGAGAACGAGAACGTGAAGAGCCTGTCGAAACTGATGGACACCTATTATAAATCGGTAGGTCGCAACTCGTGTTTGTTGCTGAATTTTCCTATTGCTCCCAATGGCCGTATCCACCCTACGGACTCGTTGCGTGGCATCGCCTTCAACAAGATGATTCATGAGGTGTTTAAGAACGACCTTGCCAAGAAAGCAAAGAAGAAGACACAGGGGCATGAAACTCTCATCACCTTCAAGAACCCCACCACCTTCAATCGCTTCGTGGCTGAAGAAGACATCCGTTACGGACAGCGTGTGAAGAAGTTCTCGCTGGAGGCTGAGGTTGATGGGCAGTGGGTGCCCCTGAAGGATGAACTTGCAGATCGTGGTGACGGACTCACCACCATTGGCCACCGCCGCATCATCTGCTTCCCCAATGTATCCGCTACACGCTTGCGCTTCACCATACTCGACTCGAAGTGCGAACCTGTCATCAAGAAAGTAGCTGTCTATTTAGCACCCGAGATCAGCCAGGACACCCCCGATGCTGGCGAGAAACATAGCTCTAACTATTATATCTTCTTCGGAGCCGACAAGATGATGTTCGTGACACTCAATGATGAGATGACTGTCACAGGGTTCCGTTATCTGCCTCCACAGGATTCACGCGAGGGACTCGTCACTCATTATCGCATTTCCGCCACCACTGATTGGAGTCATTGGGAAATACTGGGTGAAGGAGAGTTCTCTAACATCGTGAACAATCCCATCTGGCAGACCGTACGTTGTAAACCCATCCGTGCCAAAGTCATCCGTGTGGAAGGACTGCGCTTGGCACAAGGAGAACGCATGGGTTACAGCGATGTGGAAGTTCTCACCGAATAAAACATAAGGTAATATGAAGAAAATACTGACAATGATGTTGATGGCCGCTACTGCGATGGCTGGTCACGCACAAGACAAACTGTATGCCGACGAGTTTCCACTCGGCGATGTAACCCTGTTGGACGGACCACTCAAAAAGGCGCGTGACCTAAATATCCAGACGCTGCTGAAGTATGATGTCGATCGTCTGCTGGCACCCTATTTCAAGGAGGCAGGACTGACACCGAAGGCCAAGACCTATCCTAACTGGGATGGGTTGGATGGGCACGTGGGTGGTCACTATCTGACGGCTATGGCCATGAATGCCGCTACAGGCAACGAGGAGTGCCGTATGCGTATGTTGTATATGATTGGCGAGTTGCAACTCTGTGCGAACGCTAATGCCATGAACCACTCAGAGTGGGGTAAGGGCTATGTGGGTGGTATGCCCAACAGCGAGCGCATTTGGAGCAACTTCAAGAAAGGAGACTTTGGCGTGTACTTCGGTTCGTGGGCACCATTTTATAACCTGCATAAGATGTATGCGGGTCTGCGTGATGCTTGGCTCTACTGCGGTAACCAAGATGCCAAGAGGCTTTTCCTCGGTTTTTGTGACTGGGCAATAGACCTGACAGCAGGCCTTAGCGACCAACAGATGGAGAATATGCTGAGCAACGAGCATGGTGGTATGAACGAGGTGCTGGTGGATGCCTACGCAATCACGAAGGACAAGAAATACCTCGAAGCTGCCAAGCGTTTCTCACATCGCCGTCTTTTGACTCCGATGTCACAACATCAGGACAATCTCGACAATATGCATGCCAACACACAAGTGCCGAAGGTGGTGGGCTTTGAGCGCATCAGCGAACTCTGCGGTGATGAGACCTATCACGATGCAGCCGACTTCTTCTGGAACATAGTGACAGGGGAACGTTCGCTTGCGTTTGGCGGCAACTCGCGCCGTGAACATTTTCCCAGCAAGGAGGCTTGCATCGATTTCATCAACGATATTGATGGTCCAGAGTCGTGCAACACCAACAATATGTTGAAGTTGACGGAGGATTTGCACCGTCGCAATCCTGAGGCGCGCTATGCTGACTATTACGAGTTGGCGACGTTCAACCATATCCTTTCCTCTCAACATCCTGAGCATGGTGGCTACGTGTATTTCACGTCTGCCCGTCCACGCCACTATCGCAACTACTCGGCACCCAACGAGGCAATGTGGTGTTGTGTGGGCACGGGTATGGAGAATCACGGAAAGTATGGCCAGTTCATCTATACGCACGTGGGTAAAGCGCTCTACGTGAACCTCTTCGTAGCCTCAGAACTGAACTGGAAAGAGAAAGGGCTGACGTTGCGTCAGGAGACCGCTTTCCCCTATGGCGAGACGAGTAAGATTACCATCACAAGTGGTAAGGGCAAGTTCCCTCTGTTGCTTCGCTATCCTGAGTGGGTGAAGCCTGGCGACTTCAAGGTGAAGGTGAATGGTCAGCCTGTAGATGTGATCAGCGGTCCATCCAGCTACGTCACCATTGATCGTCAATGGAAAAAGGGCGATGTGGTGGACATCATATTCCCGATGCACAACAGCGTGAAGTACCTGCCCAACGTGCCACAGTATATCGCTTTGATGCATGGCCCCATCCTGTTGGGCATGAAGACAGGCACAGAAGACTTGGCACATCTCGTGGCCGATGACAGCCGATTTGGACAATATGCAGGTGGCAAGAAGCTGCCTATCAACGAGGCGCCTATTCTCATCAATCAGCAGATTAGTGACATCGCCAACCAACTGCAACCTGTTGCAGGGAAGCCTCTCCACTTCACACTTAGCACTCGCATGGAGAACGGCATCCACAATGAGTTACAGCCTTTCTTCGAGATTCATGATGCACGCTATATGATTTATTGGCTTGCGCTCACAGAGGATAGTTATCGTGACTACCTTGCCCAACTGACCAAAGCGGAGGAAGAGCGTCAGGCACTTGAAGCCCGCACAGTGGACAAAGTGCAGCCAGGTGAACAGCAACCGGAAACGGATCACCGCATGGAAACTGACCAATCACAAACGGGTAATACCAATGATGTGTTCTGGCGCGATGCCCGTGATGGCCATTATTTCAGCTACCTCATGCAAACCGCAGGACGCACCGACCTCAGTTTGCGTCTGAAGTTCTGGGGTGTCGGTGAATGGAAATCTCATGAGTTTGATGTCTTCATCGATGATGAACTGCTCACTTCCATCAACAACACGGGGAAGTACCGCATTTCGCAATTCAAGTATGAGACTTTTAGCATCCCTGAGAGCATGCTGAAAGGCAAGCAGCAGATACGTGTGAAGTTCGTTGCAAAGCCTCGTAAACAAATCGGTGAGATTTATGGTGTGCGGCTTGTGAGTCCTGAAACACAGCCATCAACAAATTGAAAGGAACAAAATGAAAACGGTTGTATCTGCCATCGCCTTGATGCTGTCCCTCTCAGTTCATGCACAAACAATGACATACGATTGGGAGAACCCTGCAGTTCTGGGCATCAATAAACTGCCATATCATGCCACATTGCAACTGCCCTCGAAAGAAAAGGATTGCAAAGAGATTGTGTCACTCAACGGACTGTGGAAGTTTCGTTGGTCAGCGAATCCTGATGAGCGACCTGTAGGTTTTGAACAGGAGAGCTACGATGTGAGCGGATGGGGCAACATCGTTGTGCCTGGCAACTGGCAGATGCAGAACTTTGGACGGCCTATCTATGTGAACATGAAGTACCCGTTCCATCGAGACCGCCCGCAAGTGATGGGTGAACCTGAAAAAGATTGGTATGCTTACGACCACCGCAACCCTGTGGGCTCGTATGTGCGCGAGATAGTGGTGACGAAGGAGATGCTTGGTCAGAACCTCATCCTGCACTTTGGTGGTGTGAAGTCAGCTTTCTACGTGTGGGTGAATGGTAAGAAGGTGGGTTATAGTCAAAACTCCATGTCACCAGCTGAGTTCGACATCACGAAATATGTGCGTGAGGGCAAGAACCGTCTGGCGGTGGAGGTGTATCGCTGGAGCGACGGTTCCTATCTGGAGTGTCAGGATATGTGGCGACTCTCAGGCATCTTTCGTGAGGTGCAATTGTGGGTGCGACCCTTGGTGCATATCACCGACTATAAGGTGGAGGCAGTTCCCAACGCTGATTTTTCCAAGTTCACTGTCAAGGCAAAAATCTCTGTCTGCAATACTGGCAAGAAAACAGCTAAGAATCTCTTGGCACAATTGGTGATTGCCTGCCCCGAGCTTGACGATGTCAGTACCAATCCCAGTCACCATAACGTAACTAATCGTCGTGTTCCGAAACTCCAGGCTGGCGATACAACAACCGTCGAACTCTCCTTTTCATACGATAGTGCTCCTCACCTCTGGTCAGCAGAGAAGCCCTGGCTCTATCCTTATACCGTGCAACTGCTTGGCATGAAAGATAGCAAGAATGATGAGCACTTCGAAAATCACTTCGGTGTGAAGAAGGTGGAATGTGTCGGCGAGGTCTTCAAAATCAATGGCAAGAATGTGAAGTTGCGTGGTGTGAACCGTCACGACCATCATCCTCGTACAGGACGTTATGTGGATGATGCTACCTATGAGAAAGATCTGGCCTTGATGAAACAGGCGAACATCAACTTCCTGCGCACCAGCCACTATCCTGACCGCGAGTATCTCTACGAACTCTGCGACCGCTACGGCATTTATGTGATGGATGAGGCCAATCAGGAGAGTCACGGTTATGGCTATGCGAACCATGAGATGGGGGAAGACCCTGCATGGAAGGATGCTCATGTGGATCGTGCCGTTTCACTGGTGCAGCGTGACAAGAACCATCCGTGCGTCATCTTTTGGAGCCTCGGCAACGAGGGTGGGGTGGGTCTTAACCTTCAGGCGATGCGTGAAGCGGTGGTGGCACTCGACACGATGGCTTTGCCGTTCTGCGATACTGACCGTAGCCAGTCAGACATTTACGATGATGGCTATCTGACTCCTGACAAGTTGGCAACAGAGGCTCAGAAGGTGACTGACCGACCTTTCATGATGCGTGAATACGCACATGCGATGGGTAACTCGATGGGCAATTTCCAAGAGTATTGGGATGTCATCTATGCCGATTCCAGCATCTGCGGTGCTGCCATTTGGGATTGGGTGGATCAGGGCATTGCCAAGCCCGTTGATGGAAGTGCTTTGCGTCCCTCTGCCTCGCTCTCTTTGGAGAAGGATGAGTTTTGGGCATACGGAGGTGACTTTGGCGACAAACCTAACGACGGGGCTTTCTGTATCAATGGACTTGTTGCTCCCGATCGTACACCGCATCCCCACTACTACGAGGTGCAGCACGTCTATCAGCCCCTTGGCTTCAAGTGGGAGAAGGGGCGTCTCAGTATCATCAATCGCGACTCCTTCACCAATCCGAGCGAGTACGATATCACTTGCGACACCGTCACTCTCGATGGGGAGCGTCTGCTCAATGTCTATGCCCGCCTGAAGGAGGACAAACCTTGGGCAAAGAAGGGGTTTGTTGTGGCCAGCGAGCAGTTTGTGCTCACTCCATATCCTTTTCCAGAGGCTCCTGCATCTGCTGCCAAAGGGCGCACTAAGAATATCACCATCCAGGGCAACAGGCTCACCTCATGGCTCATCGATGGACAGGAGATGCTGCAGGCACCTCTCGAACCCTACTTCTGGAAACCTGAGAATGACAATCAGCATGCCGCTGGCTTTGCGAGACGCACGGCAGTTTGGAAGGAGGCTAAGGATGTCGCCGTGAACTACACCGTCATCAATGACCATTCCATTCTGGTGGAAGTGGATTATCATCCCACAGGAACCGACAATCCTGTGATGCCCAAGTTCGGTATGCGGATGCGTATTCCTGCCGACTACACCAATATCGAGTATTACGGTCGTGGCCCCTGGGAGAACTATCCTGACCGCAAGCGTAGTGCCTTCATCGGAAAGTATCAGATGCCGCTCAGCGAGTATGAGACGGAGTATTTACATCCGCAGGACAACAGTTGTCGCACAGATGTGCGTTGGTTCAACATCTCCTCTCAGAAACGCACCCTCCGCATCGAGGGTTTGCAGCCCCTCTGCATCCGTGCATGGGATTATGGCGAAGAGAACCTTGAAGGGGCAGGGCATCCGCATGAGGTGGAGCGTGGCCAGTTCGTCAATCTCAACATCGACTTGAATGTTCACGGTGTGGGTGGCGTTGACACTTGGGGTGCTCGTACCTTGCCTCAATATACCATCGATGGTGACAAACCTTACCACTACGGGTTCATATTGAAAGTTGAAAATTTGCTATTCGGTTCGTTCTTCATATAAAAACATCCCGAATGGTCAATTTTCAACTTTCAATTTTCAACTTTTCAATTCAAAATCCCTAAATTTGCGGCGTAATCAAATAACTATCAAATATGGCAAAGGAATATATTGTGTTGAGCCGTCAGGATGCGGTGGCTCGGAATAACTCTCCCTACGTGAACCTGAAGGTGGCGAATCTGGAGGGAGTGGAGAATATCTGCGTGTTTGACGTGCCCAAGTTGGCAGGACCTAAAGTGGGGCAGCTGGTGGCGTTTCTCACCATCCGTGACAATCAGGGCAAGAAGTCAGCCACGAACATGGACATGCTGGTGAGAACGTTTCCCGAAGAGGGGCATCCGCTCTACAAACTGGTGCCACGACCCATCAAGCGCGAGGTGTGGGATACCACCATCGACAAGCTGCTCTCCTTCTGCAAGGATGAGGTGCTGAAGGATTTTATCAATCAATACACCGACGACCTCTTTGCGAAGTATGCCAAATACCCTGCTGCCACGAGTGTGCACCATGCGTTCCCTGGTGGATTGCTGAACCACACATGGCAAATGCTGCATCTGCTTGAGGGTGTTTATCCTGTCTATCCTTATCCCGACGAATTGAAGGTGGAGCGTGTCATCATCGGCATCCTCTTCCACGATTGGGGCAAGTTGTGCGAGTACAATGTGGAGGGAGAGAAGACGGAGAACGGCTATCTGTTGGGTCACATCTACATGTCTGCCAACTATCTGAACAACCTGTTGCGCGATTTCTTCACCGAAAAGAACGGAAAGCTTTCCGAGGCCGACAAGCGTGAGGTGAACTTCATCGTGCATTGTGTCCTTGCCCACCACGGGCAACTGGAGTTTGGCAGCCCCGTGCTTCCCTGCACACCAGAAGCACAACTCATCAACTACCTCGACAACATTTCTGCCAAGGCAGACATCTTCAGCA
This sequence comes from Bacteroidaceae bacterium, assembly GCA_017448965.1. GTDB lineage: Bacteria > Bacteroidota > Bacteroidia > Bacteroidales > Bacteroidaceae > Minthosoma. The sequence goes on along the minus strand of JAFSKK010000047.1, from coordinate 26,917 downwards.
CCACAGGCAACATGGAGAAGGCGTTTGCGCTGGGCACGAATGTGGTGAAAGGGTAATCACCAAATCTTGATTCTTTTTTCTTTCGGCACAAAGAGCGGGTCGCTTTCGGTGATGCCGAAGGCGTCGTACCATGCGTCGATGAGTGGGAGGGCACCGTTCACACGCCATCTGCCCAGTGAGTGGGGGTCGGCTGTGGTTTGCTGACGGATGGCCTCCTCGGTGATGTTTTCTGCCCACACGCCTGCGTATGCAAGGAAGAAACGCTGCTCAGGAGTGAAGCCGTCCTTTACGGGCAGCGGATGCTCTTTGGTGGCATTCTTGAAGGCGGTGTAGGCGAACTTCAAACCGCCGTGGTCGCCCAGATTCTCGCCGCAGCAGAGGTCGCCGTTGGCGTGGAGGTCGGGCAGCACCAGGATGGCAGAGAAGAAGTCTTTCATCTGCTGTGCCTTTTGCTTGTAGAGTTCTGCATCGTTTTCCGTCCACCAGTCGCGGAAGTTGCCTTCCTTGTCGAACTGGCGTCCCTGGTCGTCGAATCCATGCGACATCTCGTGACCGATGACCACACCGATGGCACCATAGTTGAAAGCATCGTCGGCCTCCATGTCGAAGAAGGGATATTGCAGAATGCCTGCAGGGAAGCAAATCTCGTTGGTGGTCGGGTTGTAGTAGGCATTCACCGTTTGCGGATTCATCAGCCATTCATCCTTGTCCACAGGCTTCTTCCATCGGCGTTCCAGCATGTCGGCATGTGCCCATTTGGCCACCTCCTTCATGTTTTCGTAGAGCGATTTTGCAGGGTCAATATCCATCTTCGAGTAGTCGCGCCACTTGTTCGGATAGCCCACTTTCACATAGAAGGCATCCAGTTTCTCATGTGCAGCCTTCTTGGTCGATTCGCTCATCCACTCCTGTGCGTCGATGCGCTCACCCAGCGCGATTTGCAGGTTCTTGATGAGTTCCTCCATGCGGGTCTTGTTGGCAGGTGGGAAATACTTCTCCACATAAATCTGGCCAACCGCTTCGCCCAGCACACCGTTCACCATGCTCACGCCTCGCTTCCAGCGTGGACGAGGCTCCTTCGCACCCGTGAGGATGCGTCCGTTGAAGTCGAACACCTCTTCATACACCTCATCGCCCAACATGCCACCTGCCGAGTCGAGAATCTGCCATTGGAAGAAGTCTTTCAGCACCTCCAAAGGTGTGTCCTTCAGCACGGCAAGCGCCTCCTTCACGGCTTCGGGCTGACCCACTGAGAGGGAGTCGATGTCGGTGAGTCCCTGTGCATCGAAGTAGGTTTTCCAGTCGAAACCCTCATATTCTCTTACGAAGTCGGCAAACGACATTTTATGGTAGTTCGAGGCAGGGTCGCGCAACGCCACGTTGTCACGTGCAGCCTTCGCCATGCGCATCTCCACCTGCATCACATGCTCCATCTTCTTCTGCGCAGTGGCAGGTGTCTCTCCGACAAACTGGAACATCTTGATGATGTGTGCCTTGTATGCCTCCAGAATCCTCTTGTTTGCCTCGTCGTCCTTCACGTAGTAGTCGCGTTCGATGGAGTAGCCGCCCTGTCCGATTTCCAGCAGGTTTTCCGTCGATGCCATCATGTCAGCACCGACACCATAGCCCCACAGTTCCCCAAATCCCACACCTTCCGTGTTCATCTGGTTCATCAGGGTCAGCAGTTCAGCCGTCGTCTTCACGGCTGCCACACGCTTCAAATCCACCATCACAGGCGAGACGCCCTCCTTGTTCTGACGCACAGAGTCCATGCGCAGGGCATAGAGGTCGCCAATCTTCTGACCCAGCGACCCCTTCTGCTGCGGTTGCTCAGCCAGTCCTTCGATGATGCCTCTGATGCGTTTCTGATTCTCCTCCACGATGACGTCGAAACTGCCGTAGCTTGAAAACTCAGGTCTCAGCGGATTCTTCCTCATCCATTCGCCGCAGGCATATTCGTAGAAGTCCGTGCCTGGCTTCACGGTCATGTCCATATTCTCCAGTTTGATGCCTGCTGTCTGGGCATTCGCAGTGATTGATGCTGCCATAAGTGTCATCACAAAAAGTCTTGTTTTCATCAATTGTTAATTACTTAAGTTTGACTTCGTCGAGCTAAAGGTTCGCAAGCTCCACTTTCTTGGAGTTAAAGAAGTTAAAGGAGTTAGAGGAGTTAAAGCCGAATGTAATGCTGGCGTGAAAACTCCTCTCCACAGTTGACAGAGTATAGGCTTTAACTCCTATAACTCCTTTAACTTCTGAGCGCCATCGCGTAGCGCTTTGCTCGCAAAGAAGCGGTAACTTCCGAAAGTTGAATCAATTATTTAAACACAAAGTCGTGCAAGGTGCAGAGCGACTTCTCCTTGGTGTCCGATTTGAACTTGAAGAAGATGGCGCACTTGCCTTCCAGTTCGCCGATGATGGGAAGTTTTACTGACAGTTCCGTCGGCTTCTTCGGCATGTCGGCCTTCAGTTCGATGGTGCCCAGCAGTCGGCCGCCTCTCGATGTCCAAGGCACACCCGCCATGATTTCGATGGTGCCGTCGATGCCTTCGGGTGTCAGGTTGATGGCCAGCACCACATCTTTCCTGCCGTTCGTGATGTCGAAGTTGAAGTATTTGTAGCCCACGATGGAGCCATCCGTGTTGTTCACCACATCGTTCGTGTTGTTGCGCAGTTCGTAGGGCGCATCGAACTTGTCGTCCGTTCCGTACCCTGCTGCTACATACGAGCCGTAGAACGTGTTGTTAGGCCACTCGTGCACTGCCACCTTCGGCCCCGTGTACCAGCAGGCGATGCCAGCCGAGTGGCGTTCCTGCGGATTGAGACCGTTGAGCGAGAATCCTTCCGAGGTGTATTCTCCCTCGCAAATCTCCACCTTGCCGCCAATACCTTCTTCCACTCTCACCTTGATAGGAGCCACCATTGCCTGACGGGCATACTCATCGGTGCCCGTCTGTCGGTGATAGAACACATACCATTGGCCGTCGATTTCGCAGATGCTGCCGTGGGTGTTGCCATCCACGGTGGCAGTGGCGATGATGTTGCCCTGCTCGTCTCTGTCACGTCCACGTCCGTCGATGATGGTGCCGCCATACTTCCAAGGCCCCAGCGGATGGTCGCTGTAGGCGTATGCCAGCGTGTAGTTCGACATGGGTAGGCCGAACTCGCCCTCCTCTGTGAATCGACTATATATAAAGATGTATTTGTCCTGAATTTTGCGGATGCTCGACGCCTCGAAGAAGCGGAACTTCCCCGCCTGGTAACGCCCCGAAATCATGTCCTCCACCACCTGTGTGCCAGGCTTCACCGTCGCCATCGTTTCAGGGTCGAGTTCGGCAGCGTATGAGCGTTCGAAGCCCCAATAGCCGTACACGTGGCCGTCGTCATCGACAAACACGGCAGGGTCGAACCGCAGCACACCGTCCGTCTCGTTAGGATTGTCCTTGCTCCAGTTGCACACCTCGAAGGGGCCGTCGGGGCGTGTGCTCTTCGCCACCATGCCGTTGCGTCCTCCCTCCTGATTGTTGGGGTAGAGGTAGTAGGTCTTCTCGCCATTGGGAGCAACCACCAGCGTCACGTCGGGTGCATAGAGCACATCGGCCGTGCCGGCGGAGTCGAAAGGCTCGCCGTTGGCATTCTTGTCCACGCTGAAGATGACGCCATCGTATCGCCATTGGGTCAGGTTGTCAATCGCGGCCGACCACACCACCTGGTCACGTCCGCAGTAGCCCGTCACCATGTTGTCGTGCGAGCCATACACATACACACGCTGCTTCCCCGGGTGGTCAGGGTCTTCGAAAACGTATGGTTCCCCGTCGGGGATGTGTTCCCACAGGGGCAGGAAGGGATTTCCCACCGTGCTGAGTTCTTGCTGTGCCATTTCTGCTATTTGTGGGGTGTTGTTGTTGCAGGATGTTGCCAAAGCGGTGCAACAAGTCGCTGCGAAAAGCGTTTTGATGATCGTTTTCATGTTGCTGAATGTGATTGTTGGGGCAAAATTAGCAAAAAAAGCCGAATCGTCATGCAGGATGCCCCGCTTTTTTTCATCAGTTTCCGATAAAAAGTGATTCACCCTATTCGGTGGTGGTCTTCTCCTTCACAAATACCAGCTGATTCCCTCGTCCCATTTTCCGTATGCCGCTGGTGGGGTCGTTGGCAAAACTGTGCAGCTCGTCGCGGGCAGCCGTGCGGCATATACCCGTCAGGTACACGTAATCCTGAATCCGCAGCATTACGTGCTCGTCCACGTAGTTGCGTGCAATCTGCAAGCGTTCCTCGCGGGTGCTCTTCACCTTGTGGAGTTTCTTCACATCGCCCACCTTGTTCAGTTCCGTCGTTTTGCGAAGCCGTTCCAGCCAGCGAGGGTCGGGCAGAAAGTTGATGCCCTTGATGTACACCCCGTTGGTGTCATACCGTTCGCCCTGCTCTTTCACCTCCTCGGCCTCCTCTCGGTTCTTCATGCCAAGTGCGATGTTGAAAGTGCCTAGGCCTTCCACCTTCACGGAGTGCCCCAGTTTCAGATAGATGTCCATCGACTCCGTCATGGTGTTCACCAGCGCTTCAATCGCTCCTGCCGCAAATGCCGTCTTGCCAGCCACGTCCTTCATGAAGAAATCGGTCTCGATTCGGCCGCAGTGGAACGGCTTCGGATAGACCTTGCGTTTGCCCGTCCCGTGTACGTCGGGCATTTCCTGAAAAGTGTATTCCATTGTCCTCTTAGTTTGATAAAGGTGTTTGACATCAAAAAAATTGCTTTTAGGGAGAAGAAACACTTGACAAAGTCGAAAAAATGTCGTATCTTTGCAGGGTAATTTGGAACTTCCCCTGTCCCGTCTTCCTTGGGTGGCAAAGTTAGCACTTTTTTGTGTCACTTCCAAATTTTCTCCATAAATCGCTTCTTACGATTCATCAATCGCTTGTTTCGGCTCATCAATCGCTTCTTCCGGTTTATCAATCGTAAGAAGCGATTTATTTTTGTACTTACGTTGCCGTGATGGAGGTTGTTACACTGAGTCAGTGGAGGTTCTTACACTAACCCATTTGAGGACATTACAGTCATTGAACCGAGCATGTTACGGTCAATTGACTGGCTGTGTTAAAATCTTCAGGCCGAGCATGTTACGCTCAGCCATCAAAGCATGTTGCATTACTTTAACAGAGACACCGACAATAGGGGTCTCATACGCCATACAATCAAGGTGAGGATTTTTAATAGGTTTTATTTCGTCACACGAAGCCTAATAAACACATCTGAAGTTAAATTAAAGAACACCAGAAGAGGGTTTTTCACATCCAACGGTGACAACTTTTCGGGAAAGAACAAAAGTGGCTAATCCTCAAATGTCCAAGATAAAGGCTTGTCGGACATGTTTTTGAAATTTTTTTGACAAAAAGCGTGGTTGTTTTGAAAGAATGTGTTATCTTTGCAGCCAAAATAGAATTCAGTAAAATGGCAACGTATAGCAACACGGCGCTTCTAAACCTTTGGGCACTACGACTTACAGGGTCGGAGGTGAGAAAGGTGCGTATGTGCTGTCAGGCATAACGATATAAAAAGTATGTTTAACCTTTCTCACGGCTGTGGGGAAGGTTTTACTTTTAAATGCAGGTAGTTGTGCCTCATGGTTGTGAGAACTAAAACTTAATTAAAATATGGCAGACAGATTATTTATTTTTGACACTACGCTGCGCGATGGCGAGCAGGTGCCTGGATGTCAGCTCAACACGGTTGAGAAGATCCAGGTGGCTAAGCAGTTGGAAGCGTTGGGCGTGGATGTCATCGAGGCTGGATTCCCAATCTCCAGCCCTGGCGACTTCAACAGTGTGGTTGAAATCTCGAAGGCAGTGACGTGGCCGACCATCTGTGCGTTGACTCGTGCAGTGGAGAAGGATATTGATGTGGCTGCTGAGGCGTTGCAGTATGCAAAGCATAAGCGCATCCATACGGGTATTGGCACAAGCCCCACGCATATCAAGTACAAGTTCAACTCGACTCCTGAGGAAATCATCGAACGTGCTGCGGCTGCTGTGAGGTATGCCAAGAAGTACGTGGAGGATGTGGAGTTCTATGCTGAGGATGCTGGCCGCACGGACAACGAGTATCTGGCTCGTGTGATTGATGCGGTGACCAAGGCTGGTGCAACGGTTTGTAACATCCCTGACACGACGGGTTTCCGTGTGCCGAACGAATATCATGAGAAAATCAAATACCTCTATGAGCATGTGGATGCTTTTGCTGCTGGCAAGTCCATCCTCTCGACCCACTGCCACAACGACCTCGGTATGGCTACTGCCAATACGGTGGCTGGTGTGCTGGGTGGTGCGCGTCAGGTGGAGGTGACCATCAATGGTATCGGTGAACGTGCCGGTAACACTTCGCTGGAAGAGGTGGCGATGATTTTCAAGACGCACCCCGATCTCGGCATCGAGACGAACATCAACACGACGAAGATTTATCCGACGAGCCGTATGGTGTCTTCATTGATGAACATGCCAGTGCAGCCTAATAAGGCGATTGTGGGTAAGAATGCGTTTGCCCATTCGAGTGGCATCCATCAGGATGGTGTGTTGAAGAACGCATCCACATACGAAATCATGGATCCAAGGGATGTGGGGATCGACGACAACGCCATTGTACTGACGGCTCGTAGTGGTCGTGCAGCCTTGAAGCATCGTCTGCACGTGAACGGCGTGGAGGTGGATGGCGAGAAGCTCGACCAGATTTATGAGGAGTTCCTGAAGCTGGCTGACAAGAAGAAGGAAGTGACGGACGATGACATCCTCGTATTGGCAGGTGCAGAGCGCAGTGCTGCCCACAACGTGAAGCTGGATTATCTGCAGGTGACCACCGGCAAGGGAGTTCGTTCTGTGGCTTCTATCGGTTTGCAGGTGGCGAACGAGCACTTCGAGGCTGCCGCATCGGGCAATGGTCCTGTCGATGCTGCCATCAATGCGCTGAAGTGCATCATCAAGCGCAAGATGACCCTCAAGGAGTTCACCATCCAAGCCATCTCGAAGGGCAGCGACGACATGGGCAAAGTGCACATGCAGGTGGAATACAACGGTCACCTCTACTACGGTTTTGGTGCCAACACCGACATCGTCACCGCCTCCGTCGAAGCATACATTGACTGTATCAATAAATTTAGGGACTAAAGACCCTCTCCCCAGCCCTCCCCCATAATGGGGAGGGAGACCATGCGGGGTGTGATTCGACAGTGATGGAACAGTATGAGGCACCTCCGTATTTCCGAACAGCAAGTCCAGATAGGTATCGCTATTGAAGGATTTCGCAAGGAAAAACAGGGAACATCCGACCGAGGCCGAGAGATATCTTTGGCGATTACTGAAAGGTGGTGCTTTAGGCGTCAAATTCAGACGGCAATATGTTGTTTACGATTATATTGCAGATTTCATTTGTTTGGAGAAAAAGCTGATTGTGGAGGTTGATGGGGGCTATCATTTTGTAGATACCCAAATAGAAGAAGATAGAATAAGGACTGTATTAATTGAACAAATGGGATTTTCTATTGTGCGTTTCACCAATGAAGAAGTCTTCTGTTCAGCAGAACAAGTAATTAAAAGAATAAAAGAACATTTATCATTATGAAAGAATACGAGAATACAAACAAACCGGATGGTTCCCTCCCCATTATGGGGGAGGTGCCCGCAGGGCGGAGAGGGTCTACTCTCTTCGATAAGATTTGGGATGCACACGTCGTGCAGAACGTGGAGGATGGTCCCACACAACTCTATATCGACCGCTTGTATGCACATGAGGTGACGAGTCCGCAGGCGTTCGACACATTGAGAGACAAGAACATCAAGGTGTTCCGTCCTGACCATGTGGTGGCAATGCCCGACCACAACACACCGTCTGACCAGCAGGAGGTTATCAACGACCCTGTAGGTTGCAAGCAGGTGGAGACCCTTGCGAAGAACTGTGCCGAGTATGGCATCAAGCACTTTGCGATGGGTACGAAGGACAATGGCATCATTCACGTGGTGGGTCCTGAGAAGGCACTTTCGTTGCCAGGCATGACCATCGTGTGTGGTGACTCTCACACTTCCACACATGGTGCTGTGGGTGCCATCGCAATGGGTATTGGTACCAGTGAGGTGGCTCAGGTGCTGGCTTCGCAATGTATCCTTCAGAGCAAGCCTAAGACGATGCGCATCAACATCGAAGGTACACTTCCCAAGGGTACGACTGCCAAGGATGTGGCACTCTACATCATGGCTCAGATGACCACTTCGGGTGCCACGGGCTATGCTGTGGAGTATGCTGGCTCCGCTGTCCGCAACATGAGCATGGAAGGACGTCTGACCCTCTCCAACCTTTCCATTGAGATGGGTTCACGTGCGGGTCTGATTGCTCCCGATGAGACCACCTTCGCTTATCTGAAAGGTCGTGAATATGCGCCCAAAGGTGCAGAGTGGGACAAGGCTGTGGCAGAGTGGCAGAAGCTCTACTCTGACGAGGATGCCGTGTTTGACAAGGAGGTGACTTATCGTGCAGAAGACATCGCACCACGCATCACCTACGGAACGAACCCCGGTGCTGGTATCGCCATTGATGGAGCAATCCCTACGCTTGATGAGATTCCAGAGGCTGACCGCTCTCAGTTCCTCAGCATGTTGGAATACATGCAGTTCGAACCCGGACAAAAACTCGAAGGAGTGCCTGTGGATTACTGCTTCCTCGGTGCTTGCACCAATGGCCGCATAGAAGATTTCCGTGCCTTTGCCTCTGTGGTGAAGGGCAAGAAGAAGGCTGACAATGTGGTGGCTTGGCTCGTTCCGGGCTCTTGGCTTGTTCGTCAGCAAATCATCGACGAAGGCATCGACAAGATTTTGGAAGAAGCAGGCTTTGAGCTTCGTCTCCCATCTTGTTCTGCTTGTCTTGCCATGAATCCTGACAAGGTGCCAGCAGGCAAGCTCTCCATCTCTACCAGCAACCGCAACTTCGTCGGTCGTCAAGGTCCAGGTGCTCGCACCATCCTTGCTTCACCGCTGGTTGTGGCAGCATCGGCCATCACAGGAGTAGTAACTGACCCAAGAAAATAAGCAGACCCTCTCCCCCTGCCCCTCCCCCGTAATGGGGAGGGGAGACCATGCGGGATGTAAGGGAATAGGAAAGATAATATAATCATTTAATAGCCCTCAATCGAAAAAGCTGGCCGGATGGCCTCCCTCCCCATTACGGGGGAGGGTTGGGGAGAGGGTCTTTTATTATTATGAAAGAAAAATTTGACATCATCCAGTCAACCTGCATTCCTATCCAGATTGACAATTGCAATACCGACCTCATCATTCCTGCCCGTTACTTGGCAAGCACCACACGTGACCCTAAGTTCTTTGGCGATGCCTTCATGCACGACCTCCGTTTCGATGCTGAAGGAAAGCCTGTGGCAGACTTCGTGATGAATCAACCTGAGTATGTAGAAGCACCTCGCAAGGGGGTGCATGAGATTATCGTGGGCGGTCAGAACTGGGGCTCGGGTTCCAGCCGTGAACATGCCGCATGGGCGATTGCTGGCTATGGCGTTCGTGTCGTCATCTCCAGTTCCTTTGCCGACATCCATCGCAACAACCTCCTCAACTGCTTCGTGCTTCCTGTCATCGTGAGCAAGGAGTTCCAGCAGGAACTCTTCGACAGCATCGCTGCCAATCCTAAGACAGAGGTGAAGGTGGATGTGCCCAACCAGACGGTGATCAACCTCGCCACAGGCAACTCTGAGCACTTCGACATCAACTCCTACAAGAAGTATTGCCTCATGAATGCCTATGATGACATTGACTTCTTGCTGTCTAACAAGGAGAAAATAGAGACCTATGAGCAACAATCATTATTAACCCCTAAAACATCAGAGAACATGGAAACAACTAATGAACAAGAGAAAAACCTCGTGGAAGGTAAGGTTGAACAGCCTGAAACCGTTGAAGTTCCTGAAGTAGTTAAAGAGTTCGCTGCTGCAGTGGAAGAACCAGCACCTGCTGAGGAACCAGCTCCAGCTGAGGAAGCTGCTCCTGCTGAAGAGCCAGCACCAGCCGAAGAAACTGCTCCTGCTGAGGAAGCCGCTCCTGCTGAGGAAGCCGCTCCCGCTGAAGAGCCTGCTCCAGAACCTGCTTATGTGGAAGCAACCGATGAGGCTCCAGAGGCTGCTCCTGCTGAGGATGTACAGCCTGTGGAAGTGAAGGCAGAAGAACCCGCACCATTTGTGCCGGAGAAGCTGCTGCCTATCAACCGCAGCCTCGCCAAGATGATTTTGCTTGGTGCTATCACCTTTGGCATCTACAACCTCGTCATCTTCACGAAGATTTCCAAGGAAATCAACATTGTAGCCAGCAAGTACGATGGCCGTAAGACATCCAACTTCCTGTTGATTGCATTGATTCTGTCTTGGCTGACAGGCGGCATTGCTTGCCTTGTTTGGTTCCATTGCATCAGCAACCGCATCGGCAACGAACTCCAGCGCCGTCGTATCCCATACTCCTTCAGTGCATCCGACTACTGGCTCTGGTGTGTGCTGGGTTCCTTCGTGGGTTTCCTCCCATTGGTATATCTGCACAAGTTCATGACTGCCATGAACCACTTGAATGCTGACTACAACCAGAGGGGGTGATTGTACTTTTATAAATGAATTAAGGGGGAATGCTCGAAAGCATTCCCCTTTTCTTTTCTTATAGATGAAACTCCTGAACCTTTAGCGACGAATTTGCAACTTCAATAAGGATCATTCTTCCGTGAACTCTTTGGAAGTACACTCGTAAAGTTCATGAGGGTAACGACGTTTTTCCCCTCTACTCCCCCCCTGAATTTTAGTTCCATTCGGAATTTATTGTAATTTTGCAATAAAATCGGAATACGAGCTTGTTTGTATTCGGAATTTATTGTAATTTTGCAGAAAATTTGGAATAACATGGCTCAATACATTCAACGTGAGACTTATCTCCAACAACTTATCGACAGGACGGATAATGGAGAAGTGAAAATCGTTACTGGTCCCAGAAGATCAGGAAAATCATGGTTGTTAAATAGGATTTTCAAAGACCACCTTCTTTCGAAAGGCATTCCGGAAGAGAATATCATCATCGTGTCGTTCGACATGGATGATGAAGAAGAGAATGGCGATTTGACTGACCGTCAAGCCTTGAAGTCATATCTGTATAGCCGTATCACTTCTGAGAACACACCCTATTATATCATACTCGATGAAGTGCAGGAGGTGGAGGGTTTTGAAAAAATCGTGAACGGTCTGAATGCCAAGGATAATGTTGATGTGTATATTACTGGCAGCAATTCCCATTTTCTATCTTCCGACATCAAGACCATCTTTCGTGGACGTGGTGATGAGGTGAGGGTATATCCTTTCTCTTTCAAGGAGTTCTGCACCAATCGTACAGAGCCTGTTAGCGAGCTTTGGAAAGAGTATTATACATACGGTGGTATGCCAGGACTGTTGAAACAGCGTAAGCCAGAACAGAAAGTCGCCTATCTGCAACGTCTGTGGAACAAGACTTATTTGGACGATGTTGTGGAGCGTCATCATGTGAAGAACCGTGAAGCATTGTCTGCATTGGCTGATGCACTTTGTTCGTCTATTGGCTCGTTGTCGAATCCTAATCGCGTGAGCAACATCTTGCAGAGTTTACAGAAGGTGAAAATCGATCCAGACACCGTAGCCAATTATATCGAATATCTGGAGGAGGCTTATCTGTTTGAGGGTGCCAAGCGATTTAACATTAAGGGAAACAAGTATTACGAAAGCATCAGGAAATATTATGCTGCCGATGTAGGTCTGAGGAATGCCAAGCTCAATTTCCGCCAGCAGGAAGTCACCCATATCATGGAGAATGTGATTTACAACGAACTCCGAATGCGAGGATTTGCTGTGGATGTTGGCCTGGTTGAATCACGTGAGATGCGCAATGGTAAAATGGAGTATATCCAATATGAGGTGGACTTCATAGCCAGCAATGGTACGGATAAGTATTACATCCAATCAGCTTTTGCCTTAGATACAGAAGAAAAGAAGCAACAAGAACTGAAATCGCTTCTCAAAATCGATGACAGCTTCAGGAAAATCGTGATTGTGGGAAACGATATTGCGGAATATACTGATGACAAAGGCATCCGCTATATTGGTCTTTTCCAATTCTTATTGCAATGAACCACTTGAACGCTGACTACAACCAGAAAGGATAAATCATTATTGACAGAACATAACAAGAAGAGGGGACGATTCGGTTGAACCGTTCCCTCTTTGTTGTTTATAAGGCCTATAGGACAGATACGATATATTACTGTATTGCCAATTCTTTTGGCAAAGGTGCTACAAAATTTATTCTTCCGTAATCTTTGTGTCTTTTTTATTCTCTGTCCATGCTATTTCGCCTATTATTCATTACCTTTGTACCCACAAATTGTAAGACGTGGCAATATGACACAGCAGATGAATAAGCACTTCAACACCTATAAAGAAGGACTGGATATTGAGGTCCTTCGGCAGTATTGCATGAAGCATGGGGAGAGGCGCGTGATGGAGCGTGGCGAGACGCTGGAGGACGTGGGCGAGCCGGCGCAGTGGGTGGCGTTCGTGGAGTGCGGATGCTTCAAGTACATGGTGCATAACGACGAAGAGGGCAAGGACTACTGCACGGGCTTCGCCTTCGAGGGCGAGTTCGTGGCCGACTTCCCCTACTGTCTCGACGGCGACGCGTCGGAGGTGACCATCGAGGCGGGCATGCACTGTGAGGTGCGCGTCATCAGCGGCGCGGAGCTGCAGTGCCTCTTCGACACCGACCCGTCGATGGTGAAGATGGACGTGAAGATACTGAAGAACCTGTTTAAGATGGTCTATAGGCGCAACCTCGACCACTACCGCTACACCGCCCGTGGCCGCTACCGCCGGCTGCTCGACCGCTGCCCGCAGGTGGTGCAGATGCTCTCGCTGAAGGACATCGCCTCGTTCCTCAAAATCTCACCCATCTATCTCAGCAAGATACGCAAGGAGTTAACCTTCGGGCAGGAATAAGCCCCCATCCTACGTTTTTGGCTCAAAAAATATCAAACTGAGCCAAAAATTCCCCAAATTTCTAAAACTAGTTTTAGAGTTGTACCCTCGGCGACCTGTTTTCGGGCTTTGCCGAGTTTTTTTTTACGCTTTTTTTGTTACTTTGCAAGTTCAAATCAGTAAAACGAGCAAAGTAATGAAAAGAAAGAAAATCATCACCCTCATCCTCGCACTCGTCGCCTTGACGGCAGGGGCGCAAGAATTGATATGGCAGCAATGCAATGAGAGCTTGCCGGGAGATACTCATATCGTACCGGTGCGTTGCCACGACAACAACCATCAGGAGAATGCAAAGGCAAGTGTGGAGTTTACGTTTGACGGAGATAAGAACACGTTATGGCATTCGGCTTATTATCCAGAACATAAGAAGGTGACACCAGAGACACCCGCCGAACTGGTGTATGAGTTTGAGAACACAGAGCGGATTGACCGCATGGTGTATGTCCCACGGCAGGACGGCTCGCCCAATGGTTACGTGACAGAAGCGGAAGTGCTGGTGAAGACCTCCACAGATACGGATTTCCGTCTCGCTGGCCGCTACACTTGGGAGAGCAACATGGAGCCGAAGACAGTCCGCTTCGAAGGGGGACTCCACAAGCCGACAGCCATCATGTTCCGTGTACTGCACGGCATGGGCGATTTGGGTTCATGCGCTGAAATGCGCTTCCTTCGCGACGGGGAGAGCCTGAAGGACTGCCCGTTATTTGCCGACGACCTTTATACAGCCCTGAAAGCCGACGTGACCGACGAGGACATTGAGCGTATGGAAATCCCCATCTATCGTGAGCTGGCCAAAGAACTGAAGAACGGCTCTTATCAAACCGCCTACCGTGTGGCCACGTTTGACTGCTACGACCATCCGCAGTGGCTGGCCAAGGAATGGCGCACGCCCAACAAGTTCTACGACCAATTGCAGGGCGTGACAGGCATCGTCATGGAGCCAGGGAAACACTTGGTCATGGTGAGCGGACTGCCCGACGGAGAGACTGCCGATCTGAAAGTGGTGGCTTGGTATGCAGGGAGAACTGGCAAGAACTTCGACGGTGGCAAGCCCGAAATTCTCACCTACCATCTAAAGAACGGCATCAACGTCATAGACCACGACAGTTCGTGGCCGGGGCTGGCTTACATCGCCTACTTCTCCGAGGGACATGCCGCCGACCTCCCTGCTATCCGCGTCCATTTCGTGGGCGGAACCGTCAACGGCTACTTGACACCCGACATGACCGACGAGCAGATGCACAGGATGACAGCCGCGGCACCCTCGCGCTTCATCGATGTGGTGAGCCGCAAGGTTCATGCCGTATGGACTTCGGCGGGGATGCACGATTTCTGCAAGGCCGACGATGGAAAGTCGCCCGGCTACCGTCAGTACATGGGCATCCTCGATTCGCTGATGACTTGGCAGCAACAGCTTGTGGGCATGGAGAAGTACGGTCGCATTCCCCGCAATCGCAGTCTGCTGTACGTCAACTTCACATTCGGCAGTTTGTACCAAGACGGGTTCGGCATTAGCGCTCACATCGACTTGGAACGCCCGCTGCTCAACTGCCGTTCGTTGCGCTTCAAAGACTCGGAGACCATCTGGGGACTGGCTCATGAGTGGGGACATCAGCACCAGTTGCAGCCCTACTTCTGTTGGGGTGGCGTGAGCGAGGTGACCAACAACCTGAATGCCTACTACAGTCTGATGCGTATGGGCTACCAATATAAAGACCTCGAAGAAGGCAAACGCTGGGGACTAGAACACGCTGTGGAGCAATACATAGACGGAGAGACTGACGACTGCATCTTCCAGCAGAACGAAGCCCATGAGAATGCTTTCGAGCAGTTATGCCCCTTCCTGAAACTTTGCCACTATTTCACCACCGAGGCCAATATGCCCGACTTCCTGCCCGACCTTTACGAAACGCTACGTCATTCCGACGTTTCGCCCGACTCAACGAACATCGTGCCATACATCTTCAACTTCATCCGCAAGGTTTCACTATTGAGCGGCTACAACTTGACTCCCTACTTCGAGCGTTTCGGCTTCCTCCGCGTTAAGTCTTTCGAACTTGATGATTACGGCAAACACACTTACGATCTGACACAAGAACAGCTTGACAGTTTCCACCGAGAAATGAACGGAATGACAAGGAAGAAAAAGCTGAAGCCTATGCCCGACGGCATGGTGGAGCACATCGCGCATCTACCATTGTAGCATCTTCCCACATGCCAGTTTCTATCATAACGTGCTTGCTCGCTCACCCTGTAGTTACGGGCAATGGAGAGGTTCACCTCCAAAGTTATCTTTAACTATAAAAAAGCATCCCCACGAAGTCATTGCTCCGTGGGGATGCTTTTTTATAATTATGGATTTATAAGACTTCTAAACTGAAAGCCTTCAATACAGTTTTACTTGTAGCACTTCCAGATGCTGTCCAGTTTTGCTTGTGGCAGTTTCTTGGTCACAAGGCTGACGAGCAGCACAACGGGGAAGCCGCCGACCATCGCGATGGCACCGCAGTCGATGGGGTTGATGGGGTTGCCGAGAATCATGTTGACCACAGTGAAGCCTACGCCCCAGATGAAGCATGCCCATACGGAGGCAGTGGTGACGCCTCGCCAGTAGAGACCCAAGAGGAAGGGGGCGAGGAAGGCGCCTGCAAGGGCTCCCCAACTGATACCCATGAGCTGGGCGATGAAGGTTGGAGGATTGAGGGCAATGAGCACGGAAATGACGATGAAGAAGACGATGAGCACACGCATGATGACCACCTTGCGACGCTCAATCTTTTCAGCCACTTCGTCGTCAATCTCACCACCTTTCACCTCGTCGGCTGTGGCGCGCTTGTCGCGATAGATGAGGTCGAGGGTCATGGTGGAGGAAGAGGTGAGCACCAATGATGCCAGTGTGGACATCGAGGCAGAGAGCACCAACACCATGACGAGGCCGATGAGAAGGTCGGAGTTGACTGCCGTGTCGAGCATCGTGGGGATGATGTCGTCGAATTTGTAGTTGTTGCGTGCCTCATTCCAAACGGGTTCGCCAAACAGACGACCGAAACCACCGAGGAAGTAACATCCGCCTGCCACGATGAAGGCGAAGATGGTCGAGATGATGGTGCCACGCTTGATGGCGCTCTCGTCGGTGATGGAGTAGAACTTGCCGACCATCTGAGGAAGTCCCCAAGTGCCGAGTGAGGTCAATACCACCACACCCAACAGGCTCATTGGGTTTGGACCGAACCATGAAGCGAAGTCGCCTGGCTGGAAGTCCTTGTAGAGCGGATTCTCAAGGTCGTGAGCTGTAGGAGCCACTTCCTTCATCTTGTGGAATGCCTCAGTGAAACCACCTTGGCTGTTGAGCACCACGGCAATGACTGCGATGATACCTCCCAGCATGACGATGCCTTGAATGAAGTCGTTGATGGCCGTTGCCTTATAACCACCGAGAATCACATAGACAGCGGTGAGCAAGGCCATGATGATGATGCAATACTCGTAGGGGATGCCGAAACCCATGTCGAAGAGTTTGGAGATGCCGCTATACACGCCTGCTGTGTAAGGAATGAGGAACACGAAGGCGATGATGGAAGCAACGATGCGCAGACCTTGATTGGAGAAACGGGTGCCGAAGAAGTCGGGCATGGTGCGCGAGTTGATGTGCTGAGTCATCAGTTTGGTGCGCCGACCCAAGATGAGCCATGCGAGCAACGAGCCGATGATGGCGTTTCCAATACCAATCCAAGAGCTGGCAAGACCATATTTCCAACCGAACTGACCTGCATAGCCGACGAACACAACGGCTGAGAAGTAGCTGGTTCCGAAGGCGAAGGCGGAGAGCCAAGGGCCTACGGAGCGGCCGCCGAGCACAAAACCGTCGACGTTGTTGGCTTGTTTGCGTGAGTAGATTCCCACATACACCGTCACAGCCAAGAAGATGACGGTGAGAAGAATTTTGATAAGCATAGTCGTGTTTATATGTGTTTATTTCAGTCTCACCTGCATTTGGCACATGATGGCGTGATTAGCTCCGTGGGTGAAGGCCTTGCCTGTTCCCACAGGCTCACCCATGGGGTTGAAGATGGTGCGGTCTTGGAGCGATGCACTCTTATAGACATACTGCAACTGGATGCGGCAACGCTTGTAGAACCAATACTGGAGTCCGAAGATAGCCTTGTGCTGATCCATGTGCTCTTTCACATTGTAGTTGAAGAAATCGTAGGAGCCGACCAGGTCGAGTTTGGGCGCAACTGGCAGAACACCTGTTGCATAGACACCACGGCTGGTCACATCCTTGTCGCGTCCCTCCAGATATTCTGTACGAAGACTGAGGCGAGAGGATTGGGACTTGTAGGTGAAACCTGCTGACCAACGATTGCGCTTGTAGTCTTCGCCAGGGAGAATGTTGCTGATGTATGTCGAACGATCCACGGCATGACCGCGACCAATCTGGCCGGTGGCCACAATGTTCAGTTCCTTTGTGGGACGGAATTCCAGATGGCCGATGAAGTCTTTCTCGCTGTTGCCATCCTTCTTGTTGACGCCCTGTCCGTTCATGATAGCAGCCTTGTAAGCAAACTTGCCGTCGTTGGTCTCACCTGAGAACTCCAAACCGAGGTCACGTCCATACTGCGTGCCCTGTAGACGGTCAGAGCCGCAACCTGCCAGGTAGGTGACACCCTCAGAACAAACGTCGATGGCTTCCAACTCTGTAGGAGACATGTTGTTCTCGATGGTGTAGGCATGCTTGAACTGACCGATTCTGGCGCTGAATGCCTTGTTGTTGGTGAAGCGATAAGAAGTCCAATACTCGTGCACCACACCACCATTGAAGTCGTGCATGAACATGGCAAACCAGCGGTCGGTGATAGGTGCTGCCACAACGAGGAAAACGCGCTTCATTTCGAACGTGTTGTAGTCACGCTTGTTGAGCTTGTCGTTGTCGTCCAAGCCGCCAGTGTGCTGGTAAGTGAATCCTGCTTGAGCATAGGCGTCGACTTGTACGCGCTTTGCCAAGTCCACTGCCCAGTCGGGAATTTGTTGCTCCTTGGGTGCTTGGGCATTCATGCTGCCAATGCTCATCCAGCATAGCAGCATCGTAAGAATCATTGTAAATCTGAATCCCATAATCTTTGTGGTTATTATTGATTGTTCTATATATTGTGTCAAAATTTCGGGCAAAGGTACACTTTTCTTGTCATTTTGCCAAGAGAAAGTTAAGAAAAGTGAAAAAATGTGCATCAAAAGCCTGCTCATTCCTATGCCCCGTGCTCGTTGTGCCTCAGATGGGAGTGCATTTATTCCATCTGGCGCCCTTTCGATGTAACGTTTTTGAGACTTCCACTGTTACAAGTGTAACACACGCACTGTTACAAGTGTAACACTGGCACTGTTACAAATGTAACACTGGATGTGTTACATTTGTAACAAAAAAAGGGCCGACAAGGTGCTGTCGGCCATCAGGTGAGAGAGCATGTGGGGGTGCTTCCCCTCTGCTATTTCCGTATGTTATTTTCTCTTGAAGTAGATATCAACGTAATCGGTCACGCCGTCGGGTCCTTTCATCTCCTGCTCACGCCAGTATTTGCGACCTTGAGTGGATTTGAAGTCGAAGGTGCCTTCTCGCACATACTCCTCGCCATTGTTCAGGTGATACACCTTGGTCTTGATGGTGCCCGTGAACTGCAGATGAAGAGCATCAACGATGGTGATGTAGCCATCCAGCTTCAGGTAGTCGCCGGGATACTCTTTGGAGAGCTGTTCGCCTACACACTTGAGACGGCCGTCAGCCTCCTTGGTGATTTTGGCCGTGCCGAAATAGTCCCACGAAATCCATTGCAGGCTCAGCATGTGGTTGCCCACCACTTGTCTTTCGAGGGGTGTGAGGTTGGTGGCAGCAGCCGTTGTGGTGGTTCTTCTGGCTGGTGTTCTTCTCGTTTGGGCAATTGTGCTCAGGCAGCATGCCAGCACCAAAAGTGTAAGTGCAAGTCTCATCTTTTTCATGTGCGTAAAGTTTTTTATGTTTAGGTAAAAAGTAATTGTGGTTGCAAAGATAACGCTTTGTGATGAAATGTGGAAAATTTTTACTTTTCATTTTCCACTTTTCACATTTATCTCGTACCTTTGCACACCCAATTGTAAAGAAATCATGGATAGGTTCATAGAAATCATGGACACGACGCTGCGCGACGGTGAACAGACGAACAGTGTCAGTTTTGTGCCGCACGAGAAGCTGATGATTGCGCGCATGCTCCTGCTGGAGCTGAACGTCGACCGCATCGAAGTGGCTTCGGCGCGTGTGTCTGACGGTGAGAAGGAGGCTGTGAAAAGCATCTGCCGATGGGCGCGTCAGGGTGGCATGCTCGATAGGGTGGAGGTGCTCGGATTCGTCGATGGCACCACGTCGCTCGATTGGATTCACGACTGCGGATGCCGCAATATCAACCTGCTCTGTAAGGGTAGCGAGCGGCATTGCCGTTTTCAGCTGAAGAAGACGCTGGAGGAGCATGTGGCAGACATCAAGCGAAGCATCGACTATGCAAAGCAGTTGGGCATCAGCGTCAACCTCTATTTGGAGGACTGGTCGAACGGCATGAAGGACAGCCCTGACTATGTGTTCGGATTTATCGATGCCCTGAAGGACAGCGGCGTGAAGCGTTTCATGCTGCCCGACACGCTGGGCATTCTCAATCCGCAGCTGACAGCCGCTTTCGTGAACCAGATGGTGGGTCGTTATCCCGACCTGCATTTCGATTTTCATGCCCACAACGACTACGACCTCGCCACCAGCAATGTGCTTGCCGCAGTGACGGCTGGATGTCAGGGTGTTCACACGGCTGTGAACGGACTTGGCGAACGAGCTGGCAATGCACCGCTTTCGTCTGTGCAGGCCATTCTGCACGACCATGCTCATGTGCGCACCAACATCAACGAGGAGAATCTCGGCAAGGTGTCGATGATGGTGGAGAGTCTTTCGGGCATCGTCATCCCGCCCAACAAACCCATCATTGGCGAGAACGTCTTCACGCAGGTTGCTGGCGTGCATGCCGACGGCGACAACAAGAACAACCTCTACTGCAACGACCTCCTGCCTGAGCGTTTCGGCAGAAAGCGTGAGTATGCTCTCGGCAAGAACTCTGGAAAGGCGAACATCCTCAAGAACCTCGAAGAGTTGGGCTTGGAACTCACTCCCGAACAGACACGCCGTGTGACCGACCGCATCATCGAACTGGGCGACAAGAAGCAACTCATCACGCAGGAGGACCTCCCATACATCGTGGCAGATGTGCTCAAGCACAGTGCTCCTGATGACAAGGTGAAACTCATCTCCTACATGGTGTCTACGGCATACGGCTTGAAGCCGATGGCATCGGTGAAGCTCGAAGTGAACGAAGAGGTGTTTGAGGAGTCGGCAATGGGTGACGGTATGTATGATGCCTTCATCCATGCGGTGCGCCACATCTATAAAGACAAGCTCAACCGCCCCTTCCCCTGGCTCACCAACTATCAGGTTAGCATCCCGCCCGGTGGACGCACCGATGCACTCGTGCAGACCACTATCTCGTGGACATACAACGACAAGGCTTACCGCACCCGTGCCCTCGATGCCGATCAGACGGAAGCCGCTATCAAGGCAACAATTAAAATGCTAAATATCATTGAAAATGAAGACTGAAAAGAAAAATCTCCACGCAACCCTTAAACAGGCGGGGTTGTGGATGCTCACATTCGCCTTGTTCTGCAACTTGGGCATCGTCTTGACTTCGGGCGACGATGACCAGACAAAGGCTTGGTATGAAGACAAAGACTCTTTGAGAGCTGACCTCGAACGCTCCATCATCGATGCCAAAAGCCCCGATGAGTCGAAAATCTCACACACGCTCGTCGCCATCAATCCCGACGATCCGGAGCAGGATTGGATCACCATCGACGGCAAGAAGATGGTGCTGGTGGCTGCATTTATGAATGAGAAGGGTGCCGCCTTCTACGAGAGCGAAGACACCTTCAGAACGCAGAAGCAAACGGGCATTTGGGTGGCATTGCCTTGCAACTGGAAACAGCGTGCCTCTGAGTTTGTCGGTCTCGACAGTGTGGCTGCTCAGGTGAGAATGGCGCAGATGCTCGGCTTGGGCGTTGATTGCAACTACGACCGCGTGGTGGAGTTCTATGCTGACCCTGCCGGCATGTTCCGTCCGGCTTTCGATCCAGACATCACCACTACTACCGTCGGCCTCACCTTCCCAGACTATGCTGATGAGAACTACAAGGTAGGCGAGACCAACTTCCGCGAGTGGTTCGCCTATAACCTCTCGATGGCATACAAGCCTCCTTATGCCCTCCCATGGACACAACTCGGCTATACTTACGACTGGCATCGTGGTGCTCCCCGCGAAGGACTCTCCGAGTTTATTGTCAGCTACAACACCCTCGCCAAAGTGAAGTCCCGCAAGGGTGCATGGACATTCATTCAGGACATTTTGAAGTGAAACAAATCAAACAAAATAGATGCTTATGCAAAAGTATGAGAAAATAATTGTGGCAGCCATTGTGGCTGTTGGTCTCTTGATGTTAGGATTGTGCATCAAGGGTGGCATCGACAATTTCACCAACAAAGATCGCCGTGTGACCGTGAAAGGTTTGTCAGAACGGGAGGTGGATGCCGACAAGGTGAGCTGGACACTGACTGTTCAGTTGTCGGGTGATGAACTGAAACCGCTCTTTGCTGACATCAACGTAAAGGTTGACCTCGTCAAGGAGTTTCTTGACACGAATGGAATCAAAGGCAAAGGGACTGTCTCTGTCACCACCTACGATGTGACTGACAACTTGGCCAATGCATGGGGTGACAACAAGCCCCGCTACCATTACACGGTGGGCCGCTCCGTGCTGGTCACTTCCAAAGACACCAAGTTCATCAGTCAAATGCGTGAAAAAGTCGATGACCTGATCGACATGGGTGTCATTCTGGAATCAGATTATGCCAACTACGAGTACACCCAGTTCCAGCAACTGAAGCCCGAAATGATGGCTGAGGCAATTGCCAATGCTGAGAAGACCGCCAGCCAGTTTGCTGAGAACAGCCACTCCACCATCAACAAGATTGTGGAAGCAGGGCAGGGCGAATTCTCCATCGACGATGCCGACCTCCCCTACAAGAAGAAGGTTCGCGTGGTATCAACCATTACGTATTCGCTGAAAGATTAGTAAGATGCGCTGATAACTATCGAACAGGCTTGATGTGCTAATTCGGCACATCAAGCCTGTTTTTTTGTTTTCCCCTTGCAAAAAAGTTGAATAAAATTTGGGGAGAACAAGAAAAGCTGCTATCTTTGCAACCGAGATTTGAACATTTTTCGGAAGAGATTTGAACATTTCTTGAATAAGATTTGAACATTTTGTAACGTATATTTGAGCATGGGAGAATACAGAAGATTGCAATTCCAAGAGGTTCTTGACAGAATGAATGAACCACGAGGATATATACAAGTATTGGCAGGTCCTCGTCAAGTGGGGAAGTCAACGCTGATGAATCAGGTGTTGACAGAGATTCGTTTGCCACATTATTTATATAATGCAGATGGTGTGGATGAAAATGATACGGATTGGATATATCGTACATGGGAAAGTGTGCGTGCCCAAATGGCTGTATCAAGGCAAGAAGAGGCGGTGCTTGTGATTGATGAAATACAGAAAATCAAGAAATGGAGCGATGCCGTGAAGAAGGAATGGGACAGTGATACGAGGAATCGTGTTCCTTTAAAAGTCTTTTTGTTAGGCTCGTCAAGGCTGATGTTGCGAAAAGGTCTGACGGAGTCTTTGGCTGGTCGTTTCGAGATGATACGTTTGGGTCATTGGACTTTGCAGGAAATGCATGATGCTTTTGGCTGGAACCTTGACCAATGGATCTATTATGGTGGTTACCCTGGTACAGCCCGTTTTGTTTCAGATATACGACGTTGGCGAAAATATGTCAGAGATTCTCTTGTGACTCCTGCCATTGAGAAAGATGTCATGCTGACTTCTACAATTTACAAACCTGCATTGATGAAACGGTTATTTGAGCTGGGATGTTCGTATTCTGCTGAAATCCTTTCTTTGACAAAGTTGTTGGGGCAGTTGCAAGATGCGGGCAACGTGACAACACTCTCTTCATATCTGACGATTCTCGATCAATGCAATTTGTTGACAGGATTGCAGAAATATGCGAATGATGAAGCAAGAAAATACCAATCGATACCTAAATACCAAGTATATAACAATGCTTTGTTGACAGCTTATAAGGGGACTGCCTATGAGAAAGACCGCATCAATCCTGATGTCTGGGGTAGATGGGTGGAGTCTGCCGTCGGTGCCTACTTGCTTGGTGGTGCAGAAGAAGGTGATTATCGTGTGTTTTATTGGCGTGAGAAAGACGAAGAGGTTGATTTTATCATCCAACGGCAAGGGGAAACAGTTGCAATAGAAGTGAAAAGTGGTCGTCGTGGCATGAATAGTGGGCTTAAAACCGTTGGAGAGAAGTTCCACCCCAAACGTGCCTTTGTCGTCGACACAGATGGTATGCCATTAGAAGATTTCTTCCGTTGTCATGTGGAAGACTTGTTTTGAGAAATGGAACAGATGACCTGCCCGAATGGGCAAAGATGCTGGTGAAGGATTAAAAAGCAATATTACTCTTCCCTTTCCAGAATCAATGTACAAGTCAATGCCGCTTCATCTAAAGTGCCGTTCATCTTCATCGTGACCTTTCTTCCATCTTCCGACAGAAGCGTATAAACCGCTATAGGTTCTTTGGTTTCGGCATAATAAGTATATAGGCGACCACCTTTTATACGATAGGAATTCTCCATCCAGTGAAACCCTTGGCATGTTCCACCTGCACTAAATGTGGTCACATCCCCCACTGCAAGATATCCGCTAAAGGGATTATTGCCATGAATGGCCGTCACTTTCCATGTTCCAGCTAGCATGTCTTCTGTAATTAAAAGAGAAGGTTCACCATCATCATCTTTGCTGCAAGAAGCGACTCCGATACTTAATGCTACTACCATAAAGAGAGTCAGAAAACGGAATGAAATGTTGTTGTTCATAATGTAGCGATTGAGCAAATAAAATGTCTGTGCCTTTTGCAAAGCACGTAGCAAAAGTAGTGATTCTTTCCGGTATTCTCCAAATTACTTGATGAAAAATGAAAGAAAAACATAGAAAGGAGGTGCAAGGGTCACTTATTGGTGAATCTATCCAATATGCCAAACGCCAAATAAGCCAAATGCCAAATAAGCGTGAAGGGGTGGTTATTATATTATATTATATATAGTTCCTATCCATTTACTTCTATCCCTATATATTATTATAATATAATAAGGGGGGCATTTTTTTCTTATTTCTTATTTGGCATTTGGCTAATTTGGCGGTCAAAATGACTTTGCCCCCATCATGGCTTTGCGGGGGACTGACAGAGGGGTTTTACGGCAGCGTCGTAAACTAAATTACGTTTGCGTCGTTGACGTAATTACGTTGCGCTCGTTACTGTAATTACGTCTGTGACGTTGCTGTTTAAGGGGTTCCGCAATAGCCATTTTTGTGCAGGCTTTATATGGTTCGTGCCCAAATTGACATTTGATGTCATGCCAAT
Organism: Bacteroidaceae bacterium; assembly: GCA_017448965.1. GTDB lineage: Bacteria > Bacteroidota > Bacteroidia > Bacteroidales > Bacteroidaceae > Minthosoma. The sequence continues at coordinate 2,221 of JAFSKK010000047.1, read as the reverse complement.
AATGCCACATTGTCAGTATCCCGTCAGTCGAAACGGAAAACCGTGTCAGTATCGGAATGCTGGCACGGCTTTTGTCTTTGTGATGTATCGACTGCGCCTGTTTATGTGTAGGGCAGTTTTCAATACATTATTAATAAATAAAGAATAAAAACTAAAAACAAATACGATTATGGGAAAGATTATTGGTATCGACCTTGGCACGACTAACTCTTGCGTGTCAGTTTTTGAAGGCAATGAGCCTGTAGTGATTGCTAACAGCGAAGGCAAGCGCACAACTCCTTCAGTGGTTGGCTTTGTAAAGGATGGCGAGCGTAAGGTGGGTGACCCTGCCAAGCGTCAGGCTATCACGAACCCGAAGAACACCGTGTTCTCCATCAAGCGTTTCATGGGTGAGACTTATGACCAGGTGCAGAAGGAGATTTCACGCGTTCCTTACACAGTGGTGAAGGGCGACAACAACACTCCTCGTGTGGAGATTGAGGGTCGCAAATATACCCCACAGGAAATCTCTGCCATCATTCTGCAGAAGATGAAGAAGACCGCAGAGGACTATCTCGGACAGGAAGTGACAGATGCTGTCATCACCGTTCCTGCTTACTTCTCCGACTCTCAGCGTCAGGCCACCAAGGAGGCTGGTCAGATTGCCGGCTTGAACGTTCGCCGTATCGTGAACGAGCCTACTGCAGCCGCTTTGGCATACGGTATTGACAAGGCTAACAAGGACATGAAGATTGCTGTGTTCGACCTTGGTGGTGGTACTTTCGATATCTCTATTCTTGAGTTTGGTGGCGGCGTGTTTGAGGTGCTCTCTACCAATGGTGACACTCACCTCGGTGGTGACGACTTCGACCAGGTGATTATCGACTGGCTCGTCAGCGACTTCAAGAGCAACGAGGGTGTTGACCTCTCGCTCGACCCAATGGCTATGCAGCGTCTGAAGGAAGCAGCCGAGAAAGCTAAGATCGAACTCTCAAGCAGCTCTTCTACTGAGATCAACCTGCCTTACATCACAGCAGCTGGTGGTGTGCCAAAGCACCTCGTGACTACGCTGACTCGTGCTAAGTTCGAGTCGCTGGCTCACAACCTCATCCAGGCATGTCTCGCTCCTTGCCAGGCTGCCATCAAGGATGCTGGTATCTCTACCTCAGACATTGATGAGGTAATCCTCGTGGGTGGTTCAAGCCGTATCCCAGCTGTTCAGCAGCTCGTGGAGAACTACTTCGGCAAGGCTCCATCAAAGGGTGTGAACCCCGACGAAGTGGTGGCAGTGGGTGCATCTATCCAGGGTGCCATCCTCAACAAGGAAGAAGGTGTGGGCGACATCGTGCTGCTCGACGTGACTCCACTGAATGTGGGTATCGAGACACTCGGTCAGGTGATGACCACCATGATTGAGTCGAACACGACCATCCCATGCAAGAAGACAGAGGTGTTCTCAACTGCTGCCGACAACCAGACAGAGGTGACCATCCGCGTGCTGCAGGGTAACCGTCCAATGGCGAACCAGAACAAGCAGATTGGTATCTTCAACCTCACAGGCATCGCACCAGCACGTCGTGGTGTTCCACAGATCGAAGTATCTTTCGACATCGACGCCAACGGTATCCTCAAGGTGTCTGCCAAGGATAAGGCAACTGGCAAGGAACAGGAAATTCGCATCGAGGCATCTTCAGGCCTCTCTAAGGAGGAAATCGAGCGCATGAAGGCTGAGGCAGAAGCCAACGCAGATGCCGACAAGAAGGAGCGCGAACGCATCGACAAGGTGAATCAGGCTGACAGCATGATCTTCCAGACGGAGAACTTCCTGAAGGACAATGCTGACAAAGTGCCAGCCGATGACAAACCTGCCATCGACTCTGCCATCGAAGCTCTCAAGAAGGCCAAGGACAGCGGCGATGTAGCCCAGATTGATGCAGCCATCGAAGGACTCAACAAGGCCATGCAGACAGCATCCCAGAAGATGTATGCCGCAGGTGGAGCAGGTCAGCAGGCAGGCCCAGGCGCAGGCTTCCAGGGTGGTGCCCAGCCCAACGAAGGCACCCAATCCAACGGTGCCGACGATGTCCAGGACGCCGACTTCGAGGAGGTCAAATGAGACGCATAAGTAAAGACATAACAAAACACTATCAAATGGCGTGTAGCTCAATGAGTTACACGCCATTTGCTTTTTATGGGCTCATGTTTTCTATGTGCTTATTCTGCCTTTTTTTACGGCTTTTTT
>JAFSKK010000046.1 GCA_017448965.1 Bacteroidaceae bacterium | reverse complement strand
CTTATTGCTATACTCGGCAAACGCTGTACGGCTCTTCACGCGGTCGCCCGGTTCGGGTGCGAGTTCGGCAAATGCCTCTGCCACCGACATCACCGAGCTGGACAGTGTGCCTATCCAGTTGTATCCCGGATGCATGATCTGTGGCTGGTTCTTCGTATCCAGTGCCAGGCCGACGAGGTCGAAATCCGTCTTGGTTGAGAGTTGCATCTTGTACATCTTACCAGGCTCCAAGGTGGTCAGTTCACCCAGAATTTTACCGTTCTTATCAACGGTGGAGAATCCGTCCACCTGATTCCTCATGTTCTTGAAGCGTTTCAGGATATTGACATCCCTCGGCAACTGCCATTCCAGACTTTCTATGATTGGCTCCACATAGATGGACATCCACGTCCAGCCCCTCGACAGCGAGATCTTCTGCTCCAAGGCATTGGCCACGTCGAGCACGACAGGTTTATCGTAGGAGCCATAGTTGACATCTGGGGTATATTGCAAGAACAGGGAAGGCTCCATGTCGGGAATCGTCACACCCACCATCGGATGGACGGTACCAGTCGAGGCATCATACACCTTGAAGGTCAGGTTACGGATGCCAGTGCTCTGATCCGTGGACGATGCACCATAGAGAATCATGTCGACGTAGTACGCATCTCGTGTGGTGACATACTTCGGACTTGCCACACCGCGACAGAGTCCCAGGTCGTCGAAGGCAGCAATCTTCGTGTCGGTGTTCTCGCAAATCTTGTCGTTGATGTAGATCTGTCCGGTCATCGTCATGTTGCTCTCGTAGAGGTCGGGATCGACCGTCCAGTTAGGCACGTCACCCGTCACCGTCAGGTTGAGCTTCAGCACACGGCGGATGCCCCGTTGGTCGGTCAGGTAGATATACTCCGTGTGGCGTCCTACTGGCACGTCCGTACCTAAGCGGAAGGTCACATAGCCGCCGTCGCCGGTGATGGTGCCTATCGTCTTATCGACAGTCAGCCATGTCGGCATACCACTCAGTTCGAAGCTCTGTGACGTACCCGTCTGGTTGGCAACATACATCTGCCACTCCATCACCTCGTTCCACGGCTTGGAGAGGTTATCCTCCTCGAGAATCCACTTCAGGCAGGCGAAGTCGCAGTGGAACTTCCACGATACAGGTTGGGATTCGTTGCCATGCTCATCCTTGATGTAGCTGACGGTAGCCACAAAATCGTTGTCGTCCATCTTGGCCAGCGTACTACTCTTCGTGAACGAGAAGTATATCTCGTCAGAAGAGGCGGTGAATTCGTAATCCGAATCGTCTAAGCGCAGCTTCGTAGAACCAGGCTTCAGGGCAGGAGCGTTGGCCGCCTGTGTGATCACTGGCACTTTCTCTTCGCCTACAACGACGGAGTCTCTCACAATCGTTAGACGTGAATTGCTCTCACCAAAGTGGTCGAGGGAGAACTCTGTGATGATATTCCCTTGTTCGGTGCGGTGGATGCTCTCCATGGGGAAGTAACCCTTCAGTCCGGGATAGCTGTTGTCCATGCGCTCATACATACGATCCTTGATGAGCCCGCCGTCAAGTGCGGCATTCCAGATGCGCACCTCATCCACATCGCCCTTGAAGTGGTTGCACTCCGTGTCACCGTTCAGTTCGCCGCCCACAACAAGGTAGGTTGCGCTGATACCTGGCACACTGGCCTCAGGCAGTGTCTTCACCGCCTGCCCGTCCAGATAGACAATGGCACTCGTACCACGGCGCACGTTCAGTGCCAAGTGGTGCCACTGACCGTCCAGATAGCTCTTATCGCTCAGCTTCACATCGGTCGTCACCTTACTGCTGGTGCTGTCAACGTCGGCACCCTTCAGATAAGCCTTATCTTCCTGGAGTTTCAGTTTCAAGATGCCGTTGTCGAAGCCGATGATCGAATGTACATCGGTGATGGTCTTACGGTAGGTATATCTTTGGAACGTATTGCCACCGTCAGCAACGACGGTTGTGGAGTCGATAGCCTCCCTTTCCTCCGTCGAACTGTTCCTTACTGACATCAGCGTGGCAAGCGTCTTGTTGTCGGTCTCCGTACCACGGAACCACATCTCGTAGGCGAAGTTGTCGGTGTTGCTCGTAGCGAAGGTGCTTGTATTCACCTTCATGGCATGCTCGCCGTCGAGGTGTGCGGCGCGGTTCTCATTATTGATATACCAGCTCTCAGCCGGCATCTGCATGTGGCGCGAGCGGGCCACATCGGTCACCTGTGTGCCGTGACCCTCGTCCATCTTCCAGTAGCCCACCAGTCCGGGCGTGTATGCTGCCCGCAGGTTCTGGCGATTCAGGTAAAGATCCTGTGCCGTCACATCGCTGTTCCAGATGCTCAGTCGGCCGACCATACCCTTCATGCCGCCGCCACCTACGCTCAGTCTGCCGTGACCCTCGAGGTTGTTGGCCTCCACATTCTCTCCCACGTAGATAGGATGATTGTCGTCGGCTGTGGAATAGAGCATGGTGATGGTGTTCTTCGGATGGTCAGCACTCTTGCGTTTGTAGTTCAGCGCCATATACATCCACTTGTCCTTCGGCAGTGTCTTGCCCGTATCGAAGACGGCATTCTTCTTGCCCACGCGGGCCTGCAGCTTGCCGCCGTCGTGGGTGGATAGAGCCAGCAGGTTGTCCTCCGTTCCGAGACTGATGATGGTGCCGTCGCCCTGACGGTAGAACCACATATCGCAGGCGAAGTCGCCGCTGCTCAGGTCGTACATCGCCTCCGTCTCTATGCTGTCGCCGTTCAGTTGTACAGCCACGTCAGGATAAGCCCTGCCTTCTTCAGCCACCACATTGTTCAAACCACCTTCGATGCGGAAGTTGGCACTCTTCGAGAGGGCGTTCGTGTTCATCTGCTCGTTGAAGCGCAGGTGCATGTTGTTCAGATTCTTCATGGTCAGCAGACCGTCCTCAGGACTCACCATGCCGAGCAGTTGCGGGCCGTGCGTGTCCTGAACAACCTCCACGATATTGCTCTCGTAGGTCACCTCCTCGCTGCTGTTCTCGTTGCCGTAGAGTCCGAAGGTCTGTGCCTGCAACTCATAGACACCGTCATCGTCGAATGTCACCTTACGTGTTATCTGATTACCATTAGGCATTGCCTCGTAGTCGTCGCCGATGAGTTTCTGGATGGTCGTCCACTGCTTCTTTCCGTACAGGTTCCACTTGTCGGTACCCTTGCGACGGTAGCGCAGACGCAATCCCTGCAAGTTATCATCCTGTCGGTTCAGGTTATACATCGTGGCGGTGATGCCGTCGTGTTCTTCCAGATAGGCACTGTTGAGCACGGTGTGGTCAACACTCAGGTCAACAGGCGATGAAGAGGGCACGAAGTGTACGTGCAGTTTCACGGGTTCGCTCGATATGGTTGCATCGTTCTGCGACCTCAGCACCAGTACGATGTCATCGTAGTCGATAATGCTCTTGTCGCTCTGCGTCACGATGAGCGTCTTGTAGATGGTTTCGCCACCCTTCATCTTGATGGTGCGTCCGTCCTTGCCGTTGCTCAGGATGTTGCCGTCGATGGTCAGGATGGCACCGTTGGGGTTCGTCTTTTCCTTCACTTCGAGCACGTAGGTGCAGATGTCCTTCGTCTCGCTCATGTTTGTCAGCGCCAACTTGAACTGTGCCTGCGTACCGGTAGGTATGTCGGTCAGCTCAGCCGAGCCATCCACTTTCAGCTGAGGCAACTCCACCTGCATGGTGGCCTCGTTGAGTTTCGTGCCAGGCTGGTAGAACATCGTGCGTGTCTCACCCTCATACGGGTTGGCGGTCTGTCCGCCACGGGTGATGAAGATGGGTCCCCAGTTCGACTTCGGCTCATACACATCCACGCTCAGGGCGGTGCGATAGTCGTTGTCGTTCATGGTCCATGAAACGGTACGTGTCTTCGTCGTGATAGTGTCGTTCCGCTCTGACGAACCGTCGGTGTCAGTCAACTTGATGATGGCGTAGGCACCGGCATTATTCCACATGGCACCCAAGTGGGTCTCAAAATTGACGGATTGTTCGGTGGTATGGGTCTTTCCCTGGGTTGACTGATACTGCACGGTGGTTGACCGGCTCACCTTTGTGCCACTGGCAAACGATACGTTATCCAGGAGTGTGGCACCGCCGCCGATGGCTTCCAGCTTCTCCTGTTCGTTGTCGGCAATGCGTGCACGCCAGGTCTTGATCTGGATGATGGCGTTCTGCACCTCGTCGTCAACAGGGTTGCCCGTGCCGTTAATCATGCGGTAGCTGGGACATCCGCCTGCTGCGGCTATCTCCTCGGCAGTCCACACGTTGGAGTCGGCATTGCCCGTTCCGAACTTCTCGTCGCCGGGCTTGTACTTCGTGTAGTAGATCACCTTGCCTTTTATTCTCGGGCAGTTGAGCGTGTCGGCATGGTCGCCTTCGATATAGCCTTCTTGAAGTTTACTCTTGATGATGGCTTCCCATTCGGGTATGAGCGTGTTCAGGATATAGGCCTGCGGAAAGACGAAGGCGGTGCTGAACCGCTGTCCTACGGTGACACCCTCCTTGTCGCCTATCTCGTAGTCGTCGCCATTCTTGAAGATACCCAACAGACGGCCCTTGCTGAACAGCAGGTTCGTGGAGCGGCCGATGTAGGTGTCGCCGCCTTCTGGTTCGTAGGCCTCATGCTCATCGACATACTGCATGTAGTTGGGTGTGGCCTTCGCCTCTACTACAGTGTAGGCGGTATCGGTGCCGTTCACCACTGCGTCTGACCAAGTTTCATTGTACGTGATCGTCTGGTCTATTACGCCCTTGACCGTTGACTTCTCTAAAAGGGCAATACCAAACGCTTCACCCTTGATGACCTCGATGGTAGGAGCCTCGCTGATATAGGCTCCACCGCCACCGCCACCTCCGGTGGTTTCTATATTCGTATGCACAAACGACGTGATGGTCTTGTCTTCGAGCGTTGCCACCGAGCTGGAACCTGGCGGACGGCGCAGCACCATATCGACGCTTGGCGGTCCTTCGGTCATGAAGTTGGTACCGGTGGAGATGCTACCCAGCACAATCATCTCAAGGGCGGTTCTACCCAACGGAGCACTTTCAGGCTGTGGTGCCTGCCACACGGTGGTGCGCCCATCTACCTGCACCGAGATACTCATGCTGAGCAGGTGTCCTTCGGCAAAGTTGGGCCAACCTGCTTCAAAGGTGTAGTCGATGTGTCCTTTCTCATTGGGCTTCACGTTGACCTGCATGGTCTGGTAGGGCAAGCCCATCTCGATCTGTTCGTTGTTGATGGTGGCACTCGAACCAAACACTGTGGTGGTGGAGCTGGCGTCGTTGATGATGCGTACGGTGGCGTCGGTAGGTATCTCTTGGAACTCCTCACCGGTGTCGCAGTTGGTGTATTCCTCTGCCACGTCGATGCCGAAGTTGTAGTAGCGGTTCTGACGGAAGATGGGGTACTTGAAGCGGTAACTGTGGCTGCTTGACGTCAGCGTGAGCACATCCACCGTGTCGGTGCTGTTGTCAAGGTTGGTGACCATGATGCGCTTCTCGCCGAACACTCCTTCGCGCAGACCCGTCTGCGCCACGTGGATGGTCGGTGTGCTGCGATACTGGCGTACCATCTTCGCGCTGTACTCATACTTCTGGCTGCCGTTCGCCAGTGTGTCGCACTTCATGCGCTCCTTGATGGCATTCCTGGCATCGAGCACGGGCAGGTTCTGTGCAAACACAGACTGGTTGTTGTATATGTTGTCCTTGTCGCCTGCAAAGCTGATGCTCTCCACCTTGTAGCGCAGCGGTGGCAGCATAGCCGAGAACTCGCCCGTCTCCGGGTCGGTCTTTATATATATATAATGTGTATTGCCCTGGCTGGTATAGTCTTCGTGCGTGGTACCCGAGCGCCAGGCGGTGCTGTTGATGTTCGATGAGGCAGAGGCTACGGGGATGTCGGTGGTGCCGTAGCTGCCATCGCCGTGACTGTCAACCACATAGTTGAACGAGCAATTGCTCTCCTTGCCTAAGCTCAGTTTGATGGTGGCTTGGCCGATGCGGTTCACGCTCTGCTTGAAGCCTATCGGTGCGTTCTTGTCGGAGGCGCCGCCGTTGATACGTCCAGTGACGTTCACCAGTGTGGAATCGACAAAGTTCACCGTCTCCGCCCTCTTGAATTCGTAGGTGCCGCCGCCGAGGGGGAATCCTGTCAGGCGGTGGCCCTGGCGGTATGCCTCGATGCGGTGGTTGCCAATGGGCACGTTGAGTTCGTACTCACCGTTCGAGTCGGTCATGTTCTGCTTCAGCACGCCGTCGATCTTGAACTGCACACTGTCCACAGGGATATCGGTATATTGGTAGGTCACCTTACCGCGCATGGGGAACGACGACTTGTCGGTGAAGTCGTAGCCGTTGAAGTTCAGCGAGCCGTTGCCGATGTTGCAAGTCTTCGACACAGGGTCGAACTCATGGATGCCCTTCGAAGGTGTCACAGTGTAGGTGGTGCCGCTGCCTACGTAGGGTACGCTGTTTATCTCGTAGTAGCCCTCCTTGTTGGTCAGGCCGTAGCGCGACAATTGTTCCTTGGCAGGCAGAATGGTCGATGAGGTGATGTTACCACCTACCGTAGCGTGGCGGCCGTTGGGCTGGTCGCTGGCGTAGGAGGCGTCGAAGGCATAGCGGTCCATACCCTCGTCCAACGGCCAGTAGAGTTTCAGCCCACTCTCGCGACCGCTCAGCACGCGGTCGTTGCAGCTCGCCTTCTCCTTGTCAGATAGTGCATTGGCCCATACGCGCACCTCGGAGAGGTAGCCCTTGAAGGCCTGGGCCGTCTTGACGCTGTCGGCACCACCTACGGAGAAAGGAGCCAAATACTTATACTTGGTGGCGGTCAGCGTCTTTGCTTCACCGTCATCCACCTGGAACTGAAGGTTGTCGCCCGTCCTGCTCACTGTCAGCAGGGAGTAGGTGTTGGAAGAAAGTGTCAAACCAGTAGCAGTGGCAGTGCCGTATGTACAACGCCCTGGAATTGTGTATCCATATTTTTCATGTTTAAATGTAGTAATCCAAGAGCCATCGCCGGTATAAGTTAACGGGTTTTGTGATAAATAGTTGGCTCCGTCGTTCTGATAGGCCGAACCATCCCAATATACCGTCCCGCCAATGGTTACTGTACCGCCTTTCCTCAGTTTCCCATCCGGATTAATGGAATAAACCTGTCCTGATGCCGTCACTTTGCTGACAGTGTTTGTAATGGTTATAGTGCCAACGGTACCACCCCAAAGATAACCACCGATAGCCGAGCTATAATGGGAATTTGTCACAGCATTGATTGTACCACCGCTAATCATAATGTCTCCACAGGTTACCAACTGGCTATTAGATGCCGCGCCACCGATTCCCGAACCTGGATTTCCCATCGACGTATTGCCAGCAAGACCTCCTGTGGCATTGATAGTCCCTCCTTCGATAATTATATTGCCACTTGCTCCAAAAAAGCTGGCTCCAATACCAGCGGCGTAGCGATTGGCTGCTGCTGTCAGCGTACCTGTTCCTTTGATGGTAAGTGTCTTTCCCTCGCCAATCTCAATTCCCGCGTAGTCTCCAAAAAATCCTGTGACGAAATTCTCGCCTTCCAGTACAATGGTGGCATCACCCATACAGGTGATACCAGCCCATGTGGTATCGTAATTATCGGTATTGGCTCTACCGTCGATGGTCACATCTTTAATATAAACGGTAGCGCCATCAGCAACTGAAATCTTGTAGTTGCCGCTCAGCTTGCCGGTGAGGGTTTCGCCGTTTTCTGCCGTATAGTCACCCGTAAGGGTGGAAAGATTTGTCGTCTTAGTTGAAGCGGGTAATGTGGGCGCTACCTTAACAGGCTCTACATAGCCTGTCACCTTCTGGAGCATCAGTTCATAGTCACCATCCTTCTGCTTTCCTACCACAAGCCTTCCCTCACCTGGAATCTCGCCGATGACGGCTCCCTCGCTGAGCAAGGTGTCGGGACGCACGAACATCTGCACGGTGTAGTCCTTGTCGGGGCCGAAGACCTTGGCTATCTGGGCACTGTCGGCCTGCCACTGGATACCCGTCGAGGCACCATCGACACGCATGGAGTGGCCCGTCATGGTGTTGCCTACACCCGTGTCGAGGGATTGCAGCGTGATGCGCACATCCTCCACAGGAGTGGTGGCATTGGACTCTGATCTGAAATTGACCGTTCCACTGACCTTACCGCGCGACTGCGTGTAGCCCACGTCGTAGAGCACGTTCTGCAGCACGTTGCCGCTATACACCTCTAACTTGTACTCGTAGAAGTAGCCCGGTTTTGCGGTGTCATCGGTGTAACTTAACAAATCGGTCTTGCCGCTCGGCGAGGCTATCTGCTGGAAGTCTTCGCCGCTATCCACGTAGCGTCGCTTGATGACGTAGAGGTCATCGTCGGTACCTGCCCGGCTGGCACGCCACGTCAGGGTTACGGCCTTTTCGTGCACACCCTTGGTGGCCTCGAAGTCCTTCAGCTGGGTGCCTCGCAGCAGACCGGCGGTCACCTCGTTGCTCTTGAAGGTGTATTTATCGTCGATGGTCAGCTGCACCTTATAACTATAGCGCGTGGTGACGTTCGGCAGACTCTCGTCTATCACTTCCACCTCGGTGCCGGCACTGGGGTTGGCGTCGGCATTGATGGGCTGTCCGTAGTCGGCCCACTGTCCTTTCTCGGTAGTTCTTCGCAGCACATTGAACTTCACCGTGGAGCCATCGACAGGCACCCGCGAGTATTTCCACGTGAGCCGCACCTTGTCGGTGACGGTGGTGTCCTGCTTCAGGTCGTAGATGCTCATCTCAGGTATGGTGCTCAGCACTCCGCCTGTATGTCCGCCAAGGCGACTGATAAGGTCGTCGGTGATGTTGCTGAGGGTCATGCTGGTAATGCTCTTGTTGATCCAGTCGTCAGGCACGTTGAGCACCATATATTGATAGTAGTGACCCAAGGGCACACCGTCGTCGCTGTAACTCAGCGATGTCTTGTTCTTCTCCCAGTCAACGGCGTCGCACTTACGCCACGACTGTCCGGAGAGCTTGTTGCCCCGCTCGTCGGTCTCTATGCGATAGACGTAGGGCGTACATTCAAGATAGGTGTCAGCATCGACGGGCTGTGACCAGGTGAGGTCGGCAGCTTTGTCGAACTGCCGGTAGTCGGCGGCAAGACCGCTGCTCTGGGGTATCATCTTGAAATATTTGGGCTTGTTGAAATGGTCGTTGTGGTCCCAGAAAATGCCGGTAGCGTCTTTCACACCCTGCCGTGCCGAGATGTTCACGTCTATCTGCTTGGGGTTGCCCATCTCGATAGGAATCGTGGTCTCGAAGGACTTCTTCTCGCTCTCCACACACTCGAAGGCAGCGTTGACAACCTGCGTAGTGCCGTCCTGCTTGGTGAAGGTGTAGGCCACGTCGTAGCTGCAGAAGCGCTCGCGCACCTTGTTCATCTTACCGGAAATGGTGGGCAGCGAAGGCACGGTGAACTTAATCTTGTCAGGGCTGGTGCGCTCGCAGGTATAGTCGCTCGCATCGAAGGTAGAGAGTCCCAACGACGACCGGAACTCACAGTTCTCGTTCATCGTCATCCAGTGGTGGCTGCCGTTGGAGTGGTCGTAGTTGTAATGTACGTTCCACGTCACACCTGCCAATTCGGCTGGGTAGTAGAAGTCGATATAGGCAGTGAGGTAGTCCTTGTCGCTGCTCCACTTTTTCAGCGAGAAGGTCTTCTCGCTGGTAGGAATCTCATCGCCGGTGTCGAAGAACGCCTTGGCGCCTTCACAGACAACATAGGCCTTGACGTCCGCCGTGGGGTTGGAGTCCTTGTCATCGTCGTCGTAGTCATACTCCAGGTAGATGAGTTTGTGGTGGGAGGTGTCGCTACCCTTGCCGGAGGCATAGATGTAACCACCCTTACTGTAGGTGTTCTTCCCGTAGAGGTCGCACAGCAGCACCTCGAAGCGCACGTGGTCGCTGTAGGCGATGGCTTTGAAATAACCATCGTCGAGAATCCAGTCTCTCGTCCACGCCGTTTGCGGCAACAGCGCCATCAGGCACAGCAGCATGAACTGTCGGAGGATTCCGATGTTCACTGTCCATTGTTTCTTGTTTCTATTCATAGTAGTTGATTATATGATTGTCATTGTTTTTCTGATTAGAACACATTTGCCTACAAAGGTAACACTTTTTCTTCCCTTTCACCAAATGAACGAACAGTTTTTTTTCCTTTTCGCAAAACTTCCTCACCTTGATAATCCATCTTTTCTTGTCACCAACCGCCATCCCTCCCCCTTACGAAGAAACTCCACTTCTCTAACGTCACTACCCCCATGAGGGCACTTTCACTGCCTCAAAACCGACGTCGTCGATGTCGGTTAACCGATGTCGTCGATGTCGACCAATCGATGTCGACGACGTCGGTTTTGAGGCTGTGGAAGAGGGGATGGCGAGGCATACGGACTTCCTCAGCGGAGGGTGTGGAAGTGCCGGAAAAGGAGCCCAACAGGGGCTGCATTGGCAAGAATTGGAGATGATTTGTGCAGGAAAATCTTGGCTGATAGTGAAAAAACTTAAAAATCAGTGTTATAAAAACTGAAAAAGAAACAAGAGTGGGGATTTCTTGCTAATTTTGCAGCCGATTCGAAGAGGTGTTGTTCCTTTTAGCAAGTTGAGACATTGAAAAAGAACCGTTTACACATCTTATTCCTGTTGACAGTCGTTGGTACGATGATGTCGCAGATCTGTAAGGCACAGGAAGTGAAAGCCGATGCCGAGATGGATCGTATGATGACGGGAGAGCCTGTGTTCTCTCACGGCATGTACTACACAGGGATGGTGGAGTATGAGGGAGAGATGATTCCCAGTTTCATGTTTGCCGACTACTACGTGTTCCAGAAACTGGTCTTCAAGAATCAGGCGCAGGCGAAGAAATACTACAAGGTGGCCAACAACATCAAGAAGGTGTATCCCATCGCTTGCGAGATTCGACGGACGGTTGACCGCACCATCGCTCACATGGATTCGCTGCCCACCAAAAAGGAGAAGGATGCCTATCTGAAACAAGCTGAGAAAGACCTCAAGGCAGAATATTATCCAAGGCTGAAGAAGCTCACTTTTGCCCAGGGAAAACTCCTCATCAAACTGATTGACCGCCAATGCGACATGACTGGCTACGAACTCATCAAGAAGTATATGGGCGGCTTCAAGGCGGGTTTCTACAATGCCTTTGCCTCTCTCTTCGGTGCCAGCCTCAAGAAAGAATACGACCCCGATGTGGACGACCGACTGACCGAGAGAGCCATCTTGCTCATCGAATCCGGACAAATGTAATGATATTTACCATTTGACGATTTACAACTTACCATTTTTCCCATGCGGAATAGAAAGCTGAAAATCACAGAGATGGGACGCATGAATGCGGAAGAGTTTCGTGTGTCGGAGAAGATGCCCCTCATCGTTGTGCTCGACGATGTGAGGAGCATGTACAACGTCGGCAGCGTGTTCCGCACAGCCGATGCTTTCCGTGTGGAAGCCATCTACCTATGCGGCATCACCGCTCAACCACCCCAGCCTGAAATACACAAGACCGCCCTCGGAGCCGAAGATACCGTGGCATGGAAACACTTCGACACAGCGATGGAGGCCGTGCAGTCGCTGAAAGAACAGGGTTACACCGTCCTCTCCATCGAGCAATGCGAAGGCTCCACGATGCTTAATCAGTTAGAAGTTAAAGAAGTTAGAGAAGTTAGAGAAGTTAAAAAATACGCCATCATCCTCGGCAATGAAGTGAAGGGCGTGCATCAAGAAGTGGTCGATGCCTCTGATGGATGCATTGAGATTCCCCAGTTTGGCACGAAACATTCTCTCAACGTGAGTACTACGGCAGGCATTGTCATCTGGCACTTCGCCCTCACCTTCTTTACATAATTCATCATGGCTTCTGGATACAGATTTACATAATCGGAAAAAAGATGTCAAAGAAAGGTTTCTCTCGCAAATATTTTCTCATTTGTCGAAAGAAAATTCTTTTTTATCTTAGAAATACTTAACTTTGCACACTCATAGCACTTTCATCAGGCACTTCTATTAGAGAAGCAGCGACGGAAGGGCCAGGAAACATAATGATTGAAAGCGTTTACTTGACGCTTTGTTCTTGACAGCTTAGAATCTCGCAAATTCAAAAGTCATCACGTCAAAAAGACAAAGCAACAGTAGATGCTCAGTGGGCGTATATATACCTACTTGCGGAGTTCACTCACACGTTTTGTGTGTCTGCACTTCATCTAAGTAGTGTTAATTATCGTTCGCGTGGGCTTCTGCGTTGCTCATTCCTGACGTGATTGGCAATGCGAGAGCCCTAAGTTGTGGGAATGGGCAACAAAGTAATGCACCCACGCTTTTGTTATGTGGAAACACATTCTCATCAACTTATCTCTCAGAGCCGGTATCAGGGTGCGGCTGGTTTGCCATCGCCACCCTATGGACGAGCAGAACACCAGCAGGCAGTTAAGCCTGCATATCGGACAACTCATCAAGCAAGAACTTGAACAGCAAGAGCGAACCGTCAGTTGGTTCGCCCGCAAACTTTATTGCGACCGCTCCAATATCTACAAGATTTTCAAGCGGCCAACCATTGACACGGAGCTGCTCCTGCGCATCTCCGTCATCCTCAAGCACGACTTCTTTGCCGACTACCAAGAGCACATCTCCGCTCGTAATGGGACCCCCTCTTCAAATTAGCAGGAACGATGAAAAACACATAGGTCACCAATACTTTTGGGCGCAATCAGCAACAAAAGTATGGACTCTTAGGCATCAGTTTTTAAGGTTAAGGAGTGTAAAATCTTCGTAAATTTGCCACCAAAAATGTATAAAAACGTGAAAAGAGAGGCGAAGACCCCTGTCTTCTCTTCTTGAAGATCAACCAAAACCGACACCTGACATATGACCTAAACAACCAACAAGACTAAATACACATTATATATTATTATAGCAATCTTTTATTAACAGAAATCAATTTTATTAACCAAAATCAAACAATTATGAAATCCAAAATTGTTTACTCATTTGTGGCGCTATCCGCTTTTCCAGCGATAGCAACTGCTGCTGTTGCGACTCCAGAAGCACAGAGCATTCCCAATGGAGACTGGACTAACACCAGTCAAGCCACTCCTGAAGGCCAAACCGAAATGATGGTGGTGTCTAACGAAGGTAAGACCGCATCACAAACGGTGGCAGGCCTCGCGAAAGGCAAGTATGTACTGAACATTACACACCTCTGGGTGAAAGACGGCGACAAAGTGACCGTGACGGTGGCTGGCCAGTCGAAGAGTTTCGAAGTGGAGACCGCTCAGGTGTCCATTGAGTTCGAACTCGCCACAGCAGGGGATGTGACCGTCGCTTTCTCGAGTGAGCAGGGCAACCTCTATGCGTTCAAGAGCGCAAACATCGAATTGAGCTATGACTTTGATGAGGCAAAGCAGACTCTTCAGGAATTGCTCGATGCTGTTACTGATAATCTGGATCCCCGAGCTGTTGAGAGCATAGCTAAGGCTGCCGAGATTCAGGATGAGATCGACGGCATTGAAGAGACCTACGCTGCCTACAAAGAGAACAAGTTCGACGAGGCACAAGATAATTGGAAAATCGCCAAAGAGATTGCAGAACTCGAGGAGTTCGCTGCCGAAGAGACTGCAGGTATCAAGGTGGACGAGGTTCAGGATTTGCTCGATGAGGCCAAGGATGCTATCGGTGGCTTGAACGAACTGGACAGCCACAAGGAAGGCTTGACTGGAGAGGCTGACGCTCTTCAGGAAAAAGTGGAAGGCTTTGATGGCACTGACGATGACCTCTACGGCGAACTGAAAGACGATATCGCAGCAATGCAAGAGAAAGCTGAGCAATCAGCAATCAGCTATGAGAAGTATGTTCAACTGAGGGCAAAGATTGATGCAGCCAAGGAGGCTTGTACAGATGCACAAACGACTGTCGCAGGAATTGGTGCTACCGAGGTTGAACCCTATGGCACCATCTACGAGAAGGTTGCAGCTAATGCATCTGCAGAGTTGAACGACCTCGTGAACGCGAACAACGATGCTCTCAGGAAGCTCAACAACGCACATAGCAACTACACGCTGACCGACGACGATGAAATCGAGGGAGAAATCGATGGCATCAAGACGGCAGGGCAAGTGGTGGATGATCTGAACAATAAGACAGCCGCTATTGATGATGTTTACGCTAGAGCCACTGCTATTCAGGAAGATCTGGATGGCAATAAGGTGACGGCTTATGCAGATACTAATATCGCCACAAAGTTTGGTGCCAATAAGGAAAATTGGGATGGAGCGTCTGGCTATGCAGACTGGGCGACAAACTATAGAAAGGTGCCAACTCCAGATGGAGGAGAACAACTTCTTGTGGAGCATTATGTTTCAACTGTAGAAAACACAGGTGCGGTGATGAGCCAAACGATAGAAGGCCTTGCTCCAGGTACCTATCGTATCGTTCTTTATGGTAATGCTGCATACACATCAGGTCGTGGCTTTGCATCTGATGTAAAAGATGGGGATATGGATGTGGCTTATCTGTTTGCAGAAACTTCAGAAGGCACAGTTAAGAAGTTTATTCCTGCTTACATTACAACTATGTTCGGAAATGTAAGCAAGGGGGTGCTTGATGGAGTTCAGGTGGGCCAAGACGGACGAATGGTGGTAGGTATAGGTAAAGATAAGGCTGGTACCAACTGGCACATCGTTCAGATATCAGAAGCATCTGCAGTTCTTCCAACAGAAGACGAGGCACAGGTAAGTGCTGTTGAGGCAAAACTTGATCCTACTCGTCAGAATGTTCAGGAGAAGATCAATGAACTCATTGCATTGTTCAATACAGACAATGACGCTGATGAGACAATTCTTGCTACTGATTATGATGCAGCCGTTGGCGAGACTCAGGAATTGCTTGATGAATTTAAGGGTCTGCTGGGCGGTGCCAGTGATTATGCTAGAACCGTTGCAACCGTTAAAGCTGCACAGGCTCAGTTGAACAAAGCGTATAGCGATGTTCAGGCTTCTGACACAGAAGTATATCCAACATCTCAATTTGTACAGTCTTATGTGGATGAGGTGAATGAAGCACTCACTCCTTTGATTGGTTATGCTGATCAAATGCTGCAGGGTGAAGAGGTGGATGGATTCGATGATTATGCAGCTATCCGCGCTGCAGTTCTTCCGCAAAGTGAGAAGATTAACGTGATCGTTGAGAGGGCTACAGATGCTCAGGCGAGGTTCATGCTGATTTACGATCACCTCTATGGGAATCATGATAATGCTACAGCTGATATCGTAAGTCGTATCGATAGACTTCAAGAGGTTGAAAATGTCATAAAGGAATACAAGGTTTATTCTGAATTTGAAGGTGAAATCCAAAATCTCTGGAATACGATTAATGGAGTAGTGGATGAACTCAATGCTACAAAAGAGTTGTCTGGCACTGAGCACTGGGATGCGGTTGCGGCCCTTGATTGGGATTATGTAAAAACCCTTAATGACATTAACTCTTTGGCTGAACGAGCTGCTGCGCGCGAGCATCAATACTCAGTTGATAATGCATGGTCATATCGTGGCATCATGCAGGGTGACGCCGACACAAAGGCTACTGCTGTACAGGAAGCATACGATGACTATAAGGACTTCTTGGAAGATGCGGAAACAGACCTCGGTTTGAGCGCTGCAGACTATATGGGTGCAGATGGCGAATTCCAAGCCATCACCGCAGAAGCCATCACAAACTATGTGAATGTAATTGCCGAGTATAAAGCCAATTATCCCGCTGAGGCTAATGACGCTGATTTGGAGGAAAACCTTGCAGCAGGTGAGGAACTTAAGGCGCTCATCGACAAGGCTGAAAATGTGCTTGCTGACATTGCTACAGCCAAGGCTAACGCCGAGGAAATAGCTGGTAGGGTACAGGCACAGAAAGGCTACAAGGCTGCAGCCGATGAAGTGATTGCAGGTCTGAGAGGTGAAGTGGCAGACGAACTTGATGCTGCACAAAATGATCCAGACCTCTATCCCTCAGCTATGGAAATTGCTGAAGCAGGCTTCGCCCTAGACGGAGGAAGTGTTTCTGCTCTGATCAACGCACTTGAGGAAAAGATTGCTGCTGCACGTGCTGCTGAAACCCTGGAGGAGGCTGATTACGCTGAGGAGTCTGACGACATCCAGGCCATCAGAGCAAAGATTGCAGAAGTGAAGGCAGCTATCGAGGCTGTTCAGACACTCGAAGTGAACTATGCTGCAGCCCAAGATGTCTTGACCGAGAAACAGACATTGGTGGCTAATAATGGCGACATCGAACTCGCTGACCCGACTGATGACTATACAAGAGAGGCATTGGAAAATGGTTTTGCGCCAGGAAGCGATGTGCAGACCGCACTCGCCAAACTGGCTGAGGACATCGAGACTGCATACGGCAACAAGGCGCTTACGGCAGACAGCTATGCGGCAGATGTTGAGGCTCTCGATGCTGCCATTGCAGCTGTGCAGGCTTCTGTCGAAGCCGCTCAGGCTAACTACGATGCTTATCAGGATCTCCTTGGCAAATGCACCAAGGTGGAAACTGAACTCGCCAAGCAGGAGGCAGGTCTCACAGGTGGTCCTATCCAACTCTATCTTGACAAACTCGATGGCTACAAGACCGAGTTCGCTGCTTTGCAGGCAACCATTGGCGATCACTACAACGATGGTGAGGCTGTGGCCAAGAAGAATGCAGATGCAGGTGCCATTGACAAACTCCTAACTGCTGTGAAGAAGGTGGACGGTGACGCTGCCGCCAACCAGGCTACATACGAGGCTCAGATGGCAACCATCCAACCTCTCCGCGACCTCTACGACGAAGTATATGCAGAAATTGAAGCTGGCAATGCAAATCTTGATGAACCAGGCGATTGGCTGGATCAGCTCGCAAACATTGAACCAACAATCGGTGAACTCGAAGATGCTATCGAGGAAGCATACGCAGCAGGTGAATCTGTAGAACAGAACACTGGAATCACCGCAGAGGGTGCAAGCATTAAGAGTGAAATCAACGCAGTTTATGGCCGCTGGAGCAACGATGAATACAGCGATCAGATTGCTGCAGAGAATGAGGCTCGATACAAGTCCTTCACCGGTGCTATTTCAGAGGCTGAAAAGGCATTCACAAAGGCTGTAAAGACACAGGATGCATACGCTAATGTGGAGAATCCTGCACTTCAGGCTGCCATTGCGGCCGCTACGGGTGGTTTGACGGAGGATCTTTATGAATTCCCAACGCAGATCCAGGCTCTCTTGAGCGAAGGAACTGCTGCGTATGGTGAAACCATCAGTCCTGACCTCTTCGACTTCGGCCCAGAGCAGGGTACTAACGATGATTCCTTCCTGAACAAGGCTATCGCACTGGCTAATGAAATTAAGGAATACGAAGAAGTATTCAAGGCGGCTGTCGTTCTCAACGGTGTCAGCTTCGATGGCTTTGAGACAGCTCTTAATGAAGCGAAGGAGGCCATCGCAGGCTATTCTCCTGAGGCACAGGAAGACGCATTCAAGGATGTGGAGGATCTGATTGCCAAGGGTAAGTCTTACGTGGAGGCCAAGGATGTGGTGGCACTCGACGATGTGCTCAACACTTTGGAGAATGGCATTGATGAGATGCTCAATAACGACAAGAGCGCTGCGGCTGTGAAGGATCTCCAAGCCAAGATTGACCAGAAGGTTGAGGATAGTGAAGCCTATCTCGCGATACTGGCCGATCTGGATGAGAAAACCTACACAACAAAGGCTGAATTCATTGCCGAATTCGAAGGTGCTATCAATGACTATCTTGTTGAGGCACAGAATGTTCTTGATGCAGCAAAGACCGCCAAGAATGCCCACGCAGATGCATACGGCGAGGTGGAAGAACTGTTGATAAACTATCGTGAAGCTAAACGTGGTGTTCAGCACAAAGTGGCATCTGTTGAACATGCTACTACCTACCTTGCTGAGGTTCAGGAATACCTTGACAATACGAAGGGGATTGTTGACCAATTCTACAATGGATTCATCTTTAGTGTTCTATTTGATGAAGCCCAAGGAAGCATCGATGAGGTGGATCCCAACAATACTTCTAGCTCAGAGATTCGAAGCATCATGAGGAGCATTTCATCTCTATATAGAAGAGCAAAGGAAGGAGAAAAGGCACACCTCGTGGAAGCTTTGGCCGATCTCAAGAAGCTCTACACCAACCTCGCTGCATACAACGACCAAGAAGAGCTTGCTGACGACATCGAGGCACTGAAGAGCGGCATCGACGAAGTTGAAGCTAATATCCCAGACGATCTGAATGCAGACGATGCAGGTGAGATTCTGGCTGAACTGGAAGCTCAGGTAAGCGAACTGTATAGCATGATTGCCGAACTGGATGACTCTGAGGAGGCACAGCAGGCTCAGGCTGAATTGGTTGCAGCACTGCAGGCTCAGGCCGATGAGGTTGGAGAAAAGATTGAAACGCTGGACGGAAGCAGTGATGAGGTTAAGGCTGCTATGGATCTTGGCGAAATTATCCCAGCCCTCAACAAGACACTTGGCGGTATCCGTGAGCAAATCACCAAGGCTGAAGAGGCTGGCACAATTGTCTACAACAGAGACCGCATTGAAGGTTTGCTCATAGCATTTGATGCCTATCTTGATGATCTCATCGAAGAGGCTCAAGAGAAGCAAGAGATGTTTGATGCTAATAATGACAAGTTTGCTGAACTTACTGCGGCAATCGATGATTTGCAGCAGCAACTTGACGATGCCAAGGCTCTGGTTGATGCTTATGAAACCGTCAACTCTGAAGACTACTTCAGCTTCGAGTCCGCTCAAGACTACATTGACAATCTGAGAGAGCTTGTTCAGGATGCATACGACAATGTTGAGCTTACAGCGGATTGGGAGAATGATGATTATAATGAATGGACGGACAACTGCACCAACTATATCAACGAAGGTAAGTTGAACGCTGCTCGTGACGAAGCTTTCTATTTGACCGACGAACTGGATAACAATCGTGTCGTTGCTATGCAGACTCTTGTACGCGAGGAAGACTATTCGGCTGACGTGCTTGACGAAATCTATAACGCGAACGATGAAATCTGGATGGCTATTAACGATTTGTACGATAATATAGATCAACTGTACAACGATGGACAGATTGTTGATGAACTCGATAATGTTCGTGAGGAGATCGCTGGAATTCAGGCAAGTATCGACCTGCTGAGCACTCTGATTGCAGAGGGTAAGCTGGGTGACATTACTGGTGATGGTAAGGTTTCTGTATCCGACTATTCTGCTCTCATCAACTACATCATTGGTAACTCTGAGAAGCCAGAATATGGAACGCCAGAGTTTGATAAGCTTGACATCAATGGCGACGGCAAGATCAATATTGGTGATGCTGTGGCTCTTGTCAACCTCATCCTTACAGGTGACATCAACACTGCACCAAGTCTGGCTAAGGAACGTAATGGCGTAAGCTCAGACAACGATGCTGTCAGTGTGGAAAGCGCCGACTTGGGTAACGGAGTCACTCGCTACGCCCTCGTGCTCAACAACGAGTCTTCCTATGTGAGCGCTCAGATGGACATCGTCCTGCCAAATGGACTGAGCATCGTGAAGACTTCGCTTGGCGAACGTGCAGCAGGTCACGGCCTGGCTACTGGCAATGTGGACGGTGCATACCGCGTAGTGATAAGCTCTGTCTTCAACAAGGCCATCACTGGCGAAGAGGGAGCAGTTGTTTACATTGACGTGAAGACCGGAGAGAACTACAAGGGTGAAGGCATTGAATTCAAGGAGATCGTCTTCTCTAATGCTCAGGCCAATACTCGTGAGTTCGTTATCGCCGAAAGCGAAGCTACTGAAATTGCAGGCGTAGGAACCAAGCGCTCGTTCTTGGGTAAGGTCTACGACTATAGCGGACGCTTGAAGAACAAGATTATGAAGGGCTTCAACATCATCAAGGGTGAAGACGGCTCTACTAAGAAGGTTTACGTCAAGTAAGAGAAAACTGAGTTTAGGAGTCTGTGCGTGGCATGTTCCACGCGGCATGCCACGCACACCTCTTTTGATTTTACTGCATTAAATTTTACTAACTTATGAGAAATGATATGAAAACTATGATTTCACGTTTGACCTTCTTCCTCCTGTGGATGGTGGGTTTCTCCACTGCTAATGCTCAGGCTACACTAAGCATGGAGAACCAGTCCTTCATGGCTGGTGAAGAGAAGACTGTGGCTATCAACCTCGATAATGAGGTGGGCATCAAGTTCATCCAGATGGACATCGCTCTCCCCGCAGGACTAGAAGTCACTGCAGTCAAAGGTGTTCAAGACCGTATGGGTAGAGGTCAAAGTGTACAGGCGAACAACAATGGAGGTGGCAAATATAGAGTTATGCTGGCCTCCACAAACGCCGTTGGAGTGAAGGGCAATTCGGGTGCCATGTTTGAGCTGACCATCAAGGCTTCGGGCGCATTGGCCAGCACGTCCACCATTCGGGTGTTTGACATCGAAATGACAGCAGCGGACGAAACGCCCATCAAACCTGCCGATTTCAGTGTGACAGTCACCAAAGAGGTGAAACTCGACGGAACCGCAGTGTTTGGCGTCGAGACCAACAGCTATGACATTACTCCAGGAAATACGTTCCAAGTGAACATTACATTAGAGAACACAGCCAAACTTTGTGGATTGGAAGGTACGCTCACTCTGCCAGCAGGACTGGAATTGGTGAATGGTTCCGATGGCTTGTTCGACTACTCTGACCGCATACCTTTCGATGCGGCATTCAGTTTCCCTGATGGTGCGAGCGCTCCAACTTACAAGTTTGCGCTCTCCTCTGCCACAAACACTGTGTTTGGAACAGGTTCAGGTACATTCTTCTCTTTTACAGTCAAGGCCACTGAAGCTTTGGCTCGTAACACTACGATTACGTTGAACGGCTTGACGGTTGCTGACCCATACGCCAATGCTTTCGATCTGGAAGACGTTGTCACTGTTTCCGTGACGAACCTGGCTGCGATTGATCAGACTGCATACGAAAAACTCTCGGGTGAAATTGCCGCTCTGCAGGAGAAACTTGACGCTGCCATCAATCAGGTGGCTGAGCAGGCTGCCGATGTGGCTGCTGACTTCAGCGATGATGCTGAGGCTATCCAAGAAAAGATTGATGCGCTCCAGAGCGCGCTTGATGCACAGCATGCGGCTTTCGCCCTCACTGATGAGAGTACACTTGATGCTGCCGCAGTGAAAGCTGTGGAGGATGCCATCAGCACTATGCTCACTGACGCTGCTGCCGCTCAGCAGGCTTACGAGGCTGCTGCCGCCAACAAGGCACAGAACGAAAAGGACGTGGCTGCTGTGGCTGATGCCCAGAAGGCACTCGACGATGCCAAGACGGCCATCGCTGGATATGCTGACGAGGTTCAGGCTGGTGCTGCCGCTGCTATCACTGCTGCACAGCAGGCTATCGATGACGCTGCTGCTGCCGCTGACGCTTCTTTCCAGGGTGGTACAGCTGTAGCTGATGCAGAGGCCAATGCCGCTGCCATCGCTGCCGCCAAGGCTGCTGCCGAGCAGGTGGGCACTGACGCTGCTGCCGCTCAGCAGGCTTATGAGGAGGCACAGGCTGCTGCTGCCGCCAACAAGGCACAGAACGAAAAGGACGTGGCCGCTGTGGCTGATGCCCAGAAGGCACTCGACGATGCCAAGATGGCCATCGCAGAAATGGATGACGATGTCCAGGCTGATGCTGCCGCTGCTATCGCTGCTGCACAGCAGGCTATCGATGACGCTGCTGCTGCCGTTGATGCTTCTTACCAGGCTGGTACAGCTGTAGCTGATGCAGAGGCCAATGCCGCTGCTATCGCTGCCGCCAAGGCTGCTGCCGAGCAGGCTCTTGCTGATGCTCAGGCTGCTCAATGGGCCAAAGCAAAAGAACCAGAATTCTCTTATCAGAAGTACCTCGTGATGAACGTGGCTTCTGAAAAGTATTGGGGAGCTGGAAACGATTGGGGCACACGAGCCTCGCTGGTTCCAAATGCTGAATACGTGAAATTCGTTCCCGTCATGAAGACGGTGGGTGAAGGTGATAACGCACAGGAAGTGTGGGCAGGTACCTACCACCTCGAGTCACAGGTGAACAATGGTGGTACGCAGTACTACTTCAACGGTGACTACATGGACAATGGAAATCCTGTAGAGTTGACCATCTCTCGCATTGAAGAGCCTCTCGGCTATCTGGATGAGGAAGAGACTCAGCCCTACTATGGCTACACCATTGCCAATGGCACCAACTACTACGGTTGGGATGGCACATCCACCATTTTGGGAAAGAACCTGGCTGCCGACAGCGAGAATGCCGTTTGGGCGATTGTATCGCTGGAAGATGCCAAGGCTGGCCTCTCAACAGCTACGGTAGATGATCCTATCGATGCCACCTTCCTCATTGAGGACCACAACTTCGGACGTAACAACCGTTACGCCAGCAAGTGGACTCAGACTGGTGTCAACAATATGTCTGGTGGTAACAACACCAATAACTGTGCAGAGTCTTTCCAGCGTGAGTTCAACATCAGCCAGGAACTCGCTGGCGCACCTGCAGGTGTGTATGAGCTGAAGGCACAAGGTTTCTTCCGTCAGGATGGTTCTGACACAGAGAATCTGCCTGTTATCTTTGCTAACGACGAGACTTCTCTCATTACAGAAAGAACGGGCACGGAGAATGACATGAGCGCAGCTTCTGCTGCATTCTCCGCTGGCAAATATGCCCTCGACCCTGTCTTCGTACAGGTACCAGAAAATGGAACACTCACAATTGGTGCGAAGTTGGAAGTAAACACCAAGCTTTGGGTGATTTTCGACAACTTCACTCTCACTTACTATGGTGCCGACGCTTCTGTAGACCAGGTGAAGAACGCTGCTCTCTTCGCAGAAGTAGCCGCTCTGAAGGCTCAGGCCGAAGGTCTGGTTAATCAGGTGGAGAATGCCACTGTGAAGTCTGCCCTCCAGGAAGCCATCGCTGGTGCTGAAGGCGTAGAGACCGCAGACGCTGCCGAAGCTGCTAAGGCAGCTCTCACATCTGCTGTCGACCTAGGCGAGGCTCAAGTGACTGCAGCTAACGTATTGCCAAAGATGAAGGCATTTGTTGAAGCTAACAACTTCGTCAAAGCAGGTGCTGAAGAGGATTATTACGGTCAGTGGGCTGCCAAGTATGAGGCAGGTACACTCACCAGCGAAGAGGCTAATGCTCTGCAAGACCCAACAGTTGTGACTGGCTGGCATGCTGCCATCAATGTGGACAACTACCTCCTCTCTGCTTGGGACACTAACCCTGACTTCAAGGATGCTCCTTACTACATCAACACATGGTCTATTGAAGGTGAAAGCGATGGTTCCGAATTCAAGGTTCCATTCTTCGAGTACTGGACTGGCGACGGCAACTCACTCGGTGAGAAGACCCTTACAGGCGAACTAACGGACATCACTCCAGGCAACTGTCTTGTAGAGGCATGGGTGCGTGTACGCATCAAGAACGGTGCTACTGAGGCACCTACAGGCATCAGCTTCAAGGCTAACGACGGCGAGGCTATCAACGTATGCGACGGTGACAAGGTAGGCGAAAGCCAGTTCTACATCAAGAAGATTAGCGTTCCCGCCACTGTAGGCGAAGACGGCAAGCTCACAGCTCAGTTCATCGTGGCTGCCGACAACAACATCTCTTGGCTCTCCTTCCAGCAAGTGAACTATGTTGCTGAAGAAACTCAGGAGATCGAAGTAGATGGTATTCGCTATGCTATCAAGAGCGATAACCTCATCAGCAATGGCTCATTTGACGAAGGCGTAGCTGGTTGGAAGACCATTGGCTATGCAACTGACGCTGTGATTGACAACTTCACTTACGCTACTGAAGGTGGCTTCGACGGTGGTGCTTTCATCACGACCAATGGTGCAGGTGTAGGCTCGGAGAAGACTCTCCGTCAGTCTGTAGCCGTTGAACCAGGCAAGCAGTACTACTTTACCGTTTACACAAGCGGCAAGGCTCCGGATGCAAATAACTTCAACTACAATGCACTCTTCCAGATGACGGATGCTGCAACTGAGAATGGTGTATTGAAGGCTTTCGAATGGCCACAAGGTGCTGGTCAGACTGCTGACACATGGTCACAGACTGAATTCGTCTTCACGGCTAGCAGCGAGAACCCATTTGTGGGTGTCCGCATGGGTTGGAACTCTGCTACAAGCTTCGACGGCTTCGCTCTCTACGAGGTTGAACAGCTCTCCACTGCTCTCGAAGCAGCTCAGTCCAAGGCTATCAAGGCTCTTGACGCACTTGCTCCTGTAGGCGATGGTATCTTCATGTATGCTCAGTCTGACATTGAAGGAGCCAAGGCTGCTGTAGCTGCTGCTACAACAGTTGAGGAAGTTGAGGCAATCACAATGCCTACTCCTACTGCTCCAGATCCAGAGAAGACCTACACCTTCCAGCTTAAGCTTGACGGTGAGACTCCTCTCTACATGAACCTTGCTGAAGCAGGTATCACAATTGCCGAAGAGGCTACTCCAATGGCATTTGTGGCTACTGAAACAGAAGGTCAGTATAATCTTGTTGCAGGTGAATACTATGTAGGTCTTGCTGGTAGTGATAATTGGACAATGTCCACTGCTGCCGACAATAAGGCTGCCTGGACTTTCACCGCTCTTAGCGATGGTACTTATCGTATCAACAACCTTGTGACCGTTGGCCGCTTCGTCGGTACAAATGCTGCTGATAAGGAAGCTGGCAAACCATGCTATGCTGACAAGCAGACAAGCAATGGCAACGTTGACTGGATCATCGAAGAGGTTGTAGAGCCAAAGCCTGAAATCGCAGACAACACTCCTCTCACAAAGGAGATGTTCAAGGGTTGGGACGGCTTCGATGCTAGCGCTCAGGTGAACAACGAGAAACCATATTGGGATGCAGAAGAACTTGGCAATGAGATTGCAGCAGGTAAGACTGTTTATGGTAGCGGTAACGTGACCAACACTGACTATGCTAACGTGACGGGTGCAAAGACCCTCCGTATCAATGCCGCAGAAGGTATGCAGTTCCGCGTGTTGATGAACCGTCAGGCCGACAACTCACTGGTTGAACTGAATCCTGCAGTTCCATCAGGTGCTACCTATGTGGATGTTGACCTCTCTTCTTATGAGTACGTACACATCAACGCCATCAAGACTGGCTGGGGTTCTGCTGCAGGTGTGGTTGAATCACTCATCCTCAACCCAGTTGACGAAGCTCCTGAAATTGCTGAGTTCGTTGGTATGCTTGAGCAGACGCTCTCTCATCCTGAGGCTGGTGTGATGGGAACTGAAACAACAGCGGACTACAAGCTGTCTGTGACAGAGAATGGCGACGGCACAGTGAGAATCGACTTCGCATCGTTCACCTTGCCCGCACCCATGAACACAATGGAAGTTCCAGCCACCTACATCGACGGCATCACTGCAACGGCTGATGAAGAAGGCAACGTGGCCTACAGCAAGGAAGCTTTCACTATTGGGGTTCCAAGAGGTCAGATGACAGTTACCTATAATGGCGTCCTCGAAGGAAAGAAGGCTGCCGGCGAAAACACCACGCCAGTCTTCCACATGGTGATCACTAACGCTACTTCAGACGATATCTACTTCGGTGCCGACCAGGCTGCTATCGATGCCTACAAGGCTGAACTGAATCCTGAAGAAGAAGATCCAGATCTCATCGAGATTGCACAGGAACAGAACATTGAACTTGATCCTAATTTCCCACACGCTACTTTGGAGGAAGGTGATGACTACAACACCTACACTGCAAATGAAGATCTCACTATTGCATTTAAGATGTTGAACATCGACGTGACGGGTTGCGACTATGTAGTTGTGAAGTTCGCTGAGCCTGTTGCTGCAGGTTGGAAACTCGCATTCTGGTCGAATCAAGACCTTACTGATGTTCCAGAAGGTGCAACTGAATACAAGTATGTATTTGCAGAAGATCCTAAGTGTGGTGTAACTGACGGAGTTCTCCCACAAATCTGCATGATGACCTTCTTCGGTGGCTTTACTGCTCCTCTCGAGGCTAAGGTGACAGGTGTTTACAAGCACATGATCCCATCTACTGAGGAAATCGCTATCGAGCGTATGGTTGGTCAGGGCTACACTGCACAGACTGAGGAAATCGACTTCTCTGCTGCTGCTGCTTACCTTGGCGTAGAAGAAATCACTTACGACATGCTCCGCATCGTGAACCCAGACGACACTCAAATCAGCGACTACGCTCCATACGACGGTTGGTTCAATGCTGAAGGCGTTGCCGAGGCATGGGGATCCAACACGAAGATATGCGTGAAGTTCTTCCAGGCGATTGAGAACGGTGCTTACCAAATCTGCGATATGAACGGTGCAGACGAGGTGGGCAAGACCTACACCGTGAAGTGGGCACTCACTGCTAACGACAAGACTTACTTCTACAACTTCAACATTACATTCGTTGAGTATGTAGAGCCTCAGTACAAGCCTGAAATCGTCAAGACCATCGAAATCGATGCTATTGACCAGGCCGGCGCTGCCTACAAGGATGCTTCTCACCCATCATTCGATGTAACTGAAGTTTGTGCTGCTCTCGGCATCGAGGACATCACTGAAGCTAAGACTTACATCGTGAACGTGACCACAGGCAACTTCGTAGAGAACACTACCGACGGTTGGCGTGACGCGAACGGTGATGCTAAATCATGGAGCGAAGCTACAAATGGTTACTGCTTGAAGCTGGACAACCCTGCATCTGGCGAGTTCAACTACAACGGTGCTCACGACGAAAACTTCGCTGAAGGTGACACTTACGTGGCACAGTGGGGTGTTGTAGCTAACGAGAAGGCTGTCCTTCTGAAGGTTACAATCAACTTCCTCTCCGAGGCTGACTTCACAGACAAGATGACTGGCATCGACGGTATCGCTGGTGGCAAGGCTAAGACCGATGGCCGCAAGTATATCGAAGCTGGCAAGGTTTACATCTTCCGCAACGGCAAGAAGGTTCTTGTATCTGGTATCCAGACCAAGTAACCCCATTCTGTAAGAAGTTGATAGTTCTACTAGGAACAAAATCAACGTTAATAAATAAAGTAGTTTCTCCTCCTGAACTGTGAAGTTTGGGAGGAGATTTTTTTTGCTAATAAAAAGTGGAAAGGTGTAAGGGGAACTTTACGTAATTTAGCGACACTCCTTAACTTTGTGATAACTCAAGATAAAAAAGAGGGGAATTACCATTTTTTTTGCAAAAGGTTTTGTTCCTATTACAAAAACATCTATATTTGCCCACGAGAACATAAAAACCTAATCACATGAAAACAAGACAAAAGATTCTTTTATTCGTAGGCCTGCTGGCGGCTCCCATGCTGATGCAGGCGCAGTTCTGGGGTGGAGGCATCAGCAAGAAAGCCCAGCAACAGCTGATTGAACAGGAAAAGGCTGACAATCACGTCGTGTATGTGAACACCAAGGCCCCTGGTATCCACAAAGTGTACGAC
The DNA here is from genome assembly GCA_017448965.1 of Bacteroidaceae bacterium. GTDB lineage: Bacteria > Bacteroidota > Bacteroidia > Bacteroidales > Bacteroidaceae > Minthosoma. The sequence continues at coordinate 14,424 of JAFSKK010000046.1, read as the reverse complement.
AAAGAGCGTGGCTATGAGGTGTGGAAAGACGGCATGGGCAATTTCCTTTGTGCCGACAAGAACATGAAGCCATTGGAAGCTATGGACGAGAATGTGTACTACACGGGTCAGAATAACAACCCCGACAATCCTAAGGCTCCGGATGGTGGCTGGGTGAAGAAAGAATGGGACAAGGATAGGGGCTGCTATGTGTGGAAGGCGATGCCGGAAGGGAGTTTCTTGGGACGTGACAAGCCTTCCATCGATAAGCAGAAAGAGTGGCTACAACAGAAGGATAAGGGTTGGCTGGCAAAGGGAAATGTGCCCGTCGGTAAGAAACCAGGCAGTAAGACCAGCACCCCGACCGCTGCTCCCAAGAGTCAAGGCACTTCGGCGGGCACCTCAACAGGAGCCTCTGCGGGAGCCTCAAGAGACCCGGAAGACGAGGAAGATTATATTGACGCTGGTGGCTATGATGGGGAAGTGCCAGAGAACTTCGACCCCAGAACGCTGGTCATTACCACCGATGCACAGATGAGGCAGGCAGAGGCAGCTTTAGCTGAAGCGAGAGCGGCCATACGGCAGGCTCAGGCGATGGGCGTGAATGTAAGCGATTATGCCGACTTGAGCGCCATCGACCTGCTGGAGCAGAAAATCAATGAGTATAAACGTAAACGCAGCCAAATGAAATGAAAAAGACCCTTTTAATATCCTTACTGGCACTCCTGCTCGTGGGTTGCTGGCAGAGTAACTCCAAGGAAGAACCCAAAGAATCTGTGGCCAAGGAATCGACGTGGGATCTTTTCCTCATCGGCTCTTGGCGCTATAACGAAGTCTCAGACAAAAAATCCGACTACCCTCAAGGCATCGAGAACTTCTATGCCAATGGCGACTACACCTGCTACACCGAAAACAAAAAGGGAGAGAAGGTGGTCATCAACGGCACATGGAAACTGGATGACAAAGAGGACTTCGTCATCTGGGTGACACGTCAAGAGGTGGAAACTGCTAAGAAAACCACCAGTGCTGACGAGAAAAAGCTGAAGTATGTGGTCAACAGCCTGGCTCCGAAAGATGCACTCAACTACCAGATAGATGGTGTTTACCGTTCTGCTGAATGGGTGGAGTGACCTTACATTCTTTCAGGCATCTCAATGCCTAAGAGACCCATACCCAGGTTGATCACCTTGCTCACAGCCTTGGCGAGAGAAAGACGGAATAATCTCAAGTCTTCGTCCGACTCGCCAAGGATGGTAAAGTCGTGGTAGAACTGGTTGAAAGCCTTGGTCAGTTCATAGCAGTAGTTGCAGATGCCTGATGGGCTGTAGTCAGTACCTGCCTGACGCACTGCCACAGGGAACTGGTTGAGTTTCTGAATGAGTTCAGTCTCTTTCGTTGAAAGTTGAAAGTTGCAAGTTGAAAGTTGAGCAGGAATATTGATGTTCTGTTCCTTTGCCTTGCGGAGGATGGAGGCGATGCGGGCATAGGTGTACTGGATGAAGGGACCTGTGTTGCCGTTGAAGTCGATGGATTCTTCGGGGTTGAAGAGCATGTTCTTGCGGGCATCCACTTTGAGGATGAAGTATTTGAGGGCACCCAATCCCACCTTGCGGGCCACCTCACGGGCTTCTTCTTCGGGCATGGCGGTCTGCTTCACACGTTCCTTGCTGGCTTCGTAAGCATCGGCAATCATGGCTTCCATGAGGTCGTCGGCATCCACCACGGTTCCTTCACGGCTCTTCATCTTGCCATTAGGCAGTTCGACCATTCCGTATGAGAAGTGCACAAGGTCTTTGCCCCACTTGAAGCCGAGTTTGTCGAGCAGGATGCTAAGCACCTGAAAGTGATAGTTCTGCTCATTGCCCACTACGTAAATCATCTTGTCGATGGGGAAGTCCTGGAAACGGAGTTTCGCCGTACCAATGTCCTGCGTCATATAGACAGAAGTGCCATCGCTGCGGAGCAGGAGTTTCTCGTCCAATCCTTCTGCTGTGAGGTCCGCCCAGACGGAACCGTCTTCACGGCGATAGAAGAAGCCCTTTTCGAGTCCTTCCATCACCTTTTCCTTACCTTCGAGGTAGGTGTCTGATTCGTAGTAAATCTTGTCGAAACTTACACCCATCATCTTGTAAGTCTCGTCAAAGCCTGCATATACCCACTCGTTCATCTTCTTCCAGAGCGCACGCACTTCAGGGTCATTCTGCTCCCACTTGACGAGCATCTCGTGTGCCTCCTTGATGAGGGGGGATTCCAGCTTGGCTTTCTCCTTGGCATCGTCGGCACTCATACCTTCTGCCATGTATTGCTGCGCCAGTTCGGCACACTCTGCACGGTAGTGCTTGTCGAAAGCCACATAGTAGTCGCCAATGAGGTGGTCACCCTTCTTGCCCGACGATTCGGGTGTCTCACCGTTACCCCACTTGAGCCATGCGAGCATGGACTTGCAGATGTGGATGCCACGGTCGTTCACAATGTTGGTCTTCACCACCTTATTGCCATTAGCCTCGACAATGCGTGCCAAAGCAGAACCCAAAAGGTTGTTGCGCACGTGGCCGAGGTGAAGGGGCTTGTTTGTGTTGGGTGAAGAATATTCTATCATCACCAGCGGACTCTCGTCGGTGACGGCTTGGAAACCAAACTTCTCATCGGCATTGATGTTGTTGAGCAACTTAATCCATGGCGCATCGCTGATGACGAGGTTGAGGAAACCTTTCACCACGTTGTATTTGGCAACCACATCTCCCACATTCTCCACCAGATACTTTCCAATCTCCTCACCCACCATCTCGGGCGACTTACGTGCCGCCTTGACGAAGGGAAACACCACCACGGTGAGATGTCCCTCAAATTCAGCCTTTGTCTTCTGCAACTGCACTTGCTGAGCTGTTGCCTCCATGCCATACAGCGACTTCACTGCGTCCTGTACACCTGCTATCAGTTTGTTTTCGATTGTCATACGTTTCAAAATTTTGTGCAAAGGTAGTGCAAATCGAGCGAAATGCCAAATCTCACACAAAAAAGGCTACCTTTCTCACGAAAGATAGCCTTGAGGACCAATAAAAATGATCAGTCAAATATATAGTAGAAAGAGAGTACGAGCCGAATACAGAGCCAAAATTATTTGAGCTATGTTGAGGCGAAGTCTATCTTATGTAAAGAGAGTATTATCTGCGTCCGCCACCGAAGCCTCCGCCACGTGCGCCACCCATGCTTCCACGTGCGCCACCGCCGCTGCTTGGAGCTGCGCTGCGAGTGGGTGCACTGCTGCGGGTAGGTGCGCTATAGCTACGAGAAGAGCTGCCCATGTTGTTGTTGCTGCGCATCCCACTATTGCTGCTACGCATTCCACTACCAGTGTTCCCGTTGCTGCGCATATCGTGACCGTTAGCACCGCCACGAGCATTCTGATTGACATTCACGTTGACGTTGGTGTTCGTATTGTGGTTGACATTGGTGCTTGGAGCGATGATGTTCGTGCGTGGAGGCACATTGTTCATCTGACCTCCACGAGGAGCTACGCCATGAGAAGGCCCGCCAGGTGCGGGTCTTCCCTGTGTAGGAGCACTTGCGTGAGGGACTGCGCCAGGTGCGGGTGCACCACCGCGAGGAGCAACTCTTGGAGCGGGAACGCCACCACGTGGTGCCATGCCAGCGTGTGGTCTCCTGGGAGCTGGTGCTGGAGGAGCCATTCTTCTGCCTCCCACAGGAGCCATCGGACGGAAGAAATGTCCGCCTACGTATCCGTGTGCGATGGGACGAGGAGCGCCATAGAAGAAGTGGCGCATGCCGTAGCGGTCGTAGTCGTAGATGGAGAAGCGCCAGCGATGGTTGGCAAATACGATGGGACGATAGAAGTAGCTGTAGGAAATCAGCCGGTTCCAGATGGTATAGCCCAACAGATTGCGGAGAGCAGCGTCGCGAGCAGCCACCACGGTCATGTAGTCATCGTAGTAGTAACCCAGGGCCACATCGTCCAGATAGTCGTTCACGCCCCAGATGTAGTCGTAGTTGATGCGATAAATCTCGTCGATGAGATAAGGATCGCTGATGCCCAGCGTGTATGCCATGCGGTCGGTCAAGAACCTTGCATTGCTCTGTATTGCCACAACGTTCATAGGCTGAGCGTTCATCGTCATTGCTCCGGTGAGGAGGACGATAGCGGTGAGGATAGTTCTTAAAGCCTTCATAATCGTATTCTTTTTAATGTGTTAATACTGCGTTCTTTTTGTTTTACACCGCAAAGTTACGGCAAAAAGAAACCCCTCGCAAACAAGTTTTTCCTATTTGCGAGGGGTTTTTCCCTACTCTGTGAAGGGAAGTTCGAGCTGAACCGTTCCCAAAAGATTGAAAGTCATTCGATGATAAGGCGTAGTTCCATGAAGTTCAATACCTTGCCGATGTTCCTTGGTGGGATAGCCTGCATTGTGGTCCCATCCATAAAAAGGAAACTCCTCGTGCAATTTCTTCATGTAATCATCGCGATAGGTCTTTGCCAAGATGGATGCTGCTGCGATGGAAAGGTATTTCCTGTCGCCCTTCACGATGGTGGCGTGAGGCAGGTCGCGGTACTTCATGAACCTGTTTCCATCGATAATCAGATGCTCAGGCCTCACCTTCAGCCCATCGATTGCCCGATGCATGGCCGTGATGCTGGCACGCAGGATGTTCATCTCGTCAATCTCTGGTGCCGTCACAATGCCCAATGCCCAAGCCACCGCGTCGCGCTCAATCTCGTCGCGCAACCGATACCGCTGCTTGGCCGTGAGTTGCTTCGAGTCATTCAAAAGGTCGTTGTGATAATCGGGAGGAAGAATGACGGCTGCAGCATATACACTGCCTGCCAAGCATCCTCTGCCTGCCTCATCACAGCCTGCTTCGATGACACCTTCTTGATAATAAGGAAGAAGCCCCCCAACCCCCGAAGGGGGAGGGCTTCCGCCTCGTTTTTCATCTTTTTTCATTTGAGAATCCATCTGAATAGTCTCTCCTCCCCCCTTTGGGGGCGGGGGCTTTATTTCGGCTGCTTTCCGATGTAAGCCAAGATACCGCCGTCCACATACAGCACGTGACCGTTCACAGCATCTGATGCATGGGAAGCCAAGAACACGGCAGGACCGCCCAGTTCAGATGGGTCGAGCCAACGACCAGCTGGAGTCTTTGCGCAAATGAACGAATCGAATGGATGACGACTGCCATCAGGCTGACGCTCACGCAGCGGAGCCGTCTGAGGAGTGGCAATGTAGCCGGGGCCAATGCCGTTACACTGGATGTTGTACTCGCCATACTCCGAGCAGATGTTGCGGGTCAGCATCTTCAGGCCACCCTTAGCAGCTGCATAGGCTGATACCGTTTCACGACCCAGTTCACTCATCATGGAGCAGATATTGATAATCTTACCCTCTTTACGCTCCATCATCTCAGGCAGCACTGCGCTGGCGCAGATGAATGGTGCCACGAGGTCGATGTCAATCACCTGCTGGAACTCCTGACGTGCCATCTCGTGCATTGGGATGCGCTTGATGATGCCAGCGTTGTTCACGAGGATGTCAATCTGACCCACTTCAGCGTGAATCTTATCCACCAATGCCTTCACGCCCACTTCGTCGGTCACGTCACACACATAACCCTTCACGTTGGTGATGCCAGCCTCTTTGTAGTTGGCCAAACCGCGCTCCAGGGCAGCCTCGTTGATGTCGTTGAAAACAATCATGTTTGCCCCAGCCTTCACAAAAGCCTTGGCAATGTTGAAACCGATACCGTAAGATGCGCCTGTAATCCACGCATTCTTACCTTCCAAAGAAAAGTTAGAAAGATCTGCCATAAGAATTAATTTTTTGATAAGTTACTAATTAGTTCAGATTGCAAAGGTAGTGCAAATCGAACACAATACAAAATAAAAAGATTTTTTATTTCATCTTTTCCTGTATTTCTTGCCGTTCACGATATAGACACCAAAGAGACAGCCGCTCACGTTAAATTCCTTTTCCCGTGTGTTTCACTTCCTGCCGAAGTCTGCAGGTATTTCTCCCCACTCTTCAGTGGGCCACTTGATGATAGGGTTCTGGTAGGTGTTTTCTTTCAACCACTTCTCGGCACGTTCGATGAGTTGGAAGAGTCCTTCAGTCTTCTCGTTACGTTCGAGGGTGGTCTTGCACTTCTTGCGCCTCACCCACAGTTGAGCGTTCACGCTGTCGCTGTATATGGGCATCTGGTGCAACCCTTTCTGCTTCAACAGGGCAAGACCATGCACAATGGCCAGAAACTCCCCGATATTGTTAGTGCCCCACACAGGGCCATAGTGGAAAATCTCCTTGCCAGTACGCAGATACACACCTCGATACTCCATCTTGCCGGGATTGCCCGAGCATGCAGCATCGACAGCGATGGAGTCGTTGATAGCAGAGCAAGGGGCAAGGGGCGAGGGGCAGGAGGATTGCTGAGTATTCTCTTGCTCCTTGCTCCCTGCTCCTTGCTCCTTATATCTCTCATACCCCATCTCAAACGCCTCTTCCGCCTCAGCTTCCGTCTTGAAAGCCTTGTACTTAGCGCCTGAGTAACCACTCACAGCTTGTTGACAGGCTTCCCACGAGGTGTAAACCCCATCTTCGGCACCGTCCCACACTACATAAAACTTCTGTTTGGCCATTTGTTTGTTGCTTTGTGGCAAAGGTACAAAATAATTGAGAATTGAGAATTGAGAATTGAGAATTATTTGAAGATGTATGAAAAAAGTGGCATCCGAGAAGATTCGGATGCCACTTTTCTTATAGGGTTTTTTATATTAGAGCTTTGGACCAGCAGCAACAAGTGCCTTACCAGCTTCGTTGGTGGTGTACTTGTTGAAGTTCTTGATGAAGCGGCCTGCGAGATCCTTAGCCTTCTCTTCCCAAGTAGCAACGTCTGCGTAAGTGTCGCGTGGGTCGAGGATGGCTGGGTTCACGTTTGGCAGAGACGTTGGAACCTCGAAGTCGAAGAATGGGATCTTCTTGGTCTCAGCCTTGAGGATAGAACCGTCGAGGATAGCGTCGATGATACCACGAGTATCTGGAATAGAGATACGCTTGCCGGTACCGTTCCAACCTGTGTTCACAAGGTAAGCCTTAGCACCGCTCTTCTGCATCTTCTTCACGAGCTCCTCAGCATACTTAGTTGGGTGCAGCTCGAGGAATGCCTGACCGAAGCAAGCAGAGAAAGTTGGAGTTGGTTCAGTGATACCACGCTCTGTACCTGCGAGCTTTGCAGTGAAACCAGAGAGGAAGTAGTACTGAGTCTGCTCAGGAGTAAGGATAGACACTGGAGGCAGCACACCGAATGCATCAGCAGAGAGGAAGATCACGTTCTTAGCAGCAGGACCTGCGCTCTTGCCGTTCACCTTCTTCACGATGTTGGTGATGTGCTCGATAGGATAAGAAACACGAGTGTTCTCAGTCACGCTCTTATCAGCGAAGTCAATCTTGCCGTCATCAGCTACAGTCACGTTCTCGAGGAGAGCGTCACGCTTGATAGCACCATAGATGTCAGGCTCATTCTCCTTAGAGAGGTTGATCACCTTAGCGTAGCAACCACCTTCGAGGTTGAACACACCCTCGTCGTCCCATCCGTGCTCGTCGTCACCGATGAGGAGACGCTTAGGATCGGTAGAGAGAGTGGTCTTACCAGTACCAGAGAGACCGAAGAAGATAGCAGTGTTCTTGCCTTCCATGTCGGTGTTGGCAGAGCAGTGCATAGAAGCGATGCCCTGGAGTGGGAGATAGTAGTTCTGCATAGAGAACATACCCTTCTTCATCTCACCACCATACCAAGTGTTGATGATCACCTGCTCACGGCTCTTGGTGTTGAAAGCAACACAAGTGTCAGAGTTCAGGCCGAGTTCCTTGTAGTTCTCCACCTTAGCCTTAGAAGCGTTGAAGATAACGAAGTTAGGCTCGAAGCTTGCGAGCTCTGCCTCTGTAGGCTGGATGAACATGTTCTTGATGAAGTGAGCCTGCCAAGCAACCTCAACGATGAAGCGAACTGCCAGACGAGTAGCCTCGTTAGCACCACAGAATGCGTCAACCACATAGAGCTGCTTGTTAGAAAGCTCCTTGATGGCAATGTCCTTCACCTTTGCCCAAACTTCCTCAGTCATGGGGTGGTTGTCATTCTTGTACTCCTCAGAAGTCCACCATACGTTGTTGTGGCTCTCGTCGTTGTCAACGATGTACTTATCCTTAGGAGAACGGCCAGTGAAGATACCAGTCATCACGTTCACTGCACCAAGTTCAGTCTCCTTACCCTTCTCGTAGCCTTCGAGAGCAGGGTTAATCTCGGCCTTGTAAAGATCCTCGTAAGAAGGATTGTGCGCAATCACTGTAGAACCAGTGATACCATACTTTGTCAAATCTAATGCCATAATACTTTTGTGTTTATAATTTATAATGTGAATAGTTATTTCGTGCAAACACAAATGCAAAGGTAACAATTTCTCCCATGCATACAAAACCAAACATGGCATAAATCCACTTTTTTCACTTTATTTATCACAAAATGTCAGGATTTTGGCACTTTCCAGCCAAGAGTTGCAACATTTGGTTTGCAATCCCTTTCCCCCAGAACCCCTCACTTCCGACTCCCCTTCCTGAACTTTTTTGAAAAAAACTTCCAACTCCTAACTCCTAACTCCCAACTTTTTCTTACCTTTGCAGCCGCTAAGCCCCAACGGGAACTTGGCAGCGGGATGTAGCGCAGTTGGTAGCGCACTACGTTCGGGACGTAGGGGTCGCGTGTTCGAGTCACGTCATCCCGACCACAAAGAAAGGCGTAACTGATTAGATATCAGCATACGCCTTTCTTTTTTTATTTCGTTATGTAGTGAAACATTTTCTTTCCTCTTCTTCTCTGACGGAACCATCACCACAATGCAGCCTCAACAACCCCTTGTTTGGTTCTTCCACTACCTCAAAATCGGTGTGAGTCACACCGATAGGGTCGGTCTGAGTCACACCGCCACCCTCGGTGTGACTCAGACCGTTTTTTAGGTACTTACACAGCCTTCTTGGAGGCTGTTGGTTTGAGCATGTTTAACGATTGGGGTAAACGACTTCATTGCTGCGTTCGCCAAGTCCGCCATAGAAATTGGCACACCGCACAGAGAAACAAGCGCCTTCGGCTGTTCCTTTGGGAACTGTATAGTTTGGCTCAGTGGTGAAAGCAATGACGTCACGATTCTTACAAATGGCATAAAGGCAGGCTTCTGGCACATCGTCCCAGAAGAGGTTGCCTCTGTCGCGAACATGAACGATGGGCGGATCGACGAGTGCAGCACGACGGTCAGGATGCCACCCGGGGAATACTTTGTCAACATCATACCGCTCGGCTTCCTGGTCGGTAAGGCTGGCAGGATAACGCATCGTTGTAGCCACATTGTTGGTGTCCTTATACTGCTTGCGGCGGAAAGTGGTGGGAAGGAGGCGGAACTGACTGTCCATGCTTTCATACTCGGAAAAGAGGCGTGGCAATGTGCCATGCATCTCTGTCCAGCCTGTAGAGTCGGGCAACAGCTCCATCAGCGTGCTGATGAAGACGGCACGTGGAGCATTCTTCCACGGGCGACCCAACATGTAACGTCCATCCTGCTCTCTGGCTCCAAAGATGCGGCAGCCATTGAACACATATCCATACTCGCGGAAAGCCTCTGTGGCTGGCGCGCAGATGATGTCGCGCTTGCCATCCCCACCCCGTGTGCGCAGTTCGATGTCGCAGCGGTTGAAGTAGATGGTGCCGCCACCACAGATGAAGTCGACCGTACCTCGAATGGCACATTCCTCAAGATAGGTGGTGCCTCCGTCGTTGGTGTAGTAGGTGTCTTGATTGCTCATCAGCGACAGCCGCTTGAAGATGTTTCCCTTGCAGTTCTTCTCGTTCAGCGCTACGGCTCGGTTGGCAAAGGCGGTGGGGTCGTCGCGAAAGTTCGACCAGAGTTCGAGGTCTTGAATGTAAGTGCTGTCTGCCCCATTCAGGAAAAGCGTGGACGTACAACTGATGCCTTCGTGCATCGGCATCGACTCAATCTGTGTACCCAGCATGCCTTCCCCACAGATGCTCGTGTTGGGCGCAGTCAGAATGGTCATCGGGCTGGGAATGGTGATTTCTTTTCCGTTTTCCGTGATTTTAATGGGATTGCCCTCCCCCTTGATGCGGTACATGCTCGACTTGATGAAAATGCGGAAGCGTTTCGACTTGTCGGGACGGTTGTTGGCCGCATGAATGGCCGAGATAAAGCTGCCGTTGGTAGGTACAATAAAGTCGTATTTGTAACGGATACGTCCCAGCGAATCGGGCTTCTGAGCTATAGCAGGGCTTAGAGACCATACTAACACAACCGACAGGGTGATCCATCTGAAAATGATTCTTTGCATCTTGATTTTATTTAATGACAAACTTGTAGATTTTTCTTCCTCTGGTGCCGACCACTACGGTATTACCGACCACCACTGGTGACGACTCGAAATTGGCTCCCACCTCCAAACGGCAAAGCACCTCGCCTGTCTTTCCACGCATCACACGCACCACACCCGATGCATCACCTGCAAAGACAAACATCTCGTTCTTTTCGTTATAAAGAGCTACAGGAGAAGACCATGCAAACTGACCGTATGGCACGGTGTAGAGCACTCGTCCGTCGGCTGTGCTGAAAGCCGTGAACTCACCCACCGCCTTGGAGGCTCCATTGCGGGTGATGTGAGTGAACAGCATCCCCTTGCAGTCGCCATCACCCAACAACGGTGTGGAATACATGCCACCATCCAGGGTCTTCTTGGCCATCTCCAGACGTTGGCATTCAATCGTCTGCTCCCACACCTTTTCACCGTTCAAGCCGTTCAACTTCACGATGTGGCAAAGACCTCTCTTTCCCTGTTTATCCACTTCACATGCCGTATACAGATAAGGCACGTCTTTCTCTTCTCCACACACAAGGGTCGCATCCGTATCATCGTGATTAGCATAATGCCAGACAGGACGCATCGTGTTCAGGTTCACACAGATGATATTCCCATGATTATCGCCAAAGAATCCATAGTTGTGATATACACAGAGGCTGGATTCTATACCAGGAGCCGCACCTTTCACACGGTAGCGCAACACGCTGACCTTACGCAACTGACCTTGCTCCCTCACATATTTGTACAGACCCCCGTTTTCGCCCGGCCAGAACAAGAAGCCACCCGCCACTATTGGCGACGAGTCATAGGCTCCCCATCCACGCCAAGCCTTTCGGTCGCGGTCAAAGAACTGGGTGCGCTCATGTTTCTTCAGGTCGAACACCTGACATCCGAAGGGCACCGCCCCATGAGGAACTCCCTGCCCCACATACAAATTATAGAGTTCGGGGTCAAGCGACGACGTACCCTTCACCACATTGCCCAAATCGAGCGCCTCTCTTGAGGCTTTACCCGTCTTGTAATTGATGAAGTAGCCCTTGCCACACAAGGAACTCACGTAGATTTCCTCCGCATCGAAGTCGGCTGGCAGTCCTGGCGATGACTGTTTGAACATGGCCATCTGTTCCGTTGTCCAATGCATGTAGAGCGGCTGACCCGTCCATCCAGAGCCACCACCCCACGTGCCGAACTGAGTCTCCTTCGAATCATAGTCCGTTTCGAACTCCCATGCAATCTCCACCTCACGGGGCTCACCCTTCACACGCCCACCGAATGAGGCATCGCGCCGCTGGTTCTTGCGGAAGGCATACACCCCGTTCACCTGCTCATAAGGATCTGTCCAATTGTCGGTGTACATGGCGGTAGAGTCATCCACTTCCACCACATAATTGATGACAGCCGCCGAAGCATAACTGGTGTCAGGCAAGAGAACTGGCAAGGCAGCAAGCGAATCAGCCTCTCCTGCCCCATCTTCAGGGGTTCCCGAAGCGCCCGTCTTCCCCTGACATCCCATCAACACATACCCAAGCAGACAGGCGACTGATAGCATCATGCCAAAACCCGTCCGCTTGAAAGAAAAGGAATGTATCATATTAACAGCGTTTTCAAAAGTCCTTTTATGGATTGATTTGCAAAGGTATGGAATGCCTATTACTTCTCCAAACAATCGCAAAAAAACATGATGAGAAGAAACGAAAAAGGGGGAGAAACGACTTTAAACCAGTCATTTCTCCCCCTTTTTCATGCAACCCCTTCCTCACACCCCGACTTGCACCATGCAAGCCTGGTTTGTATCAGGGCCGATATTTGAAAGCGGGTTTACCAGAACATTCCCAGCATCATCAGCGGGCCGCAAGTGGTTGTCGGGAAGGCATAGATGTAGTAGGCAAGCTGTTCGCGTGTCATCTTGTTGAAGATGACGAGCGAGAGAACGTCAATCCAGGGACCTGCATCCGAACCCATGGCGGCGGCACCTACCAGGAGGTTGCTCTCCTTGTCGAAGATGAATGCCAGTTTGGCACTCGCCTCGTTGTGCGTGTTGAAGAGGAACGCCTGACCATAGGGCACATCAACCACACGATACTTGTTATCTTTGCGAGCCGCATCGAGACTGACACCCACTTGAGCAATGCGCGGGAAGGTGAACACGAGGTTAGGTACAGCAGGATAGCAGATGGGCTTGTCGGTCTTGCCCAGCAGCAGGTCGGCAATATACTGGCTCTCGAAGAGGGCGGTAGGAGTCAGTTTGGGAATGCGTTTGTCGATGGCATCGCCCGAGGCGAAGATGTTCTTCACAGAGGTGCGCAGATGGTCATCCACCTTGATGCCTCGCGGACCAGCCTCTATACCGAGTGCTTCGAGTCCCATGTTCTCGTAGTTTACAGGGCGTCCCGTGGCCTGCAGCACATAGTCAACCTCCACCTCGAACCCCTTCTGGGTCTTCACCAGCAGTCCCGTAGCGGTCTTTTCGATGGCGCATACGTCTTCGCAATACTTGAACTGAGCCCCCTTCTTTTCCATTCTTGCCACCACTTCATCCACATACTCCTTGGGGTAAGCCTTCAGGGTGTGGTCACCGTGGTCGATAACCGTCACATCACGCCCCATGTCAACAGCCATCGAAGCGAACTCCATCGAGATGATGCCACCACCAATGAACACTATGCGGTTGGGCATCTGCTCAATGCTGAGCATGTCGCGGCTACCGTGAATATACTCCTTACCAGGGATGTCGAGCGTGTCGTCACGCTGACCGGGGCCGAGGATGATGTATTCGGCGGTATATTCCTTGCCATCGACCACCACCGTATGGGCATCTTTCAGCATTCCATGACCATGAATACAAGTACATCCGCTCTGCTCCATTGCAGCCTTTGTCGCAGGCTTGTATGCCTCGATGTAGGGAATCTTGTATGCCATCAGTTTTTCCCAGTTCACCTCAGGCACTTGATCGAACACCCCTATCTCACAGTAGTTCTCCATTGCGGTGGTAACTTCAAAAGGACCATCGAGCAGAATCTTGGCATTGCAGCCATAGTTGGTGCAGGTGCCCATCCACAGGTCACGCTCTATGGCGGCAACTCGCTTGCCAGCCTTTGCCAAGATGCGTGCAGCAAGGTCACAACCATGACCACAACCCACGCAAATCACATCAAAATCATATTTTTCCATAAGAATCTGTTTTATACATTGTTACGCCTTATTAAATTTCTCTTTTCCCTGCTTGCAACGAGGACATTTCCAGTCATCGGACAGGTCTTCAAATGCCACTCCGTCATGTTCGGCAGGGTCATAAACATAGCCACAGATAGAGCAAACATATTTGCCAGATGCCTCCTGCTGCTCAAAGTTTATCTCTGCAAAAACGGTCGGAACAGGATTATCCAAGTCCATCACACGCTTTGCCTCTAAGTTCTCGTAGCCCTGTGGGGAGTGGGTGCTGCAATAGACGGTGGGGTGGTTGCGGACAAACTCACGCACACGGTCTAAGGTCTCTCGGGCAGCAGGAAGGTCGTCGAAGACAACGGAGAGTTTGTCCTCATGAAGGGCTTCGTCCACATAGGTGATGTCGCCATGAAGCATGTAGAAGAGGCCATCCATCTCCACAACAACGATGCTGTTGCCGTTGGTGTGTCCCTTTGCCTTGATGAAGTAGATGCCATCCTGAATCTTCTGAGTTTCAGGGAAGTTGTAGTAGGCTCCATCGGTGAACGACACAGGGACAAAGTTCTTGATGCCTTGCAGTTCGGCGGCACTCAGTTCGTCTTTGTTCACGTAGATTTTCGCATTGGGGAAAGAACGGAGTTCGCCAGAGTGGTCAATATGCTTGTGGGTGAGCAGAATCTTGGTCACTTGCTCTGGTTTGTAGCCAAGAGCTGCAAAAGCCTCCATGTAGGTGCAGATGTCTTTACCCGAAAAAGCAAGCGAGTTCTCATCCGGATGTTCTTCTGGAGTTCCTGCTGGAATGCCCGTATCCACGAGAATCACTTCCTTGCCTGTGTCAATTAAGTAGTTCTGTAAACTG
>JAFSKK010000045.1 GCA_017448965.1 Bacteroidaceae bacterium | reverse complement strand
CTATCGCCACACGACCATTCAGGCGTTCATGACCAACAGCGAGGACACCGTCTATCAGCGCACTCGACTGTCGATGGATGATGTCCGCAAGGCCTTCGACCTCTTCCAGTCCCAGCGTGACCAGACCCGTCCGCTCATCCTCGCAGGCTTCAGCCAGGGCGGTCTGGCCGTGGTGGAACTGCTGAAGCACATCGACGACGAGACCTACAGTCAGCTGGCCGCAGCCTACGTGCTGGGCTACAAGGTGACTAAGGCCGACATGGCCGCGTGCAGCCACATCCGTCCTGCCGAGGGCGAGACTGACACGGGCGTCACCATCTGCTACAACACGGTGAAGGACGTGAAGTACGTGCTGCCCCTCATTGCCGGCTCCGACATCTGCATCAATCCCGTGAACTGGCGCACCGATGCCACGCCCGCCACGCTCCACGACACCATCACCATCACCGTCTCGCCCGAGCATCACGTCCTCGTGGCCACCAACTACAGTGCATCGGAATATCCCCCGTTCCGCGGCTTCCTCAACGTGGGCGACATCCACAGCTGCGAGCCGTGGCTCTACAGCGAGTGCCTGGCTGAGAACATCAAGGTACGTGCCAAAGAGTGGCGCAAGATTCACCAGCCAACTGTCACCCGCATTCAGGAGCGAGGCAAGCTACTGGTGGGCACCACGGGCGACTATCGGCCACTGTCATACAGAGAGAGCAACGGTAACTATTGGGGCTTCGGCATCGAGGTGGCACAGAAGATAGCCGAACGTGTCGGTGTAGGCATCGAGTTTGTACAAACCTCGTGGCCAACGTTGACTGCCGATGTTCAGACGGAACCACAGACATTTGACTTTGCCATTGGAGGCATCACCATTACCGACACACGAAAGGAGACGATGCTGATGAGTGACGGTTATTTGGCCAATGGCAAGACCATCCTCTGCCGCTCAACAGATGCCGACCGCTACCAGTCGCTGGCCGACATCGACAAGCCAGAAGTGCGCGTGATGGTGAACCCGGGAGGGCTGAACGAGAAATTTGCCAACGAGAATCTGACTCATGCCACCATCATCGTCTATCAGAAGAACGAGGAAATCCCCAATCAGGTAGCCGAGGGCAATGCCGACGTGATGATTACCGAAATTACGGAGGCTCCGTGGTATGTGCAGAATGACCTACGCCTCGCTGCACCGCTCTTAAACAAACCTTTTACCAACGGAGAGATTGGTGTGCTGATGCGCAAGGGGCAGGACGATCTGCTACAAATGGTCAATAACGCCATCCGTCAGATGAAATCGGATGGCACGCTCCGTCGTTTACATGAGAAGTACGGATTGGTATATGCGTATTAAAAAGAATGCAGGCGCTACAGCTTGTGTGATAGATAAACAGCAGGGCAACCACTTTGTTGGCGACCTTGCTGACAAATAGGACTACCAAGACGAGCTCTTTGGCAAGACCTACTATTGCATTCTCTCTCTAAGGTACTAATCCATAGTAATTTATACATTATTAAAGGACGTGGGTATCCGCGTCAGGATAAGGCTTTCTTTGCATCCGTGCAAGGGAGGCCTGCTTGTTTTTTGTCCCCATGTGGCACAAAACGGGCAGCAACGACTGAACAATAACCATATTTTATTAATTCAACTTTCGGAAGTTACCGCTTCGCTCAGGAGTTAAAGGAGTTAGAGGAGTTAAAGCCGAAACTCTGTCAACTGTGGAGAGGAGTTCTCACGCCAGCATTACATTCGGCTTTAACTCCTCTAACTCCTTTAACTTCTTTAACTCCAAGAAAGTGGAGCTTGCGAAACTTAAATTATTAACTCAAAAACAAAAGAAATGAGAAGAAAATTACTCTCAATCCTCGCGCTGCTCTGCCTGACAGTTGCAAGCGCATGGGCGGATTCGTTCTGGACTAAGATTGATATGAGAAAACTTCGATACGCCTGTGGTGGCCAAACGCGCCATCCGCAGGCGTTTTTTGTTAAAGGCAGAAACGACATGAATGATGGTGTCGGTGTAACATTTGTAACACAACCAGTGTTACATCTGTAACACCGCCACTGTTACAAGTGTAACACTGGGTATGTTACAAGTGTAACAGTGGAAGCGTGGAAAAGTGATATTCATTAATTCGACTTTCGGATGTGTGTTGTACGCTTCGCGTGACGAAGAATAGAGAACCAACATGCTTGTATGATAGGTCGAGTCGTGACGAGAATAAACTATTGTTAATTTTGGTGCAAGGTTAACGATAATTCCGTAATTATCACTATCTTTGCAAATAAAATTAAGTGTAATTATGAGAATAGCAGATGATGAAGAAGATTATTAACCCTTGGCTCGGACATCCTGAGTACAACTGTTTTGCCTGTTGTCCAGACAATCCCATCGGACTTCATTTGGAATTCTATGAGGATGGCGATTATATTGTCAGTACGTGGCATCCGGAACGCAATTATCAGGGATGGATCAATACCATGCATGGGGGTATCCTGAGCACGTTGATTGATGAGGTCTGTGGATGGGTGGTCACCCGTAAACTACAAACCAGTGGCTATACGGTACAGCTGAACGTGAAGTTCAAGAAAGCTATTCCGACTACAGAGCCAGAGCTGACTATACGGGCAAAAGTCACAAAACAAGTCCGCAATCTGGTATATATCAACGCGGAGATCACCAATTCAAAAGGAGAAGTCTGCAACGAGGGCGAAGCGGTCTATTTCCTGATGAATCAGGAGAAAGCAAGAGAAATGGGATTTATGCAGTGTCAGACACTCCCACAAGTCCATACGAACCGAACCCACCAAAGACGAATTCGATGCAGATAAATTGTCTCTATACTGGAGCCACCTGAACATGCCACAGAAAGAAAACTATTCATTGAATGCCCGCAAAGGATGGCTCAGGCTGAAGACATCCACCATCACACTCGACGAAGTGGGCAATCCCACCTTTATCGGTCATCGGCAATCAGAGCCAAACTTGAACGCAACGACAAAGGTGGATGTTTCTGGGCTGAAGGATGGTGGTGTGGTAGGTATTACAGCATACGCCGCTCATCATAATCATTATGATATGCAAGTGGCAGTAAGGGATGGCAAGCAATACCTGCAGGCCAAGATTCGTATCGGTGAGATGGAGCACATCGAAAAAGAGATTCCATTGAATGAGAGTATTGTTTATCTGCGCATTACTGCTGATCCACAGTTCTATCACTTACTTAACTTTCGGAAGTTACCGCTTCGCTCAGGAGTTATAGGAGTTATAGTAGTTAAAGCCTATACTCTGTCAACTGTGGAGAGGAGTTTTCACGCCAGCATTACATTCGGCTTTAACTCCTCTAACTCCTTTAACTTCTTTAACTCCAAGCAAGTGGAACTTGCGAAACTTGAAATTCTAAAATAAACTATGGCGATTGAGGTGATATACAGGAGAACGAGAAGGTTATCGATGCGTATCGTGAAGGGTGGAGATGTTCATGTCTCAGCACCCTTCGGTATGCCAAGAGCTGAGATTGTTCGTTTTGTCAGGGAACATCGTGATTGGATTGTCGAAGCTCGAAAAAGAACAGACGAACAACAAAAGCGTCGAAAAGCGTTCTATGATCAATTGCCATTACAAACGAAGGCACAAGCCGATGAAGCATTGAAGAAGTTGAAAGTTTTAGTGGAACCGATGGTGGAGAATCATGCTATAATAATGGGAGTAAAGCCATCAGCGATTCGTTACAAACCAATGATTTCCCGATGGGGTGTATGCAATGTCAAGGACAAATCCATTTGCTTCTCTGCCTATCTGCTGTTGTTGCCAGAATGGTGTGTCGAACACGTTGTGGTTCATGAACTTTGTCATCTGCTTGAACCCAACCACAGCGCTCGTTTTTATGCGCTGATGGATCAGTATTTTCCGCGTTGGAAAGAGGCTCGCAAAGAAACAAGAAAAATTTGTAAAAAGATATGAAGTGGACGGTATTATCCGACAATCGCACAAATGACAATCAGCTTGCAACAGAGCATGGCTTGTCAATCCTGCTGGAGACAGAGCATCATTGGATTCTGCTCGATACGGGTGCCAGCGATGTATTCATCCGAAATGCTGAAAGGCTCAATATCAACCTCAGTACGGTGGATTATGTGTTTATCTCTCATGGACATAGCGACCATGCGGGAGGTTTGCGGCATTTTGTTGAACATAATCGACAGGCGAAGGTGATTGTCTCGCCAGATGCGATGAGTGGCAAGTTCTTTTCCAAGAGAGGAAATCTTCATAGCATCACTGCGAAGTGGCCAGAGGGAAATGAAGAGAGGTTCCAGATGGTTGATAAGACCTGTAAGATTTCTGATGGTCTTCATGTTATCGCTCATATTCCACAAGAACATCCGATGCCCAAAGGGAATCAGCATCTGTTTGTGCAAAATGCGAAGGGTGACTACGTAAACGATGATTTTCGACACGAATTGGCTTTGTACGTCGATGTTTTGCTGTTTACGGGCTGTGCACATAGCGGTCTGGAGAACATTTTGGCTGCTTGTCCTTGGCCAGTTCATTCCGTAGTCGGAGGATTCCATTTGCTCGACGCTCACGAGACAGAAGAAGAACTCACCGGACTTGCGCAGAGACTGAAGACCCAATATCCAAAGACTCGGTTCTACACCAGCCATTGCACTGGCGACCATGTTTTTGCTATTCTCAAGAAGATGATGGGCAACCAGCTTCACTCTTTCAGCTGTGGATCTCATTCACTTCCTTGATGGCATCTTCATAGCCAGTCAATGCAGAGAACGGAGCGAACTGAGCCGCACGATTCCACATCGACATCTGTGGATGACGTTTGGAAACGTGATGGGGTAGGTTGATGATATCGTCGTAATGAGCCATAACTATCAACATTAAACTTTCAACTAAGCTTTGTGTCCTCCAATTTGTTTGTTACGTTCCTTTGCCGTGGCACCTTCCTCGAAGTTTAGACCTCTGAGAATGGCGTTCTTGCCGAAACGCTGTTTGATTTTCAATTGTGCCTCCTGCATCCTCCGTTCTTTGTCGAGCCGTGCCTGTTCCTCTTGACGCTGCTTTTCCAATGCTTCATAGTCTGTAAAGAGGTCAAGCTGCTGAGCCGCATATTCTTGTGCCGTTGCCGATGCCTCCGACACCACATGATTCGTTGTCAGATTCAGCCGACGGATGAGCAAATCTGCATTCACGCAGCGATCAAATAGTTCTGCCGCACCCTCCATGATGAGCCGCGAAGAGGATGTGGTTTTTTCGAAGTTGAATGTCCCATGGGCATGTTTGGGTACAGGCTTGCCATAGTAGTTGGTGGTGATCTCGCCGTTATATTTCTCACGGATTTCAGGACGAGTCAGACTTTCCGCATCGTATCCTACAGTCAGCACCAGTTGATCTGTCACCAACCGCTTTGAAACCAGGTCTAGTGCCATACCTTCCGCCATCTCCTGTATCACCACACGGGCTTTCTGGAACGTGTAAGGTTCCTGCAACACCTGTCCGCTACTGAAGGAGTTGGTCTCTGGTCGATAGGCCTTCACCGCTTCCATTGTACACGGTTCCCAGCCCCAGGCATGGTCTATCAACAGTTCTGCATTCACGCCAAACAGTTGGTACAGCAGTTCCTCGTTCTCAATTGACATCCGTGCCAACTTGCCCATTGTGTCAATACCGTATAACGCCAGCTTCTGAGCGATGCCACGTCCCACTCGCCAGAATTTTGTGATAGGCTGATAGTCCCACAGTTGTTGACGATACGACATTTCATCCAACTCTGCAATACGAACTCCATCCTTGTCAGCAGGCATTTTCTTCGCCACGATGTCCATCGCCACCTTGCACAGATACAGGTTCGTGCCGATGCCAGCTGTCGCTGTGATGCCTGTCTGTGATAGTACATCTCTTATCATCTTCATCGCCAACTCATGCGCAGTCATCTTATAGCTTCTGAGATATGCTGTTACGTCCATCATCACCTCGTCAATGCTATACACGTGGATGTCTTCAGGCGCAATGTACTTCAGGTAGATACTGTAGATTTTTGAACTGACTTCAATGTAATGAGCCATCCGAGGTGGGGCAGCGATATAGTCAACAGCCCAATCAGGATGCGCCTGTAACTCAATGTCCGATGTCGATTTGCCCGTCAGCCTCCTTGTCGGAGATTTCATCTGTCGCTCATAGTTCACCTCGCGAACCCTCTGCACAACCTCGAATAGTCTTGCACGTCCACCAATGCCATAAGCCTTTAAGGAAGGAGAAACAGCCAAACATATTGTCTTCTCCGTCCTCGACACATCTGCCACCACAAGATTTGTGGTCAGAGGGTCGAGTCCCCTGTCCATGCATTCCACCGAAGCGTAAAACGACTTCAGATCAATGGCGATATATGTCCGTTGTTGCTCTGGCATTAGTAGTTGTATGCGTTTTTTTCATCACCTGTTTTCTGTCACTTCTTCCACGTAGTGGATAAGTTTGCGGTAGAAAGCATGGTGCTGTAAGGTTGCTTTATCACCGAATATGATGAGTTTCATGCGTGCTCGCGTCATCGCGACATTCATGCGACGAAGGTCGGAGAGGAATCCTATCTGGCCATTGTCGTTGCTGCGCACCAGGCTGATGAGAATGATGTCACGTTCTTGTCCTTGAAAACCATCCACGGTGTTGACACTGATGACTTGTCGGAAAGGACGGAACTCCTCTCGTTTGCGAATCTGCTGACGAAGGTATTGTGTCTGTACCTTGTATGGGGAAATGATGCCCACGTCGAACCGTTCTTCCAAGAAACGCTCCTTGCCGATCTTATCAATATAGTTCTTGAGGGTGGAGAGCACCAGTTCTGCTTCGGCTTTATTGATGCGACCGTGGTTTTCGCCAATGAATTGTTCTGTGAAATCAATGTCCAGTTTCTCCTCTGATGCTCCTTGATTTTCCAGTTCTTGATTCACTTGCTGCAGCATCTCGTTGCCATCTATCCAGAGGATGGGGTGCTCATAGTCGAGCACAGAACGGTGCTTCACACTTTCGTCCGACTCCACCTCGCCATGATAGAACCAATTGGACGAGAAGCGCATGATGGCATCGTTCATGCGGTATTGTACCTTGAGCAAAGTGACGGCGTCGGGCTGATTCTCCACAATACGTTCCATCAACGTCTTGCCCAGTCCTTGTTTCATGGCATCGAAACATTTGATGGTGGGCGGCAATTGTTGGTGGTCGCCTGCCAAGATGACACGTGATGCCTTACGAATGGCAATCCAGCAAGCAGGTTCGAGGGCTTGTGCCGCTTCATCAATAAATAATGTGGAGAACTTCTGACGGAACAAGATCTTGTTGGCGGAACCTACCAATGTGCAAGCCACCACACGTGCCTCATCGAAGAGTTGTGCATTGATGGCCATTTCTATTTCAGTCGCTCTGTCACGCAGACGTGCAATCTTCTGATGCACATTGTCTCCACGTTTGCGATTCTCCTTGATTTGTCGGATAGTCTTGCGGATGCTCCACAATTCTGGATAGTCGGGATGACTCTCGAATCTCCTCTCGTATGTGAACGAAAGCATCTTGTCGTTCACACGTGAGGGGTTGCCGATGCGAAGTACAGGCACACCATGATCGACCAGTTTTTCGCTGATCCAATCGACGGCCATGTTGCTTTGGGCACACACAAGCACTTGAGTCTCACGATGCAGGGTCTCATAGATGGCTTCCACCAGTGTGGTGGTTTTTCCCGTTCCTGGAGGACCATGCACCACTTCCACATCTTTTGCCCATAGCACCTCGTTGACGGCTTGTTCCTGTGTCTTGTTCAGCCACGGAAACTGCATGGGCGTGAATGTGCGTTTCTGTGGTTTCATCTGTCCCGCAAAGATGTCACGCAATTCGGCCATGCGATTGTTTTTGGCATTGATGGCATCGTCGAGTGCGTGAAACATCGTTTTGTAGGAGGTCTCGTCGAAGTAGAGCTGCACGCCCAGATTGTTTGCATTCTGGAGGTCGATGAGCGCTTGCGAAGAGGGAATGGTGACCACCATACGGTCGCCATCTACATAGGAGACGGTGGAGGAGAAGGAGAAATAGGAGAACCCTTCTGGGGAGAGAGGCTGAAAGAACTGAACGGGCTTGCCATATTCAAAGAGGTGCTCAATGTCTTCGTCCGTCTCGTCGTGGTCTTTCTTGGTGATTTCCACCACCAACTGATTCAAAGAGTTATAGTAACTGCGACCGGCATCGACAGGATACCAGCAGATGCCCCGATGAATCTTGCGCTTGATGTTCATCTTCTCCGACTGCACACGGAATTCTTCCTTCTCAGAGTCGTGTTCCATCTGAAGAAGACTGCGGAGACGTTGTAGATAGAGGGTGCTGTTCTGCATAGGGTTTGGTCGTCAGTTGATGTGAAGGGTAAGGGCATCCATGAAGAGCGTAGCCGCATTGCGTTGTATCATTTTCAGGTTCACCAGCGATTGCATGTGCTGTTGAAGGGTGGTGAGGTTCTCGACGTTCATGCTGTGACGAAGCCGTTGGTATGCCTCATTCGGTTGTCCGTTGAGCAGCATGATGAGGGCGAAAATCATGTTGATTTCGTTGTTGGCTGCATCTTCTGCAGGCAACGAAAGGATGAGTTTGGCAGCTGCATCCTTGTCGCCACATAGGGTGAGACACCACGCCAGCAGTTGCTTGACGTGCAGGGAGTGCTCGTCGAGATAGGAGGCTTTGTGGAGGAGGGGAAGTGCTTCTTCATGTCGATGGGAGTGCATCAGCGCCTGTGCTGCTCCCAAGAGGAACTTTTGACTGTCGGGATTGATTTGCAGCAGTTCCTGATAGTGCTTGGCCGCCTCATCCATTTGTCTATTCGCATAGCAGAGTGAAGCCAGATGGCTCAACGTCCACTTGGAGTTGGGCTTGATGTTGTTCGCCACCGTATAGGCATGAATGGTTTCGGTCGTGTGTTCCAGTTTCTGATGGCAAAAACCGATTTTCTGCCAGATGCTGGCCAAGGATACATCAAACTCATTGACGGCCAACGTGTTGAAGATGTCGAGTGCTGCCTGATAGAATTCCTTTCGCATCAGGAAGTCGGCATATTGAGCCAGTTCTTCCTTGTCATCTGCCATAAGTTTCTCGAGCCACGAGTTGCTGAATGGTGTGATGGGATGCTCCTTCAGCAGGACAAAGGGGTTGCAGAACTGGTGCTTGTAGGGATAGCTGTAATAGAAACGATAGAGGTCGAACACGTAGTGACGACGGATGTCTGTCTTTTGTGGTTGATGCAGTTCCTCACTCTCGGAGAGTTCGTCCATATCCAATCCATCGGGAATCTGGCTGGTGATTTGTGCTTCAATCGCATTCTCGGCCATGCTGCCAAGATTGTTGAAAGTGAAGCAGAGGGAGTATTTGTCGCTGTTGCAGAAGGGGCTTCCGTTCAGAATCATCCGAATCAGTTTGTTGACCTTTCCGTTGGAGAATGTCTTGAGTTCAGGCACATGACTGTCGGTCAAGGAGAAAGGGTAGAACCAATGAGGCATCTCATTGAAAAACGAGTAGCCCTTCATCATGGAGAACGTGCCGTAGTAGATGTCAGCACCATCCAGTTGCATCTCAGCCATCTCATGCATCTTCTTATTCATGTTCTCGTCGGTCATCCACTCAGGATTCTCCCCATGTTCGATGAAGGCATCAGGATCAAGGTCTTTTTCCTTGAACTTCCTTTTTGCCATCACTCCCTTCATCAGTGCCGGCATGATGTCGTTGCGCATTCTGGAGGTGACGCTATCGGTGGTGCAACTCATCTGCAGCTGCATCATGGTGGCATACATATCGTGAACGAAGGAGGCATCGTCCCGATAGATAAGCAGTCGGTTTTTGAGTTCTTGATTATGTCTGAAAAGGTAGAAATGCAGATGGAAGGCCAACAGGAAGCCCGTCAACGCTCGCGTCGACACCTGCTCATCCTCCACCAGATAGCAATCGAGCAGGAACAGCAACTTAGCCACATCTGCAAACTCCAGCAATGACAAGGTGACTGCGCTGATGAAGACGGCCTTGTCGTTCGTCTTGATGCTGTCCGACAAGATGAGCCGATCGGCCAAGTCGTTGTCCACATTCTGCCACACCTCGCTCGTCCACGTCCAGTTGAAGAGATTCAGCAACGCCGTTTCGTGCTTTTCCATCAGGCTTTCCATGCGGTACTGACGAATCGATTCGCGGAGCAACTCATCATGCGCCACTTCATCCATCTCGCTCGACACCCTCTCCAGCTGGTTGACAATCGACTCAAACGAAGGAATGTTCTTGAGGCTCTTTCTGATGCTCACGTACTTCTCGCTGGCATTGTTCTTGAGCCGTTCCAATCGTTCCAGTCGGCTGGCCACAAAACCCAGTTGCTGACAGATGTTGGTGCGGATGCGCTCACTCTGGTCGTCATTCATGCCCTGCAACATGAACTGCAGCATCTGTTGGTAAGTCGTCCACAGACTTTCCACTTCCTCCGTCAGTTCCCAGTTGCCCATCTCGGCAGACTTCCTGCGGAGAAGCGGAAACGTGTCTGCCAGATTCTGCGTGCTCAGTTTTGTTTGTATATCTGCGTAATCCATAAAACTTACTTCTTCATCAGTCCTCTTCCTTTTGCCCACTTCTTCATATCCACCAGCATCGAGTCGTGAAAAGCCGTGCTCGTCTTCAGCGGCACATACGTGAAGAGCGTGTCGGGCAGCTCCATCCGATGTTCTTTAGGGAAATATCCCATCACCTGCAAGGTGCTGTCTCCGTTCATCGCCTCAACAGCCCTGTCGTATGCCTTCTGTATCTTATCAATCTCGGCCTTCCGGGCACGATAGACGGAATCGCCAAACACCACACACATCAAGTTGCCCACTTTCATGTCCACACTGCCATTCAGCCGCTTCGCACCTCTTGCCACCGCCTCGCTGGCGTATGGTTCGGGCATGATGGCGCCATCCAGTTGGTCTTGGTCAACCATCAGCGCACGAAGCCTCAGGTTGTTGATTTGTGGCTTGTTCAGGTCGATGCTCTGCAATTTCACCGATTCCAGAATCTTGTCCGTGAAGTAATCCAATGCCGAATGTCGGGTGATGCCGATGATCTTCTCCTTCAGGCTCTCAGCCTTCAGCAGTCGTGCCTTCTGAGCCGTGATGAGCCAGAGCCTCAATTCGCCTACCATCACCACTTGTGCCGTGTCGCCCTTGTCTTGCCAAAGCGCCACCTTCATCAAATCCGTGACCGCACCATCCACACGCTCTCTCACAAAAGCCGTATCAGCATCCATCGCTGCATCGAACGTGACCAGTTTGACATCAACCCCCAGCGAGTCGAACAACCCCACCGAGTCGGCATAGTAGAAAGGCAAACACTCCATCGTGGGCAGCACACCCAGCCGAAGGGCGGTGGAATCCTCATCCGTCACCTTCTCACCCGTCTGGCTGCACGAACCGTACATCCCAGCCATAGCCACCCATATAAAAGCATATAAAAGTTTCCGCATCTTATTCATTTCATTGAGTTACAATTTGCAAAGTTACGACTATGCGAGCACAATACAAAGAGAAAACAAAACAATCTATTCTTTTTTTTGTAGATGCGAGAAGTTGTTCATAAGTTATGGACAATTATTCATAACTTACGGATAATTATTCATAAGTTATGAACAAATATTCATAAGTTATGAACGACTTCCTTTGTGGAGTAGGGGACAAGCCGCTTGTGGCGTGAACCCCAAGCCGG
>JAFSKK010000044.1 GCA_017448965.1 Bacteroidaceae bacterium | reverse complement strand
GCCGCGAGAGACTCATATTCAGGTGGCTTTGGCCCCGGTGTTCCACCTCTTCCCATCCCGAACAGAGAAGTTAAGCCCGGGCGCGCCGATGGTACTGCACCGCAATGCGGGAGAGTAGGTCGCCGCCTTCTTGAGGGGACTCCCTGGAGCAGACGCTCCGGGGAGTCCTTTTTTTGTTTGTTGATACATGCATCAGATACAATAAAGGGATTGATGAATCGTTATTGTTAACATGCAGATGTTTGATAGAATACGGAATGTAAGATATGTGTTGGTGCTGGTGGCTATAGTGATAGCCGTCGGCTCACTACTCATATCTAACTATCTGATTTCAGATTTGGAACAAGAGGAACGGAATCGGATGGAGGTGTGGGCAGAAGCCATGCGCTCGTTGAATGCGGCGGATGAGAATACTGACATGAATCTTGTGCTGAAGGTGATCAATGGTAATCATACAATTCCGGTTATTATTGTAGATAAAGAAGGACAGGTGTTGTCTTCGCGTAATATCGCTCGATCTTTTCTGATAGACGAGGATTCTGTGGCTTCTCTTTCCGCTTTGGCAAAAGAATATCGAGAGAGGGGCGGTGCCATACGTATTGATTTGCCTCAGGAAGATGGGGTTGAGGATTATGTGAGTATATGTTACGATGAGTCACTGATGTTGAAGCGATTGGCCATTTATCCTTACGTTCAGTTGGGGGTAGTGGTGTTGTTTGTACTAATTGCCATTTTTGCTTTATTTTCGGCCACACGAGCAGAACAGAACAAGGTGTGGGTGGGTCTCTCGAAGGAGACGGCTCATCAGTTGGGCACTCCGATTTCGAGTCTGACGGCATGGTTGGAGGTGCTGAAGGAAACGTACCCTGATGATGCATTATTGCCTGAAATGGAGAAGGATGTAAAGCGATTGGAACGCATTGCAGACCGTTTTTCGAAGATAGGATCCATTCCGGAACCGAAGCCGGAAGATGTGGTGGAAGTGCTGAACCGAGTGGTCACATATATGCGGAAACGTACTTCGAACAAGGTGATTATTACAACGCATTTCCCAGATGAACCGATCATTGCCAATTTGATCTCGAGTTTGTTCGAGTGGGTGGCTGAGAATTTGTGTAAGAATGCCGTTGATGCAATGGATGGTGCAGGTACGATAGATATTGATGTAGACGAGGATGACCGCTATGTGTATGTGGAGGTGAAGGACACGGGAAAGGGAATTCCGAAGTCCGACTTCAATGCGGTGTTCAAACCGGGATTCACCACGAAAACACGTGGATGGGGATTGGGTTTGTCGTTGGCCAAGCGTATAGTGGAGGAATACCATAAGGGGAAAATCTATGTGCTGGAGTCGGAGTTGGGTGTTGGCACAACATTTCGAATCGAATTGCCGAAAGGCTCTTCGGAAGTGTAAAAAGGTCTATGAAAGTACGTTTTTCCTCTCATGACAGAAAAAGTTAAGCGTTTTTCATCGTTGTTATAAAATTTATTTGTACCTTTGCAGTCCAAATGGGTATTATGGATACTTATAAGATTGACTTGTTGAGTTCAGGACTGGGAGGCAAGACCTTCGAGTATGAAATAGGCGATGATTTCTTCGCTGACATTGATGGGCTCATTCAGCGTGGCAACATTCACTCTACAGTGGTTTGTCGAAGTGCGGGGGAAGTCTTTAAGTTCCAGATACATAGCGTTGGCACAATCATTGTTCCCTGCGACCGTTGTTTGGCCGATCTCGAATTGCGGATCGAAACGACCAATGACTTGAACGTGAAGTTGGGAGATGAGTATGCTGACGAAGGTGATTGTGTTATTGTACCTGAGGCAAATGGTTATCTTGACCTGGCACAGTTCATCTATGAATTTATAGCACTCAGCATGCCGATGACGTGTTGTCACGAACCTGGGAGATGTGATGACACGATGATGCGTGAACTCAGCAAGCATCAATCCACCCGAAGTGGAGATGAGGGTGAAGAGTGTGAGGATTCTGAGAATGGTGGCGTTCAAGCGTCAGCTGGTGAGGATTCCGTCGAACCGGTTGACAGTCGATGGGCGGCGCTGAAGCAGTTAAAAAACAAACAATAAAATTATAGAAAAATGGCACATCCGAAAAGAAGACAGTCGAAGACTCGTACAAGAAAGAGAAGAACTCATGACGTAGCTGTAGCTCCAACACTCGCAGTTTGTCCAAACTGCGGTGAATTCTACGTGTATCACACTGTATGCCCTTCATGCGGTTACTACCGTGGCAAGGTGGCTATAGAGAAGGAAGCTGCAATCTAAAAAAATAAACCTCTTTTATGGGAAAGATCAATGCTGTTATAACTGGTGTAGGTGGATGGGTTCCTACGTATATCCTTGACAATGAGGAGATGTCTACTATCGTTGAGACCAGCGATGAGTGGATTATGGAGCGCATAGGTGTGAAAACACGTCACATTCTGAAACCAGAAGAAGGCGTGGGTACCTCCTTCATGATGACGAAGGCTGTGAAGCAATTGCTTGACAAGACTGGCGCTGACCCTGACACGATTGAGGCTGTGATTGTTGCGACAACCACGCCCGATTATCATTTCCCTTCAACCGCTTCAATCATCATTGGTAATCTTGATTTGAAACAGGCATTTGGCTTCGACATGGAGGCTGCTTGTTCAGGTTTCCTTTACGCCATGGAGACTGGAGCGAACTTCATCCGTAGCGGACGATATAAGAGAATTATCGTTTGTGGCGGTGACCACATGTCATCCATGACCAACTATCAGGATCGCAACACATGTCCTATTTTCGGTGACGGTGCAGCGTGTGTGATGATGGAGGCAACGGAAGAAGATTATGGTCTGATGGACAGTTATTTCCGTGTTGATGGTAAGGGATATGAGCACCTTCACATGGCAGCAGGTGGTTCAGCCAACATGCCTAGCCATGAGACGGTTGACCAGCGTCTCCACTTCGTTTATCAGGAGGGTCGCACCGTGTTCAAGCACGCTGTGACAGACATGTCTGATGCAGTGGAGTTGGTGGCTAAACGCAACAACCTCACTAAAGACGACATTGCATGGATTGTTCCTCATCAGGCAAACGTGCGCATTGAAAGTGCTGTTGCACGTCGTATCGGTGTGGAGGAAGACCATGTGATGATTAACGTTGACCACATGGCAAACACCTCTGGTGGCACGCTTCCCCTTTGTCTGTGGGAGTACGAACCAAAACTCAAGAAGGGTGATAAACTCATCTTTACCGCTTTTGGCGCAGGCTTCACATGGGGCGCAAGCTACATGATTTGGGGCTACGATGGAAGCAAGTTCGCAGACACTCCAGCAGAGTTCTACAAGGAAGGAACCATCAGCCGTGAGGAGTGGTACGCCAAGAGAGGCAGAAAGTAATATCAAAGAGTGAAGAGTGAAGAGTGAAAAATCTAAATTACCTGCCAAGAAGGGTTGGTAACTTAAATTTTTCACTCTTCACTCTTCTTTTTTTCACGTAATAAGAACTATGCATAAATCAGGTTTTGTAAACATCGTGGGTAATCCGAACGTAGGCAAGTCCACGTTGATGAACCTCTTGGTGGGTGAACGCATCTCCATCGCCACCTTCAAGGCGCAGACGACACGCCATCGCATCATGGGCATCATCAATGATGACGATGCACAGATTGTTTTTTCCGATACCCCTGGTGTGCTGAAACCCAATTACAAGTTGCAGGAGTCCATGCTTGCCTTCTCCGAGAGCGCGCTGGTCGATGCCGATGTGCTGCTCTACGTGACTGACCCGATGGAGAAGATTGACAAGAACGCAGACTTTCTGGGAAAAGTGGCGCAGATGGACGTGCCCGTGTTGGTGCTCATCAACAAGATAGACTTGACCGACGAGAAAAGTCTGGTTGGGCTGGTGGAGCAGTGGCATGAACTCTTGCCCAAAGCCGAAATCCTGCCCATCTCAGCGCTCCATAAGTTCAATGTCCAACCCGTTTTGGCGCGTATCAAGGAACTGCTACCCGAGTGTCCTCCCTACTTCGACAAGGACCAGTTGACTGACAAGCCGGCAAAATTCTTTGTTACGGAGATTATCCGCGAGAAAATCCTGCTTTACTACGACAAAGAAATTCCATACTCCGTAGAGGTGGGTGTAGAGAGTTTCAAGGAAGACAAGACCCATATCCACATTAATGCAGTCATCTACGTAGAGCGTGACAGCCAGAAGGGCATCATCATTGGGCACGGTGGCAAGGCCCTCAAGAAAGTAGCCACCGAAGCCCGCAAGAGCCTTGAAAAGTTCTTTGGTAAGAGCATCTATTTGGAGACCTTCGTCAAGGTTGATAAAGACTGGCGAAACTCCACGAAGGCATTGAATCTGTTTGGATACAATCCTGAGTGAATTAGGAGTTAGGAATGAGGAATTAAATCTCAAACCTCCAATCTCAAATCTCGAACCTCAATATAATTGTATATGGCAAATTTAGTAGCGATTGTAGGTCGCCCGAACGTGGGTAAGTCCACGCTGTTCAATCGATTGACAAAGACTCGTCATGCTATTGTGAGTGATGAAGCGGGCACCACACGTGACCGTCAGTATGGTAAGTGTGAGTGGGGAAATAAAGAGTTCTCCGTTGTTGACACTGGCGGTTGGGTGGTTAATTCAGATGACATCTTTGAGGAAGAAATCCGTCGTCAGGTGCTCATCGCCATTGAGGAGTGCGACGTGATTCTCTTCATGGTGGACGTCAGGGTGGGAGTGACCGATCTTGATATGCAAGTGGCTGACATTCTGCGCCGTAGCAAGCTGCCTGTATTTGTGGTGGCCAACAAGGTTGACAGCAACGAACACCGCTATGGTGCTGTTGAGTTCTACAGTCTTGGGCTGGGCGACCCCCATTGCATCAGTTCGCTGACAGGCAGTGGCACGGGCGACCTTCTGGACGCCGTGGTGGGCAGTTTCACGAAGGAGATGACGGAAGTGATAGAAGAAGACATTCCGAGGATTGCCGTAGTGGGTCGTCCGAATGCGGGCAAGTCATCCATCATCAACGCCTTTTTGGACGATAACCGCAATGTGGTGACCGACATTGCAGGCACCACGCGCGACTCTATCTATACGAAGTATGAGAAGTTTGGCTTCAACTTCTATCTGGTTGATACCGCAGGCATCCGCAAGAAGAACAAGGTGACTGAAGACCTTGAGTATTACTCCGTCATGCGCAGCATTCGTGCCATCGAGAACTCCGATGTGTGTGTGCTGATGGTCGATGCAACGAGAGGCATCGAAGGACAGGACATCAACATCTTCCAACTGATTCAGAAGAACCAGAAAGGCATGGTTGTGGTAGTGAACAAGTGGGACTTGGTGACTGATAAGTCTAATGAGGCCATTCGTCACTTTGAACGAGCCATCCGTGACCGTTTTGCCCCCTTCACCGACTTTACCATCATTTTTGCCTCTGCAGTGACTAAGCAACGCATTTTCAGAGTGTTGGAAGAAGCACAGAAAGCCTATCAGTCACGTACCAACAAGGTCTCTACTGCCAAACTCAACGAGGTGATGCTGCCCATCATCGAGGCTACGCCACCACCATCGTTGAAGGGAAAGTACATCAAGATTAAATATGTCATGCAGATACCCGACACACGTGTTCCATCGTTCGTCTTCTACGCCAACCTGCCCCAGTATGTGAAAGAGCCATACAAGCGCTTCTTGGAGAATCAGATACGTGAGCATTGGAACTTCAAGGGTACGCCTATCAATGTGTATATCAGGCAGAAATAGTTGATGGAGAATCCATTATCCCGTTATTACATCATGTCGTTTTTCCGTTATATATTTCTCTTCTCTTTCTTGCTGTGTCTGCTGTCTTGCCAAGACCCGGCACGTGAACCGGAAGGAGCCTTGCAGATGGCATTGGAGGCTTTGAACCGAGAAGACTACGACACCTATCTACAGCACGTTGACTTTGGTGCAGAGATGGACTCCGTTCAGGAAGCCTTCATGCATGATGCACTCAAGCAACATTTGGAGTGGCAACGTTCTGAATATGCAGCCGTTGTGGGCATTGACATCGTGAATGCCAAGATGCGGGGCGACAGCATCTGCACCGTCTATTATCAGTACACCTTTGCTGATGGCAAGAAAGAAGTGAGTTCGCAGAAGATGGTACGACAAGGCGAAGTGTGGAAAATCAGGTTGAGAAATTAGGCACTCAGACATGGGAAAGGAAGCGTCAAATAAGAACGTGTTTGCCTCGAAGGTGGGAGCCATCCTTGCGGCAGCAGGTAGTGCCGTAGGCTTAGGCAACGTGTGGCGTTTCCCCACCGAGACAGGCACGAACGGTGGTGCAGCCTTCATCCTGATTTATATCCTTTTCATGCTGTTGTTGGCTATGCCCATCATGGTGGCCGAGTTTGCCATCGGTCGGCATGGCGGTCGCGATGTCACCCATGCCTTCGAGAAGATGAGTGGCGGACGACGTGGCTGGCGATGGATGGGTTTGATGCCCGTGGTCAGCGGCTTCCTTGTGCTCAGTTACTATGCTGTGGTGGCGGGATGGACACTCTACTACACCTACGAAGCCTTGATTGATGGTTTCTCTGGCAAGACTCCAGAGACCTTCACCAACGACTTTGTGACCTTCTCCTCCGACTCCCTCATGCCCGTCTTCTGGATGGCTCTTGTCATCGTCTTGACCTGCGGCATCGTGGCGCTCGGCGTACAGCGTGGTATTGAACGGGGTGCCAAAATCATGATGCCCCTGCTTTTCCTCTTTATCTTAGTGTTGGTCGGTTGCTCCTTGTCGTTGCCCGATGCAGGCAAGGGATTGACTTTCCTGTTCAAGCCCGACTTCTCCAAAGTGACCAGTTCCGTCATTCTCAATGCGATGGGACAGGCCTTCTTCTCCCTCAGCGTGGGCTTAGGCTGCTTGTGTACCTACGCCTGCTATTTCCGTAAAGACATCGACCTGATGAAGGATGGATTCAGCGTAGCCGCTATCGACACGCTCGTCGCCCTGCTCAGTGGTCTCATTATTTTTCCTGCTGTTTACAGCATTCAGGGTTTGCAACCCGATGCAGGCCCATCATTGGTGTTCATCACCCTGCCAAACGTCTTCCAGCAGGTGTTTGGCAATCTTCCTTGGCTGGCTTATCTATTTTCTCTCATCTTTTATCTTTTGTTGGTCATGGCGGCCCTCACCAGCAGCATCTCCATGCTTGAGATGTCTGCCGCCTATTTCCACACGAACTTGCGCATCCCTCGTCCATTGGCCGCTGTGCTGGTCAGTGTTGTCTGCATGCTGTTGGGCACCTTCTGTTCGTGGTCGTTTGGCGATTGGAAAGACGTCACCCTCTTTGGCATGGGTCTCTTCGATCTCTTCGACTTCCTGGTGGCCAAACTCATCATGCCTGTTGGTGGCTTCCTCATGTGCATCTTCTTAGGATGGGTGGTCGACGAAAAGGTGCTCCGTGCCGAACTCACCAATCACGGTACCATCAAGAGTCCGCTCTATCCTGTTTACCGATTTATCATCCGCTACTTCGCACCCCTCTGCATCTTTCTCATCTTTGCCAACGAGTTGGGGCTGTTCAACTTGTGGAAGTGAACCGTGTCGACACGTCCTTGTTCCCATCTTTGTTGTGCCCTTTATGGACAGGCTTCAAAAAACGATGAAAATATTTTGTTGTATAGGCAAAAAAGATTTACCTTTGCCTACGAAAATGTACTTTAAGTGCCTTTCGCACCATTCTGTATATTTCAATCACTAAAACAAAAGTGAATGTAGCCGCATTGCAAAGCCTATGGGCTGTTGTTCGGTTATCAACTTAACAATTTTAGATATGAGAAAGCTTATTATTGTAACATTGCTCCTATGCTTGTTTTGTCCTCTTTCTGCACAGGATGTGATTGTGAAGAAAGATGGTGCCACCATTCTTTCAAAGGTGCTTGAAGTAAACGAAACAGACATCAAGTACAAGAAGTTCTCCAACCCCAACGGCCCTACCTATACCATCAAAAAGTCGGATATTTTATCCATCAACTATGAAAATGGCGAGATGGACACTTTTGCTGATTCGCAGCCTTCCACAAAGTCCACAGCGGAAGGCAACACATTCACAAACAATCCCAGTTTGGCAGCCGACAACCTGAAGATTGTGCAAGGCTATAACAATAGTGAGGCCACTTATGTGGAGGGAAAAAAGAAAAAGGACTCTCAACTTACCATTTTATTTGGATTGAAAGAGGGTTCAATCATAGAGACCCCTGAATTGAAAGCTTCATTTGTCATGAAGCACTGGTACGGTCGTGTTACGATGTTTGGAAACAAGGTGAAGAATGAGCGATTATTAGATTTGGGAGAGGATCCGGGAATGCCATTCTACAATGATCAATATAAGATTGTGGTTACGCTTAAAAATAAGACCAATACCCCCATTTACATTGATTTGGCTAATAGTTTTGTTTTGCATAACAACGAAGCCAAACCTTACTATATTGCAGATGCATCCCAGGCAGACAATGGAAGTTCCAATGACTCTTATTCTCAGCGCGTTATCTCAATTCCTCCCATGTCGTCAGTGTCATTGAAACCGCAAGATATCGGCCAAGGAAAAACATGGGTGACAACCAGAAATGCCGCTGCTGAGTATGATGTTGTAAAAAACTACTTGCCTTATTTCGCAGAGAAGGGCTTTGCAAAAGACAATGAACATAGTGTGGAATTGTTTACCGATTTAAAACGAGGTGAAAAAATCGACGTTCCTGATTTGGAAGGTATGAATCCTTTGTCCACCCATATCACTTATTCGATGGATGACAATCTGACAACTTCACAAAGTATGCACATGGATTTTTATGTACGTCAAGTGCTTGGAGGAACGACTTGGAACTTTAGCAATAGTCCATTGATGTTCTTCACAGATAAAATCATCACAAAATTGTTGAAAACTTGATTTGTAAGAATCGAATGCGCCTTTGATGTCCCTGGTTTCGCAAAAAGAATTGGGCTGCTAAAGGCAACGCCGTTGCCTGTGAATTAACAAGCCCGTTTCTGATCAATTGATTCCCCCGTTGCCAATTAATTAAGAACGGCAGTGCCGTAATTACCTTTACGCCGTAATCGTAATTACGGCACTGCCGTTGCTGTAAATGTGGTAGTTACGAACACGAATGTCACAAATATCTTTTGTATCCTTTCCATCTTTGTTGAGAGAGAACATCGCACTACGTGCTAGATATAAAAGATTTAAGTTTCGCAAGTTCTACTTTCTTGGAGTTAAAGAAGTTAGAGGAGTTAGAGGAGTTAAAGCCGAATGTAATGCTGGCGTGAAAACTCCTCTCCACAGTTGACAGAGTATAGGCTTTAACTCCTATAACTCCTATAACTCCTGAGCGCCATCGCGTAGCGCTTTGCTCGCAAAGAACCGGTAACTTCCGAAAGTTGAATAAAAGATACAAAAGATGGTCTCATCCTCCCAATCCTCCCAATCTACCGCAAAGCGGTGTAGTTATATTCTAAGGAATTCAGGAATAAAGGATTACTCATACAAGTTTCGGAAGTGTTCAACTTGTTCATTTTAACACGAATTACACAAATTTTCACAAAACTATGCAGCGAGAATTTATTACACAAAGCACCTTCTGTGCTACGAATTGCACTAATGCCATCCGGATGGTTCGTGCTATTCGTCGCCGCTTGCGGCTTTGAGCAATAGGATTCCTGTCCGCATGGCAAAATTCGTTTAATTCGTGAAATTCGTGGTTGAAATAAACATACGAAACTTGAATTAATTAGAAGTAAATGCGAGACTTGAAAAGGATTATTTGTCAGCGTCTCGCAAGACGCCTCTTCCCTGATTCCTTGATTCCTTAGACAGGATGAATTTGTCAGCTTGATGTGTCAATTCACCCCCACATTCGCCCCTTCTTTTATTAAATTCTGTTAAAAACGATGGTTTCTCCCCAGTTTTCCTCCCTGTTCCCTTCCACTTTCCACGAACAACTCGTACATTTGCCCATGATGTGCTTGTACCACAAGTGCACTTATGTCCTTGTGCACCAGGCACCCCAATCTTTGATAACTGATTATTATACATTAACTAAACTTTTACTAACAAATCAAACTACAATGAAAAGAAAATTACTTATGGCGGCACTTTTTGTCGCATTTGCAACAGGGGGGGGTAATTCCCTGAGGGCACAAACTAACTATGTTGCTGGCTGGGATGGCGGCAACGACACATCTTCACCATCAAATTTTGGTTGGTCAACCACTTCTAGTGCGAATCTTAATGGGAGAAATGCCAGCGGTGGGGCTCGTATGACAACCACTTATTCTAATTATAAGTTAGAAGATAATACATCCTACTCTTATTCCGCCTCTTCGGATCCAAGTAGCGTAATATTCTGGGTACGTTATAATGCAACTTCTGGTAAGACATATACCTATACCTTCAAAGGGTTAGAGGCGGATCATTACTATGATTTCTCTGGACTTGTTGGGTGGCACAACAATAATAGTAACCCAACTTTTACCGTAACGTTGAAAGAAGGAACGCATACTTTGGCTGAAATGTCAAAAAAAGTCACAAAAAAGCAGACCCTATATTCGGTTGGCTCTAAGTTCAAGGCTTCAAGTACCATAACGACAAATACGGAAATTCAGATTGTGTTTACGGCTGACTATACTAAGGGGAATGATAGTGGCTATGACTGCATGGAAGCTATTTCAGCACTTAAATTAGTGGAAGATTTTGAAGCTTACAGAACGGAATTGAGCAGCCTTATTACTTATGCTACGAATCTTAATGGCCAGTTGAACAGCAACTCTTTAGAAACAGCTATTTCGACTGCTCAAAGTGTAGTGAATAATACAGAAAGCAATACCACCTTTGATGATATTGCTGGTTTGAAGTCGGCAATATCTTCTGCTTTAGCTTCAGCATCATTACAGGATGGAGATGTTACGTTCCTCGTATGGAACCCTGGTTTTGAAGAGTACCAAACTCAGTATATAAAAACTAATGGTGGCGATTCCTATTATGTAGGTGGTTGGACTAATGAAAGTCCTTTTGTGGGGTCTTCTTACAGCTATTCAATAAAAGATAATGACAAAAAGTCGGAGGGAGAGAGTTCTTATAAAATTCGGTTTAACTGGTCAAACACGACATATAGTTTATCTCAGGAACTTCCCAGCCTTCCTGCTGGACGATACACGCTTACAGCTGATGTCCGCGCATATTCTGACAACAATTCTACTGAATATGCCTATATACAGGGTAATGATACAAAATGTGAGAATATTAAGGTTTCAACCTCGGAGTTCAATACGGTTTCGACTGTTGTTGAACTAAACGAAGCTGGCCCATTGAATATCATTCTTGGAATGGATTACAAGTTTGACACGCGTTCTAACACGAATCAATCCGCTGAAGGTGTATATTTCTGGGACAATGTAACATTGTCATACCTTTCTCCCGTTTCTGCTGCTAAAGCCGATCTGTTGGGGATAATAGAGAATGCGGAAGCACTATATAATAATGGAACAAATGTCGGAGCGGACGCATTCCAGATACCAACAGCAAAAGGTACGATTTTTAATTCTTCCATCTCAACGGCTCAAGAAGTTTATGACAATACAAGTGCGACTGTAAGTGAGGTGAATCAGGCTATAGAGGATTTGAACGGAGCAATTGAGACCTACAATGCAGCAGAGCTTAACCAACCTGTAGAGGACAAGCGTTATACGCTTACATTCCATAGTTCTGGTCATAATAATGATGGTTATGTGCTGACAGCAATCCATAATGCAAGAAGTAATCAAGGTCTGTATGGATTCAAGTACTATACATCATCCGTGAATGATAATTATGCACAAGCTTTCAAATTCACTTGGGTTTCGGGCAATCAATACAAAATAAGTTTTATTGGAACTGATGGTGTGGAACGATATCTCACCACGGCAACCAAGGGATATGGGGAGAGCAATAATCATAGAGCAATCCGTACCACCACGGAAGAGGGTGATGCACTCCCCGTAGAGATTAAGGTAACCACAACGAGCGGACAATATGAGTTGTTGAACACCTTGCAAAATAGTGCGATAATTGCACACAATGGATCTTCCAACAATGATATGTACACTAACAACTCTGCCACATTCTCCTTCGATGAAGCCTCTCAAGCTTCAGTGACTGTCAAGATTGGAGCAGGCAAGAAATGGGGTACATGTATCTTCCCGTTTGTGCCAGCAGCAGAAGACCTCCCAGCAGATGTGAGTTTCTATACTGCTGTAGTCAGCAATGATGCCATTGACCTGACAGAAGTGGATAATCCAGTTGCCAACGTGCCTTACATTCTCAAGAATAATGATTCTTCTTTGGAAGCTGTTAATACAACTCTTCAAGGCTATGGAACAGCTAAACAAGATGATTATACTGAGGGGGCTTTGACAGGAATCCTGACTCAGCAGGCAATCCCGGCTAACAGTTATGTCCTTCAGACCCAGGGTGGTGTTCAAGGCTTCTATCAATTGGAGGCTGAACTGCCGGCTGCTAGTTCTATCGCTTATCGTGCTTACCTCACAAATAGTAATTCTGGTGCTGCTCTTCGTGCCATCTTCTTCAATGAAGAGGAGACTACAGGTGTTGCTACCCCAGAGGTGAAGGCTGTTGAAGATGGGACCGTCTATAATATGGCTGGTCAGCGTGTGAACAAAGACTATAAGGGCATCGTCATCAAGAACGGGAAAAAGATTTTAGTAAAGTAAGTGTTTAATTCTCAAAAAAGATATGACAATGAAAAAGACATATTTAAAACCAGAAACAGGGACTTTTGTTATGGGTGTGAAAGAAATGTTACAAACCGTATCATCACCAAAACTTTTCTCTAGTGGAACAGCGAACACATCAGGAACTGAAACGGATCCTGTAATGGAAGGTCGTGAACGCGGCGGCATCTTCTCCGCTCCCGACAATGGCTACAACCGCAGCCTCTGGTAAAGAAACACTTGTATGTACAGAAGAAAGAGTTCTCTCATGGGAACTCTTTCTTCTTCAATACCCCCCCGCGGGTGATTCAACGAATGCTTACCCAGCGGCGGTGTCATGAAACGTGCTCCATGCCCATAGTTTGCCTTGGGACGTTTGAAGATTGTGCTCTCCTCCGAAGATGACATTGAGATTTTCTGTTGGCGTACCTGATAATGCAGCCCACTTGTTCAGCCCCTTAAAAAAGTCTGTTGAGAAAGTGGCTCCTGACTTGATTTCATAGGCTTGGGCACGTGTGCCCTCGTATTCAAGTAGGTCGACCTCGTTTCCTTGGCTGTCGCGCCAAAAGCGAATGTCGGTTTCTTTCCCAGCGTTCCAGGCCTTTTTCAGAAAGTCGTTGATGACCATGTTCTCAAACAGTCCTCCCCTTAGAAAGTGTGTCGCCACCTGTTCGGGCGACTTGATGTCGAGTAGAGAGCATGCCAGCCCCGTGTCGTAAAAGTAAAGTTTGGGCGTTTTCACCAGTCGTTTTGCAAAATTGTTCCAGTCTGGTTTGAGCCGGTAGCAGATGTAGCTTGCCTCCAGAATGGACAGCCACGCCGTTGCCGTTGGTGCCGTGATGCCACATTCGTTGGCTAAAGAAGATAGGTTTAACAATTGTCCGATACGTCCGGCGCAGAGTTTGACGAAACGGATAAAGCGGCTCAAATCTCCAATGTTTTTGAGTTGGCGTATGTCGCGTTCCACATACGTTTGTATATAATATGGATAGTAATCCGTTGGAGGAATGGCTTTGTCGTACAATCTGGGATAGGAACCCTTATACAGTTCCTCGTCGATGCTGTCAGGCAAGACGCCTCCTGATGCCATCTCGCTGTGTGAGAATGGCAACAGCTTCAGCACCGCTGTTCTTCCGGCCAAGGACTGGTTGATGGTGTCCATTAGCAGGAAATTTTGTGATCCTGCCAATAGAAATGTTCCAGTCGCATCTTGCTGATCCACATGTGTTTGGATGTAGGAAAACAAGGTGGGTACACGTTGTGCTTCGTCAATGATGACGTGGCTGGAATATGTGTTCAGGAAACCGCGAGGGTCGTTTGTTGCAAATTCTCGGATGTCAAGGTCTTCGAGTGACACATAATGATAGTCGGGGAAAGCGTATTTCAATAGTGTGGACTTCCCTGATTGTCGCGGACCTGTCAATGTCACAACTGGATACAGCTTGGTCATTTCCATCAACTTGCTTTGCAATGTTCTTTCAATCATACTTTTCCATTTTTGTGGCAAAGATAAGCATTGGGCTTTAAATCTGCAATAAAAATCTTGTAAATTTAAAGTCTGATTTTTAAATTGCAGGGTTTTGGGGCGGTTTTCAATCAAAACATATCCCTGCGGGATGATTACACTGATTGAACAGATTTCGGCAGAGAAAATCTCCCTCATTCTCCCAATCTGCCGACCTGTCGGTGTAGTCTCTCCACTACACCGCTAAAGCGGCAGATTACAAAGATTCGGTGGATTTGGAGGATGAAACAAGGATTTTGTGGGGGATTCCCCAAAAGCTGTTGGTGTCAAACGGTGGGTCTGGAAGGGGTTTCTTGTGCGAAAAATGTATTTAGTCGGCTGCAAAATTGGTCAATCGGAAAGAAAGTTGTACCTTTGCAGCCGATTTTATCATCGGGTATGTTGAAAACTCATAAACATTAAGCATTTAATATGAACATTTCAGTAGAGAACATTGACAAGGTGAACGCGGTGATGACCGCCGTGGTGGAACCTGCCGACTATACGGAGAAGTATGAGAAGGCTATCAAAGACGCGAAGAAGAAAATGAATATGCCGGGCTTCCGT
This sequence comes from Bacteroidaceae bacterium, assembly GCA_017448965.1. Lineage (GTDB taxonomy): Bacteria > Bacteroidota > Bacteroidia > Bacteroidales > Bacteroidaceae > Minthosoma. The sequence continues at coordinate 113,404 of JAFSKK010000044.1, read as the reverse complement.
CCGGGCATGGTGCCTGTTGGACTGATCAAGAAGCAGTTTGGCGTGAGCATCCTTGCCGACGAGGTGAACAAGATTCTTCAGGAAGGTCTCTTTGGCTATATCCGTGAGAACAAGATCAATATGCTGGGCGAGCCACTGCCTACAGAGGAGAACAACAACGTGGAACTGAAGGAGGGCGAGAGCTTCACCTTTAAGTTTGAGTTGGCCATTGCTCCTGAGTTTGAGGTGAACCTGACGAAGAAGGATAAGGTGGACTATTACAACGTGGACGTGACTGAACAGATGGTGGAGAACCAGGTGGACATGTACCGTCAGCGTGGCGGCAAGTATGAGAAGGTGGATTCCTACGAGGATAACGACATGGTGAAGGGTGTTGTCACTGAACTGGATGTGGAGACTCCTGTAACGGCTGAGGATGTGGTGATGCTGCCTAAGTATTTCAAGAATGACGACCAAAAGAAGCTCTTCGACGGTGTGAAGGTGAACGACATTGTGACCTTCAACCCATCGGTGGCTTACGATAACAACGAGGCTGAACTGACTTCGCTGCTGAAGGTGGCGAAGGAGGATGCGCTGAACCACAAGGGTGAGTTCAACTTCCAAATCACGGAAATCACTCGCTTCGTGCCAGGTCCTTTCAATCAGGAACTTTTCGACATGGTGTTCCCTGGTGGTGAGGTGAAGACAGAGGCTGACTTCCGTGCCAAGGTGAAAGAGTTGATTGCTGACCAGTTCAAGAAGGACAGTGACTACAAGTTCTTGCTTGACGTGCGTAAGTACGTGACTGAGAAGGTGGGCAAGCTGGAGTTCCCAGAGGAGAAGTTGAAGAAGATTCTTCTTGCCAACACCGGCGACCAAGAGAAGGTGGATGCTCAGTTTGAGAAGAGCATTGAGGAATTGACTTGGCACCTCATCAAGGAGAAGCTGGTGGAGCAGAACGAGATCAAGGTGGACGACGATGATGTGAAGAACATGGCCAAGGAGGTGACTCGCATGCAGTTTGCTCAGTATGGTATGCTGAACATCCCAGATGAGTATCTTGAGAACTCTGTGAAGGAGATGCTGAAGAAGCGCGAGACGGTGGATAACCTCATCGACCGCTGCATCGAGGTGAAACTCGGCGCTGCCCTGAAGGATAAGGTGACGCTGAAGGAGAGCACCGTCAGTGCAGAGGACTTCAACAAGATGTTTGCATAAGATAAGCTGCGTCTCAGCAAGGCTTAAGCCAACTTGGCTTTTGTGTTCGACTTGCATTATCTTTGCATAAGCAAGCAATTCTTAAAAAATAGAAAAAAAGTGGCAAGAATTTTGGTTCTTACCACTTTTTTTATACCTTTGTGACTCGTTTCGTGTTAACAAGAAAAAAAGAAAAGAATATTATGATACAGGATTTTAGGAAATATGCTACTAAGCATTTGGGAATGAGCAGTATGGTGCTCGACGATGTGGTGAAATCACAGGCAGGGTATCTGAACCCTTACATTCTGGAGGAACGACAGTTGAATGTCACTCAACTGGATGTTTTTTCACGTCTGATGATGGATAGAATCATTTTCTTGGGTACAGAAGTGAATGACTATACGGCGAATGTGCTGCAGGCACAGATGCTCTATCTGGATAGCGTGGACAGCGCGAAGGACATCAGCATCTACATCAACTCGCCGGGTGGCAGCGTGTATGCAGGTCTGGGCATCTACGACACGATGCAGTTCATCAACAGCGATGTGCAGACCATCTGCACAGGCATGGCGGCATCAATGGCTGCAGTGCTCTTGGTGGCAGGCAAGGAGGGTAAGCGCAGCGCGTTGCCTCACAGCCGCATCATGATTCACCAGCCAATGGGAGGTGCGCAAGGTCAGGCCAGCGACATCGAGATCACGGCTCGTGAGATTCAGAAGTTGAAGAAGGAACTCTACACGATTATCAGCGACCATAGCCACCAGCCTTTCGACAAGGTGTGGGCGGACAGCGACCGCGACTATTGGATGACTGCCGAGGAGGCGAAGGAGTACGGCATGGTGGATGAAGTGCTGAAGAGGAAAGTGGGAGAATGATGTACACATTATATATAATATAAGGAGAAAGAAGTGGCAAAGATAAATAAATGTTCGTTCTGCGGACGCACAGAGAGGGAGGTCAATCTGCTCATTTATGGGATGGAGGGCTATATCTGTGATGACTGTGTGAAGCAGGCAAATGAGATTGTCAAGGAACATCAGAAGGGTAAGGGCGCTGACACGAAGTTGAAGGACCTGCCGAAGCCGAAGGAGATTAAGGAGTATCTGGATCAGTATGTGATTGGTCAGGATGCTGCCAAGATTGCGCTGTCGGTGGCGGTGTATAACCACTACAAGCGTCTGAACCATCGTGGTGAGACGGACGATGTGGAGTTGGAGAAGTCGAACATCATCATGGTGGGCAGCACAGGTACTGGCAAGACACTGCTGGCACGAACCATCGCGAAGATGCTGCTGGTTCCGTTCTCGATTGTGGATGCCACGGTGCTGACCGAAGCTGGATATGTGGGTGAGGATGTGGAGAGCCTTCTGGCACGTTTGCTGCAGGCTGCGGATGGCGATGTGAAGTTGGCAGAGAAGGGTATTGTGTTCATCGACGAGATAGACAAGATTGCGCGTAAGGGTGACAACCCCAGCATCACGCGTGACGTGAGTGGCGAGGGTGTGCAGCAGGGTCTGCTGAAACTGCTGGAGGGTAGTGTGGTGAACGTGCCGCCTCAGGGTGGACGTAAGCATCCCGAACAGCAGTTCATTCAGGTGGACACGCGCAATATCCTCTTCATTTGTGGCGGTGCGTTCGACGGCATCGAGAAGCGTATAGCCCAGCGTCTGAACACCCATGTGGTGGGTTTTGACGCATCGAGGAATGTGGCCAAGATTGATAAGTCGAACATGATGCAGTATATCGCGCCGATGGACTTGAAGTCGTTTGGTCTGATTCCAGAAATTATCGGTCGTCTGCCCGTCCTGACACACTTGGAGCCGCTGAACCGTGAAGCCTTGCGCAGCATCTTGACGGAGCCGAAGAACTCCATCGTGAAGCAGTACAAGAAAATGTTCGAGATAGATGGTGTGAAGCTGACGTTCGAGGAGGCGGTGCTGGACTATGTGGTGGACAAGGCCATCGAGTTCAGCCTGGGTGCCCGTGGTTTGCGTTCGCTCATCGAGGTCATCATGATGAAGCCCATGTTTGAGGTTCCATCTACTGGCGTGACGGAGTATGTGGTCACTCTTGATTTTGCACGTCAGCAAGTGGAAAATGCGAACATGTCGGTGCTAAAAGAGAGTACGGAAGACAAATAAAATAGAAAATATCACCTTTTCTGCATTTTTTCATTGTTTTTCTTGGATAATACAAAAAGAGTTTTATAACTTTGTTGATGAAATGCGTCATATCCCATTTATGCTCGTAAAAACACTCTAACATCACATGGAAAAACAGGCAACACTACAGCAAGCGCTGAAATACTACTTCGGTTTTGACACGTTCAAAGGCGATCAGGAGGCGATAATCCAGAATCTTCTTGACCGTCAAGACACGTTTGTGCTCATGCCGACGGGTGGTGGCAAGTCGCTTTGCTACCAGTTGCCCGCTTTGCTGATGGAGGGAACGGCTATTGTGATTTCGCCGCTGATTGCGTTGATGAAAAACCAAGTGGACGCCATCAAGCACATCAGTGAGGACGATGGGGTGGCTCACTTCATCAACTCGTCGCTGAGCAAGGCCAACATTGAGCAGGTGAAGCAGGACATCATGTCGGGCAAGACCAAGATGCTGTATGTGGCACCGGAGTCGTTGACGAAGGAGGATAATGTGGATTTCCTCCGACAGGTCAACATCTCTTTCTATGCCATCGATGAGGCGCACTGCATCTCGGAGTGGGGTCACGACTTCCGCCCAGAGTATCGTAAGATACGTCCAGTCATCAACTGGATTGCCATGGCTCCTATCATCGAACTGTTCTTGCCGCGTGAGAAATTGATCACCATCAAGGCGCTGACCGATGCCTATAGGAGTCAGAAGCAGCGTTATGATGCCATGAACAAGGAGTTCAAGCAGTTCCCTGACCGTGTGGACGAGGCGGAACTGGCGGCTTTGGATGTGCGTGTGAAAGGCTTGGCGGAGGTCATCGCGTTCATGTCGGACATGCGTGAGCAGATTAAGGAGAAGTCGGACAAGTGTCCTCGTCTGAACAGCCGGTTTGTGGAGTCGTTGCTGGAGATGATGCCGGCGATTCGTCGTGACTATCAGGCTTTGAAGACTCGCATGGCTGACGAGCCTGCTGTGGCGAACCTTCCCGACCTGCCGACGGACGAGTCTATCCGTGAGGCTGCTCAGAAACTTTACGATGCACCTGTGATTGCTTTGACTGCCACTGCGACGGACAAGGTGCGTAACGACATCAAGAAGAACCTCGGCATTACGGAGGCGAAGGACTTCAAATCGTCCTTTAACCGCCAGAACCTCTATTACGAGGTGCGTCAGAAGACGGCTAATGTGGATAAGGACATCATCAAGTTCATCAAACAGAATCCGAATAAGAGTGGCATCATCTACTGTCTGAGCCGTAAGAAGGTGGAAGACTTGGCAGAGGTGCTGCGCGCCAATAATATCAAGGCTGCTGCCTATCATGCGGGCATGGACAACAAAGACCGCAATGAGACCCAGGACGACTTCATCATGGAGCGGGTGGATGTGATTGTGGCCACCATTGCCTTTGGCATGGGCATCGACAAGCCCGATGTGCGCTATGTCATCCACTACGACATTCCGAAGAGTCTGGAAGGCTATTACCAAGAGACGGGCCGTGCTGGTCGTGACGGTGGGGAAGGGAAGTGCATCACTTTCTATTGTCACAAGGACTTGGAGAAGTTGGAGAAGTTCATGAAGGACAAGACGCCTGCTGAGAAGGACATCGGTACGCATCTGTTGAGCGAGACCGCTGCCTATTGTGAGTCGTCGGTGTGTCGCCGCAAGATGTTGCTCCACTATTTCGGAGAGGAATACACGAAGGAGAATTGCGGCAACTGCGATAACTGTCTGCATCCGAAGACGAGGACTGACCAGAAGGAGAACCTGTTGCTGGCGATGCAGGTGATTCAGGCCGTGAAGGAAAACTTCCGTCAGGAGTATATCATCCACATCTTGCGTGGCGAGGAGAATGAGACGCTTTTGAGCCATAACCACGACAAACTGGAGCAGTTTGGTGCTGGTGCCGACGTGGAGGAGACCATGTGGGATGCCATCTTCATTCAGGCCAGTTTGGAAGGTTATATCGAGAAAGAGGTGGAGAGTTATGGCTCGCTCAAACTGACCAAGGCAGGTAAGAAGTTCTTGAAGAAGCCAGTGCCTTTCATGGTGGTGGAGAATCAGGACTTTGATGATGACTTCGATGACAGTGCTGACCAAGGCGGAACGGGTGTGGCAGATGAAGTGCTCTACGGCATGCTGCTCGACCTGCGCAAGAAGATAGCTAAACGATATGATGTGCCTCCTTATGTGGTGTTCCAGGATGCCTCGCTGGAGTCGATGTCAACCCTCTATCCCATCAATGAGGAGGAACTGCAGAATATTCCAGGTGTGGGAGCGGGTAAGGCCAAGCGCTATGGTTCCGAGTTCTGCAAACTCATTCAGCGCCACTGCGAGGATAACGACATTGTGCGCCCCACCGATATGCGTGTGCGTACTGTTGCCAATAAGTCAAAAATGAAAGTGAAGATTATTCAAGCCATCGACCGTAAGGTGAGCCTTGACGACATCGCCAAGAGCACTGGCCTTGATTTTGATGAGTTGCTTGACGAGATGGAGGCCATCGTTTACAGTGGCACCAAACTCAACATCGACTATTATTTTGAGGACATCGAGATGGACGAAGATGTCATTGATGAAATCTATGACTACTTCCGTACGAGCGAAACCGATGACCTCGACACGGCTCTTGACCATCTTGATGGCGACATCTATGAAGAGGATGTGCGTTTAGTGCGCATCAAGTTCATCAGCGAGATGGCGAATTAAGGCAAAAGTGAAAAATGGAAAGTGAAAAGTGAAAAAATCGAACTTTTCACTTTCTTTTTCTTTGTCATGTTGTAAAAAAGCCTTACCTTTGCATGCAATAAATACTAAACATTATGTCATCATTTATTGCAGATAAAGTTGTAATGGAAGGACTGACATTTGATGATGTGCTGCTGATTCCAGCATATTCTCAGGTTCTTCCTCGCGAGGTGTCTCTCACCACTCGTTTTTCACGCAACATTGAGTTGAAGGTTCCCTTCGTGACGGCTGCCATGGACACTGTCACCGAGGCTCCAATGGCCATTGCTATTGCTCGTGAAGGTGGTATTGGTGTGATTCATAAGAACATGTCCATCGAGGATCAAGCTCGTCAGGTGGCCATCGTGAAACGTGCTGAGAATGGTATGATTTACGACCCTGTCACCATCAAGCGTGGCTCGACGGTGAAGGATGCGCTCGACATCATGGCGGAGTATCACATTGGTGGTATTCCTGTGGTGGATGATGTCAATACGCTCGTGGGTATTGTGACCAACCGCGATCTGCGTTTCCAGACTGATTTGACCAAGAAGATCGATGATGTGATGACCAAGGATAATCTCGTTGTCACCCATCAGCAGGCAGACCTCGAGAGTGCGTCGCGCATTCTTTTGGAGCATAAGATTGAGAAGTTGCCTGTAGTGGACAGCGACAATAAACTCATCGGTCTGATTACTTATAAGGACATCACAAAGGCGAAGGATAAGCCGATGGCTTGCAAGGATTCGAAAGGCCGTCTCCGTGTAGCTGCCGGCGTGGGTGTGACTGCTGATACATTTGAGCGTATGTCTGCCCTTGTCAAGGCTGGTGTGGATGCTATCGTCATCGACACGGCTCATGGTCATTCCAAGGGAGTGATTGAGAAGGTGCGTGAAGCTAAGCAGGCTTTCCCCGAAGTGGACATCGTGGTGGGTAATATCGCTACGGGCGAAGCAGCCAAGGCACTGGTTGAGGCTGGTGCTGACGCGGTGAAGGTGGGTATTGGCCCAGGCTCCATCTGTACCACTCGCGTGGTGGCCGGTGTAGGTGTGCCTCAGCTGAGTGCTGTCTATGATGTGGCACAGGCTCTGGCTGGTACGGGCGTTCCTCTCATTGCTGATGGCGGTTTGCGCTATTCGGGCGATGTGGTCAAGGCGCTGGCGGCTGGAGGCTACTCCGTCATGATTGGTTCGCTGGTGGCAGGAACAGAAGAGGCTCCAGGTGAGACCATCCTCTTCAATGGCCGTAAGTTCAAGAGTTACCGTGGCATGGGTTCACTCGAGGCGATGGAGAACGGCTCGAAAGACCGCTACTTCCAGGGTGGTGTGACAGAGACCAAGAAACTGGTGCCAGAAGGTATTGCTGGCCGTGTTCCTTACAAGGGCACGGTGCAGGAGGTCATCTATCAGTTGGTCGGTGGACTTCGTTCTGGTATGGGTTATTGTGGCGCTGCCAGCATCATGGATCTCCACAACGCTAAGTTCACTCGCATCACCAATGCTGGTGTACAGGAGAGCCATCCGCACGAGGTAATCATTACCAGCGAGGCTCCGAACTATAGCCGTCCGCAGTAAAAAAGACGCTTGAATTGTTAAAAAAGTATTATAGGAGCGATTACCACGAAGGTGGTGGTCGCTTTTTCTTTATTTTTTTTGTAACTTTGTACCCAAATTTGTAAAAAAGAACAAGGTAAAAATGAAAAAGATAGCATTTATTGTTGCTTCTCTGGTGATGGGTCTCTCGGCTGTGGCACAGACGGATGACCCTGTTATTATGAAAATCAATGGCAAGAGCATCACGAGGAGCGCATTTGAATATTCGTTTAACAAGAACAACTCCGACGGTGTGATAGACAAGAAGACGGTGGAGGAGTATGTGCCGTTGTTTGTGAACTTCAAACTGAAAGTGGCTGAGGCTGAGAGTCAGCATTTGGACACGCTCACGTCCATCCGTAAGGAATTGGATGGATATAAGGAGCAGATGGTGCTCCCGACGCTGGTTGACTCCGCTTTCATCGAGCGCGAAGCACGGCGGACATACGAGAATACAGCCTCTCGTTTTGCGGGTCAGGACCTGCTGACTGCCAGCCATATTCTGGTGCTGATGCGTCAGGATGCTACAGAGGCACAGCAGGCTGCAGCAAAGGCCAAGATTGATAGCATTTACGGTGTGCTGAAAGCGGTGCCCCAAGGGCAACTGGCAGAACGTTTCGCGGCTCTAGCCAAAGAGGTCAGCGACGACAAAGGTAGTGCATCGCGTGGTGGTGCTTTGGGTCAGTTTGGCAAGGGCATGATGATTCCAGACTTTGAGCAGGCTGCTTTTGCCTTGAAGGTTGGTGAGATGTCGGCTCCTGTGAAATCGACAGTGGGTTACCATCTCATTTATATGACGGATCGCCATCCGTTTGAGCCTTATGAGTTCCATCGTGAAGCCATTCTCCGTTTCTTGGATCAACGCGGTGTACAAGAGGCTTCAGCTTCAGCTTATCTGGATTCTGTTTCTCGTGAACGCGGCATCACTCGTGGTGAACTGGTGGATGAGTTGCTGGAGAAAATGCAGGCTGTTGATGATGATTTGCGCAATCTGACATTGGAATATTATGATGGCACTATGATGTATGAGGTGAGCAAGAAGGATGTGTGGGACAAAGTACAAGCGGATGCGGTAGGTCAAGAGGCCTATTTCAAGGCTCACCAGAAGGATTACGCATGGGACAGCCCTCGTTTCTGTGGTGTTGTGGTGCATGCGAAGGATAAGAAAGTGCTGGCTGAGGCCAAGCGTCTGGTGAAAGGTGTGCCAGAGGAAAATTGGGTGAAGACGTTGACGACAGCTTTGAACAATGATTCTGTACGCATGGTGCGTGTGGAACGCGGCATCTTCAAGCAGGGTGACAATGCATACGTGGACAATCTGGTGTTCAAGCAGAAGAAAGAACTGAAGCCCAGAACGGACTTCCCTGTGACCGATGTGATTGGCACGAGGGCCAAGGCTCCCCGTACCTATAAGGATGTGCATGGACTGGTGGTGTCAGACTACCAAAACGAGATGGAACTTCAGTGGGTGGAAGGTCTGCGCAAGAAGTTCCCTTGGGAAGTTTATGAGGATGTTGTCAAGACTGTAAATAAGCACTGATATGAAGCTCCGGAGTTATTTTGTGGGAATGTTCATCTTGTGTGCCCTGAACCTTTGTGCTCAGGGACAGTCGAATGTGATTGACGAGGTGATATGGATTGTGGGTGATGAGGCCATCTTGCGGTCAGATGTGGAGAATGCCCGCATGGAGATCATGCAACAGGGTCAGCGTCTGGAAGGTGACCCGTATTGTGTGATACCCGAGCAGTTGGCTGTTCAGAAACTGTTTCTGCATCAGGCGGTCATCGACTCAGTGGAGGTGACGGATGCAGAGGTGTTCCAGAGGGTGGACGATGACATCAACAATGCCATTCTCAATTTCGGTTCACGGGAGAAATTGGAAGAATACATGGGCAAACCGCTCTCGCAGATTCGTGAGAGAATGTTTGACAGTTATAAAGACAAGGCCATCGTGGAAGAGGTGCAGCGTAATCTTGTCAAGAATGTGAAGGTGACTCCTGCACAGGTGCGCCGTTACTTCAAGGATATGCCTGAAGACAGCATTCCGTTTGTGCCGACGATGGTGGAATGTCAGATCATCACACGCAACCCGAAGATTCCTCAGGAGGAGATTGACCGTGTGAAGAATGAATTGCGTGGTTATACGGAGCGTGTGAACAATGGCTCGGCACAATTCTCGACGCTGGCTTTGCTGTATTCGGAGGATAAACTCTCGGCACAACAGGGTGGCGAGTTGGGCTTCTCCGGACGTGGTTCTTTCGTGCCAGAGTTTGCCTCGGTGGCATTCAATCTGACAGACCCGAAAGCCGTGTCGAAGATTGTGGAAACGGAGTATGGTTTCCACATCATACAGTTGATAGAGAAGCGTGGTGACATGGTGAATTGCCGCCATATCTTGAGAAGACCTCGCGTGTCGATAGAGGCTTTGCAGGAATGCATCAATGACTTGGATTCTATCACGGCAGAAATTGACAAGGGACTGTACACGTTTGACGAGTGCGTTTCGATTGTCTCATACGACAAGGACACCCGCAACAATTATGGTTTGCTGTTTGACAAGAGCCGAGGTGTTTCCAAGTTTGAGATGAAAGATCTTCCAGCAGAAGTGGCTCGCGCTGTGGCGGGCATGAAAGTGGGGGAAATCTCGAAGCCGTTCATCATGGTGAACAGTAGTGGTAAAGAAGTGGTGGCTATCGTGAAGCTGAAAAACCGCATCAATGGTCACAGGGCTACGATGACTGATGACTACCAGGCGTTGCAGGATGTGGTTGTGGATAAACTCTGCGAGGAGAAGTTGGAAAAGTGGATTCGTGAAAAGCAGCAAACCACCTATATCCACATTAACGAGGATTGGCGAAACTGTGAGTTCAGATATCCAGGTTGGATTAAGTAAAGTTGAAAGTTGATAGCATTGGGAAAGCGTGGTAACATAGGAACAAAGATATTGATAGGCACATTGTGTCTATCAGTCTTTTATGTGGTTTTTGCTGCTGTGCCAGAGGATAAGCCCCGCAAGAAGTCGAGTGAGGAGGTGAAGTTGCTGCATGCTGATGTCTTGTACAAGAACCAGATGGATGTGCGTGCAGATGTGCTGGTGGGACATGTGAAATTGTACCATGATGGCATGTATCTGGATTGCGACAGTGCTCGTTTCTATAAGGACGAGAATACGTTTAACGCTTATGGTCATGTGAAGATGGTGCAGGGTGACACGTTGACCCTGACGAGTGACACGCTTCTGTATAATGGTCCCATGATGCAGGCACATGCACAGGGCAATGCCGTGCTGACTCACAAGAAGACGAAATTGAAGACTTCGGTCATAGATTACGATCGTCTGGAGGGTATCGGTTTCTATCCGATGCATGGTACGCTGTATGACGGCGACAATGTGCTGAACTCAGACTATGGTCAGTACACGCCAGCGCTGCATGAAGCTATCTTCAAGGATAATGTCGTGTTGGAGAACCCGAAGTTCAACTTGAAGACAAATGAACTGTACTATTACTCAAACACGAAGGTGGCACGCATTGTGTCGGAGACGAATATCATCTCATCAGATAGTACGTTCGTGTATGCCTTGCGCGGTGACTATAACACACAAACGGGTCAAGCGAACCTGATGGATCGTTCGCATGTGTATAAGGATATGCGTGACATCGTGGGTGACAGCCTGTACTGTGATGACGAGAGGGGTGTGAGTGAGGCTTTTGGCGATGTGGTGCTGATTGACGTGGAGAACAGGTGTATGCTGACAGGCAATTATTGTCGCTATGAGGAAAAGACAGGCTTGGCGTTGGCCACAGACAGCGCAGTTTGCTATGAGTTTTCTGGAGCAGACACGCTGTATGTGCATGGCGATACGTTGAAGATGATTACCTATAACCAGAACACGGACTCCATGTACAGGGACTTGTTCGCTTACCATAAGGTGAGGATGTTCAGAAATGATTTTCAGGGTGTTTGTGACTCGCTGGTGTCGCATGAACGGGATTCCTGCACCTACATGTACGGTCAGCCCATTCTCTGGAATGAAGGACAACAGGTTTTTGGCGAAGAGATTCGGGTGTACAACAATGACAGCACGGTGGATTGGATACACATCATCAATCAGGCCATGACGATAGAGATGCTGGATTCTGTCTCCTACAACCAAGTGTCGTCGAAGGAGATGTTCTGCTATTTTGTGGATGGCGTCATCGAGCATAACAATGCCAAGGGAAATGTGTATGTGTGTTACTACATGGAAGAGGATGACGGCAGCCGCATTGGTTTGAACTACACGGAAACACCTGACTTGAGCCTGTATATGGTGAATAAAAAGGTGAGCAAGGTGTGGATGTTGACCCCCACAGGTGTGATGTACCCTCCCTTTGCAATTCCAGAGGATCGGCGTTATCTTGTGGGTTTTGCCTGGTTCGACTATATACGTCCCAAGAACAAGGATGACATATTCGGCTGGAGAACCAAGAAGGAGGATCAGATGCTGAAGAAGACGGAGAAGAAGGTGGTGCCGAAACAACATCTGGACGAGTTGTAGCAGGAGATGTGTGGGAGAGAAGGACGGAGATGGGTGTTACACATATTATATAATATAGTGAAAGTATGGGAATGTTCTCAGTCAGGAAACCTCGCGGTTTCCACCATAACTACATCTATTATGACCCTCGGAAGGAGAAGCTAAAGGAAATAGATGAACGGGCCAAACGAGAATTGGGTCTGTTGCCTCCTAAGGAATTTTCTCCTGAGGATATTCGTGGTAAGTTTGTACAGGCCACGAAGCATCTGAAACATCGCAAGGAAAGCGGAAGGAAACCGCTGTCGTATGGCGTGCTGATTTTAGCCATCGTCCTTCTGCTTCTTCTGATGCGTTACCTGTATACGGGAAACTTGTTTTTCTAACTCAAAAAGGAAAGGAACTTCGTTTTGAACGATATCATACATGTCTTGCCTGATTCTGTGGCTAACCAGATTGCTGCAGGTGAAGTGGTCCAGCGTCCTTCTTCCATTGTGAAGGAGATGATGGAGAATGCCATTGACGCGGAGGCGAAAAGTGTGAAGGTGCTGGTGACGGACGGCGGCAAGACGCTTGTTCAGGTGGTGGACGATGGGAAAGGCATGTCGGAAACGGATGCAAGACTGTCGTTTGAACGTCATGCCACTTCAAAGATACACGCTGCGGCGGATCTGTTCAGTTTGACCACGATGGGTTTCAGGGGTGAGGCGCTCGCGAGCATTGCTGCTGTGGCACAAGTGGAACTGAAGACAAGAAGGCCAGAGGATGAACTGGGTACCATGCTTCAGGTGAATGGTTCTAAGATTGAGTGTCAAGAACCAGTGGCTTGTGCTGCAGGCAGTAACTTTTCTGTGAGAAATCTGTTTTTCAATGTTCCGGCCAGAAGAAAGTTTCTGAAGTCGAATCAAACGGAACTGACGAATGTGGTGTCGGATTTTCAACGCATCGTGTTGGTGCACCCCGACATTTCTTTCTCATTATATAATAATGGTGTGGAAATGTACCATCTCCCAGCTACGACGGTGCGGCAGAGAATTGTCAATGTTTTTGGCAAAAAGATGAACGCAGATTTGTTGCCTGTGGAAGTGGAGACATCGTTGGTGACGCTGTCGGGCTATGTGGGCAAGCCGGAATCGTCGAAAAAGAAAGGCGCACATCAGTATTTCTTCGTCAATGGGCGATACATGCGGCATCCTTATTTCCATAGTGCCATTGTGAAGGCGTATGAAAATCTTGTACCCGTGGGGGAACAGGTCTCTTACTTTATCTATATGGCTGTGGAACCATCCTCTATAGATGTGAATGTGCATCCCACAAAGACGGAGATTAAGTTTGACAACGAACAGCCGATTTGGCAAGTGCTTTCTGCTGCGGTGAAAGAGACCTTGGGGCAGTTCTGCAATGTTCCCATGATTGACTTTGATGTGGAAGGAAAACCTGATATTCCAGTGATGGGAACTCAGACTTCCATCCCGCATCTACCCAAAGCACCCGCTTCGACATATAATCCTTTCGCAAACGGAACCGAGCGGACTTATGCTCGTTCTTCTGGCTGGGAGAAGTTGTATGAACGCTATTCCCACGCTGATGTCGACGATGTTCTCCCGTCCGAAGGAGGGGAAGGGGAGACCGCGCTGTTGGATGCTTCACTCTTTTCTGGAAATGAACAAGAGGAAACAGGTTTGGAGGAAGAACACCTCCAGCGTTCTATCTGGAACGACATGGTGGAAGGCGGCAAGACTCCGATGACGTTCGATGCTACGGTGCAGAAGTTTCAATACAAAGGAAAGTATATCGTACTGCCTGGGAGTAATGGCATTATGGTGGTGAACCAGCATAGGGCACATGTGCGGATTCTTTTTGAACAGAACATGCAGTGCATCAACTCCAACAATAGGCCATCGCAGAAAGAACTTTTCCCGAGTGTCATACAGTTTGATCCGAGCGACTCCATTGTGGTGGAGAGTTTCATGGATGACCTGAGCAGTTTGGGCTTCGACTTGTCGAATCTTGGAGGAGGGGCATACTCTCTCAATGGCATCCCTTCGGGTATTGAAGGGGTGGACGTTGACAACCTTCTTCATGAGATGGTAACTTCGGCCAAGGAGAAAACGGGCAACATCCGCAAGGATGCCCAAGAGGCGTTGGCTTTGACGATGGCGGAAAATGCTGCGGTTGTTTATGGCCAAATTCTGTCTTCTGTGGAGATGGAACGCCTCTTGCAGGACTTGTTTGCGACGAAAATGCCGGCAAGAACTCCCGATGGAAAACTGGTGTACACCCTTGTTGAGGATAAATATCTGGCAGATTTATTCTGAAAAATGCACGAATAAAGGCCTATTTGTACAAAAAATGTAAAAAAAACAAAAAAAATCTATTTTTTTTTACATTTTTTTTGTTTTTTGTATGGTTGGAATAAAGGAAAATATATAACTTTGCATCAAAATAGTATGGATTACGCCCATTGGGGTGATGTTTCATACAGTTTTATGGTGCTTCAAGCGCTGTAAAAAAGGAAAAAGAAAAGAGAATAAAAATTATTGTTTCATTATTAAATTAAAAGTAATTATGAAAAAGTTTTTGATGGCGTTGGCTTTTGTAAGCCTTGGTACTGTTGCTGCTAACGCACAGTGCGACGAATTCGCAACACCAGCAACTAGCAAGTACAGTGTTGCTACCAACTCTTTCTGGTCAAACTGGTTTGTTCAGGCTGGTATTGATGCTAATGTTGTTAGCTCTTACCGTTATGGTGGTCTCTTCAAGAAGGACTGGCACGATGGCCGTACTTATGGCTTTGACTTTGCTGTTGGTAAGTGGTTCGCTCCAAGCATTGGTGCTCGTCTGAAGCTCAACTGGGAGAACGGTGCATTCCACCACGCTTTCCGCAATGCTGATCACGTTTGGGAAGCTCCTAACGGCTGCAAGGGTGGTTATGCTCAGCTCTTGTTCGACACTGAGTTCAACCTCAGCAACATCTTCTGCGGTTACAACGAGGATCGTGTTTGGAACCTCATCTTCTTCCCACGCTTTGGTTTGATCCGCAACTTTGGCCTTAACTCTTATGCTCCAACTTTGGGCGTAGGTTTCGAGTCAACTTGGAAGATTTCAAAGCGTGTAGGTGTTTATGCTGACGTATCTTACCAATGGACAACTAATGACTTCATTCCTTACTGGGATAATAAGTGGAGCGCTTTCCGTGCTAACAACATCGCAGGTGTAGACCTCGGTATCACTTACAACATCGGTAAGACTGGCTGGTCAAAGGCTGTTTCTCTCGACGACTACGAGGCTCTTTCTGCTGAGGCATGCGCTAAGCTCGCTGCTCTCCGCGCACAGCTCAAGGCTGAGCAGGATGAGAACGCTCGTCTGCGTGCAGAACTCGCAAAGTGGGCTAACCACAAGTGCCCAACTGTAGCTCCTACTTTCTCTGCTACATCTGTATTCTTCGACCTCAACTCTGCTAAGTTGAACTCTAAGAAGGATCTGATTAACATCGAGGCTGTTGCTGCTGCTGCTAAGAACTCTGGCGCTAAGATCGTCGTAACAGGTTCTGCTGATAGCAAGACAGGTTCTTCTGCTTACAACCAGAAACTTTCTGAGGCTCGTGCCCAGGCTGTTGCTGAAGAACTCGTTAACCTCGGCGTTAGCCGTTCTAACATCGAAGTTAAGGGTATCGGTGGTGTAAACGAAGTTGAACCATTCAACCTCAACCGTCGCGCTGTCATCTCTTTCAAATAAGAAAGTGATTAGATAAAGTGCTCGGCACTGAAACAAAAGGGGATGTACTATTGAGTGCATTCCCTTTCTTTTTTCCCTTTTCTTCACGTCTTCTCTTGTTTTTTCAAGAGATTCGAAAAAAAAGGAGCCATTTATTTGGTACGTTCGGAAAAAAGCAGTACCTTTGCACTGCTTTTGAGAAAAGAAGGTTCGAAAGCAGCGTGAAAAGTTGACAATCGGGATGTAGTACAGTTGGTAGTATACTTGGTTTGGGACCAAGGGGTCGCACGTTCGAGTCGTGTCATCCCGACCAACACGGGCGCTTAGCTCAGCTGGTTCAGAGCGTCTGCCTTACAAGCAGAGGGTCGGCGGTTCGAATCCGTCAGCGCCCACAAAGTGGAAAAAGATGACGGTTCGTTGAAAACACTCCGTCAGCGCCCACAAAGTGGAAAAAGATGACGGTTCGTTGAAAACACTCCATTAGCGCCCACACTTTAGAATGAAAAAGCACTTGATGTGAATAAAACATCGAGTGCTTTTTTTGTTTGTCTTCAGCCTTGCAGGAAAGCGCAGTTTCTGTGCTAAAGTATGTAAAAACATAGATGTTCCACGCAACTCTTGTTGTTCGTTCCACAGAAAATGCGTAACTTTGCATAGTGAATTGAATGAAAGGAAAAAGACATGGGAAAAATTATTGCAATGGCCAATCAAAAGGGTGGTGTAGGTAAGACAACAACAGCCATCAATCTTGCGGCGAGTCTCGCTGCGCTCGAAAAGAAGGTTCTGGTGGTGGATGCCGACCCACAAGCGAATGCTTCTTCAGGATTGGGTGTTGATATTCAACAAGTTGATACTTCCATCTATGATTGTATTGTCAGTGATGCAGACCCTCATTCTGCCATTTATACGACCGATGTGGATGGGCTGGATGTGATACCAAGCCACATTGACTTGGTGGGAGCAGAGATAGAGATGCTGAATGTGGAGAAACGCGAGATGGTGCTGAAACGCATTCTCGATCCACTCCGTTCAGAATATGATTATATCTTGATTGACTGTTCTCCGTCATTGGGCATCATCACAGTGAACTCTTTGACTGCTGCTGATTCTGTGATCATTCCAGTACAATGTGAGTATTTTGCGCTTGAAGGAATCAGCAAGTTGCTGAACACCATCAAGATTATCAAGTCGAAATTGAACACTCGTTTGGAGATTGAAGGTTTCCTGCTGACGATGTTTGATTCTCGTCTGCGTCTTGCTAACCAAATCTATGAGGAGGTGAAACGCCACTTCCAGGAGTTGGTCTTCAACACGGTGATACAGCGAAACGTCAAGTTGTCGGAGGCACCGAGTCATGGTATTCCATGCATTTTGTATGATGCTACTTCGAACGGTGCGAAGAATTATATCTCATTGGCCAAGGAAATTGTGGCTCATGACAAAAAGTAGAAGTAAAATAGAAAAAGTGGAGGAAGAAACATGGCTGTAAGAAAGAAGTTTGGTTCCCCGTTAGGGCGTGGTTTGGACGCACTGATTTCTACGGAAGAGATTCACACAGAAGGTTCGTCAACCATCAATGAAATAGATATCAACCTGATAGAACGTAATCCGAATCAGCCTCGTAGAGAGTTTGATGAAGAGGCGCTGCAAGAGTTGGCGGATTCCATCTCGGAGATTGGCATCATTCAGCCCATCACCTTGCGTGCTTTGGACAATGGGCGCTATCAGATTATTGCAGGCGAGCGTCGCTGGCGGGCATCACAAAGGGTGGGGCTCAAGACTGTTCCTGCATATATCCGAACCGCGGATGACGAGAACATGATGGAGATGGCGTTGGTGGAGAATATTCAGCGCCAAGACCTTAACTCGATAGAGATTGCGTTGGCATATCAGCACCTGATAGATGCCTACCAGTTGACCCAAGAGAGGTTGAGTGAGCGTGTGGGGAAGAAGCGTGCGACAGTGGCAAACTATCTCCGTCTGCTGAAGTTGCCTGCACCTGTTCAGGTGGCCATCCAGAATCATCGTATAGATACAGGGCATGCCAGAGCTTTGCTCGCACTCGAAGATCCTAAAGACCAGGTGAAACTCTTCAATGAGATTCAGCATAAAGGGTATTCCGTCCGTCAGGTGGAAGACATCATCAAGGGGATTAACGCTGGAAATGATATGAAAGCGCTGCGTGGAGGACAGGTGACTCCCAAGCAATCGAATGAAGAGATAGAGGCTGTGCGCAATCAGTTGTCACAACTCTTGAGCGCGAATGTGAAGATTTCCTGTTCATCCCAAGGCAGTGGCCGACTGACCATATCGTTTAAGGATACGGATGATTTACGTCGTCTGGTGTCGCTTTTCCAAAAGTAAGACTGTTTTGAGCGCGGTAAGACATACATATCAACTGATGGGCATGGTCATGTTGGCAATGTTCTTCTTTCTCAGCGGATACTCGCAAGAGGCTGGGACAGAGATGGGTATGTCAATGCTTCCTTTTCAGGAGGGAGAGCCGGAAGGTGACATTCTGCAGGTTGACACGCTCGATGAGGAAGAGGTGCTGCAGGATGCTGCCATTGATTCGGTTGTGATAGATGAGGAAGAGTTGGAGTTGTTGGTTCAGCGGGCGGCTGATACCACCTCTGTCCGTTTCTTTTTGACGGAAGACTCTTTGAAGACGCATCTGGGTTCACAGTTGAAGGGAGAACGGTTCATCCCAGACCCCAAGAAGGCGCTGTGGTTAGCGATTATCTTTCCAGGTGGCGGTCAGATATACAATCGTAAATACTGGAAACTTCCCTTGGTGTATGGTGGATTCTTAGGATGTTTGTATGCCTTAAATTGGAATAACACGATGTATCGTGATTATTCTCAGGCATATATAGACATCATGGACAGCGATGAGAACACCAAGAGTTATGAGAACTTCATCTCCAAACGATACGACATCAATGCCAATAAAACCCGTCTGCAAGAGATATTCAAGAGGAAGAAGAATTATTACCGTCGATATCGTGATTTGAGTATGTTTTGTATGATAGGAGTATATGCGCTTTCCATTTTGGATGCCTATGTGGACGCGGAGTTGTCGAGTTTTGACATTTCTCGCGATTTGACGTTGAAGGTGCATCCAGCGGTGATCAATGATAAGTATTCAGCCATGCGGAACCATAAGCCCTGTTCTTATGGTTTGCAGTGTAGCCTGAATTTCTGAGTTTTAATGATTTGTTTATCGAAAACCTAATTTAAAGATATTATATGAATAAAAAATTCTTAGTAACGTGTTTGTCCGTTTTGTTTGTATCTTGGGGCTATGCTCAAGAAGATGTGACTGATAGCATTGAGGGTGAGGCTGTTGATATGCCAGAAGGAATTCTGGTCAGCGAAGATGAATTGATGTCAGACTATACGAACGCTACAAACCTGACTGCAGGAACAGGCACCAGTCGTGTGTTGTCCTATTCAGACTCTGTGCTTGTGAGTCGTCTTTCACGCATTCCAACGACGATAGATCTGCCCTTGAACGATGTGACAAGGAAATACATAGACACGTATAGCACCCGCATGAAGAATTCTGTGGCCATCATGTTGGGCTCCTCCAATTTCTATAACCCAATCTTTGAGGAAGCTTTGGAACGTCATGGTTTGCCACTGGAACTGAAATACCTTCCTGTGATAGAGTCTGGATTACGTCCAACTGCCACGTCGCCTGTTGGTGCTGCTGGACTTTGGCAATTCATGTTGGCAACAGGAAAACGTTATGGTTTGGAGGTGAACACGTTGGTGGACGAGCGACGTGACCCCATTAAGGCCAGTGAAGCAGCTGCACAATACCTTAGCAGGCTATATGGAATGTTTGGCGATTGGAGTCTGGCCATTGCTGCTTACAATTGTGGTGAGGGAAATGTTCAGAAAGCCCTGATACGCTCAGGCAATCAGGACGGAGCAGACTTCTGGTCTATTTATGACAGACTGCCTCGCGAGACCAGAGGATATGTGCCTGCTTTTATTGCAGCAACTTACATTATGAACTATTATTGTGAGCATGGAATTGTCCCTCACGAGGCCTCTCTTCCTCTTGAGTCGGATACCGTTGTGGTTCAGAGAGATGTGAAATTCTCCCAGATTGCTGCAAAATGTAATATTACCATCGATGAACTTCGTGCCATCAATCCTCAGTATCGAAAGGATATTGTTCCAGCGGATTATGTGCTCCGTTTGCCCGCTGGAACTGTCGAAGAGTTCTTGGTGAAAGAGGATAGCATATATGGTGTTGCTCCTGGTAGCGGGGCGTTCCTTTCCTCAACTCGCAGGTCTGTGGTGAGTGATGTGGAAGAGGCTCCCGTGGAAAGAGCTGCTGCCACCACAACAACTACTTCTCGTTCCTATACGAGCTCCAGCCGTTCCAATGCAAGTTCCAGCCGTTCATCAAAAACAAAGACTCGTTCAACGGACAAGAAGTCGCGTTCCTCTCGCGATACTCGTTCTCGCAAACAAAAGACTCAAAGTGTATCGGTGAAGAGTGGTGACACGTTGTCAAGTATTGCGAAGAAAAATGGAACGACAGTATCGAAGTTGAAGAAGATGAATGGTCTGAAGGGTGATATGATACATCCAGGACAATCCGTTCGTGTCAAGTAGGCTGAACAGTCCTTCTTCTCTTTCTCCTTCTTTCCCCCAAAAAGGGATGTCTTTCTTCTCCTGATAATAGTAACATTTAAAATACAAGGCTTATGGATGCAGTGATGACGAGTTTTGAGAATGACGAACAGATGGTCAATGATGAGTTTCAAAGCTTGATTACGGCTTATCTTGCCAGCAAGCATCGCAAAAAGGTTGAGCTGATAACCAAAGCGTTCAACTTTGCGAAGCATGCTCATAAGGGTGTGCGCCGTTTGTCAGGAGAACCATACATCATGCATCCGATAGCAGTAGCCAAGATTGTGTGCTGCGAGATTGGTCTTGGCTCTACGTCTATCTGTTCTGCCCTTTTGCACGATGTGGTGGAAGATACCGACTACACAGTTGAGGATATCGAGAACATGTTTGGTCCCAAGATTGCCCAGATTGTGGATGGTCTGACCAAAATCTCTGGTGGTATCTTTGGCGATCATGCGTCAGCACAGGCTGAGAACTTCAAGAAACTGCTTCTCACGATGAGTGATGACATCCGTGTGATCCTCATCAAGATTGCTGACCGTTTGCACAACATGCGTACATTGGGCAGCCAGGCCGTCAACAAGCAGTACAAGATTGCAGGAGAAACGCTCTATATCTATGCTCCGTTGGCTAACAGACTGGGTCTCAATTCTATCAAGACGGAATTGGAGGATTTGAGTTTTAAGTTTGAACATCCTGCTGAGTATGCGGAGATTGGGGGTAAACTGGAGGCAACGAAGAAAGAGCGTGACATCGTGTTTGCTGAGTTCGCTGCTCCCATCCGGAAGCAGTTGGATGGTTTGGGCATCACGTATGAAATCAAGCAACGTGTCAAGTCACCTTATTCGATTTGGCATAAGATGCAGACCAAGCATATTCCTTTCGAGGAAATCTATGATATTCTGGCTGTTCGTATCATTTTCGATCCTGTTGACATAGATACGGAACTGAATGACTGTTTTGACATCTATGTGAAACTCTGTAAGATATACACGTCTCACCCTGACCGAACACGCGATTGGGTGAGTCATCCCAAAGCCAATGGCTATCAGGCATTGCATGTGACGCTGATGTCGAAACAGGGTGAATGGATTGAAGTACAGATCCGTTCACGTCGCATGGATGATATTGCGGAGAAGGGTTTTGCCGCGCATTGGAAATACAAGGATGGTGATAAGACAGAAACAGCTTCGGAACTTGAACTGGACAAGTGGTTGGCTACCATCAAGGAGATACTGGATGATCCACAGCCTGATGCGATGGATTTTCTTGACACCATCAAGTTGAACCTCTTTGCTTCCGAGATTTTTGTCTTCACTCCGAAAGGTGAACTGCGCACGATGCCGGCAGGTAGCACCACGCTTGACTTTGCCTTCAGCATCCACACCTTTGTGGGTAGCCATTGTATAGGTGCCAAGGTGAATCACAAACTTGAGCCTATCAGTTATGTGCTCCAAAGTGGTGACCAGGTAGAGATTCTGACCTCAAAGTCTGTTCATCCCACCCGTGAGTGGCTCAATATTGCCACGACTGCTAAAGCCACGACAAAGATACTCTCCATTCTTCGCAAGGAAGAGCGTGAATATCGCAAGAGGGGAGAAGCGATGCTTGATGAATTCTTGAAAGGGAATGACCTTCCGAAAGATACCCTCATTATTGATAAGTTGTGTACCATACACAATCTTGCTAAGCCTGATGTCTTGTATGTGGCCATCGCAGAAGGTAAGGTGCAGTTGGGACGCTCTGACGCAGATGCGTTGAGGCAGAAGAATGAGGTGGCAGGGTGGAAACGCCTCTTCTCCTTCGGCAAGAAGTCTGCCAAACAGAGCCAAACAGGTGGTAAAGAGAAGATAGGCCCCAATTTCGACAAGAAACAAATTCTGTCACTAACAGAGGAAACGCTCCAGAAGAAGTATACATTGTGTGATTGTTGCAAACCAATACCAGGTGATACGGTCATGGGGTATATTGACGACGACAAGCATATCATTATCCATAAGTTGCAGTGTCCGAAAGCCGAGAAACTGAAGGCCAATCACGGCAATCGTGTGTTGGGTGCGGAATGGAAAACGGGGGGGAAGGCACTTTTCCCGGTAAGTATCCGTGTGAGAGGCTTCGATAAAATGGGGTTGCTTCACGAGATGACGCAGGTGATTTCCCAGTTGCATGGTGTCAATATCCACAAATTGGAGGTGACGTGCGAAGATGGTATCTTTGAGTGCACCATACAGATGGTTGTACACGACACGAAGGAGACGGATGAAATTATTGCGGGTCTTCGTGTTATACAGGATGTGAAAGAAGTCTCTCGTATATGATGGGACTTCCCTCATTGAACTTCCTCCTCAAGATTTATGTAATAGCCTCAAAACCGACGTCCCCGACGTCGGTCTGCCGACATCGGGGACATCGGTTCACCGACATCGGGGACGTCGGTTTTGTGGAACTGAAAGGGCTGGCAAAGCGATGATTGCTTTGCCAGCCCTTTTTTTGTTCCGTTGGTGGTTTTCCGCTACTGACGTTGGCGGTTTTCTGGTGTAGAGGTTCGCACATTCACACGAAGCCATTCAATTCTTTGTTGATGGCTTGCAAGTCGGAACGGATGGACTTGAGGCGTTCGATGACCTCAATATTACGGTTGACACCTCCACTTTTGTCACGTCTAATCATGTCGCGGGCGCCTTGCAGCGTCATGCCACGCTCTTTTACCAAATGGTAAACCAATCTGACTTGTTCAATATCAGCCTTGGTGTACTGGCGGATGCCACGCCCAGTTTTCTGGGGGGCAATGTTTGGAAACTCTTTCTCCCAGAAGCGAAGCAAAGTTTCTGTCACGTTGAACATTTGTGCCACTTCGCCAATGCTGTAGAACATCTTTAGGTCTTTGTTCTTGTTTAGTGCCATCGTCGTTATTGTTTTTTAGGGATATTCTTCAAGATTTCGAGGGTGAAATTGTAGAATCTTTCCACCGTCGGGATGAGGCAAGCCTCATTGGGTGTGTGCGGACTGACGAGGGTAGGGCCATAACTGGCCATATCCATGTCTGGATAGTTCACGCCGATGATGCCACATTCCAGTCCTGCATGACAAGCTCCGACAATGGGACATTTGCCATACATCTTTTCATAGATGCTCGACATCATTTCCACCAATGGACTCTTAGGATTAGGTTGCCAACCGCTGTAGCCACCTTCCAGTTTCACACTCATGCCAGCCATGGAGAAGCAGGCGATGTACTGGTTGCAGAGATACTGCTTCATGCTGTCTTGCGATGAACGTGCCAGCGTGATGACTTCTGCCTTTCCGTCAGCGATGTCGATGATGGCCAAATTGCACGAAGTCTCCACCAGCTCGGGCATCGAAGGTGTGTAGCGCAACACGCCGTCATGTGCTGCCAACACAGCATTGATGAGGTTCTCTTGAATATCTTCTGGAATGGTCTTGGCTGGTATCTCCTCCACTTGCGTGGCTGTCAGCAGGAAGCCTTTTGTTTCGATGTCTTTATACTCTTCCATGAAGGTCTGCTTGCACTTCTCCACCATCGTCAAAAACTCGTCCTTCATTGCCTGAGGAACCAGCACTTTCGCTTCGCATTCACGAGGAATGGCATTGCGCATATTGCCTCCATGCCAACTGCACAACCAAGCCATGTTGGTGTTGACCACAGCAAAGAGCAGACGAGCCATCAACTTGTTGGCATTGGCACGTCCCAGAGGGATTTCAAGACCTGAATGACCACCCAAGAGTCCCTTGATGACGATGTCGTAACAAAGCATTCCCTCTGGCTCCACATTCATCTCCTGATATTCCATCTGGCAAAGGATGTCCACACCACCAGCACAGCCAATGGTGATCTCGCCTTCTTCCTCAGAATCCAGATTCAGCAGATACTTGCCATTCAGTACGCCAGCCTTCAAGCCGAACGCACCTTCCAGCCCCGTCTCTTCATCTCGGGTGATGAGCACTTCGATAGGGCCATGCTCCACCTTGTCATCCTCGATGATGGCCATTGCAGCCGCCACACCCATACCGTCGTCAGCACCCAGAGTGGTGTCGCGAGCAGTCACCCATTCTCCGTCGATATAGACATCCAATGGGTCAGTTTCGAAGTTATGCTTGCTGTCCTTTGTCTTCTGAGGCACCATGTCCATGTGTGCTTGCAGCACCGTGGTTTCCCTGTCCTCATAGCCAGGAGTGGCACCTTTTTTCATGATGACGTTACCAGCATCGTCGATGTATGCCTCGGCACCATTCTTTTGAGCGAAGTCAACCAAGAACTTGGCTACTTGCTCCGTATGGCCGGAAGGGCGTGGAATCTGTGTCAAAGCATAGAAATTTTTCCATACCCCTTTGGGTGTAAGTTCTTCTATTGGATTCATAATGTGTTGTATGATTTGGATGAATGATACTTTTGGGTTTTCTCTTGTATGTTTCTGCTTGCCAATGCCACCATCGAGAAGATGCCCAGCAGCGGCATCAGCGCTGTTTGGATGGTGTGCACGATGAGTACAAACGTGACTGCGTCAGCGTCAGCCAAGCCATAGAGAATCAGGATGGTTTTCACAGCAAAGTGCCAAGGACCTGCGCCGTTGGGAGTGGGAACAATGACGGAGATGCTTCCCACGGTGAAACTTACAATGGCGATGGTGAATCCGAACCCTTCAGTGAACTCGAAGCATTGGAACGTGATCCAGTAGTGGAAGAAGTAACTCGCCCAGATGGCGAATGTGTAGAAGGTGAACAAGCCTTTGTTCTTCACCTTTTTCAGCGACAAGATTCCCTCCTTGATATTGTTCAGCATCCCCTTCACCTTGTCCATGAAGGTGAATCGTTTCATGGCAAACCACAGAGAGATGATGGTGATGACAAAACAGATGGCGGTGACGAGATACCCTGTGGTGGTGAACCGTTTCAGCACATCGTCGAGGTTGGTGCCTGTGTTTTGGAAGAAGGTGGTGAACACTCCCACTTGCGAGAAGATGACCAACAGCGTAATCAGCATGAGCAGCAGCATGTCGATGACTCTTTCCGTCACGACGGTGCCGATGGACTTCATGAAGGGAGTGCCGTCATATTTGGCCAGCACACCGCATCGGCTCAACTCTCCGCTTCGTGGGATGATGAGGCTTGATGCATAGGAGATGAATATCGCATGAATGCAATCCATCATTCTGGGATGCTCGCCAAGAGGTTCCAGCGTCTGTTTCCATCTGACGCCACGAAAA
Organism: Bacteroidaceae bacterium; assembly: GCA_017448965.1. Lineage (GTDB taxonomy): Bacteria > Bacteroidota > Bacteroidia > Bacteroidales > Bacteroidaceae > Minthosoma. Next base: position 87,649 of record JAFSKK010000044.1, on the reverse strand, counting down.
ACCTGAGCCGCCACTCCAAACACCAGCGAGAAGAGCATCCAGCCCCAGTTCATCTTGTGGAGAAGCGTGTCGCTCATTGCCTTGAAGTCGGTGTCGCGGTACATCCACCACAAGATAGCACCTCCCAGCACAAAAGGAAAGGCAATGTTCAAAATCTTTCTTAGCGTTATGTTGCTTTTCATCAAAAAAGTCGTATCGTTAGGCTTCGCTCGAAGAGACTCTCGTTCGGAAAAACTCAAATAAATTTGGCTTTTCACTCACTTAGTCGTATCTTTGCAACGAATTTGATGCAAAGTTAGGGAAAAGCATAAACAATACAAAAAGAAAGTCCTTCATTTTTGTCGGAAAAGTGCATCTTCTCCCGTCTTGCAAATGAAACGTAACAAAGTAGTCTTCAATTTTCTTCGTGAATACTGTAAAACCCAAGAAATTTCTCGGCCAACATTTCCTGACCGACTTGCATGTGGCACAGCGCATTGCCGACACCGTTGACGCTTGCCCCGACCTGCCTGTGCTCGAAGTGGGACCAGGCATGGGAGTGCTGACGCAATACATCCTCCCCAAGGGACGCGAGTTCAAGGTGGTGGAGATAGACTTCGATTCTGTGCCTTATCTTCATGAACACTTTCCACAACTGGGCGACAATATCATAGAGGGCGACTTCCTTCAGATGAATCTTCGCGACCTATTTGATGGACGACCGTTTGTCTTGACAGGCAATTATCCTTATAACATCTCTTCGCAGATATTTTTTAAGATGGTGGAAAACAAGGACTTGATACCCTGTTGCACGGGCATGATTCAGAAGGAAGTGGCAGAACGCATGGCTGCGCTTCCAGGCAGCAAGACCTATGGGGTGTTGAGTGTGTTGATTCAGGCGTGGTACGATGTCGAATATCTCTTCACGGTTGACGAACACGTGTTCAATCCGCCACCCAAAGTGAAGAGTGCAGTCATTCGTCTCACGCGCAATGGAAAAATTTCGTTAGGATGTGACGAGCAGTTGTTCCGTCGCATTGTCAAGACTGTCTTCACGATGCGGAGAAAGATGATGCGCAATGGCATGAAGCAGATTCTCGGAAAAGACTCTCCCATGCTGGCCGACCCGTTGTTCACACAGCGACCAGAACAACTCTCCGTTCAGGAGTTTGTCGAGTTAACCAATAGGGTATCGGCAGAGATCACCTCTCGTTAAGCGAATTATTTCTCGCCAATCACTTTGTTCTGCGCAATCAGTGCATCTTTTATTTTATACAGGAGGTTTATCTGTCCAGAAAACACCCTGTTGTCATATTTTGTCTTGGCCACATGAATCAATGGCGGCACCGTTACGTCGATGTCGCTGATGTACATGCCGCTGCCAAGATCTAATTCCTTCTCAAACTGATGCGTGGTGAACCAGTTGATGAGTTCATCCATCTCTGCTTTCGTGTAAGTGGTCTTGTATGTCATCTCTTACTCTAAACTTTAAACTCTAAACTTTAAGAAATTTCACCATTTCCCTCGCAGCCCTTTCACTGGCACCTGCCTCGCCAAGCACACGGTTCATCTCCTCGTAATCCTTCAGCATCTGCTCTCGGCCAGCACTGCCAGGCAGCAGTTCGCCCAGATATTTGATGATGTTCTCTCGGGTCATGCGGTCGGCCACCAGTTCCTGCACAATCTCTCTGTCCACAATCAGATTGACCAGCGAGATGTACTTCACTTTCAGCACCTTGCTTCGTAGCCAAGAGATGAATTTTCCTAACGGGGTGGCATAGCACACCACTTGCGGCACTCGCAGGATGGCGGTCTCCAGTGTGGCGGTGCCCGAAGTGACCAATGCTGCTACCGATTCGCTCAGCACCTGATAGGTCTGTCCGAACCTTATCTCCACGTCCAGGCCTTTGGGGATAAACTTCCGGTAGTATGCCTCGTCCATGTTGGGAGCACCCGCAATGACCAGTTTGTACCCCTTAAAGGTGGCGGCACACTCCAGCATCATCCGCAGGTTGTCCTTGATCTCTTGTCGTCGGCTACCAGCCAGAATGGCGATGGAATCTTTCTTCTCCGTCGGAATGTCCTCGGCCTTTTCTTCTTTCCATCGCTCCACCGCATCCACACACGGGTTGCCCACATAGCACACCTCGTAGCCTCTCTTCTTGAACCACTGCACCTCAAAGGGCAAGATGGAGAACAACGCATCCACATCCCGTCTGATGTTCTTGATGCGATATTCCTTCCATGCCCAAATCTTCGGGCTGATATAGTAGTACACCTTGCAGATGCCCTGACTGTGCACATACTTGGCGATGTCCAGATTGAACCCTGGATAATCCACCAGAATCACCACGTCTGGTTTCCAAGCCGCAATGTCAGCCTTGCATTGGCGCATATTCCGCAGAATTTGAGGCAGATGCATCAGCACGGGAATGAAGCCCATGTAGGCGAGTTCGCGGTAGTGCTTCACCAACGTGCCACCCACGGCAGCCATTTTCTCGCCGCCGTAGAAACGAAACTCCGCCCCCTCATCTTCCTGCTTCAGCGCAGCCATCAGATTCGAGGCGTGCAAATCGCCCGATGCTTCTCCTGCTATCAAATAATAACGCATAAATTCCTGCTCAATGCCACTAAACCATCAATCCGCCCAACTTCTTCATTGTCTCGTATGAGGTCATGTCCAACTGCAAAGGAGTAACAGCCACATACCCATGATCGAATGCCCACGTGTCACTATCCACATCGTTCGCGTCATGTGGCGCATAATATCCTGCAATCCAGTAATACTTACCTCCTCTCGGATGGCTCCTCTCTTGCCACTCCTCATGCCAATCACCCAATCCCATCTTGCAGATTTTCAATCCCTTCAGAGGTGTTACATCTGGTACGTTCACGTTCAGGCACACCTCCAAGGGAAGTCCCTCCTTCAACACCATCTTCACAATGCGTCGCACATATTCCTTCATATAACCGAAGTCCGCATCCTCTGCTGTCCTTCCGCTCGAAAAGGCGATGGACGGCACATGCTTGATGCACCCCTCCAGTGCGATGGACATCGTGCCAGAATAGTGTGCATTCACCGCACAGTTGTCTCCATGATTGATGCCTCCCAACACCAGGTCGGGCCTTCTTGGCAACAACTTCTCGAAGGCCATCTTCGTGCAGTCGTTCGGAGTGCCGCTGCAAGCCCACACGGTCAGGCTTCCTCTGGTCTCCGAACCCTCTTCCTGTTTGATGAACGTGTTCGTCACAGGGCTGTGGCTGCTGATGCTCATGCTCGCACCGCTTCTTCCCCCATCGGGAGCCACCACAAACACATCGCCCAAGTCTCTCATCATCTCCGCCAACTGCTGAATGCCGCCAGCAGCATAGCCATCATCATTGCTGATAAATATAAGTTTGTCCATGAATTCTTGCTTTTCTGACTGCAAAATTAAGCAATTCCATCGGCTTTCACGCCAAAAAAGACGAAAAAACGCCATTCTGCGAAAAAAAATACCAAAACCCTTTGTCAGTTTCCAAGAAACCTCTACCTTTGCATCGCAATTCGCAAGAGGGGCACTCTTCCGACCATTGCTGAAAGAAAATTGGGATATGGTGTAATTGGCAACACAACAGATTCTGGTCCTGTTATTCCTGGTTCGAGCCCGGGTATCCCAACCAGGCGAGGCTTCAGAGATTTCTGAAGCCTCGCTTGGTTTTGTTCCTTGACGTTTTTCACAATTTCACAAATTCATACTACTAAAAAATCCCGTTCCTTATTACAAAGAGCGGGATGATTTTTGAGAAAACATTGTTAATCTTCCAAGAACGGTAATCGCTCTTCGATTTCTTCTTGACAAACAAAGCAATCCGTTTGTGTATCTTCTGCCTTAACTATGTCAGGTATCTTCCTTTTGTATGTAGCAAACGTCTTGATTTCCTCAATTTCTTCACGGCGGGCTTTACTTATAGCCAAGAATTCCTCTTCACGTTCTATGCCAAGGAACCTACGACCTAAAAGATTTGCGGCAATTCCTGTGGTTGAAGAACCTGCAAACGGGTCAAGAATCCAAGCACCAGGCTTTGTTGAAGACATGATGATACGACTTAACAAGCCAAGCGGTTTCTGAGTTGGATGCTTTGTGCAAGTCTTTTCCCATGAAGCAATGGCAGGTAATCTCCACACATCAGTCATTTGTTTGTCGTCATTGATGTGCTTCATCAACTCATAATTATAATAATGTGCCACCTTTTTTTCCTTTCTCGCCCAGATGATGAATTCCGTTGAATAGGTGAAGTAGCGACACGAGATGTTTGGTGGTGGATTTGTCTTTGCCCAAGTGATAACATTCAGGATTTTATACCCTAACTGAGTCAGGCAATTGGCAACAGAGAAGATGTTATGATATGTGCCAGAAATCCATATCGTACCATTATCCTTCAATTTCTCACGACAAAGTGATAGCCATTTCAAGTTGAAGGCATTGATGTCATCCTGAGACATACTTTTATCCCAGTCACCCTTATCCACACAAACCACCTTTCCACTCTGCACGCTGATGCCACCACTCGACAAGAAGTAGGGAGGGTCAGCAAATATCATGTCGAACTTGAAATTGAACTGTGGAAGCAATTCAAACATGTCGCCATGAAGCAGATTGAAATCATGGGAAGGAGATTTGTAGTAGGCTTTCAGCATTATTTCAAGAGTTTGATGAAGGATGCAATGTTGGTGAGGTTATACACGCTTGGAATGGTATTGTATGCCTCTTCCAACTTGTTGCGTGCAGACTTCCAACCAATACCATCCGTAATCCATACAAATTCAAACCCATTTACAGAATTCACCTTGGGCGCAAGATCTGTGTAAGCGCGAGCCACCTCGTTGAGTTTAGAGCCACCACCACTATAAAAATTCACTTCGATGAGGTATTTCTTGGTATATGTCTCAATATAGAAGTCGAAACGCTTTTCGTCTGTACCAAGCACAGAAAGCTGTGGAAATTCTGATGAATAAACTTCTTGACGGAAGTTGATGCCATTATCTTTGAAAATCCTTGCCACAGTATTCTCCATGATATGTCCGCTACGATTTTTGCGAGCATTGGTGTCAAGCCCCGTCTCTATTCCAAACACGTAATCGACCAGATTCTTGATGCGTCGAGAATAAAAGATCTCTGCAAGTCCAGTTTCTCTCAGGAATTCAACAACTTTGGTTTCTGACTCAAAAAAGCTTTTCAGCAACACCACATTGCCTTTGCTATCCACTACAGGTTTCTTGCCCTCGTCTCTGACGGCAATCAAAATGCCAAGCACCTCAAACACTTTGGGGTCGCGCTGCCATATTTCAGAAACTCCTTTTTCAAAGTTCTCCTTACCAATGAGATAATTGAGTGTGTTCAGGCTCATTTCCACCTCTGCCACATTTGCAGAAATCTTGTCGAAGTCGCAGAAGAAATCCAGCGTCTGGTTTGTCTCTTGCAGTTGAGACATGAATAGATTAAAGTCCTTATTCATAGTTTTTGATGAGTAATTCGGTTAGTTTTCCACGTTTATTTGGATTTGCATTGATAAAGCGTGATGCATAAACACGTTCAATGCGATAATCTCTATACAGTTCTTCGAAGAAAGTGTCCTCCGGATTCTTGGCTGAGCAATCTGCATTGCTTTCCATCCAAAGGCATCCCCTGTCAGAGAGTTGATGGCAAAAACCTGCAAGTGCCCGTTGGTCATCATCATTGAAATCACCTTTAGCATACGAGGTGAAGCTGGATGTGGCATCCAGGGGGCGATAAGGCGGGTCAAGATAAATGAAAGTGAGTTCATCAACATACTGTATGGTCTGAGCATAATCACCTTGACAAATTTCCACATTCGCTGATTGCAAGAGTTTGCTGTCTGCTCTCAACACCTCCGCATTGCAGATGGTCGGGTTGGCATATCTGCCACAAGGAACATTGAAGAGTCCTCTTTTGTTCACTCTGAACAGACCATTGAAACAGGTCTTGTTCAGGAACATCAATTGCGAGGCTCGTTCTATATCGTCTCCTACATGCTGATTATATCGTTCGCGAATCTCGTAGAATAGTTGACACCTTTCGTTTTGGTCGGTAAGCGTCAAATATCCTCTCTCTATTTTCTCAAGATTGGTGATTAATGCCTCGACATCCTCTTTGATAATCCGATAGGTGAGCATCAAGTCCTCATTGACATCGTTGATGACAGCTTTCCTTATGTTGCCAAAATGCTGCAACATATAGAATAACATTGCCCCACCACCAACAAACGGCTCAATGTATGTAAATGACTTTTTTCTGATTTTGTCTGGTAGATGTTCTGACAATTGACTTAATAATTGCCCTTTGCCTCCAGCCCACTTCAAAAATGGTTTTGCTTCTATGCTCATTGCTCTTTTGTCTCTTGGCTGTGGACAAAAGAAAGCGTACCCTCCTCCAGTTCACCACTTAACGAAGGCCGTCCACCACAGAAGCCTATACAGAGAGGTGAAAGGAAGGGGTACGCCTATATAGCATAGGCGTATCCTCATCCCCAGAGACTCTCTGTAACTACTGTTAGTTTGGTGGACCGTTTTCGTTAAAAGTCTCTTAGAACTTAGATACTGCTATCTAATTCCACAAAATATTGCCAGCGCTCATAGTGAGCAATAAGCAGATGCAAAGTTAAGCAATTGTCTCAACAAAAAAGCATTCCACTCTTGCTTTTTCACCTTTTCACGCTGATTTCTGTTTCTATGTAGTCAGAAGCATCCAGAATAATGTCGCCATTTCGATACAGTTGCCTCACCTTCTCAACTGCAACTTCTTCACTCTCAGCTTCTGCTTCGATGATGCGACTCAACGTCTCCGTTATTTCTATTCTATACTTCTTCATACAGTATGCAAAGTAACATAAAAACAATGATAAAAAGGTGATTTGATCATTTATTAACAAAAAAGAAATAGGAGTCTTTTCCTGAGTTCAGACCACCCCGTGAAGGGTAAAATGAAAAAACGTAAAAATGTTTTTATTGTGTTTTCATGTTTTGAGTTGAAACGTAGTGTAAGTGCCACCAATTACTCCCTGCAACAACCTCCAAGAACCCTGTGTAAGAGCCTCATAATCGGTCTGAGTCAGACCGCCACCCTCGGTGTGACTCAGACCGACCCCTACGGTGTGACTCACACCGATTTTGAGGTAGTGGAAGCATCGAATGAGAGGCAAAGGCGAAGACCTACCAGAGGAAGCGACGTTCATCTTTCAAATCGCTAAACAAAGTCAAGAAATGGTTCCAGAAAAGACATTTTTATGGAATAAAAAAGGTGGATTTGGCGTGAAAATGTGTACCTTTGCAAACTAATATCCGTCTATCGGAAAGAGACGGACAAATGAAGTATGTCTTAGTGCAAAAGTATAGATCAATGAAGAAACTTTGTCATTACATATCGGAATACATGGGTGTGCTGGTGCTGGCGGCAGCTGTGCTGGCATTGGTGTTCCCAAGTGTGCTGCAACAAATACCAACGACGGTCATCAACTATCTGCTGGGTGTGGTGATGTTCGGCATGGGATTGACGCTGAATCTCCAGGACTTCAAAATCGTGTTCAGCCGTCCGAAGGATGTCATCATCGGCTGTCTGGCGCAGTTCACCATCATGCCGCTGCTGGCTTGGGGACTTTCGAGAGCCTTCCAACTCGACGAGGCGCTGGCTCTTGGTGTGGTGCTGGTGGGCTGTTGTCCTGGCGGCACGGCATCGAATGTCATCACCTATCTAGCGAAAGGCGACTTGGCTCTCTCCGTGGGAATGACGGGTGTTTCCACTTTGCTGGCTCCGCTGATGACACCTCTGCTCACATGGGCTTTGGCAGGAAAGAGCATCAATGTAGATGTGGCGGGTATGCTGCTGAGCATCCTCTGGGTGGTCATCTTGCCCATCGTCGTGGGATTGATGGTGAAAGGACTGTGGCCAAAGTTTACGGAGAAAGCGACGGACTATCTTCCTGCCTTCTCGTCTGTTGCCATTGCCCTCATTGTTGCCATCATCATTGCCGCCAATGCCTCCAAACTGTTGGCTGGTGGTCTGATCATCGTGATTGTGGTCATTCTCCACAACCTCTGCGGACTGGGCCTTGGCTATCTGATTGGGCGGCTGTTGGGACTGACTGAGCCGAAGAAGCGGGCTATCTCCATCGAGGTGGGCATGCAGAACTCTGGCCTCGCCTCGTCGCTGGCCACGCTCCATTTCGCAGCCTATCCTATGGCCACCATCCCTGGTGCCATCTTCAGCGTTTGGCACAACATCAGCGGAGCGATGGTTGCCCGCCTTTACACGTGGAATCATCATACGGAAAGAAACGAGACTTTGCAGCAGTAAACGAACGGGTTTATGAAGTGGATGGTATTGTCGGACAATCGCACGAATGACAGCCGGCTCCAGACGGAGCATGGGTTGTCGATTCTTCTGGAAACGGAACACCACTGTATCTTGCTTGATACAGGAGCCAGCGACGTGTTTTCTCGCAATGCGCAGGTGATGGGTGTTGACCTCGATAAGGTGGACTATGTGTTTGTCTCTCATGGGCACACCGACCATGCAGGCGGGCTTCGGCAGATGATGCATGTCAATGATCATGCCAAGGTGATTGTCTCGCCTCATGCCGTTACAGGCAAGTTCTATTCGAAACGCAGGTTCTTGCACAGTATCTCGACGCAGTGGCCGGAGGATATGCAGAAGAGTATCTTGATGGTTGACCAGACTTGCGAGATAGACAAGGGAGTCCATGTCTTAGCCCATATTCCTCAGATCCATGCTGTTCCACGGGGAAATAGTCACCTCTTTGTTCTGGATGCCCAGGGCAATTACGTTCCCGACAATTTCTGCCACGAACTGGCTCTATATGTGGATGGTTTGCTGTTTACGGGTTGTGCTCACAGTGGGTTGGAGAACATTCTTGCCGCATGTCCTTGGCCCGTCAAAACTGTTGTCGGTGGCTTCCATCTGCTGGATGACCATGAGACGAAAGAAGAACTGACAGCACTTGCCCAAAGACTGACTGCGCACTATCCCACGACTCAGTTCTACACCAGTCATTGCACGGGTGACGCCGTTTTTGCGATTCTGAAAAGTGTGATGGGCGACCGACTTCATGCCTTCTCATGTGGAATGACCTATGAGTTAAAATAAAAAGCGCCCCATGGAAGGGGCGTCTTTTTAGTAAACTTCTGCGCTGTAAACGATGGATGTTATTTTTGCGGTGGGTTTGAAGTGGTTGACGTTGGTGGGAACTTCGTTTGTTAAGTCGTCGGTGTTCACATGGTAGGTGTAGTGTCCACTTGTGGCAAATGAGGTTCCTTGATACCAGCATTCCCACTGCATGCGTTTCTGGGTGAAGAGGGTGCGTGCAGGATAGCCAACGTAGTAACCGTCTTGGGTCTTGACGATGGAAGCAGAACCTGCCTGCAGGGTGATGCCTGTGATTTCCTTGTTCTCCCCGATGTCTGCGCGGAAGACGTTCTTGCCTGCCTTGGTGAACTGGTAATACTCAACCGTCCATTCTCCGTCTTCGTCAGCCATAGTTTCGGTCTTTCGTGTGTACTTGTCGTAAAGTCCAGCGTAGGTGGCAGGGATGTTGGCAAAGCGTTGTCCTGCCTGGATGGGGCCTAACTTGCCGTTTTGAAGGACAAATGTTTTGGCTGCACCTGCTTGGGTGGTTGGTCTCTGTGTTGTTGTTCTCTGCTGTGCATGGAGACAGAGTGTTCCTGCTACCATGAGAAGGAAAAGAAAATACTTTTTCATAGTGGTTTTGTTTTAGGTGAATAATAATGTTTAGGTTGATTTAGAATGTATTGAGTGACTCCACGATGTACATCACCTCCTCGTCGGTCATTGCGGGGTTGAGTGGTAGGCTCAGTTCTTCGTGTGCCAATTTCTCGGTGACGGGTAAGGAGAGATGGTTGTAGGCCTTGTAGCAGCCTTGCTGATGGGGTGGAATGGGGTAGTGGATGAGGGTTTGGATGCCTCTGTCTTGCAGATATTGCTGCAATTCCTCGCGGCGAGGTGTGAACACGGGGAAGATGTGATAGACGTTGTTGCCTTCGTCCATCAGGGTGGGCAAGCGGAGGGCTTGGTTCTTGATATTGTTATAATATGTACGTGCGATGCTGATTCGTCTGTCGTTCTCGTGGTCGAGATACTTGAGTTTCACGTCGAGCACCGCGGCTTGCAGTTCGTCGAGTCGGCTGTTGCGGCCTTGCATGGGGGCTACATACTTTTCTGAGAAGCCGTAGTTGGCAAGGGCGCGGAGGGTGTGAGCCAGTTCTTCATCGTTGGTGGTCACTGCACCGCCATCCCCGAGTGCACCAAGATTCTTGCCTGGATAGAAACTGTGGCAGGCAGCGTGGGAGAGGGAACCTGTACGACGGGAACCGTACAGGCAGCCGTGTGCCTGTGCGTTGTCTTCGATGAGCAGAAGATGATGCTTGTGGCACCATGTCTGGATGCGCTCGTTGTAGGTACACCGTCCATAAAGATGCACCAGCATGAGTGCTTTGGTGTTGGGGGTGATGGCTTGTTTCAGCGCTTCGATGTTGAGGTCGAGCGTGTCTTCCTCCACATCGACGAAGATGGGGCAGAGATGGTTTTCTGTGATGGCCAAGACGGTGGCGATGAAGGTGTTGGCGGGCACGAGCACTTCGTCTCCTTCATTCAACCGCCCCATCTCCTTGTAGGCTCGCAGGGTGAGGGTGAGGGCATCCAGCCCATTGGCCACACCGATGCAGTGGCGTGTGCCGATGTAGCGGGCATAGTGCTCTTCGAATTGCTGCACCGCCTTGCCTTGCAGATACCAACCGCTTTCCACCACCGTTTGTACGGCAGTTTGTATCTCGTCGGCATGAAGCGCGGTGATGGCTTTGAGGTTGAGATAGGGTATTTTCATGGGTTCCATTCGTAAGTGTCGTAACAGATGGTGCGGCCACCGAAACCTTCTTTCTGGGCAACAAGTCCTTCGTTGAGGATGGAGCCGTCGCCCTCGGTGGAGCGTCCGAAGTCCATGTAGGGAATGTCGGGAAACTCGTGGTGCATCACGTAGTCGTGAAGGGCATCGACAGCACCATTGGCCTTGCCGAGATCGTTGGAGGAACAATACTGCCCATGCAGCACCTGCTGGGTCAGATAGAAGGTCATTCCTGCCACTACTTCTCCGTTGAGTAAGGCGTTGTATTGCAGAATGTTGTTTGGAAATCTCTGGTGTAATAGTTTAATTTCCTCCAGCGTGTGAACAGGACGTACTTGATGACGCTCCAGCAGGTTGGTTTCGAGCACTTCCCAGAAGGGGGCGAAGTCGTTGGTGCGCACAATTTCAATGCCTGCTTCTTGTGCACGACGCAATCGGCGTCGGCGGTCTTTTCGCCACTCCAAATGCTGCTGCATGAAGATGGTCGTTCCGATGTCGCGTGTGATGAGTCGAGCCTTGCATATCCAGAAGAGAGGGTAGAGGTCTTCTTCTGCTGCCACCTGATGGTAAACCCATGGTACGGGCTTGTAGATGACTTTCTGTATGCCGTGCGCGCGCAGGTAGTGATTGAGTTCTTGAAACAAGGTGATGACCTCGGCAGCAGTCACGTTGATGTCCATGAGGAGTCCCCCATAGGTCAGTCCTTGGTGTGAATAGAGCGTGGTTCCGACGATGTTGGCTGGCAGGATGGAGTGCAGACGATTGCCCACGAAGAACATGAGTGAGTGGTCTTCGAAGCGGTCGCTGTGGTAGTCCATGTAGTCACGATAGAACAAGAAGGTGGCGTTGCGTGCCTTTGCCACGTATTTGTCCCATTGCTCCCTTTCCAAGCAGGTGTATCGTCTTATTTCAAACATTTGATATATTTGATGAACTCGTCGTATTCGTAGATGTAGTCTTCTTCCTCAAAAAGTTCTGATGCCAGCACCATGCATACGGCACCGCTGGAGAAGTCGTCCAAGGTTCGCCATGTGTTGGGCTTGATGAGCAGTCCTTGCCATGGGTGATTGAGCAAGATGGTTTTCTGCTCCTTCCCGTTGTCGAGCGTCACGGTGAAACTGCCGCTCATGGCGACGACCAGTTGGTAGAGATTCTTGTGTGCATGGCCGCCACGGCTTTCACCGCCTGGCACATCGTATGTCCAGTACACGCGTTTGATGTCAAACGGCACATTCTTCATCTGCTCTGCCACGGTCAGGTTGCCGCGTGGATCAGTGATTTTGGGAAGGTCTATGATTTCGTAGTCAAGCATTTTCTATTTTCTTTTTACAGTCTTCCATGAGCCACTTGGGGGTGCTGGTCGCTCCACAGATACCTACAGATTTGACTCCTTCGAACCATCGAAGGTCGATATCTGACGGGTCGTCAACCATGTAAGAACGTGGGTTGACGGAACGGCATTGGTTGTAAAGCACCCTTCCGTTGGAACTCTTCTTGCCGCACACGAAGAGGATGACATCGTGCTTGGTGGCAAATTTCTTGATGTTGGGAATGCGATTCGCCACTTGACGGCAAATGGTGTCGAAGTATTGGAAACGTGCCCCCTCTTGTATGTTTTCCTCGATGTAGTTGACGATTTCGCGGAAGCCTGCCAATGATTTGGTGGTTTGTGAAAAGAGCAGGATGTCATGACTGAAGTCTAAGTTCTTCGCATCTTCAAGATTCTCAATGACAATGGCTGTTCCGTCTGTTTGCCCCACCAGTCCCACTACTTCTGCGTGTCCGTTCTTGCCATAGATGACAATCTGCCCTCCTTCTTCGTAGGCCTTCCGGATGCGTTTCTGGAGGTTCAGCACCACAGGGCATGTGGCATCAATGAGTTGGATGTTCCGCTCCTTTGCTTTGGCATAGGTCTGTGGAGGTTCGCCGTGTGCTCTGAGCAGCATCTTGGTGTCGTGCAGGGTGTTGAGGTCGGCGTGTCCTACCGTGATAAGTCCCTGATTCTTGAGCCTGTCCACTTCACGTCCATTGTGCACAATGTCACCCAGGCAATAGAGCGAGTCGCTCGTTGCCAGTTCTTCTTCTGCTTTTCTGATGGCGGTGGTCACACCGAAACAGAAGCCAGACTCACTGTCAATTTCTATCAGCATTTTGCAACAATCTCATTGAATTTTTCGAGCAGCCATGCACTTTGTTCTTCGCGTGTCATGTCGGAATTGTCCAAGACGATGGCATCTTCTGCCTGTCGGAGTGGGGCCACTTCGCGGTGAGAATCAATGTAGTCACGCTCTTCCACATTCTTCAGGATTTCATCGAAATGGAGGGCGGCTTTCTCTTCTTCCGTCTTGGCTTTTCCCATCAGCTCGTCATATCGGCGTTGTGCCCGAACTTTGGCACTGGCGGTCACAAACACTTTCATCTCTGCTTGGGGAAATACAGCTGTTCCGATGTCTCGGCCATCCATCACGATGCCTTTCTCCTTGCCCATGGCTTGTTGCTGTTCTGTCAGCAATGCACGGACGAATGGCAATGCAGCAATGGGGCTTACTCGGTTGCTGACGTCCATCTGGCGGATTTCGTCTTCCACCTTATTGCCGTTCAGGTAGGTGTCGGGGCGTCCTGTCGTGGGATTGAACTTGAAACTGATTTGTATCTTCTTGGAGTCAACGGCTGTTTTCAGTTCTTCTTCTTTGATGCCTTCGTCGGGATAGAGCCCATTTTGCATGGCATAAAGCGTGACAGCCCTATACATGGCTCCTGTGTCCACATACACATAGCCGATTTCCTTGGCTAATTGCTTGGCCATGGTACTTTTTCCGCAACTTGAATGGCCGTCTATTGCAATGATAATCTTTTTTTCCATCTCTTATTGCTTTTTTTGGAGGTCTTAGGGTGTCTCAGGTTTTCTACAATGAGAATCCTGCGTTGAGTATGATGGAAGATGCTGCCACATGGTATTTTCCATAGGATACACCTACCTTGAATTTCTTCACGTTAAGTCCGGCACCGAGACTGAAACCAGCCCAGTGTCCTTTGTCTGCCACTTTCATCTCGTGCGCACGGCGGAAGTTGTAGCCCAAAGCGACCCATGTGTTTTGGGAGGGCAGAATATCTACGCCCAACACGAAATGCTGAATGAATTTCACGTCATCCCAGCGTGTGATGTCATCGGCTGTCAATGAGATGCGCAAAGGGGCATTGGCAAAATCTTTGCTGAGTCCAAAGGCTAAATCGAAGGGTAATGATTCTCTGCTGCCATCATCATACAGCGGTTTTATCTGACCGCCAAGGTTTCTTCCAACAGCAGAGAACGAGAAGCCTTTATCTTCGTCAAAGTAGTTGAGTGCCAAATCTGCTCCTAAAGCGGTGCTGGAGTAGTTGGCATAGTTGCTCTGTATCACTTTGGCTGTGATGGCACCACTCCAACGGTCGCTGAGTAGATATGAATAGGATGTCTGGAAGTTCAAATCCTTGGCGGAGAAATTGCCTGTCACGGCGCCGCTTTCATCTGTCTCGTCCATCTTCCCGTAGTTCAGCATTTGTGCGCCAATGGCCCATGTGCCTCTTTCGCCGATGGTTTTCACGAAACCTGCCGACATCAGGTTGCTGGACTTTATGTAGGAATTGTATCCCAATACAATGCTCTTGTCTGACACGTTGGTCATTAAGGCTGCATTTGTCCACATCATGGTGGCGTCGTCCTCAACGATGCTGATGTTGGCACCACCTAACGCTGCAGAATGGGCACTCATGGGAATGTGGAGGAATTGATAGCCCACTTTCCCGTCTTGTGCCTGCATGACTGCAGTCATCAGCAGAAATGTTGCCAAAGCAAAGAGTCTATTTAAGTGTCTCATAATAGGTGTCTAAAAGTTTCTTCGCAGCCACAAATGAGGTGATTTGTCCGCCTAACACTTCTTTTTCCATGTTGCCGATGAGGCTTTTGATGGCTGGATTGTAGTAGAAACTGTTTCGTAGGTGCTCGTTGATGCTTTCGTACATCCAATACTTGGATTGTTCGTTCCTTCGGTATTGGAAGTAGCCGCTTTCTTTCACTTTGTCGATGTAGCGGAAGATCATATCCAACACTTCATCGATGTTCAGTTCGTAGAAACCAGAGTAGCACATCACTTCAGGTACGATGCCGCTGTCGGGCACAGGGAAAAGGTGGAGTGCGTTGCGGAAATGCGATGCCGCCATTTGTGCCTTGTCCACATTGTTGCCGTCGGCCTTGTTGATGACGATTCCGTCGGCTATCTCCATGATGCCACGCTTGATGCCTTGCAGCTCGTCGCCTGTACCAGCCAATTGGATGAGAAGGAAGTAGTCCACCATGGAGTGGCAGGCTGTTTCACTTTGTCCAACACCCACTGTCTCCACGAAGATGTTGTCATAGCCTGCTGCCTCACACAAGATGATGGTCTCTCGTGTCTTGCGAGCCACACCGCCAAGACTGCCAGCTGTTGGGCTGGGACGAATGAAGGATTTCGGATGTACGGCCAGTTTCTCCATGCGTGTTTTATCGCCAAGGATGCTACCTTTAGTCTTTTCTGATGAGGGGTCGATGGCCAATACTGCCAACTTCCCTCCACGATTTTCCAACAAATGTACACCAAATGCATCAATGCTGGTCGATTTTCCTGCGCCAGGCACACCACTGATGCCGATTCTGACGGAGTTGCCAGAGTAGGGGAGACACTTTTCTATCACCTCCTGGGCAATGGCTTGATGCTCAGGCAGCACACTCTCTATCAGCGTGACGGCTTGGCTCAGCATGCTCACGTTGCCCTTCAAGATACCTTCCACATATTCCGCAGGGGTGAAGAGTCTCTGCCTCTTCTTCCTGATTTGACGAAGGTAAGGATTCACGATGGAGGGTTGCTCCACACCGGCATTCACTTGCAAGCCAGCATATTCCTCACTATTCTCTGGATGTTCCATAATCTTGTTTGTTATTTTTCAAAGTGCACGTTCACCACCTCTTTGGGTCTGTTGGGGTCGTTTGTGATAATCAGCACACGTGGTTGAGCCTTTGACATTCCAAGGAACCGGGCATCCACTGTCACTATCATTCTCACCTCTTCGTTAGGTTGCAACTCTGTTTTGGGCAGTGATATGGAGATGGCTTGGTTGAATGCCTGTATCTTGTTCAGTTTCAGCACACCATTGCCTTTGTTGCTGATTTTCACTACTCCTTTCAGCTTGGTTTTCTTGCCCAGTTTCCCGATATTCAGTTCGGTCGTGGATAGACGAAAATCGGGTTTCTTGGCAAAGCCCTCGGCGTATTGCAGGTCGGGCAGTTTGACGGCAGAGATGGCAATCTCGTTGTTTGAACTCACCTTGTCGCCAGAGAAACGAGCCAAATAGATGCTCGTCTGGTTCAGACCGAGATCGGGCAACTTCTCGCTGTGCAGGGTCAACTCGATTTTTCCACGTCTGCCACGGGCTAGCATGGCTGGTTTGTATTCCGCTGTCAGATAGGATGGCAAGTGCATCAATGTGGGTGTGTACACCGTTTGGCTGTTGTTCAGCACTTCAATCTCCACAGTGGTTGAGTCTCCCGAATTGATGTCGGTGAACTCCAGGTTATTGGTGCTCAACAGGATGTCATCGACCGCATAAGGAAACATTTCCTCCAGTGTCTTCTTTGTCCCGTTGCTTACCAACGCTTTCATGCGGATGCGCACGGGTTTGTCGCTGGCGTTGGTGTAGACGTCAATGTAGCGGTCGAAGTGACCCAGTATTTGTGCGTCATACGTGATTCGTATTTCACCGTCAGCACCTTTTGGTAAGGCTCTCTGTGTCCATTGGGGCGTCAAGCATCCGCATCCGGCATCAACTTCCTTGATAATCAGCGGCTCACGATCTTTGTTGGTGAATTTGAACACGGCCGTAATGGGCTTCTTCCACAATGTGGTGCCAGCATTGACGGTGTTTTTATCAAACGAGATTCTTTGTGCCCATGCGCCCAAAGAAGAGACGATTCCCAGCACACTTATTATAACGTATTTTTTCATCTTTATATTGTCTTGGAGATGGTTATTAGATGCAAAGATACGCTTTTTTCCCCGAACTCACACGAAAATTACATTATTTTGCATAATAAAGAAGAGGGAAGGCTCTAAATCGAGTCTTCCCTCATTGTTTGTTGCCCTATAACACAGGGTTTCACTTGGTTTCGTCAAGTGCGGCAATCTTGGCTTTCACCTCTGCGAGGTCAGCCTTGAGTTTGTCCATCTTGCGGTTCAATTCCTCCACGAGTGCATTGCCTTGCTTCGACTTGCTGGAGAGCGAAAGGAAGCCCAGGTTGTTCTCGTAGGTCTTGATTTCATTCTTGAGGATGTCCATCTGGCGAGTGAGGCGAGAACGCAGGTCGTTGCCGTTGCCGCCTTTGATGCTTTCCTTGAAGCGGTCAATGCGACGCTTGGCAGCATTCTGGTTAGCATAGCCGTAGAGGCGATCCATCTGTTCACGCAGTTGCTTGTAGAGCTTGTCCTTCTCTTTGAAAGGAACGTGACCAATCTGGTTCCACTCCTCTTGTGCTTCACGCAGGTGGGTGCGAAGGTCACCTTCGAACTCCTCTGGAACGATGGCGGCCAGACGTTCGATAACAGCCTTCTTCTTTTCCATATTGGCTGTCTGCTCAGCATGTGCATCCTTGTTGGCTTCCTTTTTGGCAGCGAAGAATGCGTCGCAAGCAGCATTGAAGCGTTCCCAAATCTGGTCGCTGTACTTCTTGGGCACAGTGCCGATTTCTTTCCACTTCTTCTGCAATTCCACCAAAGCATCCGTTGTGGCTTTCCAGTCGGTGCTGTCTTTCAACGCCTCAGCCTGTTCTACGAGGTCAAGTTTGAGGGCGTAGTTCTGGTTGAGGTTGTCGCGTACTGTTTGGAAGTATTCGCTTTTGCGTGTGAAGAAGTTGTCGCATGCGGCACGGAAACGTTCGAAGATTTTTGTGTTCATCTTTTGTGGCGCATAACCGATGGTTTTCCACTCAGCCTGCAATGCGGTGATTCTCTCAGAGGTGGCATTCCATTCAGCAAATGTTTTCAACTCTCCCAAGTTGATGCCCTCGATGGTTTCGCAAATGGCAGTCTTCTTGGCGAGGTTTTCCTCTTCCTTCTGCTTACGTGCTTCGAAATACTCCTGATGACGCTTGTTGATGACGGTTGAAGCCTCCTTGAAGCGTGTCCAAATCTGTTCGCGCAAGTCGCTGGCTACAGGGCCTGTCTCGCGGAAGTCCTGATGCAGTTGTTGCAGTTTGCGGAAGGCCACGATGACATCGGTCTCTTCGGCCAGTTGCTCTGCTGCTTCACACAGTGCAGTCTTCTTCTCCAAGTTCTTCTTGAAGTCGTAGGCACGTAGTTCGTTGCTCAGTTTGAGCGTGTCGTAGAAGGCCTCGACTGCTTGCTGGTAGGTTTTCCAGAGGGAAGTGGCTTTCTCGGCTGGCACTTCCTTGATATCGTTCCACTGCTGCTGCAATTCCTTGAAGTCGTTGTAGCCGCGGTTGATTTCGTCGGGGTTTTCGGTCAGTGCCTTTATCTTGTCAATAATCTCAATTTTCTTCTGGTAGTTTTCCTCGCGCAATTGTTCGAGTGCGGCTGCAGCAGTAGCACGTTTTTCACGTACAACAGCCATCAGTTCCTTGAACGTGTTCTCGTCAGGGTCTGGTGTCGAGACATACTCCTCGGCTACACCCCCTTCTTCGATGAACTTCTTATAGGCCGCATCCGACTCTTGACGATGAATACGGTAGAAGTGACTCTTGAGGCTGTCGAGTTCTTGGCGAGCGACCTCTTCGTCTCCTTCCGAAATCTCTTTGAGCCGTGCGATAATCTCGGCTTTGGTTTCGTAGGTGGCGATAGAAGTTGTAGAGGTTTCTGCCTGAGGCTCTTCGGCAACTTCTTCTGCAACCTCTTCAGCTGCTGCTTCAGTGGCTTCCTCTGCAACGGGTTCAGTCACTTCCTCTGCAACGATGGCAGGTTCTTCAGTCGCAACGGGTTCTGTTGCTGGTTCTACTGTAGGTTCAACTACAGGTTCCTCAGTGGGGTTCTTGATTTCAGTCATAATTGTTTAATGTATTATGTTAAGCATGATTGTATAGACATAGATAACTGCTGCAGGTATGGCGAGCAGTGAACTATCAAAGCGATCGAGCATGCCCCCATGCCCGGGTAGGATGTTGCCAGAGTCTTTGATGCCCAAACGGCGTTTGAGCAGCGACTCCACAAGGTCACCCCATGTGCCGATCAGCACAGTGATCAGGGCTAATCCAGCCCAAAGCAGGTGGCTTGTCAGGGGTGTTAATGTCTCTGCGAAAGGAATGAAGTAGGCAATGACTTGCGAGGCGGCGATGGCTGTGATGCCACCTCCGATGCTGCCTTCCCACGACTTCTTGGGTGAGATGCGTGGGAACAGTCGATGCTTGCCTAACCACGAACCGAACAGGTAGGCTCCCGTGTCGTTCGACCATAGGAAGATGAAGAGCGACAGGGCGTACCAATAGTAGTAAGTGACTCCAGCGGGTGTGCCGATGAAGCAGAGTGTGTTGAGTGAGGCAAAGGGTAGGGCGATGTAGAGTTGCGCCATGAAGGTCATGCCCCAGTTCTGGACATTGTCAGGACGGTCGAAGTAAAGTTCGGCCACCAGTAGGTAGTTGATGGAGATGAGGTATGGAATGAACACCTCGGCTCCCATCAGGTTTGTGTTGAACGCCCAAACCGCCACAAAGAGATAGGCTGCTGCCACCGTCGTGATGAAGCGGTTGACATGCAGGTGCATGTGGCGATTGACAATGGTAGTGAACTCCCACACCGTCAATGCTGTGATGATGGTGAAGAGTATCAGGAGTGAGTAGGGGTGTAGTACGATGCCTGCGACGAGCAGAATCACGAACAAAGCCCCCGTGATGGCACGTATAATCAAGGTTTTCACGCTTCTTTCTGTTTGTCTTTTTCTGTTGGATTAGGTTGCTCTTCTGATTGTTTTTCAGCCTTTTCGGCTTTTTCTATCACGGCTTGTACAATCTTCTGACGGATGAATTCCTCATTCTCCTTCTTGTGATCGGTCGAGTTGTCCGCATTTTCCTCCTTGCCTGTTTCCTCTTCAGCGTTGGCGGCCAAGATCTCTTCCGTTCGTGAGGTCCAAGGACGTTTTCCAAAGATTTCTTCGAGGTCTTCTGCGAAGATGACTTCGCGGTCGATCAGAATTTGAGCCAGTTTCGCATGACCCTCTTTGTGTTCGAGCAGCACTTTCTTCGCACGCTCATACTCTCCGGCGATGAGGTTGCGCACCTCCTCGTCGATGGTCTCAGCGGTCTTGTCGCTATAGGGTTTGTTGAACTGATACTCTTGATTGTCGTAGTAGCAGAGGTTGGGAAGTTTCTTGCCCATACCTGCGTAGGCAATCATGCCATAGGCACGTTTGGTCACTTTCTCAAGGTCGTTCATCGCACCCGTCGAGATGCGACCGATGCAGAGTTCTTCGGCAGCACGGCCACCCAAAGTGGCACAAATCTCATCGAGAATTTCCTCTTTGGTGGAGATTTGCCTTTCTTCAGGCATGTACCAAGCAGCACCCAAGGCCTGCCCGCGTGGTACGATGGTCACTTTCACCAATGGGTTGGCATATTCGAGGAACCAAGAGATGGTGGCATGACCAGCCTCATGCAGGGCAATGGTCTTCTTCTCTTGTGCGGTGAGCAGTTTCGTTTTCTTCTCCAGACCTCCGATGATGCGGTCAACGGCATCGAGGAAGCATTGCTTATCCACCCACTCCTTGTTGTTGCGGGCGGCGATGAGGGCAGCCTCGTTGCACACGTTGGCGATGTCTGCACCAGAGAATCCAGGTGTTTGGCGTGCCAACTGAGCCACATCCACCGTTTCGTCTATCTTGAGGGGCTTCAAGTGCACCATGAAGATTTCCTTGCGTTCGTTCAAGTCGGGCAGGTCAACGTGGATTTGTCGATCGAAGCGTCCGGCGCGGAGCAATGCACTGTCCAGAATGTCTGCACGGTTGGTGGCGGCCATGATGATGATACCGCTATTGGTGCCAAAACCGTCCATCTCTGTAAGCAACTGGTTCAGTGTGCTTTCACGCTCGTCGTTGCCTCCCATCGCAGCAGTCTTGCTGCGCGCACGACCGATAGCATCAATCTCGTCGATGAAGATGATGCAGGGCGCTTTTGCTTTTGCCTGCTGGAAGAGGTCACGCACACGGCTGGCTCACACACCCACAAACATCTCGACAAACTCAGAGCCTGACAGCGAGAAGAAGGGTACGCCTGCCTCGCCTGCTACTGCTTTGGCCAACAGCGTCTTACCCGTTCCCGGAGGACCCACGAGGAGTGCTCCCTTAGGAATCTTACCGCCAAGATTGGTGTATTTCTCCGGCTTTTTCAGGAAGTCCACAATTTCCTGCACTTCCTGTTTGGCACCAGCCTGTCCAGCCACATCCTTGAAGGTGATTTGTGGAGAGTTTTTATCGTCTTTCTCAAAGAGCTGCGCCTTCGATTTTCCTACAGAGAAGATGCTGCTTGCACCTCCCATGAAACCGCCACCGCTGCCAAATCCTCGCATGATGAACAGCCAGATCAGTATGATAACAATCAGTGGAGCAAAATTCCATAAAAGATTGCTAATGAAGTCGTTATTACGCTCATAACTTACTTTGCCTTTGAAGTTTCCTTCTTGGTTTTGAGCGTCAAGATAGGTCTCCAAATTTTCGATGGAACCGAACTCCACCTTGATACGTGCATTCTTTTGGTCTTTGCTGGTTGCACCAAACACTTGCTTGTTGAACTTCGGGTCAATCGCCAGTGTCAGCGTGTTGTTGTCTTTGTTGATGATCACCTCCGACACGTACCCTCGTGTGACGAATTCCTTGAAGGTGGTGTAATCAACATTGTGCGATGCACTCGTGTCGTGACGGGTGAAAATCATGAATGCCAATCCGGCAATGAGCAGGATGTAAAGCCACGAGAAGTTGAAACGCGGCTTTTGCATTCGGTTTCTGTTGTTTGTATTGTTTTGAGTGTTGTTGTCCATTTGTTTTCTTAATCAAGGTCTGGAATATCAGTGATTTCAGCATCTTCCCACAAGTTGTCCACATCGTAGAACTCACGCGCATCGGGCACGAAAAGATGCACCACCACGTCGATGAAGTCGATGGCCACCCAAAGGCTGTTGCGCAAGCCATCTACGGCCGATGGACGTGCATTGGCCTGCTTGCGTGCGAATTCCCGCACAGATTCCGTGAGGGCTGTCACTTGGCTGGGGGAGTTGCCTTCGCCGATGACCAGATATTTGGTGATCGTGTCATCAATGCCTTCCAGGTTGACGACGCGTATTTTCTTTCCTTTCTTCTCTTGTATGCCTGCCACACAGGCTTGTACTAACTGTTGCGTTTCTGTCATTTATATATAAATAATGTATATCGGTTTAATTGGCTCAGTTTTCCTCGAGTTCCCGTTTCTTTTTCTCTTCAATCATCTGGAAGTCCTTGGGGCGCAGCACGAAGTTGCTGCCGAGGTACTTTTCTTTGACGATGACATTGCTGGCCAGTTCTGGCGGTGTGCCTTTGAAGAGGATGCGCCCCTCGAAGAGCAGATAGGCGCGGTCAGTGATGCAGAGGGTTTCCTGCACGTTGTGGTCGGTGATGAGGATGCCGATGTTGCGGTCTTTCAGTTTCCACACCACATATTGGATGTCCTCTACAGCGATGGGGTCGACTCCGGCGAATGGCTCGTCGAGCATGATGAACTTCGGGTCGATGGCCAGACAGCGGGCAATCTCGCAGCGGCGTCGTTCGCCACCTGAGAGCTGGTTGCCTCGGTTCTTCCTCACTTTCTGCAGGTTGAACTCATCCAACAGTTTTTCCAGATGCTCTCGTTGCTCGTCCACCGACTTGTATTTCATCTCCAGCACCGTCATGATGTTGTCTTCGACGCTCATGGTGCGGAACACGCTGGCCTCCTGTGCCAGATAGCCCACGCCTTTCTTGGCACGGGTGGACACGGGGTCTTTGGTGATTTCCATGTCGTTGATGAACACCTGTCCGCTGTTGGGCACCACCAGACCTGTAGTCATGTAGAAAGAGGTGGTCTTGCCGGCTCCGTTCGGTCCCAGCAGTCCCACAATTTCTCCTTGCCGCACACTGATGGAGACGTCGTTGGCCACCGTGCGCTTACCATAGGTCTTCACCAGGTGGCGTGTGTAGAGGGTGTTTCGGTCGTCCGAGTATTCGGGTATGTTTTCATCGCCCGCATTGGTCGTGATAGACTGTCTTTTTAACTCCATATTTCTTCAAATTAGTGACAAAAGTACGAATTGTTTGTTGATTAGTCACTTTCTAAATCAAAAAACTATGTTAAAAGCCTCTCTTTTGAACAAAAATAACTAATTTTGCGAAGATTTTTGCTATTTATAAATCATTTAAACGCAATTAAAGTGCTTTCAGTCAAGAGTGGATTAACACATCTCGGTAAGTATGTCATGCTGATGGGACGCGTGCTTTCACAGCCCGACCGGTGGCGGATGTTCCTGAAACAGTATGTGACCGAGATGTATCAATTAGGGTATAACTCGATAGGCATTGTGCTCATCATTTCTTTTTTCATCGGAGCCGTGATATGCCTTCAAATCAAACTGAACATTCAAAGCCCGTGGATGCCCCGTATGGTGGTCGGCTACACCACGCGCGAAATCATGCTGTTGGAGTTCTCGTCGAGCATCATGTGCCTTATCCTGGCGGGTAAGGTCGGCTCGAACATCGCGTCAGAGATTGGCACGATGCGCATCACGCAGCAGATTGATGCGCTCGACATCATGGGTGTCAATTCTGCCAACTATCTCATCCTGCCGAAGATTGTGGGGCTGATGACCATCATGCCCATTCTCGTCACGCTGAGTGTGGCGGCGGGCGTGTTGGGTGCATACGCCACCTCATTGATGGGAACCACCACGGTGCCTGAACTGGACGAGGGTTTCCGCTACCAGTTTAACCAGTGGTTTTTCTGGTGTGGAATGATCAAGGCTGTGGTTTATGCGTTCATCATCACCAGCGTCTCCGCCTACAAGGGCTACACGGTGGAAGGCGGTAGTGTGGAGGTGGGCAAGTCGAGCACCGATGCCGTCGTCACCAGCAGCATTCTGGTGCTGTTTTCCGACATCTTCCTGACCAACATGCTCACATGAGACGTACACCGTTTCTGACAGACGAACGGCATCCATCATCGTGTCCGAACGGCACGTTTTGTAACATTTGTAACAGTTACAGTGTTACAGATGTAACAGTGAGTGTGTTACAAGTGTAACAGTGGGTGTGTTACAAGTGTAACACTGAAAGGAACAAAAAAGAGGCTGTTTCAGCAAGGCAAAAAAGACAACGAAAGGGTCGAAAGACCGATAAAAGATATGATAAAAGTAGAACATTTATACAAGAGTTTTGATGATAAGGAGGTGCTCAAGGACATCAACGCCACGTTTCGAGATGGCGAGGTCAACCTCATTATCGGACAGAGCGGTAGCGGCAAGACGGTGCTGATGAAGAACATCGTGGGATTGCTCACACCGACCAAGGGCAGCATCTACTACGATAACCGCGATTTCGTGTCGCTCTCGAAACGGGAGAAGATTCTCCTTCGTCGTGAGATGGGCATGATTTTCCAGAGTGCCGCGCTGTTCGACTCGATGTCGGTGCTCGACAACGTGATGTTCCCGCTCGACATGTTCTCGCGTGACGCTTACGAGGACCGTAAGAAACGGGCGCTCGAATGCCTCGCCCGTGTCAATCTGCAAGGTGCCGAGAACAAATTCCCAGGCGAGATTTCGGGCGGTATGCAGAAGCGTGTGGCCATCGCACGTGCCATTGTGCTGCAGCCGAAGTATCTGTTCTGCGATGAGCCCAACTCAGGTCTCGACCCCAAAACCAGCATCGTGATTGACGAACTCATCGCGGGCATCACCCACGAGGATAAAATCACCACCATCGTCAACACCCACGACATGAACTCCGTGATGGGCATCGGCGAGAACATCACCTTCATCTGCGAAGGAAGGGCTGAGTGGCAGGGTAACAACAAGGAGATTATGGATGCCACCAACAAGAAACTGGAGGACTTCATCTTTGCCAGCGATATACTTCGTCAGGCGAAGGAGCTGCACGACCAACAGAAAAAACTATGATTGTTTGTATAGCGGAGAAACCGAGTGTGGCAAGAGATATTGCCAACGTGCTGGGAGCCAAAGAGATGAAGCAAGGCTACATCGAGGGCAACGGCTATCAGGTCACTTGGACGTTCGGACACCTGTGCGAACTGAAGGAGCCTGATGAGTACACCCCCCGTTGGAAGCGTTGGGATCTCTGGGATCTGCCCATGATTCCAGCACGTTACGGCATTCGGCTGAAGGATGATGACGGGGTGAAGCGGCAGTTTGCCACGATTGAGAAGTTGATGCAGGCAGCAGACAGCATCATCAACTGCGGCGATGCTGGCCAAGAAGGTGAACTGATTCAGCGGTGGGTGATGCAGAAAGCGGGAGCGAAATGCCCAGTCAAGCGACTTTGGATTTCATCGCTGACGGAAGAGGCTATCCGCGAGGGATTCAACAGCCTCAAAGATCAAATCGAATATCAGTCACTCTACGAGGCAGGACTTTGTCGCGCCATCGGCGACTGGACACTTGGCATGAACGCCACCCGCCTCTACACGCTCAAATACGGACAGCAGAAACAGGTGCTCTCCATCGGGCGCGTGCAGACCCCCACGTTGGCGCTCATCGTGCGTCGCCAACAGGAAATCGAGAGTTTTGTGCCCAAACAGAGTTGGGTGCTCTCCACTCTCTATCGCGACACCAAATTCACCGCCATCGCTCACGATGAAGAGGCTGAGGCTGAAGATGCTGCCGAAGTGAAAGCGGCTGCCGAGCAGGGAAAGACCATCAAAGGCAAAGGACCGATTTACAGACAGATTGAATATCAGACAGAAGAAGAGGGACTGTCCGTCCTTCATGCCATCGAAGGCCAGCCTTTCACCGTGACGGACATTCAGAAGAAGAAAGGAACGGAAGCACCGCCACGACTGTATGACCTGACTTCCTTGCAGGTGGATTGCAACCGCAAATTCGGCTACTCTGCCGAACAAACCTTGCAACTGATTCAGAGCCTCTACGAGAAGAAGTTCACCACCTATCCTCGTGTGGATACGACCTTCCTCAGCGACGATATCTATGCCAAATGCCCTCAGACACTCAGAGGTTTGAGGGGCTATGAGCAATTCACGCAACCGCTCGAAGGCAAGCCACTTCCGAAGTCGAAGAAAGTGTTCGATTCCTCGAAAGTGACCGACCACCACGCCATCATTCCCACAGGTGTTCCTGCCATCAGCCTCACCGATATGGAACGCCGCGTGTACGACCTCGTTACTCGTGCCTTCATCGCCGTTTTCTATCCCGATTGCAAGTTCGAGACAACCACCGTGTTTGGAGAGACCCTCTCCCCAACCCTCCCCCGTAATGGGGAGGGAGTCCATGCGGATGGGGACACACTTTCAGTCCTTTTCCGTACTAGCGGACGCATCATCCTCGATGAAGGTTGGAAAGTCATCTACAAAGATACAAAAGACACCACCGACGAAAACACGCAGGATGGCTCCCTCCCCATTACGGGGGAGGGTCGGGGAGAGGGTCTCCCTCTCTTTGCCAAAGGTGAAAGCGGTCCTCATCTTCCCATGCTTTCTGAGAAATGGACACAACCACCTAAACCTTACACAGAGGCAACCCTGCTTCGTGCGATGGAGACAGCTGGAAAATTTGTTGATAATGAAGAACTTCGTGATGCGATGAAGGAGAACGGCATTGGTCGTCCTTCCACCCGTGCAGCCATCATCGAAACTCTCTTCAAGCGTCGTTACATCCGCAAGGAACGCAAGAACCTCATCGCCACTCCAACAGGTGTGGAACTCATCGGCATCATCCACGAGGAACTCCTCAAAAGTGCCGAACTCACCGGCATTTGGGAGAAGAAACTTCGCGAAATAGAGAAGAAGCAGTACGATGCCCAAACTTTCATTGCCGAACTCAAGCAGATGGTCACCGACCTCATCAATCAGGTGCGCAACGACAATTCCAACCGTCACGTTGCCATCACGACGGAAGAGGACCTGAAAAAGAAAGCCCCCCGCCTCCCAAAGGGGGAGGGCTCACGCGATGCTGTTGCAGCGTCTTCCAATGTTCCTGCTGGTTTTCAGCCGAAGAAGTCTGCCCCCAAGAAGTCTTCCTCAAAATCAAAGAAGACTACCGAAGAAGTGAAGGCTTCCCACAACCCCGATGCCATCATCGGTCTCCCTTGCCCTGTCTGCCACGAGGGTCACATCATCAAAGGCAAAACTGCTTACGGCTGTTCTCGATGGAAAGAAGGCTGCACCTACCGTCTGCCCTTCGATAAAGCGTAAGGAAATGAAATCGGTGATGGCATCTGAAATAGGATAGTATTTCTTCTGTTTGTGGTTTATAAATGAAAAAAAACTTTATTCAAAGTACATGGGGCAAAGATAAAGAGTTTCTTTTTATATAACCAAACGGAGAGAAATTTTGAATTTCTTTGGATGTTAAAAAAATATCCGCTAACTTTGCAAACAACTAAAACATGTGTTTATGGATCAGCAGGAAGATATTCGTTGGATTCAGCGTTATGCAAACTTTCACAGAGCATGTCAGAGACTGCTTGAAGTGACTGAGTCAGATAGGTTTTTGGAAGACTTGTCCGAATTGGAGCAGGAGGGGCTTGTGCAGCGGTTTGAATATACTTTTGAATAGGCATGGAAGGTGTTACAAGACCTGCTGATCTTCAAAGGCTATGAGTTTATGTCGGGTCCCAATGGAACCCTGAAAATGGCTTTCGAGGATGGGCTTATAGCAGACCATGATGAATGGAGGAGAATGATGAAGGCAAGGAACAAATTGACACATGTATATGATGAAGAGGAGGTTCGTGCTATCATAAAGATGATTTTTGATGAGTATGCCCCTGTTTTGAAGAAACTAGATGAGAAATTAGGTGTTTTATCACAAAAGGAGGAATACTGACGGTTATGAAGTTTGGATTGAGTGACATAGTCATCAAAGAATTGCAAGGTGTGTTTCGTCGTCATACAAACATCCGTAAAGTCTTGATTTTCGGCTCTCGGTCGAAAGGAAATTATCGTGAAGGTTCGGATGTGGATTTGGCAATGATTGGTGACAACATTGACTATCGGCAGTTGCTTGACATTCAGTGTGAAATTGACGATTTGGATTTGCTCTATTCTGTGGATTTGGTGGATTATGTGACGAAGAAGGGGACACCAATAGGTGAACATATAGACAGAGTTGGAAAAGTTTTTTATGAGGCTGCATAGTGCTTGCCTCTCTCATTCTGTAAAGGTTCCATACAATAATGGAGCCTTTATTTCGTTTTTTGTAATATGCAAAGGAAGATTCCCCACATATTCATATATATAACGGTATTGGTTTTGGTGGCTTGCAGCAACGAGGGCATCGCCTTCAAGAAAGCGGAGCAGAGTTATGCCATTGGCGAATACTATGCGGCAAGCATCAACTACAAAAAGTCGTATTCGCGATGTGCTCCCAAAGAGAAGGCGAAGCGGGCGGTGCGGGCATTCAAGATGGGAGAGTGCTATCGCCACATCGGTTACACACAGAAGGCGATGGCTGCATATACGAATGCCATCCGATACAATGTGGAGGACAGCACCGTTTATCTGCATCTGGCAAGACAGCAGTTGAAGGCTGGGCAGTATAAACAGGCTGCACAGAACTTTAAACAATATCTTGAATATGATGGTGGCAATGAATTGGCACACAGTGGTTTATTGTCATGTGAGTTAGGCCCTCAATGGAAGGCAAAACCGAATCAATACAAAGTGAAGAAGGAGGGCATCTTCAACTCTCGCCGTTCCGATTACAGTCCGATGTTGGTGGGCGATGATGCCGACCAGATTGTGCTTTCCTCCACACGTAAGGAGGCTACGGGAGATGATATTTCGGGTATCACAGGCTTGAAGTTTGGCGACCTTTTCTTCTCTCGAAAGAATGAACAGGGCAAGTGGCAGCAGGTGGAACTTATCGAGAGTGAGGTGAACACGGAGTATGATGAAGGAGCCTCTTGTCTCAGTCCTGATGGTAAGACGATGTACTTCACCCGATGCAGCAGCGACCCTGACTATCCGCGTTATGCTGAGATATGGAAATCGCAGCGTAGTGATGCTTCGTGGAGCAAGCCGACTAAGTGTGAAATCTCTCATGACACGCTCACCTCCTTTGCCCATCCGGCGGTGAGTCCTGATGGACAGTGGCTTTATTTTGTCAGCGATTTCCCTGGTGGAGAGGGCGGTTTGGACATTTGGCGCACACGCATCATGGACAACGGATTTGGCGGAATGGAGAATGTGGGTCGCCCCATCAATACGGCTGGCGATGAGATGTTCCCTGCCTTCCGTCCCAACGGCGACCTCTACTTCTCATCGGATGGGCATCCTGGTATGGGTGGCCTTGACATCTTCATTGCCCACGAAGACTCCATTCGTGGCACCATCGTGGAGAATCAGCAATTCCCGCTCAATTCCTCTGCTGACGACTTTGGCATGACCTTCGAAGGTGTGCACAATCGTGGTTACTTCTCGTCATCGCGCAACGACGGTAAGGGGTGGGAGCACATCTTCTCCTTTGAGTGTCCAGAGATTCTCCAGACGGTGACAGGTTGGGTGTATGAGAAAGATGGCTACGAACTGCCAGAGGCACTTGTGTATATGGTGGGCAACGATGGCACTAACCTGAAACTTTCGGTCAAAGGCGACGGCTCTTTCACGCAGGTGCTTAAACCTGGTGTGGAGTATGTGTTGCTCGGCACTTGTAAGGGTTATCTCAACGTGAAGAATGAAATCCGTGTGGAAGATGCGGAGGAGAGCCACGAATACACGCTTCAATTCCCCTTGCCACCCATCAATGTGCCTGTGCTGATAGATAACATCTTCTATGAGTTCGACCGTGCAGATCTCACGCCTGAGTCAACGGAAGCCCTCGACAAACTGGTGGAGATGATGAACGAGAATGCCAACATCACCATCGAACTCTCTGCCCATTGCGACTACCGAGGCAATGATGACTACAACCAGCGACTTTCTCAGCGTCGTGCCGAATCTGTTGTTCGTTATCTCATCCAGCATGGCATTGCAAAAGACCGTCTTACGGCTGTGGGTTATGGTGAGTCACGTCCTAAGATCATCACTAAAAAGGTAGCAGAAACTCTCCTTGCAGGCGACCCGAAAGTGGAAGTGCAGGTGAATGATACCCTTACCGAGGCTTATATTCTTGGCGTGAAAGGCAAAGAAGAACAGGAGGTGCTCAATGCCCTCAACCGTCGCACCGAGTTCCGTGTGTTGCGTACCACCTATGGTACCACTCTCAACGAATATAAACCGGAAGAAGAGGAGAAGAAGGCTGCTGCCAAGCGGAAGGAAGAAGCGACCAAAGAGGACGACTTTATTTTCTGAGGATGTTGCCTTAGGAAGAAAAAGCATCGTATATAAAAGAGGCGCGAGGTCAAACACATCATGTGTGACCCCGCGCCTTGTTAGTTTTTAAGTAGTGTATTTATTTTAAGAATTTATCTCTGCCTCTTCAGGGATAGCAACCTCCTCTTTCTTTTCCTCCTCTTCTTCGCCCAAGTATCTGTATTCAAACTTTTCGCTTTTGGGTGAAGGGAACTGAGAACGAGGATCAATGTCTGGACGGTCGAGCAAGTGGTCGATGACGCGGTTGTAGGCATCCATAGCACTGTTGGCTTTCAGACGCACACGGAAGGGCGTGTCGATGTACTTGCACTTGCCTGTATCAGGCATTGTGATGACGCGCTTGAACGTGAACATCACTTCCCACCATCCGACTTTCTTTTCATTGAGGGCATCAAGGATGTTCTTCTTGCGCTCTGCCATTGTTGCCACGCGTTCAGCCTTCTGCTCTTTGCGTTGTGCCTGTTCTTCCTTGAACTGCTCAAGTGTTTCAGCTTCGGTCTTCAGGAAGAGCACATAGTTCGAGTAACTCACCTTCAGACGGAAAGGGTAGAGGTTGGACGAACTAAGGAACGTGGCGATGCGCGAAGGCATATTGCTCTCTATCTTGATTTCGCCTATGGAACTGAGAAAATCAAGTGCTTCATCTATACTTTTAGCTAAGCACTCGTGATCAAAATATCGAATGTATAAGTTCATTTGTGTTGTTTTGCTTTGTTTTGGTGTGCAAAGATAGGTAAAAAAATGAAAAGTGAAAAGTGAAAAGTGAAAAATTCTTCAATTCTTCCTGATTCTCCACTCCGTAGGGTAGAGGTTGTTGGCGCGGTTGCCGATGTTCTTGGCAAAGCCTAATGGATGTCCTTGATAGGTGATGAGCACATAGCCGCGTGGAGTGTCGGCTGGCAGTTGCAGGGCTTCTGTCCGCAGATAGGCAATGGCTTGGTGCTCATCTACTTCTACCATCGGGAAAGCCTCTTGGTTCAGATTGTTGCTCAAGGCGAGGCTGTGGCAGGGGCGAAGCGAGTTTAGAGTTGAGGGTTTAGAGTTGAGAGAAGAGGACTTTGCTGGAGAAATTCGCCCAGTGCGTGGGCTGGTTGCAAGTTCGATGCCTGCATGAATCACTCTCAGTGTACTTTGGGCTTGTCTAAGAGTATCGAGATGAGTTGTAGGGAAGGCATAGAAACTATCTTTTCCCTCTAAGAAGGTGAAATCTTGGCTTCCCAACAACCAACCCTTCAGTTCTGCAGGCACTTTGTTCGCAGACTTTCCCGCCTTGCTTTCCTTTCCTTTTTTCCTGCTTTCCGCTTCCGATGTCTTTCTCATCACGCTGATGAAGAAGCCTTCGCCTTTCGTCCGATGCGGATAGAAATGCGTGTTCTTCTCTGTCAATTCCCATTCAGGGTTGGGACGGCACGACAGCACTTCAGCCCCCAATGTCTTGGCAATCCATTCCACGTTCTCCTCGTCTTCCAAGGGATTGTAGGTGCAGGTGCTGTAGATGAACAGTCCTCCCTCCTTCAGCGTGTGCCAGATGTCTCTCACGATGTCTCGTTGTCGCCTCCAACATACATCCACGTTCGCAAGGCTCCATTCCCCGATGCTGTTCGGGTCTTTACGGAACATTCCTTCTCCCGAACAGGGTGCATCGCAGATGATGAGGTCGAACGTGTTGCCGAACGCCTGAAAGTCCTCTGCATAGTTGTTCGTGACGATGCAGTTGGGATTGCCCCATTTAATGATGTTTTCTGCCAAGATGTTTGCCCGTTGTCTCACCACCTCATTGGCTATCAGCAACGATCCTTCAGGCAGTTCTGACAATGCCAGCGTGGATTTCCCTCCTGGTGCAGCACACAAGTCCAATGCCACCACTGGCTCCTTCACATATCCTTGCAGTATATGCGACAAAAACATCGATGATGCCTCCTGCACATAATAGCAGCCCGCATGAAACAGAGGATCAAACGTGAACGAAGGACGCTCTGAAAGGTAGAAGCCATCAGGGCACCAAGGGACTTCTCCCTCCCCATTATGGGGGAGGGCAGGGGAGAGGGTCTTCTTTTTATTGATGCGTATGCTTGTGGGTGCAGGCAAAGATAAAGCCTCGGCAAGTCTTTCATATTCCTCCTTGCCGAGGTTACTCATCATCATATTTTGAAAGTCAATGGGTAATGTCATTGTGTCCTTTTGTTTGCAGACAGAAAAAACAGTGATGCAGACAATCTTCCTTGCTCATGCTTTCTTGGTTTATACTGCAAAGATACGAAACTTGTTGATTACGGAAAGAATGAAGAACGAATATTTCACTAATCATCAGTCATTTCATGAAAGTCTTCTTTATTTTGTTTTAGTTTACTGATGGTTTTCCGTTATTGTTTTCTTGTTCATCATTGTTTATTTTTATCTTCATATTCTGGTTATTTGTTAGTTTTTTTATTCCAATCGGATGGGGAGTAGCCATTTGGGCGATTTTATCTTCCCGTTGAGGTAGTAAAGAGGGAGAATTTTGTTGGCGAGAATATAATTAGCGAGTTTCTCTTTAATTTCCCTTTCCATCATTTTGTTGTTGTGTTGGATATCTTGACCGATGAGGAAGGTCACTTCCACGTCGGAAGGCATCATCATAAGACCGAAGTTGCAATATCTTACGTTGGCAAGGATGCGACCGCTCTCTTCTGGATAGCGTTTGTGCAGTTGTTTGCCGAGATCAGCGAGGAACTGACTGAATTTCCTCTGTGCATCCATGTCGTTCTCCTTCCCCTTGATAATCAACTTGTTTTCTACTCGTTTGACAGACACAACCTTGCCTTGTTTCACAGCAATGAAGTCCTCATGCTCATAGTAGCGGTTGAAGCCCATGTGTTCATAGAAGACTGTGCTGCCTGAAACGACTCGCAGGGTGTCGCTGAACCAAGTAGCAGCCACACGTCCATTCTTGCAGTATTTGCGGAGTTCTGGAATGTCCTTGGCGTAGAGATTTTCCCCACTTTTAGGCACGATATAGTCGAGATAGAGCATATCATTTTCGATGCACCAATGCCCCTGATAGCCACGCCAAAGAGATGTCATTGACCATTCCTTTTCCAATTTTCTGCCCAAGCTATCAAACTCGTGGCAGTCGTAAAGGGGACAGGTCAGCATCTGGTACTCTTGCCCTTTCCAAACGATGTGTTCTCCTTCTTGCCCTGTGGCAGAGGCAGTCGAAATAAGTGTTATCCATGTGAGGATGATTAAGAGGATTTTATTCATAGTTGACAGTTGATAGTTTAAAGTTTGAAAGTGAAGGGGAGGGTATATTTCATACGTACATATTCTTTCTTGCCATTCGTTTCATGGATGGCTGGTTGCCAGCGAGGCATAGATTGGAGAAGGTTGATGACGACATTCTCGAAGGCTGCTTTTCTCTTGAAGATAAAGCTTTCGTATTCCTCCTCTGTCAGATGGAGAGAGGCGGCAGTTTCTTTGGTGTTGATGTCGTTGCGAATCACAGAGAAATGTTGCAGGCTTCCATCTTTCTCCACCACGAAAGTGACCATCAAACGACCTTCAAACCCATATTTCCTGTAGATGGGGTCAGGGTAGTGCAGATGCGTTTGCAGCCAGTGCATGAGGACATTGTTCCCTCCCTCAAATTGGGCGATGCTGACATTGGGGGCTAAATAGATGCTGTCGCTGCTGGACACAGGGATGTCCGCATGGGTTTGCTTCGTGTCAAACTTGCTGGTGGCAAGGGGATGTGGCTGGTGTTGAGCATAATGAAGTATGGAGAGGAAATTCTCATAGAGGAATTCCTTGCCTAAGGTTTGGCGTGTCCAAAATTGGAATTTTCCTTTTTCTGTTTGATAATAAAAGTAGTTGTCGCCTATCCATTCGGGTTCGTAGATGCGACTGCCGATGCGGATTTTTTCTTTCCCCTCGTGGGAACAGTCTTGCACAGAGCCAGTATAGCCACGTCTCGCAATATTGATGTCATTCACAAAGCTGAACCTCAGCACTCGATGACCTCGCACCACCATTCCATTCATGATGTGCGGTGAATCAAAAGCTCCTTTTCCGTCCTTCCATGCCTGCAACTCAGCTTCGTTCTTTTCGCTCATCCACCAAATGCCAGAATAGGGGTCATCGCTATCGAAGTCCTTCGTGTCTCTCAGCATACTCAGAATTTCCTGGGCTGATTTGGAGAATTTGTCGCGTTCGTACTGCTCCACCACCCATCCATGATCGGGGAATAGGGCGTGGTCTTTATATACGCTCCACCATCTGAGTTTGAACCCCTTGCCGTTACTATCGTATATCTGTGCCCCGTGCCCATCCTCTTCTTGCGGAACTCTCCCTGTGTAGTCGAAGACGTTGGCGTCGTTGATGTTCAGGCGGAATTGAACATCTTTGGGATTGCTGCCATTGACAAAAAAGGAGAAAGTGGCGTCCTCTTCACAAATCTTGTACTGGTCGAAGGGTGCATCCATCTCAATGCCGTTACGACCTGTGATTTTGGTCAATCGATAGATGCCACGTGGGTCTTGTGTCCAGTCGTTTTCATCAAAGGATTGGGCGCTGGCATTCTCTTTTGAGGTGGTATAGGTGAAAGAAAACGAATCCATCTCGTCAGACACCTTGGTCTCAATCGTTTCCATCATGTCGGGCTTGGCGAATGCCACCAAAGCGATGGCGCCAAGAGGAATCAAGTACAGCGCTTTCATCCAAGCGTATCTGCCAGATTTGTTCCGGAACATCATAATGAGTCGTCTTTTAATGGGGTTTTGTTCAAAATTGTTGGCTATCTCGTAGGGGGTGGGTTCGGTTGCTCTGTCTATCAGCAGCAACTGGTAAGTGTGGGCATCGAATCCTGCCTGCATGACGGCTTGGTCGGCTTGATACTCATGCACATCACGCAGGTCTCGCCTGAGCATCCACGTGAACGGCAAACACCAAAGCATATTTGTGGTGAAATCAGCCAACAGGTTATCCCATGAGTGGTGAAGTTTCACATGTGCCAGTTCGTGGGCAATGATTGCATCCGTTATGTTGGACTTGCCTTCAAGGTCGTCCTCTCGAATGATGATGATGCCAAACCAACAGAAAGGGGAACGGATGGAAGGATGGCTCTTCAGACGAACGCCCTGTGGAAGCCCGTCTTTGTCGATTCGTTGGCTTTGTCTGACCACCCGATAGATGGCGCCAACGGACAGCAGATATTGTGCCCAGAAATAGACCACCCCCAAGAGGTAGAGCAAGATCAGCCAACGAACAAGGCTCAGATGCAGGGTGCGAGCAGGCACCTCCCTTTCCGACTGCGTCTTTTTGATGAAAGAGATAGGAATGGTTGGCTCTGTTCCCTCTGTATCTTCGTCTGGTTGATATTGGATCACGATTTCGTCAGCAATGTTTGTCTCGATATCGCTCATCCCCTTCGATACGATAGTTTCCTGTTTCGTGTGGATAGTACAGAAGGGTAGCACCATGCTGGTCAGCAAGATGCCCAACAGCACCATGCGGTTGAAACGATGAAACGTCTCTTTCCGTAGGAACAGGCCATAGAGCGAATACAGCAACGTGAGGCTGATAGCCCATTTAAGAATATAAATGAATAGGGATGCCATCATTTTTCTTCCAGTTTCTTCAAGAAATCCAGGAGTTCACTCTTGCTGATTTTCTCTTCCTGTACCAATGCCGACACCACATTCATGTAAGAATTGTCGAAGTATCTGTTCACGAAACTGGAGAACTTACTCCGTCCGTAGTCCTTTTGAGCAATGGCGGCTGCATAGATGTAACCACGTCCTTTCGCCTCATGAACAAGGTAACCTTTTCTTTCCAACGACTGAAACATCGTGGCAATCGTGTTAATGTGTGGTTTGGGCTCTTCATACTCCGCAACCACATCCTTAGGAGCGCATGGACCAATCTTCCAGATCATCTCCATCACCTCTTCTTCTTTCCTTGTTAGTTTCTCCATTTTTAACTATTTATTTAGTTCAATGCTGCAAAGTAATGCCTTTTAGATGACATGAACAAGGAAATAACACTATTTAACTATATTTTTAGTTCGTTCGTCCTTCACCCTCTTGATGATATCATGGGTCAGATGCTCTCTCACATCGTAATATACCATCAAAAAACTCTTAGCTATTCCTCCACAAAATAATAACGAATGAAAAGATGGGAGGAAGGGATAAATAAAAAATAACACCTGATAGTTTGACGAGGTCAGGGACTACCAGGAATTAACACCACATAGGTATGAGTCTTTTTTATACATGCAAATATTTGCTGTTTTTTTATTATGGACTCATGGTGATTCTGTTTTTTTAGTTCTTCATTTGTTTTTCCTTTCCAAATTCACAAATGCATATCTGTACGCATGCTTCTCATCCACTTCGTGTTCCTCTCTGAACGTCTCTGTCCATTCGTCTTTGTTGATTTCTGGGAAGAACGTGTCTGCTTTTTCGGGAGTGTCGTATGCTCCTTTTTATATATGTATATTTTTGATGGTACCTAAATTTAGTGTTCAAGATTGTTCCATACGCTTCATGATGTCACGAAGGTATGCATCGCTGACGTTCTCGAAATCTGCCTTGTCGTAGATATAAAGGAGTTGTAGCTCATCGGCAATGAGACGTACACGAATAATGACTCGTGCACCACCGCTTTTGCCTCGACCTTTAGAAGATACTGCTAGGCGAACTTTCCGGGCACCGCCTTCCAACTCCACACCTTGAATGGGCTCTTGAAGTAGGGATGAAAGAAGACGCTCGAAATCTGCCTCAAGTGACTTGTGACGCTTTTTCAGCTTTTTATAGGCAACACGAAAGTCTTCGGAGATTCTGACTCTCATAGTGCGCGTAATGCTGCTATGGCTTCATCTGGAGTCATGCTTGGCTCTGTCTCCACCTGTTTCATGCTACGTCGGATGATGCGGGCCAGTTTATATGTCTCTTCAAGCTGCAACATCCTGTTCCACCGTCGCGTACTCATGCTAACGGTTATCCTTCTGGGTGTTCTTTCTACAATGGTGGTCATATTGCTGTCAAATTAGTATTCACTTGCAAAGGTAAATCAAAATCCCAACTCATCCAAATATTTGCGATACTTTTGTGATGTTTCTCACCCTTTCTTCTTCCTCTCCAGATTCACGAATGCATAGCGATACGCATGTTTCTCATCCACCTCATGTTCTTCGCGGAATGTCTCTGTCCATTCATCCTTGTTGATTTCAGGGAAGAACGTGTCGGCCTTTTCGGGAGTGTCGTAAATGTAGGTGAGGCACAGGCGGTCGGCAAGGGGGAGTGCCTCTTTGTACACGGATGCACCGCCAATGATATAAACATCCCCTTCGCAGGAGGCAAGGGCTTCGTCGAGAGTGGGGTAGAGGTCGGCTCCGGGAAAGTCTTCGGGTTTACCCTTTCGCGACAGCACGATGTTCCGTCGGTTGGGCAACGCACCTTTGGGAAGACTCTCGAACGTGCGTCTGCCCATGATGATGGTGTTGCCCGTGGTCAATGCCTTGAAGCGTTTGAGGTCGTTGGGCAACCAATAAATCAGTTTGTTCTCCGAGCCAATGGCACGGTTCTCAGCTATAGCGACAATAATTGAAATCATTAGTAAATGAACAAGTTAGTTGATGTGTTTTGCTCTCAACACCGTTGGTGTCTCGAAAAACAATAATTACCAATAATTGACAATAATTTTATCCAATAATTATTATTGGAACCAATTTTGGGTAATTATTGTTTTTCCAAGCCTCAATGGGAGGCAAAGGAGCAAATATGTCTTTGTTATACGCTTACAGTTGCCTTGATGTGAGGATGCGGGTCGTAATCCGTCAGTTCAAAATCTTCGTACTGGAAGTCGAAGATGCTCTTCACATTCGGGTTAATCTTCATCTTGGGCAGATGTCGAGGCTCACGTGTCAGCTGCAGCTTAGCCTGTTCGATATGGTCGAGATAGAGGTGCGTGTCGCCTGTAGTGTACACAAAATCACCTGGTTGCAAGTCACACACCTGCGCCACCATCATGGTCAGCAACGCATACGAGGCGATGTTGAACGGCACACCTAAGAAGGTGTCGGCACTCCGCTGATAGAGTTGGCAACTCAGTTTCCCGTCAGCCACATAGAACTGGAACAGGATGTGGCAGGGTGGGAGATTCATGTTCTTGATATCAGCCACGTTCCAAGCCGAAACAATTAGCCTTCGTGAGTTCGGATTGTTCTTGATTTGGTCAATCACCTCGCTGATTTGGTCGATGTGTCCTCCGTTGTAGTCGGGCCAACTTCGCCACTGGTAACCATAGATATGCCCCAGGTTGCCATCTTCGTCCGCCCATTCATTCCAGATGCGCACACCGCGCTCCTGCAGCCACTTCGCGTTCGTGTTGCCCTGCAAGAACCACAGCAACTCATAGATGATGGACTTCAAGTGTAACTTCTTGGTTGTCAGCAGAGGAAAGCCTTCCTCCAAGTTGAACCGCATCTGGTTGCCAAACACCGAGATGGTGCCAGTTCCTGTACGGTCGCCTTTCTGCACACCCTCCTTCAGGATGCGGTCGAGCAAGTTAAGATATTGTTTCATTGTTCAATAGGTTTTATCTCCATTTAGTGTACCGCGGTCTATTTCCTGAGGACTTTCTGATGGTCGATAATCACGATGCCATGCGTGGAGTCTGTGGCAGACACACCGCTGAGCGTGTAGGCGTGTCCCTTGCCGTTGGAAGTGGGGCTGGCAGCAGAAGAAACACCGGTGGGTGCATCCTCGATGGCATCGTATTCGGCCATTGCCTCAGACATACGGGCATCAAGGTCAGCCCAGCGATAAAGACCATCGTCATTGGCGGTCAAGTCTTCAACAGTGATGGGCAACACCATCGGTGGTACATCGGGCGAGAGCAGTGTACGATTCTGTAATTGGCTCAGGGATTGATAGACCAGATTGACAGCCACGTAATCCTCCTTCCCGTCGTTCCACTTCTCAAAGACAATCTTGGAACCGATGGGTGTATGCCGTTCCAGTGCATTCTCAGTCTCGGGGAGCACAAAACGCAGGGCGGCGCTGATGCTGGCAAGGTTACTGTCGTGACCGCAGAGGAACATGAACTTGCGGTCGGTGCGTTGCAACTCTTCGCGAATACGGCTGACCAAAGGGTGGGCCAGATTGACGGCAGCGGCATGGGTGGTGAAAAGAATACCGTCATAGACCTCCTTCACGCTGCAGATGTTGCGCCATTGTTCAGTCGTCAGTTCGTGGCCGAAGGCCGTCATGCTTTCGCTCTCGTAGCACTGTAGCACCAGTGCATCAGCCACGCTGTTGGCCAACGTGTAGCCACCCGTCATGCGGGGCTCGTCGCCTTTTTCAATCTTGAATTGTGTGTCGTCGAAACGGAAGTGCAGCGTGTCTCCCTGTAGCGCGGCAGGAGATGCCGACATGTCGAGCACCTCTTCCATCAGGGTCAGCGTAGGCTGAACGCTCTCCATCCATTTCTGTGGACCACCATTCAGTGCCGCCATCTCGTTGAGCACCTGCTGGCGGTATGTGTCGTTCATCTTTGTGAACTGCGGCGTGAACACGGGATCCATCTTGTCCTCCTCGAGTTTATGCATAATCTCCACGTTGGCGAAAGGCAGGAACCCGGCAGAGAAATACTTTGCAGTGGCAAACGTGCGTTGCCGCGAATTGGCATAGAACAAAACCTCCTCCTCTTGGGGACGGTAGTTGTCAGGCAGCAATCCCTCGCTGACCACCCATTGACGGAAGAACTGCCCCATAGCAGTCTCCAGCATACCGCCACGCAACGACAACTGGCTGCTGGGCGACGACCATGCAAACCATTGGTGGGGCGTCACACGCTTATAGGCCGCTCCGCCTGATGACAGCGGCGAGCGGATGTTGTGGCGACTCATCACCACCACCTCCTTCAGTGCATATTTCGCCCGAAAATCTTCAGAGCGTTTCATCTGTGCCTGAGCGCCTGTGCCAAAGATGAACAACAGCGCCAGCATCCACATTCCTTGTTTTCTCATTTGATAAAGTTTTAATTTTCTGTTTATGGCTTGAAAACCCGCCATTTCCTTGTCTTGGAAATGGTTACGTGCCTAAACCACGAATATTTATAGTTTACGTTTGCAAAGATATACTTATTTCCACACTCCGCCAAATTTTTCGGTTCTTTTTTGCTGTTTCTACTTATGGGTGTAGGGACACAAAAAAGGGGCGACTCACGATGTATGAGTCGCCCCTTTTTATGATGTTAAGTATGTTAATCTTGTTTCTTGTTGGCCGAGTAGACAATCTTGAGTGCGTATGCCTTTCGGAGCACCTGCTTCACGTCGGTGATGATACCCATAGGGGTGTGGTGGTCGACCTTGAGTGAAACGGTGTAGAAGGGCTTGTCTTGCTCTGGCAATTCGCCGCGGTCTGACATCACATAGTCGTAGATTTCGGGTGCCTCAGCATATTTGTCGTTCAGCTGGATACGGTGTGCCGTACCGAACTGGCCTTTCAATGCGTCGGTGGGCTGACCAATGTAGATGAATGAGGTACAAGACTTGCGAGCGAGTTTCTCAAGCTGCGTACCGACGGGCTTCTCGAATTTCACCTTCAGCGTCACTTCACGCATGGTGGTTACCATCATGAAGAAGAACAGGATGGTGAAGATCAAGTCGGGGAGAGATGAGGTGTTCATCTCAGGCATTTCTCTGCCTGCGCCTTTGTTAAATCTGCTCATTACTTTTGTCCTCCATATTTCTTTGGTTCTGCCTCTGAAATCTTCTGTGGGTAAACCTCACGAATCGCTTTCTGCTGAGCGTCAGTCAGGAATTCGTATTTGAAACCGAATTCTTCCTTTGCCAGTTCATCACGAAGTTCGTTGTAGGCTGACACAAGCGCATCCTGCACGGCGAAGTAAACACCGTAGTCGGTTCCGCGGTCTGTCTGAACGGAGATGACGTGGTTTTCTGTCACCATCATTGTCTTGCCCAGTCCTTGGATTTTCTTGGGCTTGAGTTCGGGCAGATTGGGCTTGTTGTCCGCGTTCTTGATAAACTCTTTAGCTCTCTCCTTTACGTCTGCAAGAGTGGCATAATCGTTGCCAATCATCACGTAGTTGTCCTTGTTGATACGAATGTTCAGGATGTTACGTTCCTTCACTTTGATTTCGTTGTTCAACTGGTCATCCTCTGGTGGTTTAGGCAATGTACGTGCCAAACCCTGATCGGTGTCCATTGACGTCGTGACAAGGAAGAAGATGAGCAACATGAATGAGATGTCGGCTGTAGAACTGGTGTTCAGTCCTGGCATTTTTCTTTTCTTTCCCATATTATTTGCTCCGAGTTAAAGGGTTCTTACTTCTTGTTGGTTACCATGCTGAAGACGGTTGCAATAACTGTCACAATCGTGAGAATCAGAATAGCAATCATCGATGTGTCAGTCAAAATGATGTCGGTGGGGTTGTTCCAGTCTTTACCATTGATGAGAAGTACCTCATCCTTGGCTGCGATACCAACAACGATACCGACAACAACTGACACGATGAATGTACCCCATGCAATGAGACCTGCCTTGCTGGCAAGGCCAACATCTTCGTTCTTCGACTTGTTTCCTCCGCTCACGAAACCGTAGATGACAGCACCAATGGCTGCAAGAGCGGTGGCGGCGATGAGGATGTAAGTCCAGACAATCAGGAGGTCCGTCAATTGTGGAGCCACCTGCTTAGGATTTTCCTCGTATGGTGTGTCGTAGCCTACGAGAAGGAAGAGAGCCATGACTACGAGAGAGATGCCGATGAGCACCCACAGTGTAATCTTGGAGATCTTCTCGACCTTATCCTGTGCGCTTATTACTTGTGCTTTATCCATTTTAAATTCTCCTTTTTTAATGATAAATAATTAGTTGATGACTGAAAGATTTAGTCCCTAATTACTTCTTGTTGTTGTACTTAGCAACGATGTCAAGGAGAGAAATGGTAGAGTCTTCCATCTTGGCGGTAAGACCTTCGATTTCAGCAAGGATGTAGTTGTAGAACACCTGAAGAATAAGGGCAACGACGATACCGAAGATAGTTGTCAAAAGGGCCACCTTCATACCACCTGCAACGACTGTTGGAGAGATGTCACCTGCAGCCTGGATGTCGTCGAATGCCTGCACCATACCGATCACAGTTCCCAAGAATCCGAGAGATGGAGCCATACCGATGAAGAGGGTAATCCATGAGCAACCGCTTTCGAGCTTGGAAGCCTGAACGGCACCGTAGGCAACTACTGACTTCTCCACTGCGTCAGCACCGTCGTTCAGACGAGTGAGACCCTGATAGAAGATAGAAGCGATAGGACCGCGAGTGTCGCGTGCGATAGCCTTTGCGCCTTCGAGGTCACCCTTGTTGATGAGAGCGTTCTCAACATCTTCGATGAACTTCACTGTGTTAACCTTTGAGAGAGCGAGGTAGATGATACGCTCGATACAGAAAGCAAGACCCAGGATGAGGGCGATGGCTACGAGTGCCATGAAGCCTGCAGAACCTTCGATGAACTTTGTCTTGATTTCCTTGTACATGCCGGTCTCAACTGGCTCTGACTCAACTGGCTCTTCGTCTACTACTGGAGCGGCAGCTGTGTCAACGGCTGCTGAATCAACCTGCTCAGTTGCTGCGCTGTCGGCTGCTTCGTCCTGAGCTGAAACTGACTGTGTCATACCAAATGTAAACACACCCATCAATGCAATGATTGCAAAAATTTTTTTCATTGTCTTGAAAATTTTAAGATTAATAAATTATTTTATTTTCTTTTTCTCT
This sequence comes from Bacteroidaceae bacterium, assembly GCA_017448965.1. GTDB lineage: Bacteria > Bacteroidota > Bacteroidia > Bacteroidales > Bacteroidaceae > Minthosoma. The sequence goes on along the minus strand of JAFSKK010000044.1, from coordinate 44,391 downwards.
GATACAATGTTAAAAATGTAAGCGGAGAGACGGGGATTCGAACCCCGGATACGCTTTTGACGTATACACGCTTTCCAGGCGTGCCTCTTCAGCCACTCGAGCATCTCTCCTCAGCCTGTTTATGGTCTTTCTCCACGATGTTCCGAGGGCATTTTCCTCCGAAATTGCGGTGCATGTCCATAATTCGAGACAAAAATAATGATTTTTTTTCGTTCCGATAAAGTAAAAAGGTGGAAACTTTTAATTTTTATCGAAAAAAGTCACTTTTTTGAAAACTTTGAGCGCATTTTCCGTAGTTTGAAGCACAATTGTGTCAAAATCCTGTTCAAATACTTCTGCTAACTTTTCAGCGACGGCTTTGACGTATGCACTTTCGTTTCTTTTGCCTCGATTGGGGACGGGCGCCATGTAGGGCGAGTCGGTTTCGAGGACGATTCGCGAGAGGGGAATGGCGTTTTTCACCACTTCTCTCAAGGTGGACTTCTTGAAGGTGAGCACACCGCCGATGCCGAGCATGAAGTTGGGGAAGGTGAGCAGGTCGCGGGCTTCTTCCTCAGTGCCTGTGAAGCAGTGGAACACACCGCTGAGGTTGCTGGCCCGATGTCTCTCCATCACTTCCATGAGCTCGGCATGGGCATTGCGTGAATGAATCATCAGGGGGAGTTCGTATTTCTCAGCCCAACGTATCTGATGCTCGAACACTTCTATCTGCTCCTGTTTGTGAGTGTCGTCCCAGTAGAAGTCAAGACCTACTTCACCGATGGCGATGGTGCTGTCGTCAATCATGCGTTCCAGTTGATCCAGTGCCTGATGATAGTCTTCGTCCATGATGTTTTCGGGATGAAGGCCTATCATGGGGTGGAGGTAGCTGGGGTGCGATTGGCAGATGCTGAGCAGGTGAGGTGTGTCTTTGAGGCAGATGCCTGGCACGAAGATTTTCCTGACGCCTGCTGCTTGAGCTCTTTCGATGACGGCTTCCACGTCTTCTGCAAACTCAGGACCATCGATGTGTGCATGTGTGTCAATCATCTTTTGTCCAATCAGTATTTCCTGTTCAGCAGTTTGTTGGCAAAGGCACGGAGTTCTGCCTTTTTCGCTTCTGCCACTTTCACCTTGTCAAGGCTCTGCAGTGAGAGGGCAAACATCTCCTCAATCTTCGCCAAAGCCAGTTTGTCGATACCTAATATATTATATATATGTGTAACGGCCGCGATTTTTTCTTCTGCATCGAAGGTTTGGGCACCTATCCAGCGGTCGAGTTCCTGCTTCTGCTCGGCATTGGCTTGCTGGTAAGCGTTGATGAGCATGAAGGTCTTTTTGTTGTCGACGATGTCGCCGCCCAACTTCTTTTTGAATGTCTTGGGGTCGCCATACACATCGAGCCAGTCGTCCTGCAGTTGGAAGGCCAGCCCCATCTTCTCTCCGAAGGTGTAGAGATGTTCCACATCCTCCTGGTCAGCACCTCCCAATTGTGCTCCGATTTTCAGAGCATAACCTAACAGTAAGGAGGTCTTCATGCGAATCATCTCCATGTATTCCTCCTCAGTCACGTCGTTGCGTGTTTCGAAGTCGATGTCGTATTGCTGTCCTTCGCCCACACCGAGCGTGGCATCGATGAAAGCCGTCCAAGCCTCGTCGCTCTTCATGCCTTTGTTGAAGAGTTGATAGGCCATAATCAGCATGGTGTCGCCTGAAAGGATGGCGGTGTTCTCGTCCCACTTCTTGTGTACGGTCAGGTGTCCGCGACGCATGTCGCTATGATCCATCAGGTCGTCGTGGAGTAGGGTGAAGTTGTGGTAAGTCTCCAGCGCCAGCGCGTTGTTCATGATGGTGTCCACATCTTCTTTGTAGAGGTTGTAACCCATGAGCATGAGCAGGGGGCGGATGCGTTTGCCACCGATGGAGAGAATATAACGGATGGGTTCGTATAGGTTCTTTGGCTCCGTGTGGTATTGGATGTTCATCACGGCGTCATTGATTTTCTCGGTGAGTTCTTGTTGTGTGTACATATTTATATATAATGTGGTAAAAAAATGCCGCACAGTTGTTGTGTGTGCGGCATGTTGGTTGTTGTTGTGTCATCGTTGCAGAGCGATGAGCCTGATGGCGGATTACTGCAGACGGAACATGACTGGGAGCGTGAAGCGTACACGTACAGTCTTACCGCGCTGTTTGCCAGGAATCCACTTCGGCATGCCCTGAACTACGCGCATGGCTTCTTTGTCAAGTGATGGGTCTGCACCACGAAGAATCTTGGGGTCAACGATGGAACCGTCCTTGTTCACCACGAACTGAACGAACACACGTCCCTGAATACCGTTCTCCTGTGCTGCTGCAGGATATTTCAGGTTCTTCTGCAGATAGGCCATCAACGCCTTCTCACCACCAGGGAACTCTGGGTTGTGTTCTACGATTTCGAAGATTTCACCTTCATCACTTTCCTCCTGCACAGGACCGGGAGCCACCATGACGGGGCCAGAAGTGTGCTGAACAGATGGGCCAGAAGTTGCTTCGTGGGTGTCCTCAGAAGTCTCAATCTTCTCTTCTTCGATGTCGGTGTTGTTGTCCACGATGTCGAGGATTTCAGCTACGGCTGGAGTCTCGGCTGGTGGAGGTGGAGCTGCCGTGAAGATGGGTTGTGTGATAGGAATGACTTCCTCTTCTGACACGAAAGAAGTGGTGGCGTAAACAACATCGGTCTCCTCATACTCGCGAGTGGTGTACTCGAAGCATGCAAACATGGTAGCCAATGCTGCGATGTAGCCGATGAGCAGTCCAGTGCCTTTGGTGCTTTCAAGGTCTGCTTTCTTTGATTTTTTTACTTCCATAGATTTATTTATTTTTTAGTTATTGCTGTTGGTGGAAACCTTGTATATGATGCCTTATTTGTGGTGTTAAGACACTTCACAACCCAGTTTCGAGGCAAAAGTAATACTTTTTTTTTGTTCGGACGCTACAAATGATGCTTTTTTTTATCAAAAGAGCGTGTTTTTTTGTTTTCTGTGCCTGTTCTACTCGGTTTTTGTAATACTTCGGATGTAAATGTCCTGTTGTGGGAACGGAATCTCGATGTGGTTCTCGTTGAGCACCTGGTAGATTTTTTCTTTGGCCTGAGCGGCGAAAGGTATCTTATGGTCGACGAGCACCCATGCCACCAACATGAGGTCGATGCTGCTGGCTCCGAAGTCGGAGAATGCCACTAGAATGGGGTGCTTTGGATTGACGATGGAGCGTCCGTCGGGTGTCTTCTTGCAGAGCGGCGTGATGCCGTCGATCACCATCTTCCGCACGGTCTCGACATTGGTTCCGTAGGCCACTCCGAAAGGAATGGTGATGCGCTCGTATTGGTGGTTGCGGGTCAAGTTCTTGAAGTTCTTTCCGAACAGGTCGGAGTTGAGAATGGCTACGACGCTTCCGTCCAACGTGGTGATTTGGGTGCTCTGATAGGTGATGCTCTCCACCTTTCCGATGGTGCCGTCGTATTCGATGTAGTCGCCCACGCGCACACGTCCTGACATCAGGGAGATGCCGTAGAAGAAGTTTTCGAGCAGGCTCTTGGATGCGAAACCCATACCTGTTGAGAGACCTCCCGTCACGATGGCGATGCCTGTGCTTGGCACATCCAGCATCAGGAAGACGGTGATGGTGTAGATACCCCAGATGAACAGGCCGATGATGTTCTTGGCCAGAGTGGCGTTGAAGTCTTTGTTGTGTGTTCTCTTGCGGTAGTTGAACCACGAGGAACGAACGAGGTAGTTCACATATTTAAAGATGAAGAACAGCGCGGCAATCAGACACAATTTGAAGGCGGACACCGACATGAGTCTTTCGATGACAATCTCATGCATGAACCAAGTCATGCACAGGTGGCGAAGGTCGAAGATTTCTGCGGCCAGATAGATGCTCAGCATGAAGGAGGACACGCCGCAGACGGGTATGAACGCCTGATGGACAAAGTCGTAGAACCATGTTTGTTCCACGAAATCGCCACGCTTCATTCTGATGCGGATTTGGCTGTCGGCGATGTCTGCACCGTAGGCCTTCTTGATGCGCTTTGACATGAAGCTGTTCTCGTACATCTCCATCAGGTCGTAGCAACTGGTGATGGTTGCGATGGCTGCCAATTGGAAGGTCCACCAAACGATGATCTGCACCGCCATCAGAGTGAAACCTATCCATGCGAGGATGCATGAAGAGAGCATCACGAACAGGGAGATGCAGCAGTAAACGCTGTCGCTGTAGGGCACGTTCTTCCGGTTCTTCTGCAGCATGACCGCCTGCCAGATGGTGAAGATGAACAGAATGGGCGGGAAGATGATGTTGACCAATGTGTTGGGAATCAGAATGATTCGGAAACAGATGACAATGAGCGACATCAGGATGAAAGGGGTGTAGATCTTGGCTCCGCTTTTCACCTGTCGCCCGTTCAGACGGATGATGAGGGAGATGAAGATGGCTTCAATCAGCCAAGCCATTTCTATCATGAGGCTGGTTGCCATCAGCATCAGGTTGTGGTGGATGAACGTGCGGACAATCATCACCGCAACAGCAAAGAAGAAGACGGCCAGAGCCGTGATGAGGATGGGGCGCTTTTGCTTGAATTTCTCCGTGCGGAAGCGTTTGGGCACCAAGAATCGGATGAGCACGTTGCTGAGGATGGCTCCTCCCAGCATGTAAATCAGCATGAAAATGCTGGCGAACATGACGATGGGGCCTCTCCATTCCGACTTGTAAATGTGGGAGCGGCCGTTGCTGCCTTTCTCCTCCAGCGGTTTGTATTTCGTGTTGAAATCTTCCTTCACCCGTTGATATTGCTGAGGGATGCGGGTGAGAATCTGGAAGTAGTTGGTGCCTGGGTCGATGAAGATGCTTTGCTGGAGTCGGGTGTATTTGTTTTGGGCATATTCGTTCAGCCGATCCACGCGGTTGAAGAGGTTGTTGTAGTATCCATTGTCTTGCTCCACTTTGCTCAGGATGATTTTCATGTTGTCGCGGAGTGTCTCTGCGTATTGGATACACATGGCGCGGTCTTGAATGCCCTGGGCATCCAGCAGATAGAGGCCGTTTTTCGGTTCCGCCGATGGCTGTTGCTTGCCGATGAGGGTGTCGCTCGTTGCCGCTTGTGCGTTGGAGCCGGTGATGGCTGGCGGTATCTGTTTCAGCGTGTATATCAGGCTGTCGTAGCTGGCAATCTCTGTCTCGATGTAGAGTTTGATTTGGGCATAAGGCATGCTGTTCTCGTTCACCTCCTGATAGAGGTTCGTGGCTTCTTGGCAGGCATACGCCATATCGAAGGTGAAGTCTTGCCCTTGGGAGTAGAGGATGAGGCTGGTGGTTTCCGTGCGTTTGATGATGTTGACGAGTTGCTTGTGCTGCAAGGTGCGTCGTTCATCCATTTGCTTCATCCGTTCCTGTTGCTTCAGCCATTTGTTGTACAGTTCAAGGCGCAGCACGTGCAGGGTTTTTCCGAGGTCTTTCTCTTTCAGCACGGCGTGGCTTGACAGCGCAACCGTCATGAGAAGCAGTAGAGTGAGCAGTGTCTTTTTCACAATGTCGTTGATTTTGAATGGGTTGTGAGTGTTGTGTGGTGCTTTGTTTGTGTCATGTTATTCCACATCCATGAAGTTTTTAGCATGGGTGATGAAGGTCTTGCCAATCTTCATCGGCTTCTTGCCATCGTTGGCACCTTTTTCCAGCGCTTCGGCCATGATGTCGTCTTCAGTCACAGCATCCGGCGTGGCTTCCTCCTGGTCTTCTTCCATGAAGCGCTCGATGTTGCTTCTGACGTTGTGGGAGGTTCGGTTCATCCAGCCTTTCATGCCTCCGTTGCGGACAAATGCCTCGTGGCGCCTGCGCCGTCTGATGCTGGAAAGTTTCATGCCTCGTCGGGCACGTTTCATTCCGGCGGCCGTGTTTTTGGCTCCCTTGACAATCAGTTGTCCAATCTTCTTGATGGTGGGGCGCAGGTGGATGATGCCCTGGATGGTGGCCTTTACGGCAATGACGATTCCCCGTCCTGTCGCCTTCGCAGCCACCAGCAATCCGTGTCCTGTCGCTTTGGCGGCAATGACGATTCCCTTTCCCGTTGCCTTTGCTGCCACCACACACCAGTGTCCGAAGGTTTTGGCGGCTTTCTTCAGCCACGCCTTCATCTTGGCCACCTTTTCTTGGGTGTTGTTGTCGTGCCACCAATCGTTCAGACGTATCAACCCGTCCTCAATGGCCTGCATGCACCACAGGATGCCTTTCAAGATGCGCTTGAAAAGCCACACCAAGAACCGCCATATCAGCACAAGGAGCAGACGCAGCAATTCGCGGAAGAGTTGCGAGGCACTTCTTCCAGTATATTCCTCATGTTCCTTATGTGTTTCTTTTCCGTTATATATTTCTTCCTCTTCCATAAATGGATGTGATGGAAAGTGTAGTGTTATGAATTTTGTTGCGAAGTTAGCACAAAAAAACTACTTTTCCGCATTTTGTATCCTTAAATTTGTTTAATTCACGAAAGTTCGATGAAATCTCATGGACAGATGCCATGCGGTAATCAGCCAGTGCCCTCAATGAGACCCTTCCGTTATGCCTTGATACGCCGACGAAGTACCTCCGATTCCTCAGTGTCACATCCTCAGTTGACTTACTTCCACAAGCTCGGTTTCCTCGCTTCCATAACCTCTGTTGCCTCACTTCCACATCCTCTAAACCGACGTCCCCGATGTCGGTTTTGAGGCAGTGGAAGGGAGGAAGGGGAGGTGTACGGGTTGTGGAAGAGGAGGAAGTGGAAGAAGTGGTTTCTCAATCTTCGAACAGCAGCAGAATGGCAATCGCAATGAACAGCAATCCTGTGATGCCGTTCAACCATTGCTGGAAGTGCTCGAAACCTCGGCTGAGTCGGGTGGCACCATCGACAGCCTTGTGCATGATCCAGGCAATGACCACGACGGGAATGCTGGCCGACAATCCAAAAACAAGGGGCACAGCGGCTCCCATACTGCTGGAGATGCTGAGGGGAATCATCATGCCGAAATAGAAAATGGCACTCTCAGGACAGAAGGCAAGAGCAAGGGTCATGCCCAAGATGAGCGAGCCGAGAGGGCCGTTCCTCTTGATGATTCGACCGCTGTTGTGGCAGTTCTCTCCGTGGTGGTGGTGGCGGTGGAATGCTCTGAACAGGAGGTAAGCGCCCAGCACAATGAGCACGTAGGGCACGACGACTTCAGCCTTTGACAACACGTGCTGAAGGCCTGCGATGTTGCTGCCTCCGCCAATCAGACACATCGTCACCCAACCCAACAGCGTGTAGGTGACTGTACGTCCGAACGCATAGATGATGCCGTCTATCAGGCGCTTTCGGTTGCGGTACTCATAAGCCAGTGCTGAAACGCTGATGGCCAGTTGGCAAGGATTGAGTGCCACGAGCAAGCCCAGCACAAATGCAGCCAACAGAGGAAGGTCTGCTGACTGCAAGAGCGTGTTTAATAACTCGTTGAGGTTGAATTGCATAGGATGTGTTAACTGCAGAAGAGCAGGATGATGACTTGCGCTGTGATGATGCGTAAGAACATGGAAAGTGGGTAAACGGTTGAATAGCCGACAGATGGGATGCCATTGTTAGCGTTGGAAGTGCTGAAGGCCAATGCTGGTGGGTCGGTGGTGGCACCGCTCATGATGCCCATCAGGAGGAAGTAGTTGATGTGCCACTTCATGCGGGCAAACACACCCATGATAATCAGTGGAATGACGGTGATGAGGAAGCCAATCCACACGTAGTGAATACCACCATTGATGACCGTATCGACGAAGTTGCCTCCAGCCTTGATGCCCACGCTGGCAAGGAAGAGCACCAAACCAATGTCGCGAATCATGAACGAGGCAGAGTTGGTGGTGTAGGCAACCAACTTGAGTTTGTAGCCAAAGCGACCCAGCAGAATGGCGATGATGAGAGGTCCGCCGGCAAGTCCCAGTTTCACTGGCATTGACATGCCTGGTATGCTGATAGGCAGCATGCCGAAGATGATACCCACAAGAATGCCCAAGAAGAGGGTGAGCAGGTTGGGCTTGTCGAGTTGCTGCTTCTTGTCGCCAATCTTGTTGGCAAATCGTTCCACCGCATCTGCAGGTCCCACCACAGTCAGGATGTCGCCCATCTGCAGGATGAGACTTGGATTTGCAAACAACTCAATACCAGAACGATAAAGACGGGTGACATTGACGCCATACATGGAACTGGGGTGTAAACTGCCCAGCGTCTTTCCGTTGATGTCTTCCTTGGTGACTGTGTGCTTCCGCGATGCCATAGGCACGTCCTGGTCATCCCATTTCACTTCCACCTCAGGGCCGATGAACGCCACGATGGCTGCTGCATCCTCTTCTGCACACACGATGTAGAGTTTGTCATCCACATTCAGCAAGGTTTCCTTGTTAGGCACCACCACATGACCCTCGTGGAGCATACGGGAGCACACAAAGTCACGTCCGATAAAACCTCTCACTTGCAGGATGGTCTTGTCGGCGATGGCGGGGTTGAAGACCTTCACCGTCATCAGGTGCGGCTTCACGGCTTCCTTGTTGTTCTTCTTGTTGAAGTGTTCCACTTCCTTCTGGAAGTTCACCTTGAAAATGACACGGATGAGGATGATGCTGCCGATGATGCCCACCACAGCAAGAGGGTAGGCGCAGGCATAACCGTTGGCAATCACAGGCACACCGCCTTCGAAAGGATGGATCTGGTTAATCTGTTCCAAAGCGGCATTGGCAGCACCAAGGCCTGGGGTGTTCGTCACAGCACCACACAGTGTGCCTACCAGCATCGGCAGGTTGTTCACCGCTGGAATGACGTTGCGTAAACTGTAGTAGATGATCAGCATCACCACAATGTTCAGTCCTACGACACCAGCAGCCACACCGTTGGCCTTCAAACCTCCCTGTTTCAGCGAGGTGAAGAACGAAGGACCCACCTGCAAACCAATGCTGAACACGAAAAGAATGAGACCGAAATCCTGAATGAAGTTGATGACAGCCTGATTCTCTTCGATGCCGCCGCGCATCAATAGGTCGCCTGCCAAAATGCCAATGAAGAGAATCCAGGTGACTCCCAGTGAGACGCTGCCAAACTTGATTTTGTTTCCAAGAAACACGCCCAGGGCAATGACTGCTGCATACAGAATCACTGTATGTGCTACACCGCCACCTGTGGTGAAGAGTTCAATAAGCCAATCCATGCTGCTTCCGTTCTTGAGTTGTTTTTTTCGAGGCGCAAAGGTACTACTTTTTTTCGGCTTTCACATTCTTGACCGTGAAATTTTCCACATATTCCTGATGGAAATCCGCATTCTTGGCTTTCACGTTCAAATTTTCGAAAGTGAAGTTGCTAAGATGATATTGATCTTCCTGCTGTATCACGTTGAAGAACATGTTGCAGTCGAAGGTGATGTTGCGCATGGTGATGTGGTCAGAATACGACATGGGCACCTCCTTGCGGCCTTTTAGGTCGTAGAACTGTGTCCAAGGAGCCACTAAAAGGAAGTTCTTGCCGTTTCCTTCAATGTCTTCGACTGTCACATACTCATACTGTTGTGGGGTGTCTGGACGCATCTTCAGCCAAAGCAGGTTGTTGGCTTCGTTCACCTTAATGCGGCGCAAGATGATGTTGTGGTCATACACCGACTCGCTGCCTAACGTGAGGCATCCGTGACAGAAACCATACTCGCAATCTTCAATAATGATGTTCTCATTGCCACCATCACCCACCATTTCTGGGAACTGGTTGATGTCAAGGCCTTCATACGTTGTGCGCCAGTAGTCAGCGTATGGTCCTTTGCCACCTTTGATAGCCACAGCGTCGTCGTTGACACTCATATAGCAGTCTTTCACCAGGATGTTCTTCACCACATCGAGGTCGATGGCGTCTGTGCTTGGAGCCTTCACGGGCTTGGCTGGCGAGTAGATGTGGAGACGCAGCAGTTTGACGTTTTCACTATGATAAATATGGGTTGTCCAGAAGGCAGAGTTCTGCAACTTCACGCCGTCAATCTGCACGTTCTTGCAGTTGCTCACATAGACCAGTCGTGGACGTTGCTCATCCTTGTTCGTACAGCGAGGATTCCACGAACGGCGTTCCCAGAAGTGTTTCCAATAAGTGTAGCCGTTGCCGTCGATGGTGCCTTTTCCAGAGATGGTGAAGCCATCCAATCCGTCGGCATTGATCAGGGCAGAGTAGTAGAGGCAAGTCTCTCCCTCGATGCGTGTCTTCAGGATAGGGTAGTCACTCGGATTGTTGCTGCCCATCAAGGTGGCTCCGTCGTAGAGATGCAGGTGAACACCCTGCTTGAAGAAAAGTGCCCCAGTCATATACGTCCCTTCGGGCACGACAAGGACACCGCCACCTTCAGCAGCCACTTTGTCAATCAGTGCCTGCATCTCAGTTGTATGGAGCAGTCCGTCGTTCACCACACCATAGTCCGTTACCCGGTATTGCTTGCCGAGTTTTGCCACATCGACAGGCTCTGTCTGTCTGAACCACTCACTAATCGGTGTGCCGTCTGGCCACAAGTCAGCTTCATTCTTTGCAAAAGATGGCATGCACAAAAGTGCGCATGCCATCAAGGATAAGAGTTTGTATTTCATGTCATTTACTTCACAAAAATCTTTTTGGTTGTACCGTCGCTATACTTAATGATGTTGAAGCCTGGTTGTGACTTCTGTAACTGTACGCCGCCTGTGGTGTAGATACCCACAACTGTCTTGTTGCCATTGGGTGCCTCGTCATCTACAGCGATAGTGCGGATGCCTGTTGCAATAGCCGCATCTTGATAGGCTTCCAGTTCGTCCTCGCTGATGATGATCCACTGCTGTTTGGTTGTATTGCTGGCGTTGTTGATGTTCGCCACAGCTACAGGGCCATAACCCAGCGAGAGCAAGGCGTTTGCTTGCATGGCTTTGGTGCCGGAATCATCCCAAATGAACCAGTAGCCGTATGTCTTGAAATTATTTGTTCCTGTGCCATACGTGATGTCAGTGCGGTCAGGCATCAGTTGGAAATACTCTGTAGTACCAGGCTTTTTGTTGGCAGCAATGCTTTTAACGGTGACTCTTGTGGCATTGGCACTATGAGTGAGATACATGCCGGTCTTCACATTCTTGAAGGTGTAGTTTCCATTCTCTGGAATATATTCAATGTACCATGCAGCAGAGTCGTCAACGGCTTCCGTATTGTCGTATGGTTTCCAACCGATAGCGCTGGAATTGCGTTGATTCAGAAGACCGTCGTAGAGACCGAGGGTTTCATCCTTGCATTTGATGTAATATTTCTTGCCTGGTTGGATATAGTAAGAGTAACATGGCGTTCCGTAGTGGTAGTCGTAGGTGGCGCATAGACCATCTTCATGCAGAGCCTCCACCAGCATGGCGTTGGCACGATAGAGCAATTGGGTGTTGTTATCCTCACCTGCACCATTGATGCCGTAGTTAATCAGCGTTTTTGTGCGTCCATTGGTGTTTTGAGCCCATGTGTGCGTACCGTCACCTACCACTTGGACTTCGTTCGAATTCTCCATGAAACGAACCAAGTCGTTGGCACGTCGGCCATACCATTCCCAATTGTGTACATTGGTGTCATCCCAACTGCCTAATTGGGCATATCCCCAATCAATTTTGCGTGTGCCCACACCAACACCATGAGCAAACTCATGTTGCACAGTACCAGTACGTTGATAGGATGAGTTTTGGCTGATGTTCATGTACCCTCCATAATTACAATTGGCAGTTCCGTTACCAGCACCTGCACCATACTGATAGTGTCCAGATAAGTTGAAATTCTTCAGACCCATGCAGTCGTTATAGTTGATGATACCATTGCTAATGGCCTGAACGATGCGTGCATCCTGTTCATCATCTCCCTCATAGCCGTATGTCCATGTGCAAGCGCCCTTGGGGAGCGTGGCGATGTACTTGGGTGCTCCATACGCCACTCTGTTCTTTTTAGTGATGACATAGGGGCGCACCCAATAAAAGGTCTGAGGCTTCAGTGGCTCAATCACGTAGATGTATCCTTCATGTGAATAGTTGTAAGTGGACACATTGTCCCAGATGGTTGGTTCTGGGTTTGTTTCAGAATAGCAATAACCGCGCTCTACGATGACGGCTCCATTTAATTTGACGGTTGAACGTCCCAGAACGAAGGTGGAGCCAATGGCAAAGTAGTCGGGGGTTGTTACTGTTGGGGCATTGCCTGTACCATTGTCGTAAAGATTTTGGAGGGAATCACGCTCTTTTGCAGCAAGTCTTGCTTCATCTTCATCGGCTCCTTCGTAGGCATCACCGTTTCGATAGAGACGGAAATTGTCCGCACAGGCATAATTACCTGTGGCGTTAGTCAACCTGAACCCGATGGTGACGTTGCCGTAAACATGGGTGAAATCCAGCGAATAGTCACCTGTTGCGGTCACCTCGGTTGTGGCATCGCCCACAAAAATGACGGCTCCTGTCTGTGCGGTTTCTGGGGAACCTTGCTGAATGTTCTGTGCCTTTACTTTCAAGGTGTAACTGCCTTGGGGAAGATTTTTGATTTCCTGTTGGATGTATCCGCTACCAACCTTGCTGCCCTTTTCCACCCATTTTTGTACATAGACTCCGCCATGCTTCTCAAAGGAGGCATTGTTCTGCATCGTAATGCTGGAAGCTGTCCAATAGGTTAAGTAGTTCACTTCAAAGTCGGCATTTTTGATGTATTTGTTGGTCACATCAGTCTGCGCGTTCATGCACAGAGCCGTCAACATCAATAAGTTAGTTAGTAAAATCTTTTTCATATTGGTGATATTTATAGGTTATTCGTAATCAGTCGGAAACAATCAATGATTTTTACAATTCTGTACACGTCTCCAATGCCAGTCGCATCATCTCTGTGAAGGAGTTTTGGCGTTGCTCTGCGGTCAATTCCATGTGGTCAACAAAAGAGTCGCTGATGGTCAGCAGACAGGCTGCCCGTTTGCCCAGCACATTCGCATTGTGGAACAAGGCGAAACTCTCCATCTCCACGCAGTCGCTACCTGTCCGTTCAGCAATGTCCTGCCATGTACCTTGCGATGGGTCGGAATAGAATACGTCGCTGGAATGTACCACACTCATCTTCAATGCGATGTCGAGTTCTTTCGCTTTCTTCTGAATGGCAAGGTTCAGCGTCTCGCTGGGTTTCAAACTGTGAGAGGTCTCTCCACCTTGTACACGGGCAAAGGAGGATTCGCTCACGGCACTCTCAGCCAGTGTCACATCCATCACCTTGAGCCATTCACGATAGCTGCCCGCGGAGCCGATGCGGATGATGTTTTCTACGCCATAGAAACTAAACAACTCCCATGAGTAGATGCCAATGCTGGGCATACCCATGCCACTGGCCATTACAGATACGGGCACACCTTTGTAGGTGCCAGTATAACCCAGAATATTACGTACTGACGTGACCAGTTGTGGGTTGGTCAGGAATGTTTCTGCAATGAATTTTGCCCGAAGAGGGTCGCCGGGCATTAGCAGTGTTTTTGCAAATGCGCCTGTTGGTGCTGAGATGTGGGGTGTTGCCATAGGTTCTTGTTTCATCGTGGCAAAGGTAAGGCTTTTTTTTATAAACAACAAAAAAGAGCTATAAAAAGTGATGCCCTGCGTGGATAGTTGCTGTAAACATGCCGAATGGATGGCTATGTCGAAAAAAAAGCCCCGAAGGCGTTTGGCCTTCAGGGCTTGAGTAAAATACTGATGTAGTGTTCTGTTATTTGGTCTTCCACTTAGGCAGTGGGAAGTACCATACAGATACATCTTTCAATTTGTCGAAGAGTGATTGGTCAAAGCCATCCACACCAGCACTTGTAGGAGTGGAACTCTTTGTGCCTCGGTTTGCAATCTTGTTGGCGAGCCATTCTGTACCATTGTAGCCAGACAGGTTCTTGTGCTCGGCAATGCGGACAAGGTCTGTGAAACGGTTGCCCTCAAAAGCAGTCTCCAGTGCCAATTCATCCACGATGAGATTCTCTATGGCATTGATGACGTCGTTCTCTGATGCATTTTCCAAATCGACGCCTTGAGCAAGGAGCAGTTTAGAGTAGTCGTAGTAGATAGAGTCGTGGTATCCGGCAATGTTGGTGATGATCGTTCCGTTGCTGGAGGCCCAAGAGCCCAAACCTGCGCCTCTGGCATGGAGTCCGTACATGTTGTCCCAATGGTCGTTCTTGAAATTGAGGAACGTGTTGAACTTGTTCAGTTTTACAGTGTCGGTGACATAGTACATGGCTCCGTAAGTACCGTAACTGAGAGAGTCGTTGTACAGCGTATCCTTTACCATCATGTAACTGGAACCAGTCATGCCTTCCACTTCAACCAATGTGCCTTCTTCATCGTACTCATAGAAGATGCCTGTTTCCGTATCTTTATAACGGTAATTGTCTTCGATTCTGTTGTAGTAGATGACACGTCCTTCATCGTCATATTTTGGAATATAACGATTGACATAAGTGGGGAGCGAGTATTGGGTGATACCGTCTTTCAGGATTGCAAAGGCAAACTCTGGATAACCTGCACGATTGATGGCCTCAGCTAAGCGGAGCCAGATGAGGGTCTTTCTGTAGATGGGGATAGAGTAGTAGAAAGCACCACCACGTGCAGCCTTGCAACAGAGTGGGTAAGCATCACCTTCGTAGGTGAGGTTTTCAATAGAACTTCCGTAACGTGCATCACAGTTCTCGATGTAACGAGCCTGAGGATTGGTGCTTGTCGTACCAGTGTATTCTACATAAGTTTGGTTGTTGGCAACCTCCTGGAATGCATTTGATGGAGCATACTGACGCTTGTAGTTTCTGCTGACAGAGATGTTACCAGAAGATTCAGAGTCAGAACCTGTGGTGTTGTCTTCAGCGTTTTGGTCGATAGCATACGATGACTGCGACGATGATGGGGTATAGCCATAGATGTCTGCGACACGTGTCAGCATCTTGCCGAAGCCTGCATTGGCAGAACTTGGAATGAGCGAGATGACTTCGTTCTGAGAAGTTGAATAAGAGTAGTCAGAAGCCCATGACCCCCAACCACGTATTCTTGTATATTCGATGGTGTTGGTACGCAACATGTTGTCTGCTTCACAGTATTGCAGGTACAAGGGCGTTGTTTCAGTCTCATTCTTCAGATAGTCATAGTAATACTGTGCAGCCTTCTCATAGTCGCCAGTGGAGGCGCCACGGAGCAGGTAACTGTCAGCAAGCAGAATGCGGATAGGTATCATCATCATGCGGGCATCGATGGAAGTGTAACCATTTTCCCATTTTCCGTTGGGAGAAGCTGCCGAGCCATATTGAGGATAAGGCGTGTTGATGAAGTTAGCAAGACCATCCTCTATGAATTTGTCCACAAGGTTGTCTTTGCTGACCAGATTCCCTTGATAGTCAAAGTTCTCGATCACACTGAGATTGTCAACAGGCCGAGTGATGTATGGCACCTCCTTGTAGTTCTTGACAAGTTGCAGGTATGCCCATGCACGAATGGCTTTCACCTGAGCATACTCTGGTATCATAAACTTGATGTTTGACCTCACCGCATTGGTGTCAGCGTTATGGATGTAGAAGTTGCAGTTGTTGATGATGTTGTAGTAGTCACTCACTTGCAGCATGGAGCAACTCTCATTGTCATTCTCACTGCGGTCTTTCCAGTAACGACTGTCCGTTTCGAAGTTAGAGATGGCATGGAGTGTGTCAGTCGTGTAGTCGGTTGAAGTCACCAGGTCGCCTCGTATTTCACCGAGTATCACTTGGCGTTCTGCGACGTCCTGCATGGCACGCATGATGCCGAGATAAGAGTAGAGCGTGTCTTGTGCATTGCGGTATGCCTTGTCACCCGTGTCCACTGTCATCATGTCCTCGCAGGAGCTAAAGCCCCCCAGTCCCAAGAGCGGAAGGGCTAACACTGCCGTGCGAAGTATATATTTCTTTATTTGATAAGTAATCATGATAGTAATATGTTTATAGAAGTTGTTTTTATCCGAATGGCCTCTCCCATAAGAGGGTAGGGCTACAAGTTGATTTTAACACCGAGATTGAAACTTCTGTTGCTGGGGAGCAAACCTGCGTCGATACCTTGATAAAGGACACCGTTGCCACATGAGAACTCAGGATCTTTTCCTGTGTACTTGGTCAGTGTTACAAGGTTGTTTGCCTCGCCCCAGATTGTGAGACCCTGAATCCAGGATGCATTGATTGGCAACTCGTATGAGAGGCGAATCTTCTTCAGTTTGAAGTATGAGCCATCCTCAATCCAGCGATCGGAGAAGCGTTCGTTGTTCACCCAACTTTCTGATTCGGGCGACATGGCGCGTGGGAGCAGTGCGTGATCGCCATCGTAAGTCCAACGATTGACGGCTGCAGTGGTCTGGTTGTAGAAAGAATTCAGCGACTCCAGCTGTGAGCGTTGGTAGTTGTAGATGTCGTTGCCGACAGAATACTTGAAGTTGACGTCAAGACTCCAACGCTTGTAGGCGAAGTTGGTGTAGACGGTACCGTAGATGTCTGGGTTCGGGTCACCGATGATGGTCTTATCCTTTTCGTCGATGATGCCATCGCTGTAGAGATCTACGAAATGCATGTCACCAGCCGAGAAGTTGCGGTATGGATTCTTGGTGATGCCAGTGGGATACTTCAGGTAGTCGCTGCGTGACTGACCTTGTCCGTCAGTGGTGGTATAGGCTGTTGAGGCTTCTGCATCGGTAGAGAAGACACCTGCTGTCTTGTAACCGTAGAAAACTCCTGCCGCATGGCCTACAGAAGTGAGCACCTCGGCGCCATAGACGTTCTGAGTGTAGTCACCTTCTGGCAACGACTTGATTTTATTCTTGTAGTGTCCGAGTGTAGCACCAATTTGCCATTTGAAGTCTTTTGAGTTGACAAGGATGATGTTAGCTCTTGCATCAATACCCTTGTTGGTGAGTGAGCCATCGTTGCACAGATAGCCAGAGAGGCCAGAGAGATAGTTGATGCTCTTGTAGGTGATCAAGTTGCTTGTCTTTGACGTGTAGAGATCAATGCCAGCCTGAACGCGGTTGTTGAAGAATGAACCGTTGAGACCTAAATTCCAGCGACGGGTGGTTTCCCATTGGATGGAGGGGTTCTCTACGTTAGTCAGTTGGAGGGCTGTAGCAGTCTTCAAGAACGTGTAGGATTTGAAGTAGGTGCGGGCAGCAGCATAGTCGATGTTGTCATTACCTGATTCGTCGTAACCTACAGTCATTTTCAGATGGTCGAGACCCTTCACGTTGGCCAACCACTTTTCATTGGTAAGCACCCAACCTGCTTGGAGGCTTGGGAAGATACCCCATTTGACGCCAAACACTTTCACACCTTCCTCAGTTTTCTTACCAAAACGTGAAGAAGTTTCAGCAGAGAGTGTTCCTTCCAGAATGTAGGTGTTCTTCACAGCCCAACGTCCATGTGCATAGTATGCCAAATTGTTCCATGCATCCTGGCTACCTTCCACAGAGCGGAAAGTGGGGGTCATGTTCGGCATTTTGTCATTACCGGTATTGTAAGAACGCATGTAAGAGTCAGAGAACCTGTTGCTGGTGAAGCGGAGACCACCGAACACCGTCAGGTCATGGATGCCTTTGTAGTTGTTGGTCCAGTTGACGCGGAAGTCCTCAAATACGGAGGTCTCTTTCGAGAAGAGAGATCTTACCCCAGAAGTGACATCACCGTAGCCTTCATAGTTGAAGGAAGGGATACCAGCCTCTGGGAGGTAGTATTTCTCATTGGAACGGTTCAACTGATAAGCAAAGCGGTTGGTGATGTTCAAATGCTTGTTGATTTCCCACTTAGGCATGATGTTGAGGTTGAATTGAGTCACCTCTTGGCGGTTTTTGTTCTCGCCTTCACCATTCTGAAGAATCCAGTAGGGGTTGGCCTGTGCCACATTTGTTCCGTAAGCAGAAGCGAAGTTGAAAGGATAGTTGTCATCACTAATATACTTACCAGCATACACAGAAGACAGATGCAGTTTGCCATCGTCGCCAGTGTAGTAACCATACTTTGAGAGGAATGGTGCTTGGGTATAGCCCAGTACATTAGGAGAAGAAATGGTGTTGGTGGTGTAAGACTCTGCCCAGCCGTTGTCTCGGAGTTTGTTCGTTATTTTCGAATAAGCGAGATCAAGTTGAGTGGACAGATTCTTGATTAGTTTGATGTCGGTGTTGAAACGAATGTTCAGACGATCAAAACCGTTGCTCTTAGCCGTGGATTGAGAGTTCGTGTAACCAAGAGCCAAGTTGTACATAGCTACATCATCACCACCTTGTACGTTCACCTTGTAGTTCTGGGTGGCTGCTGTACGATACAGGCCGCTTGACCAGTCGGTCTCGTTATGGTACATTGGGTACCAATAATAGTTCGGGTTGCTGTTCAGGAATGGTATCGCAGTGTTAGCCGTGTTATACTCAGAGCCGTAAGTGGTTGTACCCATCAGGTCGCTGAGGTAAGAACGGTACTGGCTGGCATTCATCATGGGTGTGAGCGATGGCTTAGGTTCAAAGCCTGCGTTGACACTCACATTGATCTTGGTGGCCATAGAGTGACCACGCTTGGTGTTGATGATGACCACACCGTTGCCGCCACGGGCACCATAGAGTGAAGTTGCGTTCTTCAATACTTCTACGGTCTCGATATCTTCAGGATCGATACCAGCAAGGATATTGTTGAAGAAACCTTCGTGTATGCTGGTGCGGTCAAGTTGTGGATCCATCACCATTCCGTCGAGCACGATAAGCGGCTGTGCATTGATGTTCAGTGAGTTGAGACCTCTGATGAACATGGCTGCACCTTGTCCGCGCAAGCCAGAGCGGTTAATGGTGTGAATGTCGCCAGACAGTTTGTTGTCAATCTCTTCATCTACAATGATGGCGGAAGTGTTGTTCACGTTGGCCACAGCGCTGGCAGTGATGTTTGTCTTGGGTGAATAAACGGTGTTGAACTTGCTGCTGTAGAGTCCTACAGAAGGAGCCGTGGCACCATCGAAACTCACCTGAACATCATTGTATTCAAGCACTGTTATGTAGAGTGAGTTGACGAACACAGGTACTTTGAACGTGTATTTACCGTCTTCGCCAGTCATGACAGAGTATCTGCTGTTGCCGTATGCCTGTACCCTGGCACCATCAATAGGAGCCTTGGTGGCAGCGTCGTACACATAACCGCTCACTTCCTTCATCTCATATTGAGGAGCAGTGATGACGGTTCTTGTCTTGGCTGGCTGCTGTGGTGTTGATTCTTCTGCTTCTTGCGCAAATAGGGTAGTCGCTCCTGATAACATCATGAGACCCATACCGAGGCGAAGAAAGCCTTTGTGAATATTCTGATTTTTCATGTTCTTGTTATTTAGGAGTTATACTATTCTTCTTCACTAGATGCAGTCCACTCTTTTGGTTTCAAGATGATGGAGTTAACCCAAATCTCTCGGCAGTACAATGAACGTTCGTTAGATTTGAAATAACTTTTAATGTTGATGACAGGGTAGGCGTTGTTGGAGATTCCGTAGTAACATACAGGGAACTCGAAGTCCTTTGCAACGAGAAGGGTGTCCGTGTAGTCCACTTCTCCCTTTTCGTTGTAGTGCATACCTCTGTTGACAAAGTAATTCGTTCCGAGAAGGGGTTCGCCGCTGGCATCCATCGCCTCTGGGTCTGGGTTCGTAAGACGGATGTTGTTTTCGCGCTTATCTTCTTTGTCGTAAGAGATATATACGTAGAACTTGTTGCGCAAATCGTAGTCAGTGTTATAATTGATGACTACGTAAATGTCATACTTACATGAAAGCACATTGAATAATTTGAAGAAAGCACCAGGATGCGTATTACCTATAGGTTGCATTCTCAAGAATGAGTATCTGAAAGTAGAGTCGCACTCTATGGTTTCATCGTCGATGATGACTGTGGGCTCTTGATAGATTTTGTTACCAGAAGCAGGGTCACAAGCGTTATCTTTTGACTCATAGGCTATGATACCGTTCTCATCGATGATAGGTGCATACGTATGGAATGGATAGTTAAACTGGTCTGTCACGTATGCATAGCCGTTGCTCACTTTCACAGGATCGGCATAACCAAACATTTGTGTGTAGTTGTCAACCTCAACAACGCTGCTTCCATTGGTTAAGTTGAGTGTACCTGTTTTCTTGAACTTGGTGCCTCCTGTTGAAATGAGGGAGTCCTGACGTTCATCTACAGCCATAATGTCGGCAATGGTAGCGATAGGAATCTGCTCATATTGCCATTTAGCGTTGAATGCAAGGTTCTCACAGATGGCATTCTTGGCATAGAAGTTAAGCAAAGAGTCCAGTTCTGCTTGAGTGAAAGTGGTCTTCTTTCCTTTGATGAGCGTGTCAACTCCAGCTTCAGTCTGTGTGTTGACATCCTGCTCGTAAGTCTCTTTAAACTTGAAATACTTTTTGGTTTTTGCCAGCGTCTCTTCCCACGCAGTGTTCGTTGGAATGATCATCGCGTAGAGAGAGTCATCGGCATTGAGACGTGCACCCATGTAGTAGGTGGTATAATCATTGGAAATGTAGGTGATGGAATCCACCCATGTAATTCTTCCGTTGACCGTAGGACCCAGTGTTGATGCATACTCATTGAACTCCGTCGTTTGGAAACTCTTGATGAAGGTATTGATGGAGTCAAGGTCACGTCGTGTCGCGAGGTACTCATAGAGGTTGGGTTGATAAGGAACAGGGCCTTCCAAGATGTGGAGCACACCATTCTTGGCACCAATGTTGGCTTGCTGGATGTTCACACCTTTGATGGTGAATTTGTCAAAATTGATTGTGGCACCCTTGCTGTTGTAGAGTTTGATAACAGCCGTGTCTGTACCGTTGACTGCAGTGCTGTAACGGTTCATGTTGTTGCGAATCAATTCTTTTTCCACCTTGTAGATACTATCACGGATGCCAGTTTCAATCAAGCCCTTATAGTAAGAGTAGTCGAAAGAACCGTTGACAGGTGCCCACACCGTGAATGTTTGGTCACCATTGAGCAGGTCGGCATACGTTTCTGGAGTGGTCTTCTCTTCTGTCTGCGAGTAGTAAACACTTTGCAGGATGTCGGCAAACTCACTAAGTTTGTCACTATTTAACTGGATGTTTTGCCAGACCGTTTGCTTGCCTGCTGCGGCGGATGAGATGTCGAAATGATCATCCGTGCAGGCGCTGATGCCAGCAGCAAGCGCTGCCGTCATCAGTGAGCCTGTAATCCATTTTATATTATTAATTTTCATATGCTTTCTTTTTTTTGTTACCAAATATCCTCGTTGTATTCGCCAGCATAAACGGCCTTTGGAACGAGTTCGATGTAATCGTAGAAGAATTCAAGCGAGTTGTCATCAAGTACGGACTTGAAGCGAATCCAGTAGGTTTCACCTGCTTCGAGCGTACCTGTGAAGATAATCTTACGAACACTACCGTAACCATCGCGCTGTGTTTTATTGTCATTGAGTTGGATATACTTGGGACCTTTCATGAAGCCCAGGTTGCGCATGGTTTTCTGGTTTTCATACAGAGCCGTTGAGTCAGCTACAGTTGCTTTGATCTTTGATTCTTCCGTCCAGCCCGTGAGATCGCGACCTACACCTGATTCACGCAAGTCAATTGGTACACCGAGGGCAGGTAGGTTTCTTGGGTTTTTACCTAAGTATATCTGTGCCATACCGCGTCGGTTACTAATCCATACACCAAAGCGGAGTTCGTAGGTACCCGTGTAGGGAACAGGTGGCAACTTCATGGTGAAGTCCACAGGGCCACGAATGTTGAATTCGTCACCTTGGTAATCACTCCAACCGCCGTCCCAACTTTCCCATCCAGTGTTTGGCATGTACTCAAATTCTGTTGCGTCAGTGATTTCGTACACATTGTCGAAGTAGTCATGTGGGAAGAACCATGAGTCGACACGGTTTTGTTTGATTTCATTCGTCAACATTTCGGGGAACAGAGATGTGATGTCATATCGCATACGTTCGTTCAAAACCTTGGTTGGGATATCCTTGGTCCAAAGGAGGATGTCATCAATAGGGTAGAAGAATCCGTTCTTGGCCTCAACGGCACCTTCCTCAAGTATCAAGATTCCAGGAATAGTGATACTGGAGGTGTTCTCTTGGTAGTTGGTCATGTTGTATACCGATTTACGGTTGATGCGGCGCTGAAGAGATCCATTCATGTTTCCGCCTGTAATCTTGAGGGAACGACGTTGAACGCCTACAGTCTCCCAATAATCCCATACATTGACTGTGACTTTGAATTTATCGCTCTCATTTCTGCGCTCGTTCAGTCTGACACCATATTCGTTGGCAAAGGTCACAAGACCACCTGCTTTCTTGGCACTGAGTTTCTCGGGAAGAATGTGGTAAGCTACAAACTGGTTCAGCCAGTTGTAAGGGCTCTCATAGTCATCACCCCAACTGGTCTGATGGCCAAGATTGGTCTCATCATCAAAGTTGTTGTTAGCTCTCACATACTCTTTCAGCGATGGAATGTCGGTGATGCCAAGGCGCTCCAGGAGTGTGTCTGGTTCCGCAAACACGGTGTAGCCATAGTTACGCTTGTCTGGAATTCGGCCGCTATAGCCGGAGTTATATCGGCAAGTGTATTTGGTACCCAGAATGTCGTAGTGCTCGTCTTCCCACTCCAGGTCTCTATACTTGCTGATTTTCTTGTCCCAACCTGTCAGGGACAGCATTTCTCCAAATTGTTTCACGTCTTCCAAACTCATAACTAATTCACCAATGTTGTCTTTCGATGGAGACAGCACGTGGTCAACAGCATGGATGTAACCATTTTCCACCTCAATGTCAGCATCAATTACGCGAGAGTCTTTATTGATGTAGAGGATGGTGTTGTTATTTTCGTCAAGACCGTATGAAGGTGTGATGTAACGCCCGTTCATGTTGGTCAAGTTGAGTGGCACATCGTGGGCGAACGACGTGGTCTGGTAGGCTTCATCGTCGCCGTTCTCTATGATGGAGTTGAAAACGATGTCTTCTGCTACAGAGTCGGGAAGTTCATCGAGGTTCTTCGATTCCACCTCGCCAATCTCAAGGAGGGAGTCAAGGTAGAGGTCGATGGCTTCATTGGTGGGAGCAAAGCAGGTGTAATTGCCACGGGCATCCAACAAATCCTTCATGGTGGAAGGAGAACGCTTGCTCTGGTGAACCATGCCCAAAACGGTGTAGTAACTGCTGAATGTCTCAGGATTATTCTCGAAGTGGTCAATCATCATCTCACCAGTGAAGGTATAGAGAGCACTTTCGTCAACATTCTCTGTACAGGAGTTCAGCGTTACGGCAGATGCCGCACAAATGAATAATGCGGCTCCGCAATATTTTTTGATATGATTGTTCATGTCCATTGTTCTTGCTATTTTATAGGTCATCCGTTCTTGAAGAAGTCTCATTCACGAACCATACTCCATTCTGATACAACAAGCCATTGTTCTTGATCTCAGAGTTGTACACAGGTGAATAGAGCGACTGCATGTCTGCGAGTTTGGCCTCGATGGACTTGCTGTTAGTGTATTTCTTGCAAAGAATCTTCAGCATGTCGGTGGTGTTGCCGCGACGGAGTGCATAGCGAACGAGGTCATACCAACGCTTGCCTTCACCCACGAACTCGCGGTGACGTTCTGTCATCACCAATGCCTCCATTTTGTCAGCAGTGTCGAAGTTGCTCTTGAAGGTGAGCGAATCGGTCTTGCGGGTTTCGTTGCTGGCTTCGTAAGCATAAGGATTCGAGCGCTTGAAAACTTCACGTACATATTTAAACGCCTCTGCCATGTGTTCCTCGTCCTCGTAGATCTGCGACATGGCTTCTGCCTTCATGAGGAAAATCTCAGAGAGGCGGTAGATGATCCAGTTGTTGTCCAGTCGACTTCTTGTGCTGGCGGCAATCAAGTTTGTCGTCAAATCGTTGGCGTGGTTGTCAGTTAAGAATGTGCGTGAGTTTGTGTTTCTCTGCGACACGCTGCTGTTGACGAACTTACCGATATCGTATGTGTTCTGACCAATCTCTTTGAAGACAATGGTTTCCCAACGACGGTAGTCAGTCTTCGTGAAGACATACAGCGGATCAATGTTGTTGGGCGTAGATTCAACACTTGAGAAGAGACTCTCAGAACCTGTGAAAGTACCGGTTTTGCCATCCAGGCTGTAGAACAAACTTCCAACCATCGAGTTGTTGTAGTCAGTTCCGTCCACCTGAAGTTCGAAGATGGACTCATCAGAATTGCCTACGCCGAAAATCTGAGCATAAGCCGTGCGGAAAGATGTGCTGTAACTCTTTCTGCTGTTTGAAGTGGATTCTGCCTCGATAGCGAGGAGGTCTTCCAACTCAAGTTCGATGGCGCTACCGCCTACGTTCAGACCGTTCTTCTCGATGTATTCGAGTTTTTCTTCGAAGGCCATGTCGATGATGAGGTCGCAATATTCGATGCACTTTTGGTAGTCGGATTCTGCGGTTGTCTCATACTCTTCATAGCGTGAAGAAAGTTCTGCCTCTGTCTGCTCACCGATATAGTTTTTAGCGAGCGATACTTTTTGGAAGGGCTGGTTATTACCTGCCTTATAAGATGCACGCCACAAGTACACATCGGCCAACAGTGCATAGACGGCCTTCTTGGTGACGCGGCCCTTGTTTTCCACGGTGTTGCCGTAGTCAACCATCGCGTCGTCCTTGATGGATTCGAGGTCGTCGATGATATTGTTGAGCACCGTCAACTGTGTGGATTGGGGCGCAAGGAGCATTTGACCATCGTTGTTGTAGTCAGTGGTGATATAAGGCACCTCACCGAATGTGCGCACCAGATAGAAGTGGCACAAAGCACGCAAGGTGATGACTTCTGCCTGGATAGGCTTCCAGTTATTTTCCGAGAAACTCTCGTCGTTCTGGATGACATCCTTGCCGTGTGCCAGCACTTTGTTGCAGTAGTTGATGGCATTGTACATGGCCGTCCAGTCGAACTGACCGTATGTGGGCAGCAGGTTGGCATTCATGATGTTTGCCTCTGGACCGGAAGCTGAAGTGGA
This sequence comes from Bacteroidaceae bacterium, assembly GCA_017448965.1. Taxonomy (GTDB): domain Bacteria; phylum Bacteroidota; class Bacteroidia; order Bacteroidales; family Bacteroidaceae; genus Minthosoma. The sequence goes on along the minus strand of JAFSKK010000044.1, from coordinate 19,315 downwards.
AGTGGAACGGTCGAAGTTATCCGAACGTTCTTCGCCCCAATAGATGTACTTGCGAAGCAGGTCATCGGTTACCATGCGCTTGTAGCATGCCATGACAGCACTGTTCAGGTCGTTTTTGTCCTTCCAGAAGTCCTCTTCCACGATTCGGTCTGTTGGTGTGATGGTGAGGAAGTCTTCGCAGGAAGAAAGCCCCATGCCAGCACTGATTGAGACCAGTCCGCAGAATGTTATATGTTTGATGATATTTTTCATTTTCTTCTCTTTTACGTCGGTTGTTAGAATCCAAGATTTATGCTGACTGTGAATGACTTGGCACGTGGTGTCTTTGAATTGTCGATACAAACACCCCATGTACCATAGCCAACCTCAGGGTCGATACCTGTATATTTGGTGAGCACGAAGAGGTTGTTGGCTGAAGCACTGATGCGCAGGCTTTGGATACCAAGATCTTTGCAAACCTTGTTCGGAAGGGAGTAGCCTAACTGCATGTACTGCAGACGGAGGTAGTCACCCTTCTCCACAAAACGGTCGCTGGCCAGCACATTGTATGATGCACCGATGTTAGCGTTCATGGCACGAGGAATCTCAGTGATGTCACCATTCTTGCGCCAACGCCAAGCCACGGCCTGCGATTGGTTGATGTTGCTGCGCATGGACTCATTGTTCAAACGTGCCAAATTGGCAATCCTGTTACCCAGACGGTAGTTGAACGAGAGTTTGAGAGTCCACTGACCATAGTTGAAGTTGAAGCCGAAACCACCATTCATCTTTGGGTTAGAGTTACCCAGGTAGATGATGTCAAGTTCGTTGATTTGACCATCGTGGTTGATGTCTTCATACATCACGTCACCACCCTTGAACTCATAGTTCTTTCCTCCATAGTTGAAGTACATGGGGAGTGGGTTACCCTTGGAGTCGTACAGGATGGCGCCATTGGCGTCACGTGCAACTGGCAAGGTGGCATTTTCGCCACGCTCTTCAGCAGCTGCTGCTGTGTTGTCTCCATAGGTTTCGCGTGACAGTTCAGTATAGCCATTGTGCTCGTAGTCATAACGGTACACACCGAGATAGTGGAAACCGTAGATGGAACCGACGGCATTGCCAATCTGGATACGCTTCAAGAAGTCGGCATTGTTGTATGAATAGTCACCGTTCATAGATGCCAACACCGTTGCGTCCATTTCTGTGATGGTGTTGATGTTCTGAGCGATGTTGAAGTTGACAGACATAGAGAACTTACCCTTCTTCAGGAACTTGCCTGTGTTCATGAACAACTCCCAACCACGGTTGCGCAGACCACCGACGTTCTTCCAGGACAGAGAGCTGAATCCTGTAGAACCAGGAATGCCGACACCACCCATGAGCAGGTCTTTAGTCTGTTTGTTGTAGTAGTTGAAGTCGAACTGCAGCAAGTCATTGAAGAGGTTCAAGTTGGCACCAAGGTTCCAAGAGGAAGTGGTTTCCCACTTGATGTCTGTCAGACGGAGACCGTCGGGCGAGATGGCCGCCATGGTTTTTCCATTAGAACCGTAGAGACCATAACTCTTGTAGGTGTTATACATCAGGTATTCACCACCTGGCTCACGACCTACGCGACCCCATGATGGGCGGAAGGAGAGCATGGAGATGACACCTTCTTTCAGACCAATAGCTTGGGTGAGTTTTTCGAAGAGAGGTTCTTGGTTGATGTTCCAACGAGCAGAAAGACCAGGGAAAGTACCCCATTTGCGACCTGCACCGAATTTGGTGGAACCGTCACGACGTACAGTGGCATCGAAAGAGTAGCGTCCGTCGAAGAAAGCAATGTGGATACTTCCCAACATGGAGGCTCTGCGCCATTGGCTGGTGCCTGAGGACGCTGAGGTCAGATAGGCTTCTGCGATGGATGAATTGATGCCTGTTGGCACACCGTTGTGAGCCAGGTTCTGGCTGGTTCCATTTCCAGAGGTGAACTCAAACTGTCCCAACATACTCATGGAGATTTTATCCGTGTTGAAGTGTGGAATGAACACGAGTTTCTCTCGGTTGGTGAGTGCCAATGACTTGTACTCGCTGTTGCTTGTCTTGTTGACGCCAGCAGACCATGAGTCGGTTGTCAGTGTGGAAGGGTAGTAGGTGTTGCAGGACTCATTGTAGATGTCCATGTACATCTCGGCATTCAAATTCAACTGGTGTGAATCAGCATCTTTACCGAGCAGTTTGTATTGAAGGTTGAACTGCGGCGTGATGCGGTAAGTTGACTGGTTGTTGAAAGCCTCGTGTGCAATGGCTACAGGGTTTCCAATTCCCTTCATGTCGCTCAAGTAGTAAGAAGAATAGTAGTTGTTGCCACCAGCGTTGGTTGTTGGGTTGGTGGGCAGCATCTTGTAGTAGTCGCCTGTCAATACACCGTTTTGGTCATACTCGTAGATGGACATGTTTGGCATGCTGTTGTATGCCTTACCTAAGATGGATGCAGTGGAACTACCATCCCAGTTACGGTGGTTGTCGGTGTAGGTGAGTGCGAAGTTGGTGGAGAAACGGATGCGGTCAGACACATCATAGTCGAGCACAAGACGCGTGGAGAAACGGTCGAGTTTCTGTTTGATGATGGTACCTGTCTGGTGGTCGTAACCGCCTGAGATGCGGAACTTAGCCTTTTCACCACCACCTGTGAGTGTCACGTAGTAGTTGTGTGTTTGGCCGAACTGGTTCACTGCATCCACCCAATCGGTGTTCTTGTTGAAGTTGTAATACTGTACAGGGTAGGAGGGGTCATAGTTCAATTCCACCATGTCCGATGTGGCACGGTTTTGCTTAGGATTGAAATAGGCCTCCTTCAGCATCATGGTATAACCGTCACCCGAGAGCATGTTGAGTCCCGAGGGTGCCCATGCACCAGAGAAACGGTAAGAGAAGTTCACCTTCGTCTTGCCAGTCACACCACGGCGAGTTGTGATTTCGATAACACCATTGGCACCTTTTGAACCCCAGATGGCGGTTGCGGCAGCATCCTTCAGCACCTTGATTTCCTTGATGTCTTCAGGGTTAACCGAAAGGAGGGTGGAGAACTGCTCTTCGTTGTCGAGGTCTTCGAAGTTCACTTCTGACACGTCGTCAGGCAGGTCGAAGATGTTACCGTCCACAACGATGAGAGGCTCGGCAGAACCGTTGATGGTGCTGACACCACGCATACGCATGGAAGTACCGGCACCAAGGTTACCTGAATTGGCGATGATGTCGAGACCGGCAATTTTACCCTGGAGGGCTTCGTCAGCCGATGCGAAGGACAGACCTTCCACATCATCCATGTTCATGGTCTGGGTGGCAACAGAGATTTCCTTGAGTGGAATGGTCATACCGTTGCTCTGCACCATAGGCTTTGCCTTTACTACCACTTCCGTCAACGTTGTGTTATCCTGCATGCGGATGTTGAACTTGGTGGTGTTGCCAATGACCTGGCTCCATGTCTTGTAACCGATGTAGCTGACAACGAGCCTGTCTTTTGGATTTTTGATGACCATTGAGAAGTTACCGTTGATGTCGGTCACGGCTGCTTCCACAATACGGTTGTTGTTGTCTCGCTCTACAACGTTTGCCATCATGATACCGCCCATGTCGTCGTAGACATAACCAGTGATGCGTCGTTGCTGAGCAACTGCTGAACTTACACAGAAGAACAGCACGAGAGATGAGATGATGAATTTAATCTTGTTCATATTGCGTTCCATGTAAGTTGATTATTCAGTGATTCTATATCTGGAGAAATAGGCATCGTGCATGGAAGATGATTCCCATACCGAACTGTATTTGCCTCCTTCATACGTGGTGAAGTTCAGCACACCATTGATGCCGTGGATGACAGCTGACGAACTGGTCGTGATGGTGTTCTGGATGGCATTGGCCTTACCTGCGGTGATGTAGTCGCGTGCAATAAAGTTCTTATCTGCGGTCAAAGTGCGAGATACGCCAGTTGCATCGGTGATGGTGAGATTACCGCCACCATTGCCAGCAACGGTCACTTTGCGGTAGGTGCCAGTCTTGCTGTTGAGGGTTGCAGTTTCGTATGAAGCGGCTTTCAGCGGTTGTGTGTCAGCGAAGATGCTGTTGTCCTGGAAGTGGTACTTCGCAAAGTTAATCATCACCTCAATCATTTCTTTCACCTTTTGATTGCGCTCATTCAGTTCATCGTTCGTCAAATCTTTTCTCTCATCCTGTTCGAGGTCAAGTTCGAGAATGTCGCGAAGGTCTTGCCAAGTGGGCAATCCTGCCTTTTCAGCTTCTTCCATGGCTTCGTTGGTAGGAATGTAGATGGTGTAGCGGTAGTTGTTGAAGAAACGGATGTTAGATGCGTCACTACCGTCAATCTTACCGAAGTCTGTGGTGAAGTTGCCATCCTCGTCTTTCTTGTAGCTATAGCATGGAAGACCCTTGTTGTTGGTGAAGATGGTGTACTTTTCCTTCTCTGCTGTCGTCTTGAGGCCGATCTCTTCCAGCACGGCATTGTCTGTCTGACATAATGCGAAGAACTTGGAGAAGTTCGGGTTGTTGTACATGACTGAGAATACAGATTCAATGGTTGGGATGATGGGCTCGTCAATCATGTAGGCGAAACCGTTACCGTAACCGTTGGTTTGAGCAGACTTGTCATCGAAACCAATGACGGTGCTGTAGTCGATGGACTCCTCACCATTGGCACCGCTGATGGTTGGGGCTCCGTTGAGGTGCCAGCCGCCTTTCACGGTCATGCCAGCCTTACGTTGCCGAGCATTATCCACATACAGCACAGCGTTGTTCTTGGTGTAGAAGTAGTGCTTGTCGCACTCCACACCTGTTTGTGTCTCCTTGATGGTGGCACCAGCAGTGCTGTCTTCGTGGATGATGGTGTGGGTCTCCAGCATGTCTTTCAGACGATTGGAGTAGCATGTGGCATTCACGTTCTCGTTGGAAACAAGTGTTCCAATAGAACCTGTCTTGTTGATGGGGTCATAGATGTATTTGTAGGATGTCACGGACAGCTGATTGGACTTCTTGGTGGCATCCCAAGTGAACTTGTAGGCACGTCCTGTGAGGTTGGTGGTTCCAGCCTCAACTTCAGGAGAGTAGAACGAAAGCGGATCCACATACCAGAAATTCTCGTCTTGTGGTACGAAGAAGGAGAAGCGGGAACTCATGGCCAACAGGTAGGCGTTGTAGTTGAGTTTGGTACCGCTCACTTCCATGTCTTTGATGGCATAGCGGAAAATCTGCTTGTCTGTTTCTGTGTAAGTTGGTGCCAATACGGCTGCATATTGTGCAGGTGTGGTCACTTCGTCCATCAGGTAGATGATACCGTTGTTGGCCATGAGCACTTTCTGAATCTTGCCGCGATGGTAATCGTCAACTTCGTCAAACATAGGGTCTTGTGCCGAATTCTTGATGGTCTCGAATTTGCTGGGCACAGCACTGTTGAAGGATGGCTTCATCAGGTTGTTGAGGAGTTCCTGAATAACGTCGAGTGGAATCTGGTCGATGGCTTGGAACACCTTGTCAAAGTCTTCTGTGTCGCCAGTGATGCCTGCAACGAGGTCAGGGGCGTATGTCTTCACGAGGAAGTGTCCACCACCATTCTCATCGAAGAAGTAGTGAATCAATTTCCTGTCGTTTGGACAGAAGATGACACCCATGTCTTGTTCCTTGGCATTCTGGTCATTTGCGGAGTATTCATTCCATCCTGGGTCGAAGTTCAGATAATATTTGACAGTATTTCCCGTAGGGTTGCCGATAGGATCTGTGCCCCTGTCGCTCTTGAGGGCTGAATTACCCTGTGAGCGGTTAGAGAAGTAACGCTTTTGCCAAACTGAGTCCACGTCGTTGCCATAGAGCAGACGGTAACGGGCTGTCAAGGTGGCGTTGTAGAATGGGGCGGAGAAGCGGTCAATCATGTGGCTGAAGATCTTTGTCTCGCCATTAGTGCGCAGCACCTCTGCCATGTTCTGTGGGTTGACCAACACCTTGTCAAGGCAGTTGATGTAACCGTTTTGGCAGGTGATGTCTTGTTTCAGCACCTTGCTGTCATAGATGAATGCGTCGTTCTTGTCGCGCTTCTGTCCTGTGATGATTTCGAAGTCAGCATCTGTGATGTCCTTCTTGGCCATCTGTGCGGCGAGGAAGTGGGTCATCATAGGATTGCTGGCATCGAGGGCCAGGTAGATTCCCTTGTCGTTGTTGCGGAAACGTTCCCAATAGTCCTTGTCCTCAGTGTTGTAACTGAAAGGAATGTCTTCTGCAAAGAGGTGGGGCACGGAGTCTGTCACGTCAGCAGCAGTCTCACGACGAAGTGCCTGACCTTTTTGTGGAAGGTCATTGTCACCAGAACCTGCTGGTGTGCTCGACATCATTTCGAGCAGATAGGCGTTGTTCACCATCGCACTGTTGAGCAACAGTTTCTTCTGACTCTTGCTCAGTTGGTCGTAATTGCTTACGCCCCATGCGTTACTCTGGTAGAAGGTTGTAAAAGCATCGTCGTCAGCAACGAACAATGTTTTTGAACCAGTACGAGCGAGCACCTCCTTGTAGCCCAAATCGTTGATGAGCTTGACAAAGTTGGTGTAATTGCCTTGGCTTTCGAGATATTCGTAAATGCTGGAGCCGAGCCACGATGGATCTCCGTCGTCGAAGATGTAGTCGTCCTTGCATGAATAGGTCGTTCCGCACATGGCAAATAGGAAGAATGCTTTAGCGGCATACTGTCCTAATTTACAAAAGCGTTTGTTCATAAAGGTTAGAATATTGTTTAGTTTTTAAATGAGATAATTCAGTCTTCTCTTCCTCTATATTATATATAATGTGTACAACAGCACTACCAGAGCACAATATGTGATAGATGTTGTGTCAGGTTTTGGGTTGGTCACACTAATACGTGCCGTTTTGCACGCCACAAAAGCATTGCAAATTTAATAAGTCTCCTTAAAACATCCGTGTTAGGATAAAAGGAAAGTGATTTTTCTTAACACAAATTAACGCTAAAAAAGTTAAATTCTCTTTAGAAGGGGCATTTTGTAAGCATAAAGTGCTGAAAAGCGTGAAAACAGAAAGGAGGCTCCTCCATATCCAGTTTTGACAAGAAACGTATGCCTCGTCACACCCTCTTCCACAGCCTCTAAACCGACGTCCCCGATGTCGGCAAGCCGATGTCCCCGATGTCGGTCGACCGACGTCGGGGACATCGGTTTTGAGGCAGTGGAAGGAAGTCATGAGAGGTGACGGCGTGGAGACAATGGAGGATGTGCCGTTGAGGAGAAAATGAAAAAAGAGTGACCACTCAAGCAGCACGCTTGAGTGGTCACTCTTTTTTTTATTTGTTCTTGCTGATCCCTGGCGATTTATTTAACAAGGACTTTGGCGGATTTTCCATGTGCCTTCACCACATAGATGCCAGGTTTCAAAGAAGTGTTGGAAGCTTGCTTTGCACCAGCGATGCTATACACCTCGAAGGAAGAGGCTCCATCGACGTAGATGCGTCCGTTCACCACACGCGGTTTCAAGTGGTCTTTGGAAGTTTCTCCTGCAAATTGCTTGATGGCTGTAGGTGTAGAGCCGCCCTCTTTGTACACAGAGATGGCCACCCATCCCACGTTGTCGCGGTATTCCTCCAGCGAAGTGGTCTTGGTGACGCTTGTGCTGAGGTCGTGGTCAAGGATGCGCTTCACTCTGATGGCTGTCAGCCATGTTGTGCCATCTTCCACAACTTCTGTGTTAGATCCACGGCGCAGCATGCAGAGCGAGGGGTAGTTGTTGGTTTGCAACCCACACAGAATAGTCGGGTTGTAAAGGTACAGTTGCTCGGTCTCTGATTCGCCTCCGTTGTTAGCCGGGATGAGCAGTTTCATTTCACGGATGCCGTTGCCATAGGCTTGGGCGTCGCTATGTCCGGCTGCAATGATGATGCCATTATCTTTGTCCACGGTTCCAATGCCTGGGGCGATGGCGAGGTAACTGACGTTCTGCTTCATGGTCACCTTCTGGTTTGTCCCGTCTTCAGAGTAGATGATGAACTTGAAACCCGTGTTGGTGACATCATACACTCGGGTGCACAGAGATGTCTTGGTCTTGAAACTGGGGTTGAAGATTTCTGTCAGCACGATAGGGGTGACACCTTCTGGGAAAGGATTGTGGAATGTCACTTCGGTGGGATCGGTGAATGTGTTTGTCCCACTGTTTCTGTTCGCTTTCACACTGTCCACCTCACAGTACAAGTCATCAAATAAGTAGTCGCCTTCGTTGAGCACGAGGAAAGGTACTTCCATGTTGTCGGTGACTGTCGCACTGTTGTTCTGCCATTGTAGTGGTTGATAGGTGAGCTTCTCCCTGTCCGAAGTCGGGCTTGTTACGTTGTTTCCAGCATAGAAACTGGAGTTGCTGTTCGACATGGGGCCAATGAATGCATGGAAAATCGTTCCTTCGGGGAAGAGTTCTGTGTACTTGATTTTGTTTTCATTCGTGTTGTTAATCATCAGTTTGCCGTACTGGAATCCAGAAAATCCCTGAGCGGGGTCGACATTGACATTGACGGTGGAAGAGAGGAGCTTCTTTTTGTTGTATGTAACGACCTTGATGCGGTAACTGTATGCTCCAGGCTCCTCGATTTCATCCGTGTAAGTATAGGTAGGGCCAGCGGCAGAATTCTTATCTTGAGGAGTGATGGTGGCAATGTCTTTATAGTCTCCATCCTTGGTGATAGGCAACAATGCGCGCTGCACGGTGATGGCCTCCGACAAATCGCCGTTGGGGTCTGACCATGTTAGTTTCACTGTTTTTGCTGCACTCTTGTATTCGCTGGTGAGTTCCGACAGACCTTCCAGACGCGTGGCAGTAGGAATCTTTTGGATAGAAGCGTCGTAGCCCATGCCATCGTTCATGTTGGCATAGTATTGACCTAAGAGGGAAAGCCCGCCGTTGTAGTAAATCTTGGAAGCGAGGTTTTCGCTGTTCCAATAGTAGTAGCGTTCTACATATTTGCTGGCATTAAGCTTTTCAAGGATGGGCTTAGTGCCATTTAAGCAGGTTTGTTGGTTGGCTGTGCTGTAACTCCCTGCTCCATCTGGTGCTTGAGCGAAGATACCGCCGCTACTCCAGTTGCTTGCGTTCCAGCTGGCACCCCAAACCCATTCGGATATCCAGATAGGACGGCCACCGTAATTATTGTAGTAGTTCGAGAAATCGCCGAAGGAACCGGCTCCCCAGTAGCAGTGAAGGTCGAGGATGTCGCATCGCCAACCACGTGCATCGATAGAGTCGATGAAAGCACGCAGGTGTGCCCAACTGCCGTCATGTGAAGATTCTGAACAGAGACGCATACCTGTGCGCATCAGGTTTTGCCAGTTGGCCAGCACGGTGGCCACATCCTGTGGAGAAGGGTCGGCTGAGTTACCAGGCTCGTTGTTGGTCTTCAGGTGACACGAGTAGGTTACGTTGCCGCACTCGGTAGGAGATGGCCAGTTCTCATAGATGTGGTGAGGTACACACTCAGTGTCAGGGTAGCGATTTTCTCCAAGGCCAAAAGAATAGCAACTGGTAACGTTGAGGGCTTGGGTGATATTATATCCTGTATCGTTAGCCAAACTTGCCTTGTGGGCATTTTGCCACTTAAAGATGCGATAAGAAGAGATTCGTTGGTCAAGAATAGTGGGCAAAGTGGCCACCTCAAGATCTTCCTGGTCGGCAATGAAGCAACGGCTGTATCCCCAACCGCCAGTACCGATGGCGAAGGTGACCATATAACCACGCTTCAGCTTGAAGGAACGAATTTTGTTGTTGAGCAAAGAGGTGGACAGGGTTTTCATATAACCGCCGTTGCTTCCCTCGCTATAGTTGCTGCACGATTCACCCTCGTAGTTCTGCTCGGTGTAGCAAGTCAAAGGTTGAATGTTGCTGGCGTATGGGAAGATGATGGTACCTCTGTCGTACATTTTCACCTGGCAGTTCGTTCCGTCCTTTGCAGGCTCGCCATCGATGAATATGAACTTCATCCAGTTGCTCAGCACCTTGCTCGGCTTGATGCTGGAAATGATGAGCACGGCATGCTCCTTGTTCACGATGTTCACGCTGCCTGATGTGACGAAAGGCTCGTTACCTGTCACGATGTAATCCACATCGGTGGTGAGTTCTACGGCATCTGTCACTTGTGAGACCGTTGTTTTCTCATTGGCTGCACTGGCTGCAAGCCCGAAGGCTGCGAGCAGTGCGAATGTTAGTTGTCTTAGTTTCATAATATATAGGTTTTTAGTTTTTGTTATCTGGTGTATAGAATGTTCTGATTATTTTGCCGTGTAGAAGTCTGTGATCCGTTGAATGGCACGGGTGCACACTGGACAGAAGTCTTCCACCTCATTGATTTTCATGCGGCACTCTTGGGCAGGACGATAACACCCCTTGCTTTGATAACCTGCTCCTTCGAACACACCGACCACTTGTGTACAACGGTTGAGTGCCGCCATAGCCTTAGCGTCCGTCTTGTCGATTTCTTTGTAGTCAGGCACCTTGGGGTCGAGTGGAGTGGGGATGGGTTGTTTCTTCGGCATCAGGTCTGCCCACTTCGAATTGAAGTCTTTCAAGGTGGTGATGTTGGGCTCCCATGGCTCTGTGTCGGCAGGATACCACTCTGAGTCCATGTCATCGTAGGCATACTCGTCTGCAAGGCCTGCATAACTATGGCCAAACTCATGCACGAAGACTTCCTTGAAGGTGGGGTGATCGCTGGTGGAGAAGGTCACTTGGTTGTAAATGCCTCCACCGCCATAGGTGTCGCTGTTGACCAACACCATGATGTGTTCGAACGGTACGCCTGAAAGCAGGTCGTATATCTTGTGCATATCTTGCGACATGAGGTAGCGGTCGGTGTAGAATGTGTCATAATGACTTCCGGCAGGGCTGTTGTTCCATACACCATCGTGGGGCACTGTCGGTCCCGACTGCATGGATGGTGCGGCTACTGCCACAACATTGAAGCGGTTTTTCAATGACTTGAACGGTTCCCAAGCGAAGAGAGCGTCAACGGCTCTTTCGCAGTCGTGGTAGAACTTGCCCATTTCTGCCTCGGTGTAGCCTTCGGCCACGATGGCGAGGTCGATGCAACTGGTGATGTCCACTCCGGTGAAGGGGTCGTACACACTGGGCACGAAGTCGCGGCCTTTGCCGCTACGGGGTTCACGGTTGTCGGTGCGTTGTTTGTTGTCCATGGTCTGTTGCCCTTTCCACACGTAATGAAAGGGGATGCCGTTGGCACCAATCTTGCGGATGAGGATGTCTTTCGGGTCAACAGTGTGTGTCATCTGGGTGGTCACCACCTGATGGTTGTTGGTCAGTGTGACGGTTACGTCAATGGGCTTCTTGGGGAAAGGCACGTTGTAGGATGTCTCGAAAGCTTTGTCCACCTTCTTGGCCTCGTCGTATTGCAACCACTCCTGAAAGAGGGTGGAGAATGTCCATACGTAGATGACTTGCTGGGTCTCGTGGTCTCTGACGGTCAGTTGGCCGTTGCCTTTCAGAAATTTCTCGGCAAGGCGGCTTTTGCGGCCAGCCCATTTGTCTTGCTTCTTCAGTTCCTGTAGGTAGATGTGCTGCTCCTTTGCGTTGCCAGCAAATACATAGTCGAGGCGCAAGGTGGCATCCTCAAAGTAGTCATCAAATGTCTGTGCCTGTGTTGTCAGCAAACAACAGAAGGTTAGCAGTGTCAATAGGTTTCTTTGCATGAGTTAGTTGTCAGGTATAGTTTGGTTGCAAAGGTAAGCAAAAAAATAATGTGGAAGAAAAACTTGAGCATTTTTCTTCCACATTATTATAAATTATAACATTTTTTCTTGTAAAAATTGTCCTGTATAACTGTAAGCGCACTTCGCTACCACCTCGGGAGTGCCTGTCACCACCACGTTGCCGCCTGCTTGTCCTCCTTCGGGACCCAAGTCGATGATGTGGTCGGCACATTTGATGATGTCCATGTTGTGCTCGATGATGAGGATGGTGTGTCCTCGGGCGATAAGGGCGTTGAAGGCATTGAGCAACTTGCGGATATCGTGGAAATGAAGACCCGTGGTTGGCTCGTCGAAGATGAACAAGGTGGGTGCGGAACGCTCCTGGCTGAGGTAGGAGGCCAATTTGATGCGTTGATTCTCACCGCCAGAGAGGGTGGATGACGTCTGCCCCAATTTGATGTATCCTAATCCCACATCTTGGAGGGGCTTCATCTTCTCCACAATCTTCTTCTGTCCATGTTCTGTGAAGAACTCAATGGCCTGGTTGATAGTCATCTCCATGATGTCATAAGCGTTCTTGCCCTGAAACTTCACTTCCAGAATGTCGCTCTTGAAGCGTTTGCCGTGGCAGGTCTCGCACTCCAGCACGAGGTCGTTCATGAACTGCATCTCCACAGTCACGGTTCCCTCGCCCTTGCACTCTTCGCAACGACCGCCCTCGGCATTGAATGAGAAGTAGGCAGGGGTATAACCCATTTGCTTGGATAACTGCTGGGAGGCAAGAAGTTTGCGAATCTCGTCCCATGCACCGATGTAGGTCACGGGGTTGGAACGTGAAGAGGTTCCGATGGGGTTCTGATTGACGAAGTCCACATGCTTGATCATGTTCATGTCGCCTTCCAGCCCGGAGAAGAGGCTTGGCTTCTCGGCGCTTTCACCCAGATAACGCTTCATGGCAGGATAAAGGATGTCTCTCACCAACGACGACTTGCCACTGCCCGACACGCCCGTCACGCAGGTCATCACGTTCAGTGGAAACTTCACGTCGACGCCTTTCAAGTTGTTGGCACGAGCATTCTTGACGAGGATGTAGTTGTTCCACGGCCGGCGGGTGTCGGGTATGGCTATCTGCTCTTTTCCTGTGAGATAGTCGAGGGTGTGGGACGTTCCTCCTTGGGGAGTTCGGGGGCTTCCCGCAAACATGATGTTTCCTCCCAATCGTCCTGCATCGGGGCCAATGTCGATGAGATAGTCTGCCGCCCGCATGATTTCTTCGTCATGCTCTACAACAATCACGGTGTTTCCCAGTTGCTGCAGTTGACGTAGCACGTGTATGAGCCGCTGTGTGTCTCTTGAGTGAAGGCCGATGCTTGGTTCGTCGAGGATGTACATGCTGCCCACCAATGAAGAACCGAGGCTGGTGGCCAGATTGATGCGTTGGCTCTCTCCGCCTGAGAGGGAGTTGCTGAGTCGTGAAAGGGTGAGATAACTCAAGCCGACATCCACAAGAAATTTCAGACGGCTTTTGATTTCCACCAAGAGCCGTTTCGCTATTTGGGCTTCATGCTCCGTCACTTTCAAAGTACGGAAGAACTCGTGCAGTTCGTCAATGGACAATTCGCAAAGGTCGGTGATGCTCTTGCCGCCAATCTTCACATATTCTGCCTCCTTTTTCAGTCGGCGACCATGACAAGTGGGGCACACGGTTTTGCCCCTGTAACGTGCCAGCATCACACGGTACTGAATCTTGTACTGATTCTCCTGCAACATGCGGAAGAACTCGTCGATGCAGATGGAGCGATTGCCCCATTCGTTCTCTTCGTACACACCATGCCAGAGCACGTCCTTCTGCCGTTGAGTCAGTTGACTGTACGGAGTGAAGACTGGGAAATCCTCGTACTTTTCAGCGCGTCGCACAAACTCTTTCTTCCATTCGCCCATCTTTTCACCTTTCCAACACACGACGGCGCCATCATACACGGATAATTCAGGATCGGGTATCACCAAACTTTCGTCAATGCCGATAATCTTGCCGTATCCCTCACATTCGGGGCAGGCACCTACGGGAGAATTGAACGAGAACATCTGGTCGGTAGGCTCTTCAAACTCGATGCCGTCGGCTTCAAACTTCAGGGAAAAATCCTGTTCCTCTCCATTTTCAAAGTGTAGAATGCAATGCCCGTCTCCTTCATACAGAGCCGTGTTGGCCGAATCTACTAGTCGGTTGATGGTTGCCTTCTCGTTGGCCACTTTCAAACGGTCAATGACAAGGAAGATTTTCTTCTCTGTCGGGGATGCTGTTGGGGAGAGGTTCTGCATCGCCTCGGTAATTTTCACCACTTCTCCGTCTATCTCTACACGCTGATATCCTGTCTTGTAGTTTATGTCCAACTGTTCGTGCAGTGTCCGCCCGTTCCTCACCACTAAGGGTGTCATCACCATCAACTTGGTGCCTTCTTCGTGGGTGAGCATGCACTGGATGATGTCATCGGTCGTGTTCTTCTTCACCTCTTGGCCGCTGACAGGTGAATAGGTTCGTCCGATTCTTGCATAGAGCATCCGCAAGTAGTCGTAAATTTCCGTGCTGGTGCCCACGGTCGAACGCGGATTCCGGCTGCTCACTTTTTGTTCGATGGCTATGGCTGGCGAGATGCCTTCGATGAAGTCGCAGTCAGGTTTGTTCATTCGCCCCAGAAACTGCCTTGCATACGTGGACAAACTCTCCACGTATCGCCGCTGCCCTTCAGCATAGAGCGTGTCGAATGCCAGCGACGACTTGCCGCTGCCACTCACCCCCGTTATCACTACAAACTGGTCGTGCGGAATCTTCACGTCGATGTTTTTCAGGTTGTTCACCCTGCATCCACGCACGCTGATGTAGTCCTTGAGGTCTGCTTGTCTTGGTTGTATTTTTTTCATATCTGACCACCATGTTAAGAAAAAGGTGGATATGGGCAAATGGCTTCTTGCTTTATCTTTGGTAACAGAAGTAATGTTTCCTCACCTTCTTAGAGGCGAGCGATGTGCTGAGCATATCACTTGCTTCTGTGATGTCGCGTGTGGTGCCGTCGTTGAAGCGGATTTCTATCTGGTCATCATCGAGGCTGTACATGTCTTTACCCACTTCGATGTTGGCAATGAGATAGTTGGCGTCATCAATGGAAATACCGTAGCGCTGAGACAACTCCTGAAGTTTCTCTTGTTTGTGTTCATCACTGACAGGTTGGTCGCTGATTTCTATCTTGAAGATGTTGCGATTGATAAAGTCGTGACTGAGTAAAGATAGGATAGGGTCGGAGTGTTCGCACCATACCTTCATGGCTGACCAGATGTCATTGTCATCCAAGGTCAGATAATGATGTAGGCAGTCGGGATTACCCACAAATTCCTTCCGATCGATGTCATGATAGAGGAAGAAACGAAGGGCAGGAGAAGCAAAGAGTTCTGTACCTTGGCGTGCCAACTGCTTGGCACGAAGGAGGGCGTTGATCATCACATGCTCAGCTGCCACAGAGGTCTTGTGCAGATAGACTTGCCAGTACATGAGGCGACGGCTGACGAGGTAGTTCTCGATGGAGTAGATGCCCTTCTTGTCAACCACCAACTGGTCGTCCACCATATCCAGCATGTCGATGATGCGTGAAGAGCCGATGTTGGCTTCGTTCACTCCGGTGAAGAAGGCGTCGCGCTTGAGGTAGTCGAGCCTGTCCATGTCGAGCTGTGAGGAGATGAGTTGATGGAGGAAGCGTTTGGGGTATTCGTCCTTGAAAATCTTGATGGCGAGTGTGAGTTGTCCGCGAAACTCGTCGTTCATCTGTTCCATCACCATGAGGGAGATGTCCTCATGGCTGACACCGCTGATGAGCGTATGTTCCAATACGTGGCTGAAGGGGCCGTGTCCGATGTCGTGCAGCAGGATGGCTGCCTGCACGGCTTCGGCTTCGCTGTCGAAGATGAAGCGTCCTTTCAGTTGAAGCGACTGAATGGCCTTTCCCATCAGGTGGAACGCGCCGAGGGAGTGCTGGAAGCGGGTGTGCTGTGCTCCAGGATAGACAATGTTGGCACCTCCCAGCTGCTTGATACGGCTGAGACGGTAGAAAGCAGGGTGGCGCACGATGTCGAGCAACAATCCGCGTGGCACACGGATGAAGCCGAAGACAGGGTCGTTGATGATTTTAGCGCTTTGCATATCAGAGGAGAGCTGCCATCTGTTCTGCCACTTTCTGGGCTTCTTGTGCTGCCACATCGGCGAAGCGTTCGGTCTTGTCGGCATAGATGATGGCACGGGAGGAGTTGACGATGAGTCCGCAGTCCTTGGTCATGCCGTACTTGCACACTTCTTCGAGGCTGCCACCTTGGGCACCGATGCCGGGCACGAGCAGGAAGTGGTCGGGAGCAACCTTGCGGATGTCCTCAAACATCTGTCCCTGTGTGGCACCCACCACGTACATCATGTTGTCGGCGTTGCCCCATTCCTGACTCTTCTTGAGGACTTTCTCGAAAAGACGCTCGCCGTTCTGGTCGGTGGTGAGCTGGAAGTCGTGGCTGCCCTTGTTGGAAGTGAGTGCCAGGAGGATGACCCACTTGCCTGGATACTGGAGGAAAGGAGTGACGCTGTCCTCGCCCATGTAGGGAGCGACGGTGAGAGCGTCGAGGTTGATTTCCTCGAAGAAGGTGCGGGCATACATGGCGCTGGTGTTGCCGATGTCGCCACGCTTGGCATCAGCGATGATGAAGTGGTCGGGATAGTTCTCGTTGAGATAGGAAATGGTCTTCTCGAACGAGATCCAGCCCTTCACGCCCATGCTCTCATAGAAGGCGAGGTTGGGCTTGTAAGCCACGCAGTAGGGGGCGGTGGCGTCGATGATTGCCTGGTTGAAGGCGAAGATGGGGTCTTCTTCCTGCAGCAAGTGCTCAGGAATCTTCTTGATGTCGGTATCAAGACCCACACACAGGAAGGTCTTCTTCGTGAAAATCTGATGGATAAGTTCTTGACGAGTCATATATTCTTGATGTTTTAGTTATTTCTTTTGTAGGATGAAGCCCGTGACGTCTATACGGTATTCCCCTTTCCGATTGTCGCAGATATAGAAATGGGTGGCGTAGTAGAGGGTGCTGTCGGAGGAGCAGGGGAGGAGAATGGGGGTGTCCATCACTTGCTCGTGTTCCTTGAGCGTCTTGACGCTGATATAGACGGTGTCGAATCTCTCCTCTCCATTGGTGGGTATGACTTTCACTCCTTCCTGCCATGTCTTGCAGGTGGCGACAGGGGTGTAAACGTGAACCATGCGATTGTAGCCCTCAGGAATGTCGAAGGCATAGCGGTCGGGACAGGAATTGTAAAATTCATTGACAGCTGGAACGTAATTTTCGCTGAGGAAGTCGTAGTAGAAGTAAACCTCTGTGGTGTCCTTCACGTAGGCATCCGTGTAGTGGCTTCCGAAATATTCCCTCATGTATCTCATCTTGTCGTTCAGCTCGACAGCCTCCTCCTTGGTCAGGATGTGAAGGAGATGTTTGTATTGCCGTTCGTTGAGCGGGAACTTCCTTACTCTTATCATGTCTGTGCTATACAGCATCTTCCTGATCTTGCTGTCCATGCAGTTGCGTGTGATGCTGAAATAGTTGATAGGGAAAGCTGATGTGAGCAGGAAGATGAGGGCAAAGGAAATAGTGATCCAGTTGATGCGTCGTGCCTTGGTCAGGAAGAGCGTGATGCAGACGAAGTAGAACCACAGGTTGAGGGTGATGAGGTAGAGGCGGCTGATGGTGACGCCGTAGTCGCTGAAACGGCGGATGATGCCGACCGTCATGAGCAGCAGCAGTGGCAGTATTGTCACAGGCAGATAGCGGGCGATGAAGTTGTCCGTGTTCTTGTTCTGCAACTTGCGGACAGGATAAAGTCCGAACTCAATGAGGATGAGTCCCACCATTGACACCACGACCAACATCGACACCTTGCCGTTGGGCAGTTCCCAACGAATGAGAATGAGGGTGGCATAGATGTATAGGACGATGATGTACAACCCCTCTAACCCCAGGAACAGATAGCGTATGACGGCATTGAGGAAGTTGGAATCGAGGGGTTTCCTGTCGAACTTCTGCTCTCCCTGAGGAATGCGTCCGAGGAAAAGGAGCGTAGGCAGAAGCATGCCTATCAGCGTCTCTGCAATGAGCATCCATTTATACCCAAGGTCGATGTTGAAAAGGAAGTTGAAAGATGTGAGCAGCAACACGAAGCCGCCAGACAGCACGTTGCCAATGAAATAGCAAATGATGGAGTTGAGGATAAGCCTCTTGGTGAAGTTCCACGAAGCGATGTTGTCTCTCTCCTTGAAGAACGAGAGGAAGAACAGCGAAAGCCATAGGGAGAGAATGGTGGCAGCGTGCGCCACGTAGAGTTCCCAGTTGGTTTGTCTCTCATCGCCTGTGGTGTGGTAAATATAGAAGGCATCAGCCAGCAACAGGAGGTGTGCCACGATGTTGACAATCAGCACCGTCCGTTGTTTCCGCCCGTCCTCTGCCCACAGACGCAAAGTGAGCGACAGCAGATACCCCACCGACAAATAGTAGACGATCGTGCCATTTGCTTGTCCGCTGAGCGTCTTCTCCTCATCAATAATAAGGAAGATGAGGAATAGCGTCAAAGCCGTGATGAAAGCAACGGCAACGGGAAAACGCTTGATGCAATTCTGCAAAGCATTGATGATGGCTTCTGGGGCACTGGATAGCTTCATGTACTCTAAACTCTAAACTTTCAACTTTCAACTCATTAAAGCTCAGCTTCCTTCAATCTCTCTGCATTCTCTGCCACGATGAGGTGGTCGATGCAGTCCTGAATGTCGCCATCCATGAAGGCAGCGAGGTTGTAGATGGTGTAGTTGATACGGTGGTCGGTGATGCGACCCTGTGGATAGTTGTAAGTGCGAATCTTGGCAGAGCGGTCACCGGTGGAGACGAGGGTCTTGCGGCGTGAGGCAATGTCGTCGATGTACTTTTGATGCTCACGGTCGTAGATGTAGGTGCGCAATCGGGCAAGGGCACGTTCCTTGTTCTTCGGCTGGTCGCGGGTTTCCGTACATTCCACAAGGATTTCCTCCTTCTCGCCCGTGTTGGGGTTGGTCCACATATAGCGGGCACGCACACCCGACTCCACCTTGTTCACGTTCTGACCGCCAGCACCCGAGGAGCGGAAGGTGTCCCACTTGATTTCACCCTCATTGATTTGAACATCAAAAGGCTCAGCCTCGGGAAGTACGGCTACGGTGGCTGCTGAAGTGTGTACACGTCCTTGTGTCTCAGTGACAGGCACACGTTGCACGCGATGGACACCTGATTCATATTTCATGGTGCCATACACATTCTCGCCTGTTACGCTGGCGATGATTTCCTTGTAGCCACCCACTGCACCTTCTGAGAAAGAAGAAATGGTGAGGTGCCAACCCTTGATTTCGCAATATTTGGAGTACATGCGGAAGAGGTCGCCTGCAAAGAGAGCCGCCTCGTCACCGCCTGTTCCACCACGTATTTCGAGCGTCACGTTCTTGCTGTCTTCAGGGTCGGCAGGAATGAGCAACAGCTTGATTTCTTCTTCCAGTTCTGGG
>JAFSKK010000043.1 GCA_017448965.1 Bacteroidaceae bacterium | reverse complement strand
GCAAATGCAGGGGGCAATCACCATATTTGCCGCAAACATCAAGAGAATCCTCAAACTCAGCTAAGGAGAGGACGGACTTCCATAGTGCGCTCAAATGAACCTACAGAGACGCATTTGGGATGCTTCCTGTGACATGAAAGGGCATAAAAGGGCATAATGAAAAGCAGATTGCTAATCCGTGTGTAACGGCTATGTGCAATCTGCTTTTTTGTTAATAATCAAGAAGTCTTCATATCTTGAGGACTTTTTCAGTGCCCTCTAGATTTGACGTGTCCTTTTTTTATGCTTTTATGAAAGATGTTAAGCGGTGCGGTGCTCCATCTTGCTGAAGAGGGAGATGAGGACAGAACCCAAAATTCCAGCACAGAGAGAACCGAGAAGAACGGCAATCTTACCTGAAGAACGGAGCATTTCTGTGGTGGAAGGATCAAGCTCACCAAAAGAAAGAGTGTCCACAAAGATTGCCATAGTGAAACCGATACCGCCAAGACAGGCAACAGCAAAAAGCATTTTCCACGATGCTCCTTCTGGCATAGCACCCACTTTGCACTTGATAGCGATGAAAGAAGCGAGAGTGATGCCGATGGGCTTGCCAAGCAAAAGCCCGAAGAAGATGCCCATGCCAACAAATCCGACGTTTTCAAGAGGCAATGCCTGGAAGATATTGAAGAAACTGAGGTCAGGAATGACCACACCTGCATTAGCCAATGCGAAGATAGGCATAATGAGGAAGTTAACCCATGGATTGAGCGCATGTTCCAGACGGTAAGACATGCCGATGGAGTTATTGTTGATATAACTCATGCGACGGAGACAATGGCGCTGAGGACCGTTAGGGAAGGGGACTCCTTGTTCAAACTCATCATCATCATATCGTTGAATGCGTGTCAGATATTTTCTGTTGCTTCGGTTGAGGTATGAACGGCTGAAACGTGCATCCATCGGAATCATGAATGCCATCACCACACCCGACATAGTGGAATGGATACCAGAGTAGTAGAAGAGGAACCACACAACAATGGCAGGGATGAGGTAGTACATCATGCGTTTCTCGCCCAGTTTGTTCATAGCGAAGATGCAGGCGAGCAAGAGGATAGCAATGAAAAGCAGAGGCAAATCGATGTCGCCACCATAGAAAAAAGCCACAACGAGGATTGCTCCAAGGTCGTCAGCAATAGCAAGTGCTGTGAGGAAAATCTTGAGCGATACAGGCACCTTGTTGCCCAGAATGGACATGATGCCCACGGCAAAAGCAATATCTGTGGCTGTAGGAATACCCCAACCGCCAGCAGTGGAAGTGCCAGCATTGAACAAGATGTAGAAAAGTGCAGGAATAGCCATACCGCCAGCGGCAGCAATGACAGGCAGGAGCGCTTTCTTTACGCTGGATAGTTCTCCGCATACCACCTCGCGCTTGATCTCAAGTCCGACAGTGAAAAAGAAAACGACCATGAGAATGTCGTTGATAAACTTCTCGACAGTCATGTCTTGGGGAAAACTGATGGAGAAGGTCTCATTGCTGATTGTCATGGACAGGCTTGTCTCCAGAAACTCATGATACAGGTGTGCTGTGAAGGGCAAGTTTGCGAGCAACATGGCAATGATGACGCATACAAGCAAAGTGACACCGCCAGCCCAAGGCTGACTCATGAAGTTAACTCCTGAAAGCTTCATGGAGTGAAGCCCCTTGTTCCATTTGTAAAGTGGTATAAGTCGCATGTCGTGTTATGTTTGATATTTTAGTTGTCTATTGTTTTGAGAAATTCTTTTGGCGTAATATGCGTGACACGTTTGAAGAAACGGCTGAAGCTGCTGACCGTAGGGAAGTGGAGCGCCTCGCTGGTTTGTCTGAGCGTGTAATGGTGTACGAGCATGAGCGCCTTGGCTTTCTGAATCACAGAATCGTCAATCCAAGTGGAGGCGTTTTTCTTGCTGTAGCTGTTACAAACGAAGGAGAGATATTTGCTGGATATGTTGAGTAGATCAGCATAATATTGAACAGTCCGGTGCTCAATCGAGTGCTTGTTGAGTAGCGTGAGATAGCGGCAATAGATGTCATATTGACGTGAATTGCTGTCTCCATGCAGTGGCATCGGATTATATCGATGTATTTGGATGTTTTGAACGACCAGAGCAGCCAGCAGGTTTTGTATATAAACCTCTTTATATTCGTAGTCAGGACCAAGCAAATCATTCTTGATATCCAAATAGAGATTGCGTGTGTGGTTCATCTGCTCTTCCGACAGCGAGGAGACGAAATGCTTCAATGAGAGCTGGGCATTACTATACGTGAGTCCCATGTCGGCATAGAGTTTGTTGGAGAGTTTAGGATATACCACAATCATGAAGTACTGGAGGTCAGAGCTGCGGTATCTTCTCGTACAGGTGTTTTCGGGCATGATGGTGATGAGGGAAGGGGCAGTAAGCGTCTCTTCCTTGCCATTGATGTCGACGGTTATGCTACCTTGTGTGACGTAGATGTGAATCTTCTGGTAGATTTTGTTGGCCTCCCAGTGATATAGATTCTCAAAGGAGTTGTTATCATTGAAGGTGTCGAAAAGCAATAACTGATTGGGGAGTGCGGCAGAGGGGTCAATGCCTCGCTGAGCAAAAAAATCAACGTACTCCACATACCGTGTGTTATGGGTCTCTGTTGTGATAGGGCTGGTTGAACTCATGACGATGATAGTGTGTTATACAAAGTTGATGGATTTGATGTTATGCTGCTTGATGTATTCGAATGGTGAAAGACCTGTGATACGTTTGAAGTAGCGTCCGAAGAAACTTTGGCTTGGGAAATTGAATTCGCGGCTGATGGACTTGATGTTGTGCTGATTCGTGTAGAGAGCCTGCTTGACAGAAAAGATGACATCCTGGTCAATGGCTTGCGAAGCCGTGAGTCCTGTGTAATTGTGTACAATAGAAGAGAGATATTTGGGTGTTATCTGCAGCTTCTGTGCATAGAATTGTACAGAGCGCTCGCGTTTATGTTCTTCGTTGAGTATCTGGAGAAACTGGAGGAAAAGTTTGTATTGCCGACCATTTTTCATGTGATGAATGATGCTCTCAGAAGTGATGTTGGAATACAATTTAGCAAGTCCTGCACTGAGATAAGACCGCAACACGATTTCCTTCATGGGATAATCGGGGCGCAGATGCTCTTCCCTCGAACACTGATGACAATGGAGCAGAGCTTCCGTGAGTTCAGGTGTGAGGTTGATGTGACGAAACTCAAAGGCCCTGATTTGCAACTTCTTGCCAATGGCTGTTCGATCAAAGATTTCAGAGATGATGTGATTAGGCACGTAAGAGGAAATGAAGATGCATCTGGATTCTTTGATGGTCACGCTTATGCATGGCATCACTACAAGATATTGATTAGCTTTGACCTCTATCTCTGTGCCACCAATAACTGCATGAAGAGTGCCTCTGAGCACGATGGTTATATGGACATACTCGGAGTTGTACATCTCATCTGTCGCATGGAGGATGGGTTCGCCCTTTTCTTCAAGATTATCGATGATGAAATATTTTCCTTGATAAGAGGAAAAGAAAAGATTCTGGGCATTCACTTGTGTGATAGGAGTTTCTTTTATCATCTTATTCTATTGATGTTTTCCATTATCTATATTTCTGATTTTATTTTCCATTCCACTTCTGATGTTTTTCTTCCAATCAGGTGAAAGCGAAGGAAAATACTCATGAGCTTTCAAGGTGGTTTTCTGCAGCAGTACGCAGAATTAGGGTTGTTGCCCCAATGGTGATGATAGCACCATCTTCCAGATTGATACGGTCGGCATCGCGCAGAATCTCGTTCATGTAAAAGGTGCCCGTGTCGCTGGGTGCATCGCGCAGGATGTATTGCAACTTTCCCTTTTTGTTTCGCTTCACTGTAATGGCACAATGAAAGGTGTCAATGCTGGGGTCGCGTGTGTCTATGGGCTTATTGATGTTGGTTCCCCGAATGTAGCGCCCAAATTCATTCTCTCCATAGTCTAACGGAATCACCTGCTTGAAAGCAAAGCGGTTTTCCACCACCACAATGCTTCCATAGTCTTGGCTGTAGGCCTGCTCGTCAAGCGTTTTCTCCTCATGCTTGTTGGACAGTTTTGATTTCCCGATGCGGATGCCAAATTCCTTTTTGCAGTGTTCGCACACAAAAATCAGGGATTGTCCATCGGCATATTGGGTCTCGTCAAAAACAGTGTAATTGTCGCATTTGGGGCACTTGACTCTTTTCATCTTCTTGTCACTTTTCTAATGGAAGAATCCAAGCACTCTCGAAGGCGGAGTTCTGCTGACGAAGTGAGTTGAGTGCGCTTCTTGCATCGGCCTCACTGGCATATTCTGAGTAGAGGATTCTGCTGGTTTTACCGTTCTTGACAAATCGTCCCTCCTTCAACCCTTCATCACCCAGACGTTGGATGAAACCTTCTGCATTGGTCTGGTTGACATAGCTGGCCAAGACAATGGTGTACTTGGTAGTCGAAGGCTCGCTTGCTGCTGGTGTGTTCTCAGCAGGTTCGCTTGCTGTTTCTGCCACCTCATTAGCAGGTTCAGTTTCTGAAATCTCTTTTGCCTGAGTGGCTGGTGTCTCAACAGACTGAGCGGCGGTTGTCTGATGCTCCACTGTGACGGGTTGTGATTGGAGAACCGTTCTGCTGCCGGGAGTAAATGCGGCCACAACGGTGTCCGACTCGCCGTTCGCGTTTCGCATGGTTGGATACGAGAAACAGAAGAACAGCAGGATGGCTGCTGCTGCGGAAATGCCAAAGTCGAGCCAATGACGGTTGATGTGGATGACCAAATCCTTCGTCTTTGACTTTGTCCTTGGAGACTTGGTGTCCTCTTCGCTTTCTTTGGCAATGCGCATGGGCGATGTTGCCTGCAGGTGCTGTGCAATTTCCTTTTCTTTGACAACCTGCTGCAACGACTTCATCTCATACGAGTAGAGGCCATAGAGAGAAGGGGTGAGCACACCCGATTGCAATGCCGTGAAAATGAAGTTCTGGTTCAGATCCTTTCTGATGACTCCGATGTTCTCGAAGGTGTATTCACCGTTCATGTCCAGTTCATACAGCAACTTCTCCACATCTTTCTCCATCTGCAGATTGGCAAAGGGATATGAGGTCTCATAGGCTGTCATGTATGACTGCACCAACAGACCATCATTCATCTGCAACTGCTGGTTGAAGCCAATGGTGCGATAGGGTGGGAGGAACAGGTGCTCTTCCCCTTCCGTGTACTGTGCATCTACATGGTTAGCAATGAAGCCACCCAGTCCTGGCACAATCACACAATCGTGCTCAATCAGCAAAAGTTCAATATGTTTTGCTAAGGTGATCATGTTGCAAAGATATATATTTTTTTTTAAACAGAAGTAATTTGGGATTTTTTTTTCGATTTTTGTCCACTTTTTCCATAAAAAGACATGAAAAACGTCCAAAAAGAAGAGCCGCAGACATCATCTGCGGCTCTTACGTTAACCTGTTATTCTTTTTTATGCTTATTCAGCAGGAGTCTGTGTGCCAGTTGCTGGGAATGTTGGAACATTCTCCGCATCAGTTGACTGAGCAGGTGCTGTGATGTTGATAGGTGCTTCTTCGATGGTTGTCTTCGTCACGAACGCAGCAGAAACGATGCTGAGCACAACCATAGCAATAGCCAAGCCCCATGTAGCCTTCTCAAGGAAGTCTGTTGTCTTGCGCACACCCATAATTTGATTGGAAGAGGCGAAGCTGGATGCAAGACCACCGCCTTTTGATTCCTGAATAAGAACAATTCCACACATCAAAACTGATGCGAGAAGTACGAGTACAATGATAAGTGGATACATTTTATTAGTTTGTTTTTATTGTTATCTGTTTAGTTTTCTTTTAGTTATAGTAGAATTTCTCACTTGTTTTCTTCCAAGATGAATTCCAGCAACTTAATTTGCGCTGCAAAGTTAGAACTTTTTTTCGGATTATTCAAAGAAATCTTGCGTAATATTTCCAGTGCCTGCTGAAATCTGCGCTGTTTGATGTAGATGTTCACCATGCTTTCCGTGTAGATTTCTTCATCCTCGTCAGAGAATTGGGGCGACACAAATTCACCGTCTCCCACCTCCTCGTCGTTAGCCATTTCGGGGATGTCGAGACGCTGTTTTCCCTTGGTTTCTTCGATGAAGTTGTCGATGAGCGCAGCGCCTTTCAGTTTGGGCGCACTGGTCGATGGACTTGCCGTTTCCTTCTTCTCTGTCTGTTGTTCCAGGAAGGAAGCATAGTCGCTGGTCAAATCAACCAACGATGGTACCAATCTCTCCGTTTTGTCACTTTCACTCTCCACAGCCTCCTTTCTGTCTCCAGTCAAGAACTTGTTGATGAGCGAGATGGTTCTGTTTTCGTCGCCTTCCGTCTCGATGCTGATGTTGTTGGCCATCGAAGGCAATTCGTAGTTGACACCTTCGGTCAGTTCGAACAAGGCTTTTCGGTCGGGCACAAACACGCTGGCCTTTCTCAGTTCTGCACCAAACTCTTTCGAGTGCAGTTTGTAGAGATTAGCTATATAGAGCAGACGTGCCACCTGGAAGAAGGGGTATTTCTCCACAAGTGCCTTCAATTCCGGCAGCGTGTCAGCCGTGAGTTTGGAAGGATCTTCTATGAGTTCTTTTATGTCCATCGTCAATGTGTCGGTAAAGATTTTTCTTTCTGATTACCAGTTGGCAACTGTGGCGTTAAAGATTTGGTCGACAATATCGTCTATCATCTCTTGAACCAACTGTTCTTGCACGTTGATAAGTTGCTGTGTGGCAGGATATTCCGCTGTTGCGCTAAAGCGTTTCTCAAAGTCTTCGTCGTGCTTCGTGTTGTTTGTAAAACGCACGTTCACCGTGATTTTGAGTTGCACCTGTGCAGAGTAACCATCAGAACTGATGCTCTTGTTCGTCTGGCTATATTCCACAATTTCTCCAGCCAGTTGTAGGTCGCCACCACGCTTCAGCACTTTCAGTTTGGTCTTCTGCGAGAACTCATCGCTCAGCGAGTTGTAGAACATCGACTCCATCGGGCTCCACACGTAGTTGGCACGAATGGGGAACTTGTCGAGGCTGATGCTCTTCGTCTTCGTGTAGTCGATGCTTGTACCCGTGAACTTATAACTCACGGTGCAAGCAGTCAATACAGCGACGCTCAGCAGAATCAAACTTCCTATAATCGTTTTTCTCTTCATTTTCATCTTTTAATTTTCACCTTACTCTCTAAATCTCCAACCCGTAGTCCTTGATTTTTCGGTACAAGGTGCGTTCCGAGATGTCCAGTTCTTTCGCTGTCTTCTTGCGGTTCCCATTGTTGCGCTTCAGCGAGTCGATGATGTTCTTCTTCATCAGTTCCTTGTTCGACATGGGAGTTTCCTCAATGGTCTCGATGTCCACCTCCTGAATGTTCTGGTGTTCGTAAGGCATGTTGCCATTTCCTTGCGACGGATACCGTTGGCCATTCACCACATACGGCTGCGAAGGCTGGATGACCGACTTCCGTCCATACTGCATGGGGATGTTCATGTCGTCCATCTCCTCGTCATACACACGATAGTTCTCCTGTGGAGTGCTGTGCAGGTTGTCCACGTTGTTGTGCACCAGTTCCTTCAGGTCTTTCACCTCTTTGCCGATGCTCGACAACAGCTGGAAGAGCATATCGCGCTCCTTCTCATAACTGTGCGTCTCAGGAGCATGCATATCGCGGTTGGCCCCATGCAGCACCAATCCTGTCTCGCCTCGCGAATCGTCGGTCACACCATAACTGTTCAGTATCTCCGATGTGATTTCACGCTCCTGGCTGATGATGCTGATTTGCTCCACCAGATTGCGCAGTTGGCGGATATTGCCCGGCCACTTATATTTTAATAATAGTACGCGCGCGTCTTCCGTCAGTCGCACAGGTTCAATGTGGTATTTTTCCGAAATGTCGTAGGCAAACTTGCGGAACAGCAGTTCGATGTCCCTGCCACGCTCCCTCAACGGCGGCATGCTGATAGGGATGGTGTTCAGACGGTAATACAAATCCTCGCGGAACTTTCCCTCGCGGATGGCCTTCTGCATGTTCACATTCGTGGCAGCCACAATCCTCACATTGGTCTTCCTCACCTCACTTTCACCCACACGGATGTATTCGCCCGTCTCCAGCACACGCAGCAGTCGCGCCTGGGTGGCCAAAGGCAGTTCACCCACTTCGTCCAGGAAGAGCGTTCCGTTGTTCGCCACACTGAAATAGCCCTCGCGGTCATCTACAGCACCCGTGAAGGAACCCTTCTTGTGGCCAAACAACTCCGAATCAATCGTACCCTCAGGCAGCGAACCGCAGTTGATGGCGAAATACTTGTTGTGCTTGCGGGTGGAATTGTCGTGTATCACCCTCGGCAGCACTTCCTTGCCCACACCGCTCTCACCATAAATCAGCACCGACAACTCCGTCGGTGCCACCTGAATGGCGATGTCGATGCTTCGGTTCAGCCCCTCATAGTTTCCCACGATGCCATACCGCTGCTTCACCTGCTGTATTGTTTTCTCGTCCATAGTTGTCTATACACAAAATCGTGACAAAATTACACATTTTCCCCCAACCGACAATGAAATTCTGTCAGTTTTTAATGATTTTTATTGTATCACCTCATTTTTCATGCGATGAATGAGCAGCATTTCTCTGATTTTACAAGGAAGATGTGACCAACAAAACAACGCTGAATGGAGTAACCAAAAGGAATTTCACGCTTTATGGCACGATGCGCTACATGGAAGGAGCCGATGCTGCAGGCAAATACATCATGCAATACAACAACGGCAATCCCACATGGATGCGGATAGAATCGGGCGCAGGGTTCAACGAGACCAACCGAGCCTGCATCCTCATAAGGGCATCTACATCAAAGGTGGTCGTAAGATCCTCATCAAATAACCTCCAAAAGTCTACAAATCGCAGAAGTTGTTCATAAGTTATGGACAATTATTCATAACTTACGGATAATTATTCATAAGTTATGAACAAATATTCATAAGTTATGAACGACTTCCTTTGTGGAGTAGGGGACAAGCCGCTTGTGGCGTGAACCCCAAGCCGG